>CANFKC010000020.1 GCA_947447265.1 Chitinophagaceae bacterium
ATAGGTGCTTATTTTGAAAAAATCAACGGAAAACTTGTCCTCAAAATTGCATTAAGCAAAAAAAGACGAGCCTGGTTCTCCGGCTTATGGAATTACTCAAAAGAATTTGAGTATCCTTTTATTTTGTCTAATGCGTAATCTGGGTTAAAAATAAGAACAAGGAAAAGTAGTGCTTTTTTCATAGGCATGAGTGTGTTGCAGGTTTGGTATACCTGCAACAATATAGACGTAAAAAATAATTCAATACTTTGGTTACAGGGTATTTTTTATTCCCAGCCGTTGCTTTCCATAAGCTGCTCGGCACGCACAATATCCTCGGGAGTATCAATTTCTACGCCCATGTATTGCGTTATGGCCATGCGGATAGGGGTGTCATGTTCCAGGAAGCGGAGACATTCTATTTTTTCTGCGGCTTCCAGCGGTGTCATCGGCCAACGGGTAAAGTCCATCAGAGCTTGCTTGCGGAAGGCGTAAACACCAATATGTTCATAGTAAGGAATTGCAATTTCAACATTGCGGGGGTAGGGTATTACACTACGCGAAAAGAATATTGCGTTATTGTTAAGGGAAAGGGCAACTTTTACAAAGTTAGCGTCTACAACCAGGTTGGGGTCTGTCAATTGCTGCACGAGCGATGCTACCTGTACTTTTTCTCCTTCAGTGCCATTAAAAAGTTCCAGTAATTGGGCCAGAGGCTCTTTTTGCACAAATGGTTCGTCGCCCTGTACATTTACAAAAACATCGGCTTCCATAAATTCGGCTACCTCAGCAATGCGATCCGTTCCGCTTTCATAAACCCCCTTGCTCTTCACTGCCTGGCCGCTATGCTGCATGATCTCCTGCATTATTTCATCGCTATCGGTAACTACGATCACTTCATCGAACAGCCCGGTTTTTTTAGCTGATTCGTAGGTGCGCCTGATAACGCTTTTGCCCCTGATAGGTGCAAGTAGTTTTGAAGGGAAGCGGGTAGCACCTAGGCGAGCAGGTATTAGAGCAATTACTTTCATGTTATCGTTTTAAGTCGTAAGTCGTAAGTCGTAAGTCGTAAGTCGTAAGTCGTAAGTCGTAAGTCGTAAGTCGTAAGTCGTAATACTATTGAACCTGCAAAATTAGAGTTCATGGGTGGTATTTGTGCCTACCAGGCATAATAACTTTTCGCTTTCGGGCTCCTGTAAGCAAATCACCCCAACCTGCCTCGTAGGCTGATTGGGGTGAAGTAAAATGTATTTGTCCAACCTTAGTTAAGGTGTAATTTTTCTTTTTTAGCGAGCAGTTGCTCTACAGTTTCAACATATTGCTCATCAGATACGCAGCAGTCAACCGGGCAAACCGCAGCACACTGTGGTTCGTCATGAAAACCCTGGCACTCTGTGCATTTGTTAGCGGTGATGTAATATACATCGACTGCTAATGGCTCATGCGGAGCGTCAGCATCGGTAGTGCTGCCGTCCATAAGGGTGTAAGCCCCTTTTACAGATGTACCATCGGCAATAGCCCATTCGGTACCGCCTTCGTAAATAGCATTATTCGGGCATTCTGGTTCACATGCGCCGCAATTGATACATTCGTCAGTTATTTTAATAGCCATGTTGCGAGTTAGATTTTAAATGTTCTTGCGGTAAAGTTAAACATTAGCCGGGAATTGGGTACTGCTAACGGAATAATTTTTTCAGGCATTTTTTTAGGTCGTTTTTCGTAAATTTTAATTACAAATGTGATGCTTTGAAAACAACGCTACCTCCTATTAGAAAATAATTCTACTCTCCGTAAAATAAAATGGGCCAGGCGTTAACCTGACCCATTGATAAATATGTATTCTTAAACTTCGTTATTTTGCTGCCAGTTCTGTTTCTTCAACATAGTCAACCCAATCTTTCATTTGTGCTCCCTTCAATACGCGCGGAAATTTATTCATGGCGCCATACTTGCCTTTCGCACGCAGGTAATTAATGAAAGTTTTGCTCGGCAATATTTCTACATAAACCTCTTGCAATGCAGATGTGCGTTCTACTTCGTAATCGTCGTTGAGTTTGCAAAGCGTTTCATCGAGCAGCTGAGCAACCGTTTCCGCATTGGCCTGTTCGTCGTCGCAACCTATATACCATTTGTGGGCAAAACGATTGCCTTCATTAAAACCGGTAACGGTGAACTCCCTGATGGTAATACCCAGTTCTTTTGAAACTACATCAATTGCCTTATTCATATTGTCCACCGACAAATGCTCTCCACACATGCTTAAGAACTGCTTGGTACGGCCAATGATAGCTATCTCATATTCTTTGGCATTGGTAAACTTTATTACGTCGCCAATAAGGTAGCGCCATGCGCCTGAACAGGTGCTCAGTAACACTGCATATTCTACATCTTCCTTTACTTCATGCACTAATACAGTAGAAGGCTTAGGCTTAACGTTTCCGTCTTCGTCAAAATTATCGGCAGTAAAGGGTATAAATTCGAAAAATATATTGGCATTGAGCACGAGCTTTATGCCGGCCCCGGGCCTTGCCTGGAAGCCGAAAGAACCCTCGCTGGCCATATAGGTTTCAATGTAGGTAACCTTCTTGCCAAACATTTTTTTGAAGCTTTCCTTGTATGGCTCCATAGATACGCCGCCATGTATATAAACACTCAGGTTAGGCCATATTTCATGTATGCTTTTTACATTATGGTGTTTCACCACGCGCTCCAGCACTATCTGCACCCAGGCGGGTACACCGCAAACAATACCTACGTCCCAGTTTTTCGCATTGAGCACTATCAGCCTTATCCTGTCTTCCCATTTCGGACGTTTCGATATTTTTTTGCCGGGTTTATAGAGTAATGACGACATCCAGCGAGGCATATTCTTAGCACTGATGCCGCTCATATCACCTTCGTAATATTCACCCTTCTCAAACAGTGAAGTAGTGCCACCCAGCATCAATATCCCTTTTTCAAAGGCTACCGGTGGTATCTTGTAGTTGGCCATGCTGTATAGCTGCTTGAAACCAACCTTTTTTATGGAACGGATCATATCCTGCGTAACAGGTATATGCTTACTTGCTGTTTCTGATGTGCCTGAACTTAATGCGAAGTATTTTACCTTTCCCGGCCAGCAAACGTTTTCTTCACCTTCCTGACACCTGTACCACCATTGGTTATACATCTCATCATAAGTATGCACCGGCACTGTTTCTCTGAATGCACTTACCAGGTCTACCTTACTGCTCAGCATATTTGAAGCAAAGCCATAATGCTTGCCGAAACTTGTATACTGACCCCTGTCCAGTAACTGGCGTAGGGTATATTTTTGGTAGGTTTCGGGAGTAGCTACCGGTAGATGGAATTTTTTACGAAGTTGTAATGAGCGAGCTATCAGATTACCTAATAATGCCATTGTTACTCTTTAAGCTTGAAAGTGAAACGGCAAATTTATAAATTCCTATGTTAATGTTGTGATAAGTCTTTAATGCAGTATGCATATCGGATGATTGTATGTGAAATTTGCATTTCGTTAAAGTTCATTTCACTAAATTAGCAGCCTTATGAGGCGTTTATTCATTTTAGCAGTTTTCATTTTTTCGGGTGTGGGCTCATTTGCCCAGCAGAGTAAGGGCGAGGTGCAGCCTGTCGACTATACGCTTATGGGTGCCGGAATGCCATTTTTTCGGATGAAAACCCTGGATACAGCTTTAAGTACCGCCGCTACCGGCAAAGGTACAGCTAAGAAAAAGAAGACCGATGATTATGGAGAAACCATAGTTAAGGGGATTTTAACTGCGAAAGATATTAGCAATACCGGCAACCTCTTCATCATGATGTTCAGCCCTACGTGTGAGCATTGCGAAGCGCAGGCAGAGCTCTTTGAAAAAAATATCGGGCTTTTTAAAGATTCAAAGCTTGTTTTGATGACCAATCCAAAATTCGCTACCTATCTGCCTAATTTTATGAAGAAGCTGCATACACTTGACTTTCCTCAAATGCCTGTAGGGTTAGATGATAGCGATTTTATTAAAGAAACGTTCCTGTATCAGTCTTTGCCGCAAATAAATATATACAGCAGCGGCAGAAAGCTTCTTAAAACTTTCACCGGAAATGTGCCGATTGATAGCCTCAAAGGGTTTATCAATTAGAATTGGCTGTTAGTTGCCTATACTTTATTATTTTTAGCCTTTATCAATTAGTTTATTAAACAAGCGCTCTATGTTACGCAAGTTATTATTGCCCGTTTTTATTTTAGGCCTTATGAATGCCACAGCACAGGAAGCAGCGAAGCCAACGAAAGAAACTCCTATTGACTATCACGAGCCGGGTGCGCCTATGCCCAGGTTAAAGCTTGTTACGCTTGATACCCTGAGTAAAATTTATGAAGGCAGGGAACTGAAAAAGATAAATAAAAGCAATGCTAAAAAGTGGGGCTATAAGCCGGCTACAAGGGTCGTAGGTAATGACGATTTGGACAACAATGGTCACCTGTTTATGATGATGTTTAACCCGACCTGCGGGCATTGCGAAGATGAGACTGAAATGCTGAAAAAGAATATTGGTATGTTTAAGAAATCGCGCGTTGTATTGGTTGCCAACGCAAGTATGAAGACCTACCTGCCTGATTTCGTCAAGAATCATAAAACCCGCGATTTCTATCCGCAAATGACCGTCGGCCTGGATAGCTCTGACTTTATCAAGCAAATTTTCCAGTATGGTGCACTGCCGCAAATAAATGTTTATGACCGCGACCGTAAACTGATCAGGTCATATAACGGGGAAGTAACTATGGATAGCCTTCAACAGTATATCGATTAACTTATTTGTTGGTGCAAACGCACCAGTTATAAAAAAAAAGCATAACCCGCACGTGGCCGGTTATGCTTTTTTTATTTTTCCTAAACTTATAATAAAAGGAGAAAGCAGACAGCTTGTTATTTTCGCTATAGAACTAGTTGACTGCCATTGCCAACTGCCGACTGTAAACTGCTGGCTGTAAGCTATACCATTTGCTTTTCTGTGTTCTTTACATAGCTGATAACTTTTTTTACATAATCGAAGTAACCCATTTCCATACGAACCCAAAAAATGGCGAAAATCAGCACCCCGATTCCCAATACGATAAACGAAGACAGATGATCTTTAAACGCGAAAAAAAGTAGTGTCCCGGTAATCAGCAGCAGCAAAACCAATATGATCATGAGCATTGGTCCGCCCTGGTCTAATTTGCGCATTTTTGCGATGATCTTTACCTTGGTAGATCCACTGCCTTCTTCGAAGGAAACAGTAGTGATGGGTAAAGTTTTAATTTCGTCAATCTGTTCGGCATGTGGCACAATGGTCAATACATGATTGTCGTCGGTAACCTCAAAATCAAGATTGTGAATCTTGACGTGACTCCCGATTAGCCTGCTTTTTAGCGCTTCCCGGTTGAGCGAAGATTGGTAGGAGTAAGATCTTGTAAACATAGGCTTGTGTCGTTGATGGTTAGCAAATCTTGTTTTACATGTAAGGTAATAATTATTTACCTGATTTCAAATATTTTATGGTGTGAAATTGTTTTTGAAAAAATATTTGGCGATTTCGAGCTTTTTTCGTATAATTTTAAATAGATAGTTAATAAAGTGAGTGTTAAAGCTCGGAAAAGGCCGTAATACTCATTTTATTTTTGAAGTGTTGATATGCTTAATAAATCGGCTTAAGATGCATAGTAGCCAGCATTCAATACATGTGATTGTATTTTGCGAATGCAATGAAAATAACTCTTTTCCAGCCTTAGTCGGAATATGATAAAGGTAAGCAGGCTTGCGCCCAATAATATGCCGCTAAACAGGTGCTCTTTAAGCAACAACAAAACGCCTGACGCGGCAAGCAGCAGGCAGCAAAGAATAAGCACCAGCATTGGTCCGCCAATGTCAAGCCTGCGCATGCGCGATGTGATCTTTACCTTTGTTCGGCCACCGTTTTCATTGAGTTCCACCCAGGTTATCGGTAGCGTTTTTATTTCGTCGAGTTGCTCTGCATGCGGCACTATGCGCAATGATTCGTCTTTTTCAAGCACCTCAAAATCGAGGTTATGAATGTTGACGTGGTTGCCGATAAGGCGGCTCTTTAATGTTTCTTTTGAAAGGGAAGTCTGGTAAGAAAATGTTCTCGTAAACATAGGATAGGTTTTTAGGGTTATTTAATACTATAACTGATTTTCAGGAAAAATATTGTTAGCCCCGTAAATCAGCCGCTATCATATACGCCATAAAAATCATGCCAGAATGAATAGAAGCAGTAAAGCACATGTGCAATTGCACGATAAAAAAGACATGGTAATTGCAAACGCTGTGAAGCTTTCCTGTGAGGAAGGCAGGCTTCAATACAAGCGGGTCCACCCGGAAATAACAGATTTGTTACCCCTTAGTTTCGTGGGGCTATCTTTTACCCATATAAAAAAAACGGTCATTGCGAACGCAGTGAAGCAACCTCACAACCAACTTGAGCCACAAAGTGGGAGAGTCCTTTGTAGAGAACCGTCCCGCTTTTTCAGCTGAAAAACAACTGCACAGCACTACTTATTGCCAATAATATGGAAATACTCTTCCACCATATTTTTATAGTATGGTTTCAATTGTGGCGGCACTGTTTTGTAGAGCTCCAGTAGCTGCTTTTGGTCGGTTATATATTTCTGTAACTGGGCTGGTATTGGCCTGCTTATTTCATCAGGAGTTTTTGAACTGCGCTTATCATCTTGTTCCTGCTCGCGCATGGTCTTTTCAGCTTCCAGCAAACGGGTAAGTATTTCTTTCTGGCGCTGCATCATCTCTGGCGTAAAACGGCGATTCACAATATCCGTTTCGTTTTTATCCATCTTTTGGTCCAATTCGCGCAATTCCTTGCTGCTGCCATTTAGCCCTTTACTGTTCATTAAACTGGCTAATTCCTGTATTTTACGGCGTATAGCTGCCTGCTGGTCAGCAAGACGAGCCAGTTGTTCCGCATCTCCGTATTCTGAGTTTTCGCCTTCGTTCTCGCCATTGCCGCCACCGCCGCCACTGCCGTTACCTTCGCCTTTACCTTCGCTCTTTCCTCCGGGTTTCTTTCCACCTTTGTCGCCACCCGGTTTATCGCCCGGTTTGTTGCCACCTGCTTTGTCGCCGGGTTTATCACCTGGCTTTTCGCCTGGTTTCTTGCCCATTTTACCCATTGATTTACCAAGCGACTCCTGCTCGGTAATAATGTCAGAAAGCTGCTGACCCGCACCAGGTTTCGGTTTTTTACCACCTGGTTTACTGCAACTTCCGGAGCCTTCGGCGCCATCCATCTGCATTTGCATCAGGTTCGATAGCAGTTCGTTCAGGATCAGCGCAAGATTGTTGGTACTGGTCATTACAAACTGTTCGTTAGCCAATGCCCCGCCTATATTACGGGCCTCAATCGCGTCGGCTGAAAGGGCAAGATAATGCTCCAGGTCAGTAGTCATTTTATTGATCTTCGGCCCAAGCTTAATTACTCTTTTACTCAATGCGAATAAGCTATCGCGTATCATATAAGAGTTGGCATGCAGCCTGTTTTGTTCTTCCTGGTTAGTTATGAATTGTTGGCTCGATGTTGATGTACCCCTCACTTCACCCATAAGGTCTTCCTGGTCAAATGACAGGCGGATGAGGTTGCTCAGTATCTGCCTCGTAGCTTTTATGTCAATGTCAATTTCTTCCTGGTCCATGCCGCCCGCCGCTTTGCGTAGCGAATTGGCCATTTGTTCCAGGTTTTTTGCAGCGTCTTTTTGAGGTTTGCTGGCCTTGCTGTTTTGTTTCTGGTCGAGCTCTTTTTTGCTTTCGTCCATTTCCTTCTTGGCATCTTCGCCAGCCTTTTTCGCATCTTCAAGGCCTTCTTCCTTCTTGGTCTTATCAGCTAGCTTATCAATTTCCTTCATGTCTTCCTTTAGTGCTTTGTCAAGCTCTTTCGAAAGTTTTTCCTGTTCTTTTGCTAATTCGGCAGCATCCTTTTTAGCCTTATCGGTTTCAGCGTTCAATGCTTTTTCTTTTTTAGCCAGGTCATCCATTTTATTGGCTACGTCTTCCATGCGCATTTCCTGCTCCAACTTGTTCATTTGCTCCTGCATGCGCTCCATATCCATCTTGAACAGTTTGTTTTCCTGTTCCAGTTGCTTCATGGCATCCATGGCTTGCTCCTTGTTCAGCTGCTTCATCAGTTCCTGTAGCTTTTTCAGCTGTTCCTTCAGGTCTGCGTTCAGCAGGTTGTCCATTTGTTTCTGCAGCTCTTTCTGCTTGTCTTTTACGTCTTCGCTATATTTCTTTTGCTCGCTTTGCTGAACCTGTTCTTCAAATTTCTGCTTAGTATTTTCAATCTGGTTTTTGAGGTCCATTTGTTTCTTCATCATTTCCTGAAGGCTCTGTTGTTGCTCCCAGTCCATGTTGTCGCTTTGCAGCATACGCGTCTGCATATCTTTATACTCGCCTTGCAGTTCCCTTGTTTTTTGCGCGCTATTACTCAAGCCGGAATTGATTTGCTGCGCATTTTCGTTAATTGCAGAATCAATTTGTTTGACATCAAATGCCTGGTAGCTCATCACTTCGCTGCGCGATGATTTAGCTCCGTTTACTCCGTCATTATCCCATGCCTCTATGTAGAACGATACCTTCTGGCCGGGTTGCAGGTCAAGGGTACTTACATCAAAGAATTGTTCAAAAGCGCATAGTGCACCCGGGGCTATTTTAAGCGGCAGGCTCTTTTTATTAATTGCCTTATTGTTTTCAGTTACTTCGTAGTTGAACGACGCACGGCTAACGCTGTAGTCATCGCCCGCAGTGCCGGTAATAAGTATTTGTTTGCCCGTTACGGAATCTCTTACCTGTTGCAGTTGTATAACAGGGTATTGGTCGGGTATCACCTGCATCTGGTATCGGAAACTGTCTGCTGCCGTCGATTGGTTATTTTTAAGCGTAATGGTATACGCAGTATCATTCATAAAACGATACTGGAAACTGTAGGTGGAAGATGAATTTGCGAGTGGGGTAGCATTGCCCGAACCAAAGTGAATGGTTGCTGCATCAGTATGTTCCGTGAAGAATGACCAGTTAACTGTTGTGCCCACTGGCACCGTCATGTCACTTAGGCTGGAGCGAACCTCGCTTTTTTTGCCCGTATAAGCGGGGTAGTTAAGCTGCACTTTAAACGATTTAAGTACAGGCTTCTGCACTACTTTTAGAGTATATTCAGTAGAGTAGTAATCCGCCGCAAAGATGCGGAAGTGGACTTCAGAAGTAACATTTTTAAATGTATACTGGAAATTGTGGTTTTCTAAGGGTTGCATGGGTACTTTTTCACCACCGGCATCAATAAAAACGTCAGCAGGTAATATACTGCCGTGCACCTCCACTTTTAATACGAAATCGCTGTTGCGAATGGCTATAAGTGATTCATTTTTTACCGTAAACTGGAATGGCGCAGGCTTTTCAAAAGCCTTTGTTGGTTGCAAAAGGCGGGCTGAGCCCTCTTTAAACACATTAGGTGCAGCCACGAGCAAGAATACACCAATAAGCAGCAATGGCAACAAGTACGGAAGGTATTTTTTGTTTTTTGAGAGGTCGATAGCTGATGACATAGGCACCACAGAAATCTGGCTTATTTTCTGGGCAATACTGGCTTCGGCTAATTCGCGGCTGCCGGTAGTATCGTTTTGTTTCTTTAGTTGGAGTATGTTCAGCAACTTGTCGCTTACTTCATTGAAATGTTCGCCAATAATGGTGGCGGCCTGCTCATGCGAGATAACGCTCCCCAGTTTTGCCATTTTAGTCAGCGGGATAATAACCCACGCTACTAAAGCCGATAACCCAAGCACAACAAAGGTGGAAACAATAGTAAGGCGCGCCCATACAGGCAGGTAAAAGTAATATTCACTCACCGTCATGGTAAGTATGTAAAACAGCAGGCAACTCAGGAAAACCAGGGTGCCACGTATAACTTTATTAGCGTAATATTTGCGTATAAATGCGTCTAAACCCGATATCAGCCACTCGTAATTGTTCATAGTTCTTGTCGTAGCTGCAATTTATGTGATTTTTTGGTGTAAAAAGGTTAAAAGTTAGTGGTAAGTCGCTGCAATTAAGCTGGTTTTCGATAAAATTTTTGGGGCATTTTCTACTTTTTCAATTCTTTCCACCATTTCCCATTATCTTCACTTTGCAAAATGGTGAAGCGTTTTAACATCCGTGTTTACGGCATATGCATACAAAATGGCAAGCTGCTCATTAACGAAGAACATTTTCGGGATAGAATTGTTTACAAGCTACCCGGTGGAGGACTCGATTGGGGTGAAGGAACCCGCGATTGCCTGAAAAGGGAGTGGAAGGAAGAGTTGGGCCTAGATATAGAGGTGCTGGAGCACTTCTATACGACTGATTTTTTCCAGGAATCTGCCTTTGATAGTTCACAGGTTATCAGTATCTACTACCTGGTCAATGCAACTATTCCTGAAGTTATTATTAACCAGGTGCCGAATGAACGCACGTATTGGATGGAGCTGGCAGATGTATCGGCAGACACATTTACTTTAACAATCGACAAGGTGATTGGTGGCATGTTGCAGGCCAGATATGCTAAATAGCATCTGAAACTTGTGTTCACCCTGCCGGGAAATATTAAATATCTTCAAAGGCAATTTTCTCATTCTCCTTCCTTGCAACAGCAGCTAAAATAACGGAGATAATTGCACCCATCAGTGCGAAGGAAAGCAATGAAATACCTATTCCCCACATCGGATGTTCAAAGAAAAAACGCGTCACTGTTGCTGAGGCGTCAATTTGTTTTTGGTTCAACCCTTGCGCCTTAAGTTTTGTGGTCGTCTGCTCAATAATTTTGTTTACATAATCCGGGGTCATGATGCGTTGCATATACAACAAGTGAAAAACGGAATTCATAATAAAGCCGTAGAGGTAGGGCAGATAGCTTAAATTAAATCCTCTAGAAAACGATAAAAAGCCGCCTGAATACTTTTTCCGGAAGTAAAATACGGCTACCGCGCTTATAACGAACAGGAATGGAAAAAGCATCCACGCTACCCATTGGTTGGCCATTTGATTGGTAAGGTAAATTAAGAGGTAGTATATAATGCATACCACACCTAAAACTATACCCGTATACAAAGTATGCCGGAAGAAATTATTACCTGAGTTATTCATGATGTTTGGTTTGAATTTTGCCCGGCTAATTGGTACTCTACGTACTCGTGCCGATGCGGCTAAAATAGTATAAATATTGATGCTGAAAGTTATCTGAATATTATCTGCAGGCCAATACAGCGTCTTATAAATTTGCTGTGTGCCGCATTATTACGGCTTTGGCCGGCGGTGATGCAAAAATCCTACCTTTGCCGCTCTGAGGAACGACATGATGCAATTATACCCGGCCACCGCGGCCGAATCGCTGGAATTTAATAAAGTTTGTGACCTGCTACACAGCAAGTGCCGCACTTTGGCTGCACACGAACGTGTAGACAATATCCGCCTGCATATCAACCTGAACCACATGCAGCGGGAATTGATGCAAACGAACGAATTTAAAATGATAATGACGGGCGGAGATCACTTTCCGAATGATTTTACCCGCAATATGCATCGCGAATTGCAATTGTTGCAAACAGAGGGAGGTGTGCTTACCGGCGAGCAACTGCTGGCCTTCAGGCAACTGGCGCTAAACATGAAGGATATCCTGCTATGGTTTAAAAAGCAGGGGGACCTTTTTCCGACGCTGTTCGGTATTGTTGATAAAGTTATCTACGAACCTCAGATTGCCGAGAGTATTTCTTTTGTTGTTGATGACCATGGAATTGTAAAAGATACTGCTTCTAAAGAATTAATGGCCATAAGGTCAGAGTTAGGGAAAGTGCGCCATGCTGCTCGTCGCACATTTGAAACGGTGCTCAAACGTTTGGGCAAGGCAGGCTATCTGGGCGATACCGGTGAAGGCTTCTTCAATGGTCGCAGAACGGCCGCCGTTTTAGCTGAATATAAAAGAATAGTAAAGGGCATTATACATGGCGAGAGCGATTCGCAGAAAACGGTTTTTATAGAGCCGGAAGAAACGATAGAATTAAATAATGAGTCGTTTTCCCTAGAGCGCGCCGAGGGTAGGGAAATACACCGTATACTTGTTCAGGCAACTAAAGACCTGGCTATACATGGCCCCAAGCTGGAAGGCTACTATCATTTATGCGGCATATTTGACTACATACGGGCCAAAGCGCTACTGGCGGTTGATATGTATGCCAATCTACCAAGGTTGAGCCCGCACCCATCGCTGCAATTAATAAAAGCTTACCATCCTATTTTGCTGCTGCGCAATAAGCAGCAGAACAAACCTACAATACCATTAAATATTGCCCTCGACAGAACAAACCGTATACTCATTATCAGCGGACCGAATGCCGGTGGTAAAACGGTATCCATGAAAACGGTCGGTTTATTGCAATTGATGGCTCAGGCAGGCTTGTTGATTCCCGCCGACCCGAATTCTGAAATAGGTATTTTTAAGCAGGTAATGGTACAGATTGGCGATACGCAGTCTATCGAGCACGAATTAAGTACCTACAGTGCGCACCTTGCCGATATGAAGTACTTCATGAGTTTCGCCAACGGCAAAACACTTTTCTTTATTGATGAATTAGGTAGCGGTTCAGACCCCAACCTCGGCGGCGCTTTTGCCGAGGCTATTGTTGAAGACCTGGCTTCGAAGAATGCGCTAGGCATTATTACCACACACTACCTCAACCTGAAAGTAATGGCGGGCAAAGTGCGTGGTATTTTTAATGGCGCCATGGCATTTGACGAACAGCGACTCGAGCCCTTGTACCAGTTGGCTATTGGTAAGCCTGGTAGTTCTTACACCTTCGCAATTGCTCAACGTAGCGGCTTGCCTGCTCCTGTTATTGAGCGTGCAAGGCAGCTTACCCAACGCGAACATTTTAAGCTTGATAAAATGTTGCACCAGACCGAACAGCAGTCGGTGCGCCTTACCGATAAGGAAAAGGAGCTGGATAAACTGATTCGGGAAAACGAGAAGCTAAAGAAGAATTACGAAATACTTACCGATAAAGAAAAGATAAAGCAGCAGCATGAAGTGCTGATATTGCAAAATAAAATTAAGAAGGAAGAGCTTGATTATCTTAGAGATACAGAGCGTAAGTTCAAGCAAATTATACAAGACTGGAAGAAGAGCGAAAACAAGCAGGAGGTGATCAACGCTGCTGAAAATGTCCTCTTCCGGAAAAAGCAAATTCAGACTAATGCCTCTGCTGCCCGCAAGGCAGATAAGAGTTACGACCTTGTAGGTGGAAAGCCTAAAATCGGTGATCTGGTCCGTAGTAAGGTAAGCCACCAGGTAGGTACGCTCATTGAGCTGAAAGACAAAAAGGCCGTCGTGAAGATCGGCAATATGCCATTCACGGTAACCATCGGCGAATGGGTAGTGGTGAGGAAGAAGGTGCAGGAGTAAGTGGCAGCTATTTTTTTTAACGACAAAGTCTATCGGCTATTTAACACACCTTTGAGAAAAGAAATCAATGCAGCAGCAAGCTTAACTTGTTCAGCGTTAAATTTATCAGCGTCTGCTAATAGCGTAATTTCAAATCCGTTAAGAAAATCGTACCATCCATCCGTCAGTCCGTTTACCAGGCTTTTGGCTTCCCGCAGTTTTTGCGCGGTATCTTGTTGGTTTGAAGTTTCAAGTTCTTGAACCAGGTAATCGAACCATTTCCAGAAATGCTCCCACGAACCAAATTGTTTCAACGCCATTACTCTGGGGGAACCTATTTCTTTTGTTGATTAGTGATATTTGCCGACTGATTTTCTGCTTTTATTTTTAGTACAGCATTCAGTACATTGTTTGCAAGACCATTGTCCGGTAAAATATTAATCGCCTCTTTTAACTTTTCAATTGCCTTGTCGTATTGTCCCTGGTTGGCATACGCAAGTCCGATTCCACTTACAGCAAAATAGTTAGATATTGGCGATATGTTATATTGAAGGCCAAGTGAAGCATATTTAAAGGCTTCATCATTTTTCCTCACCTGAGCTTTAATAAAAGCCATAACGCCAAACAGGCCGACATTATCAGGTGCATCTCTGGTTAGGTAAAGAGAAAGAAGGGAATCTGCAGCAACGGAGTTCCTCGATTCGTAGGCCTTACGGGCAAGCAGGTCAAGCCTGGCTGTATCTTTCAATACAACACATTCCGTTAATCCGTCAATTTTTTCAGCGAATATTGAGCCTTTGGGCGGATAGAATTTTTCAAAATACTCGGGATTTATAAATTGTTTACTGAATATACAGTAAGTCCAGGGTACTCCGTATCGTGTAGGCACATCATTTAGCACAACCTTGACCTTTGCACCTTTATAATGGTGTTTCAGGTAGTATTGTACGAACATGGGCATGTCCGTTCCAACTGTAATACTATCTTTTGATTGCATTATTGGTTCATTTTTCATCATCCACTCAAGGCAGTTCTTCATTGTGATTTTCCAGTAATCGGTTTCGTACTCGTAGTAGGCCTTTTTATAGCCGCCCACAAATTCATTAAAATAACAATAGTTATAAGGGAAGTTGTTGACGCTCCACATAACAGGGCGTAGCATGCCCAAGGCACAAACTACAATTAACGCAATCCTGTAGCGCTGCTGTTTCAGGTTGCTGAAAATGTGGTTCAGCCCAATACCGGCTATAATGCATAAGCCCGGGTATATAAAGAGGAAATGCCTCCACAAGGTGTATATAACTACGTTTGATACGATGGCGTAAACTATTGGAAATATGCTGGTGAATAGAATCAGAGTTGTTATCCGCCAATCGTATTCCTTTTTTTTGAGGAATGCGATGAGAATACCGGTAAGAATTGCCAGTGTTGCGAAAATAGGTATGGTGATGAGCATGCTCTTAGGCAGGTAGTAGGCTGGGACAGTGAGCGAACTCATGTAGATACCTTCAAAATTGAGCGGTATCATCATCGGGAATTTTTTAACCACGGAAAGGGCCTCGAAGAAATTGTGCACCGGGTTCATCAGTAGGAATGGCCAGGTGATTACAACGAGTATTAGCCCGCCGAAGAATATGATCGAGAGTTTTAAAATAATTTGTTTGATGTTGCCCAGTATTAACTTGAACATACCTGTTTTGGAAATTCCGTATATCACAATAAACATGCCCAACGTTAGAATAAGTAATAGCCCTGCTACACGGGTACTCATAGTGTAGGCAAATGCAAGCATTAACAGCAGGGTTGTGCGCCACGTAGGGTTAGGCAGCTCTTCAAGCAGGTTTATGATAAGATAGAGCATTGCCGTATATCCAGCACAGAACGGAATGTCTTTGGAATCAAAGAGGGTTAAACCGAAAATTGTTGGTGTTAAGAATATAAGCCAAACAGTAAAAAGCGCTGCACGCCAACCTCCTAGTTTTTTTGCGATTAGTCCACTGAACAATAATGCGAGTACGCCAAATATATTGATAAAAATATGGCGGGAATTGAATTCATTTGCTCCTTTGTCTAACCCGGTCAGTTTGTTGAAAATTACTGGTAAGTACTCGAAGCCAGAGCCGTAGTATCTGAAAATTGTTTCAATGCGGGTGTCGTCGTCAGTAAGCAGGCCAAGGCAGCTTGTGTCTTTTCCTCCGCTCGTGTAATAGGCCACATTTGCCTTGCCATAATTATTCATGTCGGACTCGTCGGTATGAAAACCAACATTGTAACCAGATGTTACAAATATGATCAGCATCAATAGTATCGAGCCAAAGAAAAACTTTTTTAACAGGGGGCTTTCTAATGCTAATGCGGTATTTGCCGCCGGGACTGTAATAGAATCCGGTTTGCGTTCTTCCAGCTGTGGTTGGGACATACCACCCGGTACTTGTTTTTTCTTTTGGGACATGATCTCAAGGTTGTTAAAACCGAAGCCAAAGTAAGAAAAATAGGCAGAAAAATGAAGAAAGGGGTTTTCTGGACCTAGGTTAGGTATGCCGCGAACAATTATCTTTATACAACAAACGCCAAGCATGCCTCCCGGAGCAAAATCTTAATGCCCTTTTGACTGGGCATGGTGGGCTTACTTACGGTGCCGATGGCATTTATTGAAGGCACGAAGTGAATTTATAGTTATAAATTTGATTGATCACTGGTTGAAGCGTCCCGCTTCCTCCAAATATGCCGAAGCGTCTCACTTCCGTTTGTAACATCTAAAGTGGGTGCTCGCAAGCGGGACGCTTGCAAATATTAAGACCAAGCGAGATGCAAGGACTAGTTGGCGGTTATAGACTTGAAACAATAAGTTTATTAGAAAAAAAGGAAAGAAACACAAAAATAAAACATGATGAAGTATATTTTTAATAATAGTTATATCGACATAGTTACGCTGTATACATTTAGGGAGCAATCGGACTACCTTAACAGGCTTGATACAGTAAAAAAGCTAAATTTGGACACTTACAATGGCGACTTTTATTACAGCTACGTAGTTTACAATTCATTAACTTCTGAAAAACGGTTTGTGATATCATTTAATAGTGATTATTCCGAAGAGAAGCTGAATTTCATGTTCTGGAGTGAATATGAAATGATCGTACTTCAGACAGGGCGTGATATTTTTTTAATATCTACTAATTGTGAATTGAAAGCGTCGATTTATGTTTTGACTCCTTTTATTGGATTCTACCTAATAGATAATGGCAATTTACTTTTGTTAGGGGAGGCAGAGTATAAGCTGATTAATGGATTTGGTCAAATTTTAGATTCTAAAGATTTTTCTAGAATGAATGATTGGAGAATAGAAGGTAATATGTTGTTGATTAATACCGACGAATATGATCTGAGATTTGATCTAAATTTGAATGATGGTATTTCCTGAAAATTGGAGAGTAAGTTTTTTCGCCATTGTTGGTGAGAACACCGACAACGGCGAAACTGGATTCCGCAAAGATGTTAGATATTTTGAACGTAATTCATCCGGCAGAGCAAGTCCCGATTGATACCATCGTAAATCAGCAAAAATGAACAATGCATTATTGAAATTATTTACATTTTTTGCTACAATTATTATTATTGTTATTGTATTATACTATCACGGACAGAGTATTAGAAGTAAGCATAGCGTGGCAATTGGGAGAGTGCTTTCATATACTAATGGAGGCAGGGGTAATACCGGACCGGGAATTTACTTTGAATATTTTGCGAATGGAGTTCACATAAAAAGCAGTGGTTTTAAAAGACAAATAAGATACGGTTCAAAGGGATTAGTGGGGCATTTTTTCCCTGTGGTATATCGAAAAGAATGGTACGGATACTTTGATATTATGTTAATAACTCCGTATGATTTTGAATACTACGGATATACTTTTCCCGATAGTTTACGATGGGTTTTACCGTATGTTAATGATTATTAGCTAATTCAAATTACAGGTCGAAGCGAGACTCTTCGTCTTAATATGCCGAAGCGTCTCGCTTCTGTATGTACTTATAAAGTGGGTACTCGCAAGCAGGACGCTTGCAAATAGTAAGACCCAGCGAGAGGCTTGGACTGGTGGGCTTTTGAGATAAAAAAAGAATGTAAAATGAATGATTTTAGTGATTTGGAGAGGTTTTTTAATGTGGATAAAGTTAAGAATGACTTATACAAACTTAATAGTCTCTCAGCGGATGCCACTGAAGTAATTACCTCGAATAGCGATATGGATAGTTCTAAGAAGTTGAGCATATTTTCAAAATCAGATCCGGTATTTATATCGTTTATTCGTTTCCTTAAGGGATATACAGGATTATTGGTTTATCCCTATCTGGTAGAGGCAATTGTTGGAGATTTTAAAGTTAATACTGCCAATGGGTTAATTGAGTACTCCAAGTTTCGAGCAGAAATTTATTACAGCGAGAGTTTTGAAGTAATAACAGTTGACTATTATCATTAAAATACTCGCCTGTCGAATCGTCCCAATGTCCACTGGTCGAATCGCCCGCTTCGTCCCGACATGCTGAAGCGTCTCGCTTCTAACATATTAAGTAGGTGCTCGCAAGCGGGACGCTTGCAAATAGTAAGAATAAGCGAGAGGCTTGGACTAGTTGATGATTTCCCTCAATAGGCAAGAGCAATTTTAACCGCAAAACAATAAAAATGCTGCCCATACCACCATTTGTCCTTTTTTTGAGGTTGTTGTTGTTAAATTGTTGAATTCACTTTACCTTTTCTCAAAATTTTGAAAATGAAACGACTGTTTTCTTATATGCTTCCGGCTGTTGTAGTAGTATCTTTATTTTCTTGTGGTAAAACTACCGAAACCGAAGCTGATAAGCATTTCCGGCTGGGGAATGAATCTTTATTCACCAACGATCTTTCAAAGTCAAAAGCAGAGTATGAACTTGCGGTAAAGGCAGACAGTAACTATTGGAAAGCCTACTATGAGTTAGGTGGTATCTATGAAATGATGGGCGATTTCCCGAATGCAGCCGTATGTTTTACCAAAACGATAAAGCTGAAGCCGGACTATGCGATGGCTTATTACAGCCGCGCCAGTGTAAATGAGGCAGTAGGCGACGAAAAGGGATATTTTAAAGATATTGAGAAAACCGTGGAACTGAAGAAAGACCTTTTTGTGGCGGTATTTGCCAGGGCAAGGTCGCTTTACGCGAATGGAAAATTTAAGGAAGCGGCCGATGGCTTCAGCGAAGCCATTAAATTACGTCCTGATTTTTACATTGCTCACAGCCTGCGCGGCACCTGTAAATTTAAGGCTGGCGATTTTGAAGGTGCGCTTGCTGATTATAATACTGAAATCAAGCTGATGCCGAATAACATTATGGGATATGTGAACAGGAGCGTAGTGCATGGCGAAATGAAAAAATACCAGGATGCAATCAACGATATTTCAATGGCCGTGAGCCTTGACCCGATGTGGTCGCAGGGGTATATTTACCGCGGTATGTATGAAATTAAAAACAACAATGCAGATACCGCATGCCTTAATTTCCGCATCGCTAAAAACATGAACAACCCTGAAGCTGAGGCCTACATTAAACAATATTGCAAGTAGCACTTTCGGGTACTATTTTGATATGGAACCAGTATAGAGTAAAATACTTTACTTACGGCCGGATAAATGATGTACGGAAATTTGCAATTATAAAGATACCTTCCTATATTGTAGCTATATAGCATTCTGTACCGATCGAACTATGGCTAACCCGGAAACTCCCCTGAGCGTATTGCTCGTTGATGATGAAATTGAAGCATGTAGAAACTTAAAAAGCATTCTTCTTGAATTTGTTGACCCCAATATAAACATTGTGGGGGTAGCGCACAGCACTGCTGAAGCGGAAAAGCAATTGCAGGTTCACAATCCAGATGCGGTTTTCCTGGATATAGAAATGCCTAACGAAAACGCATTCCAGTTCCTGGAGCGCGTTTCGCCTATCCATTTTGAAGTCGTTTTCGTAACGGCATATGACGAATATGCTATTCGCGCGTTCAAATTGAATGCTGTAGACTATATACTCAAGCCAATAAGTATTAATGAGCTGGCCAATGCCGTAGTAAAACTTAAAGACAGGTTACGGTATAAAACGCTCATCAGCACTGGTAATAACGATTTTACTGAGGTATCTAAACAGATCAACACTAAAGCGAAGCTGAATAAGATAACGCTGAAGGGTAATAACAATGTGGAGTTAGTTAGCTTCAAGGATATCATTTATGTGGAAGCGTTTGGTAAATATTCTAAAGTGTTTTTCCTGAAGAATAATGCGGTGGTGGATATACTCACCAGTTATGCAATCTCCGATTACGAAGAATTACTGCCTGCTAATATTTTCTACCGCATACATAAGTCATACCTTATTAATTGCAGCCACATTAAGCAGATCCACAAAGACGATACCACTACGCTTACTATGAATTATGCAATAACCATCCCTGTGAGCCGTCGTAGGTTTAGCAGCCTGCTGGAGTTTTTGCAAACCAAACCCGATTTTAATGATTAACAATATCGTTAAATGGAATGTTGCTGGCGGGCCGGCTGAATTAGGCCCGGCCAATAAGCTGGCTTCATTTTTTTGGAAAAAAATAACCCGCTTTTGTTTACTGTTACTCTTATTGTTGCCGGCTTTTGTTCAAAAATCAGCAGCACGCGAGTATCACATGCTGCACTATACCGTTGCTGACGGCCTGCCGAGTAATACTGTTTACTATGTTTACAGGGATACAAAGGGTTTCCTCTGGATAGCCACTACCAAGGGTGTTGCGCGCTACAACGGCATCCGTTTCGAGGTATTTACTACTGCTGATGGTATGCCCGATAATGAGATATTCAGTATACGGGAAGATAATTACGGCCGCATCTGGTTTGCTACTTTTAATGGCTCTCTCTGCTATTATAAAGATAACCGCTTTCATAACGCCAAGAATACGCCTTTCCTGAAGCGCCCGATACTCAGTTCGCTGATTAAAAAAATAGTGCTGGAAAATGATAGCAGCGTAACTATGATGTTTGAAAACAATGAAAAGATGGTCAACATTAGTAAAGATCATCTGTCATTGGTTTATTTGAATAACGACCAGGATATTAACGGCTTTATTGGCGTTAAGAAGGTTTCAAATAACAATTACAAGTTCATTTACCGCAATTGCGTTAAAACGGTCGATTCTAATCATAACCTGGTAACCAGGTCTCCCTTTATCTGCACCTATGGCGGCGTACCTTGCGTCGATTGCGATATGTCCTCAGCGCAAGACCAGATATACATTTATAACCAGCATTACATTTACGATATTGATCTGAAACTACTAAAGTCTGTAAATGATAATGGTGGTAAGGTTATACCAAAGGTGGTTTACTTTGATGCAAACAAAAACCTGTTCCGCTGCACTGATAATGGCATGTATATTAACGACAGCGAGCATGTGCTTGCAGGTCTGCATGTAGCAACGGTAACTGAAGATATCCACCATAATTGCTGGATGGGTACGCTTACAGATGGTATCTACGTAATGAACTATACCAGCACTTATGCCAATGTTTATGCTAAGGCCTATACCGGAGAAATATGGTATGCTTATGCTGATGATGGTAATCTGTTCTATGTAAATTCAGATAATAATTTATACAGGCTGAATGAAACCCAGGAGTGTTTGTTTAATTACGCCCCCTATAAAAAGCTGGAACATGGTTATAACCGTGGCTTCCTGGTTATGAAAGATAATGTAAATAAGCAATACAACTACATTAACTTCATTAATAACTACATATTCAATACGCAAGATATCCTGGGTCAGAAGAAACTATTTTCCAGCACTCATCCGTTTAATGAACCTGAAGTCGTAAAGTCGATTACCGACGTTAAAGACCAGATATTCGTAAGAACAAAGAACAAGGTGTTTTCCATCAAATACAGCCATTTTACCGATCCTTCTTCGTTAAATGTGAAAAACATTTTGCTCGCTAACAATTCTGACCGTATAAGGGCGTTTGCAAAATCTCCGGATAACGAGGTTTGGTTTTCTACCACATTCGGGGTGTACAAAATTATTGACGGAGAGGATTCGGTGCAGACTCAATTTAAAGACATCACGTTCAATAAATTTGATTTCCTTGGTCCTTATCTGGTCGGGTATACGCTTGTCGGTAATATGCTGCTGGTATGCAGCAATATTAATGGCAAGCCCATTATCGATACTATTAAGCAAAATGCAACGTGGGATAATTTCTACAAGGTAGATAGCGCCCACATGTTGATCAGCACGAACGACCTCTACCGTTTATTTACCATTAATCCGCCCGGTTCGCCGCAACGGTATTCAGTTACCGCTATTGAGAATCCATTCATTCCATCGCCAACGGAAAAATATGTTGGCATGGCGGCAGACAAGAAGTTCTGTTACTTCTTTTCAAACGGGTCTATTGTAAAGCTGGGTATTGATAATCTTTACCAGAAGGCACAACCACCCAATCTATATTTTAATACACTAAAATATGGCGGCCGTAGCTTTCAAATGCAGGACGGCTTAAGGGTGCATTACAGCAGCCAGAAAAATATTTCCATCTCGTTCTCAACTTTGTCCTTCTCCGGTAAAAACATTAGTTATTTATATTCGGTATCGAAGACTGAACAGGACAACTGGACGCCGCTGAGGGGCGAAAACTTTGACTTCATTATACCCGGTACCGGCAAATGGATAATTAAAGTAAAAGCTAAAAGTATCTCCAGTGAATACAGTAAACCAATTGTTTATGTGCTCGATATTATTCCTCCTTTCTGGGCTACGTGGTGGTTCAATACACTCTGTATTATCGTTGCTACTACCTTGGTTGTGCTGGGTGTTCGTTCCCGCATATTGTGGGTGTTAAAGAAGACTGAAAAAGAGAATGCAACCAAAATCAGGTTCATGAAGTCGGAATACAAAGCACTGAATGCCTTAATGAACCCTCACTTCATTTTCAATACGCTCAATAATGTGCAGGCGCTGGTAAACAGGAATGATAAACTGGCGGCTAATGAGTACCTGCGCATATTTGCCGACCTTGTTCGACAGAATATGCACAATGTGTCGAAGGAAAATATTCCACTGCAAAAGGAGATTGATCTGGTTGAAAATTACCTGGCGCTGGAAAAACTGCGCTTTAAGGAAATGATGAATTATGAGATTGATGTTGATGATGATGTTGATACTTCGCTCATTACGGTTCCGCCGCTATTCATTCAGCCATTGGTTGAAAATTCTATAAAGCATGGCATACTGCCTAAACAATCAGAAAACAGCAAGATCATACTTAAAGTGTTCGAGGTTGGTGATGTAGTACATATCGAAGTTTGGGATAATGGGGTTGGGCTGAGTGCAGCCAAGAAAAAAGCCAATGCGTTGCATGAATCATTCGGCCTGAAGAATATACAAGACAGGGTAGAACAGCTCAGTATGATAATGGGCAAGAAAGTTGAGTTTAATATGGATGAAGTGATGCAGGAGGATGGTTCGTGGACGGTGGTATCTATTAAAATGCAGGTATGATAGGGCCATTTGTGGGTCCAAAGGAATATTTTAAAAAACTTGCCCCATGCAAAAAGGAAATTTTTAATTAATTTAGTTGTATTATTTTTGCACAAAACCTTGATATTTTGCTTTCACAGATTCGAAAAGGCATAGTAGCTTTTATTGATTTTTTTCATAAACCTTTTGCGAAGTATATCCCAACGCAAACCTTCAGGTATATTGCGTGCGGCGGCACCAACACTGTATTAGGGTTGGTATTCTTTTCTTTGGTATACAACCATATTTTCAAAGGTCACAGTATGCACCTTATCGGCGATTTCGCACTTACCGATAGGGTAGCGGCATTATTCGTTACTTTTTGCTTTAATGTTCCCTTCGGCTTTGTACTCTCCAGCTACATTGTTTTCCCTGAATCGCAGATCGATACCAAGGTGCAGTTTATAAGGTATACTGGTGCGGCCGTATCATTTATAGGGATGGCTTATGTACTGACAAAGTTTTTCGCATGGGCATTGCCTGCCGTTCGTGCCGATGTTTCTAATATATTCGTGAACTTTATTACAGCAATTATCAGCTATTTGTCGCAACGCTTTTATACCTTCAAAATTGAAAAGCGCCCTGCAGTCGATTTGCCGGTGATGGAAGAACCGGTTGCGGAAGAAGCTTAATTCAGGTTCATTGGCTGACTGTAAATCAGAAAAATAGCTTTAGTTTTGGCAAAAACTATAACTTTTGCTTTCTAAGGCCCGCTATATTATTGTAGGATTTATTGATTTTTTTCACCGTCCATTCGCAAAGTGGATACCTACGCAAACCTTCCGGTACCTCGCCTGTGGCGGATCTAACACTGTTCTTAACTGGGCCATTTATTCTTTTGCCTACAATATTCTGCTGAAGCGTAACGATTTTCACGTAACGGGTGCGATAAGCCGGTTTTTATTCGTTTTCTTATCAGGGGTTATGTCGCACTCCACACATGCAGGCGAAGCTGAACCTTTTTACATAACGGGGGAGGTAGGAGCTTACGTAATCGCCTTTGTAATCAGTTTTCCAATAGGTTTTATTTTATCGAGGCACATTGTTTTCCCCGAATCGAACCTTCACGGCAGGGTGCAATTTTTCAGGTACATAATGGCTACCGCAACCTTAATATTGCTTACCTATGTGCTTATTAAAGTATTTGCTATAGCATTACCAATGGTAAGGGCTGATATTTCCTACATTTTTGTAATGGTGATAACGGCAGTGCTGAGTTATTTCAGCCAGCGCTTCTTCACTTTTAAATCAGTTGACGGCGAGTAAGCCAGTTTTACTCGACTCAATTGACCAAAAGTATTCACAGTTTAGGCATTATTGTTTCTTTATAAAATACATCACTACCGGGTAGTGGTCGCTAAAGCCATTGTCCCAGGTGTGGGTAATGGTGTATGAACGGTGAGGCAGTCCGGCATCTTTGCCAAACTGGTTGGTTAGGAATTGCTTGTTGAATATTTCTTCTTTGTAATACTTCCACTGGTCGTTAGGGTTTTTTACAAATGCGCCGGTAATCATTATCTGGTCAATGAGGTTCCATTCACCCTGGAAGCTTTCTGTGCCTATGCCCTTTTTGTACATGTTTATCCAGGGGTTGTATATGTCGGTTGCGCTGAGGTTCTTTTTATCGGCTTTAGCTTTAAGTACTTCTACAACACCTTCGCTGGTCGGGTTATCGTTTAGGTCACCCATCAACAATATTTTGGCGTTTGGGTTGGTAGCCTGTATCGAATCAATAATGTGTTTGTCAACCGATGCAGCGAGTTTACGTCCAGGTGCGCTTCTGGCTTCACCACCTGCTTTTGAAGGCCAGTGGTTAACCAATATATGCACGGTATCGCCTGAAAGCACACCATATACATGCAGCACATCCCTCGTAGGGCGGGTTTGTCCTAATGTTTCTAGAGGAATGCGAACCGGTTCTGCGCTAATCACTTTAAAGTACTTTGGGTTGTAAAGCATCGCTGTGCTTATGCCGCGAACGTCAGGTGTAGGGAACCACACATAATTGTAATTTCTTTTGGCTATTTCAGGTTGTGCAACAACCGCCTTCAGTACGTTGTCGTTTTCAATTTCTGCAATACCAATAATTGCAGGTCCATCAGGGGTAACGTCTGTCCCCAGTTTTTGGAAAACGGTGGCAATGTTATGTAGCTTTTGTTGGTAGTCGCCCGGCGTAGGGGTGTTTTCAATATCATCTTTATTCGGGTCATCAAGTGTATCGAAAAAGTTCTCGCAGTTATAAAAGCCTATGGCAACTACCTGGTATTGTTGTTGAGCGAAGCTTTTTGATGCGATAATACATATCAGGAAAGAAAAAAAGATGGATCTGATCACAATTGAAATTTTGGCAAAGGAATTAAAAACTAACCACAAATAAGACTACCCGCAATTTTATAACCATGAAATTACAAGCCTTTAACAATTACTTAATGCGTCGTGACATTTTATCTGAAAGTCTATCGTAAGTTTGCACCTTATTCGCTTTGTTATACTAATATACAGAAATTATGCCAAAAAGGCTACTTGTTTTATTGTTTTCCGTTATATGTTCCATTTCCCTGCATGCGCAGGATGCTAAAAAGATTGGTATTATTAAAGGTAGGCTCATTAATGCAGATACAAAAATGCCATTTAATGAGGTGAGGGTGACACTGCCACAGCTGAACACTTTTACAAATTCTGAAGGGACCGGCAACTTTGTTATCAGCGATGTGCCTTACGGTAGCCACACCATGGTAGTTGGCGGCGGTATTGCTAAGCGTGATACTATTACTGTAACAATGGATAAAGAAGTTGTTGACCTTGGCGAAATAATGGTTAAACCCAGCGACCGCGATAATGGCGGCGAAAGCAGCGAGATACCAACAATAGCTGTTGAAGAAAATAATAATCAGGATGAAGAAAATGCTTCGTCTTCTTCTGAAAGTTCATCAGGTTTCTACTCCGCTAATCACGATCCGTTTTTGAGGATAGCAGCGATTACTTTTGGTACCTACAGGTTTAAACCCAGAGGTTACGATAATGCTGATGTGCAGATAAACGGCGTACCAATGCAGGACCTTGAAACCGGTTTTTCTTCAGTGGGTCAGGTTGGTGGATTGAATGATGTATTGAAGGACAGGTCGCTTACTTATGGTCTTAAACCATCTGAATTTTCATTCGGTACTACCAAGGGGTCAACACAAATCAATGCGACCGCGGCGGACCAGAGGAAAGGAACTACTATTAGTTATTATAATGGCAACCGCACTTTCAGGAATAGGGTAATGGCTACTTATAATACAGGTGTTATGAAGAATGGCTGGGCGTTTTCAGTTTCCGGTTCCCGCAGGTGGGCTCAGGAAGGCTATGTGCCGGGTACATTCTATGACGGATATTCTTATTATGCCGCAGTTAGCAAGCTCACTAAAAAGAGCCAGTTTAACCTGACCGCCTTCGGCGCGCCAACAAAAAGGGGTAAATCAGGTGCGGAACAGCAGGAAGCTTACGACCTTGCAGGTACACACTATTACAATTCTGACTGGGGTTACCAGGAAGGGAAAAAGCGTAATTCAAGGGTTTCAGATGCGAACCAACCGGTTATTATTGCCAATTATACGTACAAACCAACAGACAATTTGAGGTGGAATACTGCCGTAGCCTATGAATTTGGTAAGTACAAAAACTCCAGCATAGATTTTTATAATGGCTACAATCCTAGTCCGGTATACTATAGGAACCTACCAAGTTTCTATATCAATGGAGATAACACCCCAAACCAGTCGGAGTACGATGCTGTAAAAGCACAGATTCAGGCTAATCCGGGTATGCTTCAGATAGATTGGAATCGTTTATACAGCAACAACTATGCAAATTTTGAAACTATAAAAGATGCTAATGGTATTGCGGGTAATAATGTTACTGGTCGTCGTTCAATCTATGCATTAAGCAATTTTGTGGATGATATGAAGAAATTTGTCTTCAATTCAAATATTGAAAAGGCTATTAATAACCATGTAACTGTTTACGGTGGGTTGCAATTCATTTCGCAGAAAGATGAATACTATAAAGAAATGATCGATCTTTTGGGTGGTGATTTCTTCCTTAATCAGAATCAGTTCGCGGTTCAAAGTTCGGTTAGTGTTGCAAATTATAACCAAAATGACCTTAACAAGCCAAATCAGGTGGTAAAGGTGGGCGATAAATATGGTTACGACTACATACTGAGGTCAAATCATGCGAATGCATGGGGACAGGGTGTTTTCATTTACAAGAAATTCGATTTCTTCGCAGCGGCTGATTTGGGAATGGTTTCTTTTAATAGGGAAGGTCTCACAAAGAATGGTCTTTTCCCTGATAACTCGTTCGGTAAAAGCGCGAATATCAACTTTACTACTTATAAGGTTAAAGGTGGTATGAACTATAAAATAGACAGGAAAAATGTTGTTTACGTGAATGCCTCTTACATGACCGACGCCCCAAGGGTAGATTATACTTATATATCGGATAAAAGCAGAGATTTCTCTGTAAGCAATCCTACAACAGTAAAAACTAAAGCAGCAGAGTTTGGTATTTTACATAAATCAACTAAACTGAACGTAAGGCTTTCAGGTTATGTTACAGATGTAACTGACAATACTATTATTAAGAGATACTTTAACGATGATCCTGCCTTCAATACGTTTGTGAACTACTTAATGCAGGGCGTAGCTACAAGGTCAATTGGTACAGAGTTTTGTGCTGCATACAAAATCAATTCTGAATTTACAGTTACCGGGTTAGCTGCCGTTGGCCAATCTTTCTATACCAACCGTCCGCAGGTTACAATTTATCAGGATAATGACCCAACTAAATCTGCGATATCACACCAGGTGTACATTAAGGACTACTACATGGGCGTAGGACCACAATCAATATATTCTGCCGAACTTAACTACCACCCTCGTAACTACTGGCATGTAAACCTTGATTTCAACTATATTGATCGTAATTATGTTGAAATTAACCCTGACAGGCGCACACAGGCAGCAGCGGACAGGGTAATTGAAGGCAGTGCCGACTGGAATAAGATATATGGTCAGGAAAAATTGCCAGCTGCATTTACAGTTAACCTCAGCGGAGGAAAGTCATTCGACGTATCGCATTGGTACAAGAAGCTACACCACAAAACTTTGCTTGCGTTTAACATGGGTATCGTTAACCTGCTGAACAATCAGGATATTAAAATTACCGGTTACGAGCAGTTGAGGTACGATTTTAACTATAAAAACGCTGATAAGTTCCCTAACAAATATAGCTATGCTTACGGTATCAATTACTTCGCCACAATTAGCTTAAAATTCTAATCCTAAAAAAATACTACAAACAAATAAATATGAAATTTCTTCGTTTACCAATTTTGCTTTTGACTGCCAGTGTATTTTTTAATTCTTGTGTAAAACGGAATTTCGATACACCTCCTGATACTGTACATTATGACCCTAATTTGCCTGTACAGGCTACATTGAAACAGATTGTAACTATCGGTACAAATATGTCATCAGGTAAATCGCGTGTAATGGGCGACACTACCGTTTATGGAGTTGTTGTGGCCGATGATAAGTCCGGCAACTACTACAAACAAATCGTAATTGAAGATACATCGGGTGGTGGACTTGTATTATACTTGGACAAGAGCTATATCTATAACGACTATCCTGTAGGCCGCAAAATTTATGTTAAGTTAAAAGGACTCACGCTGGCTAATTATAATGGTTTACCAGAAGTTGTCTATTCGGCCGATCAGGCGGGCAATACCGTTGCTATTCCTAGTGGTTTAGTGGGTAACTATATAGTAAAAGCATCCTATCCTAATACGACCGTAACTGCTAAGAATGTAACTATTGAGGAGATAAAGGGTAATCCGAATGCCTACCTTAATACGCTCATTACATTGTCTAACGTGCAGTTCGATGCAGCTTCGAGCAATGTATCTTATGCAGCACCAAGTGCTTCAGCATCGGCTACTAATCGCACCATAGAAAAATGTGACCATTCAGGCAGCGTTATCCTCAGGACAAGTGGATATTGCAGCTTCCAGCCTACAATTACACCAAGTGGCAATGGCACTATCACGGCAATCTGCTCCATATATGGTGGAACCCTTCAGTTGATACTGAGAGATCCATCAGATGTTAAAATGGATGCCGCACGTTGCCCGTAATCGTTAAAAAAAACGTACGAATAATTTTTAATAGACATTTACCCTTAACTTTGCAGCTTCAAAAAATCATTTAACTTTCAAAACAATAAATATGAAAAAAGTAGTTCTACTCTCCTTGTTAGTAGCATCATCTCTCGCTTCAAATGCGCAGTACAATCTGTCTGGTAGTTCACCTTACAGTCAGGATTTTAATTCTATTGGTTCTGGTCTGCCAAGCGGCTGGAGTGTTTACAGTGGTTCAAGCGCAACTTCAATAGGTAGTCTTGAAACATTTAGCACATCAACAAGCTACGGCCGTTATAACGACACAACCTGCGGTACAAGTGATGTAGTGGGTGGTGGTTTCAAAAACTATCCTTCAGCTAATATGGCTGCTGCCGGTACTTCTTGTACTGCGCAGTCTACAATTTCTGACCGTGCAATGGGTGTTCGCCAGGTGTCTCCAACTAACGCATCACATCCTAATCTGGATTCAGGTGCTGCATTTGTTTTCAATATCGCTAATACTTCAGGTATCACTAACCTGGGTGTAGCTTTCAAATTACAGTCTTTAGATACATCTAGCCCACGTGTTACTACATGGAAGCTTCAGTACAAAATTGGTACTTCTGGCACATGGACTGATCAGTCTGTAACAGGTACAATGACAACCGGTGGCCATGTTTTTTCAAACAACAGCATTACAGCTAGCTTCGGTTCAGCTCTTGATAACAAGTCTTCTAACATTTGGTTCCGTATTGTAACTTTAGATTTCTCTTCAGGAACCGGTAATCGTCCAAGCACTGCTATCGACGATTTCAGCCTTACATGGAGCGGTCGTGCAGCGGTTAACAATGTAACTGCAAATGCTACATTACCTTTCAGCGTAGCTGGTACTCCGTCATCAAGCAATGTTGCTTTCTCTTTCGATGCTGAAGATGCTGGTGATTTCTCTTTGATTATCACTGACCTTGCTGGTCGCAAAGTTTACACTCAGAACGTTGCTGCAGTTCGTGGCAACCAGACTGTAACTGCAAGTGGTCTTTCATTGGCTCCGGGCATGTACATTGCAAGGTTGAGCAATGGTGCTGCAGCTGGCGTTACTAAAGTTGTAATTCAATAATATCTTATTTTCTTAAAAAAGCCTGTCAATTTTTAATTGACAGGCTTTTTTGCTTTAAAGTACAGGCATCTCAATTGGGTACTATTAAAATCTGTTTGTGTTGCTTACATTTGTGGTGATTCATAAACCTATTTATGCGTAAGACTTTTCTTAATTTATTTACAATAAGCATCCTGGCAGGTACAAGTGTACTTTGTGGCAGTGCAGATGCTCAGGTTAAAATATTATTTGACGCCACTAAGGGCGAGATGGCTGGTAATGCCGATTGGGTAATAGATTACGATGTTGCCAATGTAGGCGTTGGTTCTACTGGCGCATATACCGCAGGTAGTGCATCAAAAAGTAATCCGCAACGTATACCGACTCCGGCGCAAAGCGGAATCACGGCTTCAACGCCCGGTACTTATTGGTCAGGTGGCCTTTCCAGTTGGGGCGTTGACTGCGCTAAGAAGGGATATATTGTAGAGAGTTTGCCGTGGAATGGCCAGATTACCTATGGTAGCACCAGCAACGCGCAAGACCTTAGCAATTACAAAGTATTTGTAATTGACGAACCAAATCTTAAGTTTTCTGCTGCTGAAAAGACGGCAATTATGCAGTTTGTGCGGAATGGTGGAGGCCTTTTTATGGTTGCCGACCACAATATCTCAGACCGTAACGGCGATGGATGGGATTCACCCCACATCTGGAACGATTTCCTGAGCAACAACAGTGTACAGAATTATCCGTTTGGTATCTATTTCGATACTGTTGATTTTTCGCAGACCACAACAAATATTTCTGCTGCGTCTACCGATTCTATTATTCACGGGCCAATGGGTAATGTAACCAAGGCACAGTGGGCGGGTGGCACTACAATGACACTGAACCCATCTCTAAACTCAACGGTAAAAGGCGTTATCTTTAAGACGGGTACTACGCCCGGCAATACTAACGCAATGGTCGCCTATTCCAGGTATGGTAGCGGTAAAGTTGCAGCCATGGGTGATAGTTCACCTACCGACGATGGCACGGGCAATCCTAGTTGCACCCTTTATGACGGTTATATTGCCGATGCTTCGGGCAACCATCAACTGTTGATCATGAACATAACCATCTGGCTCGCAGATACTGTTGTGAATACACACGTTGGGGTAGAGCAGGTTGCTGCTTCAGTTCCGGAAGTTGTTGTTGCACCTAATCCTGCAAAAGGTTCATTTAGCCTGGCGGCTTCTGGTACTGTTAATAATGCTGTTATCACAGTTACCAACATTTCTGGCGTAGTGGTAGCCCAGAAATCGGTAAGGGAATTAAATAAAGACGAACACATCACTTTTAACGTAGAGCCGGGTTTTTACATGGTAAAAACAGAGGGTGAAAACGTTAACCAGACTTTGAAGGTTGTAGTATATTAGTATAAACGAATTTTATGACAAGACGTATTGTTACATCTTTAGCCATTTTGAGTGTATTGTTCGGAACGGCTGCCGCTGTATATGGTTGGGGAGTATGGGGGCATTGTAAAATAAACAGGGGCGCTATACTGGCCTTGCCGCGCGAAATGGGTTTGTTTTATTACAACCATGCTGATTTTATTACCGAAGAATCGGTAGCTCCGGATATCCGTAAGTATACTATGGGCGACTCTACCGAATTTCCGCGTCATTATATTGATCTGGAAAATTATGGTTATACCAATGCAGCCGCAATGCCGAAAACAATTGAAGCTGCGCGTGCACGCTTTGGTAAAGACAGTGTGAACAGCAGCGGTACTTTGCCATGGACCATACAGGAAACAATGACAAAACTTACTGCGGCAATGAAAGCGAAGAACAAAACTGAAATTTTGTTCCTTTCAGCTAACCTTGGCCACTACATTGCTGATGCGCACATGCCATTGCACACAACAGTAAACCATGATGGTCAACTTACTGACCAACGTGGTATACACGCACTTTGGGAGTCGCAGATACCAGAGCAATTTGGTAAAAATTACAGCCTTTGGGCGGAAGCGCATTTCATAAAGAATGTTGAAAAAGAAACATGGGCCATTATTGACAGCAGTCATAAACTCATCACTCCTTTGTTGTATAACGACAAAAAAATGCGCAAGGATAAGCCTACCGAAATGCTGTACAAAATTGGCATGAACGGCCAACCTGAAAAAAATAAGTATGGCCAGAAAATACACGCTTATGAGTATGCACACGTATATAGCGAATTGTTGAACGGAATGGTCGAAGGCCAGATGAGGTCAGCAATATCGGCAACTGCCAGTTTCTGGTATACTGCATGGGTTAATGCCGGCAAACCAGACCTTACCGACCTTGATCCTAAATACCTGACTGACAGGAACGAAAAATTCTACAAAGAGGATATCGCTTTCTGGAAGAAAGGCAAGGTTACCGGCTATAAAGTTGTTAACGAATACTAGTGCGAACCAGTATTCGTAAATGGCCCTTTACAGCATTCCTGTTCTTGTTGTTATTGCACCAGGGTGCATTGTTCTCCCAAATAAATATTTCCGCAGGGCAAACTGCGGCTGCGCTGGCAAAAAAGCTGGCAGGGCAGGGTGTTGTTGTTACCAATCCTGTTTTACATTGCAGCAATTGGGCAAACGGTTTTTTTAATGTGGTCAATAGTAACCTTGGTCTGGATAGTGGCATAGTGTTAACTACAGGCAGGGCGGCATCGTCACCTGGTTTTTATGGGGTCAATGGCTACTCCAGTGGCCTGGCGAGTTTTGATAATGGCACACCCGGCGATTCCACGCTTACGTCCCTTGCTGGGCAAAGAACCTTGGATGCCTGCACGCTGGAATTTGATGTAATGCCTGCCGGCGATACTATCAGTATCGACTATGTGTTCAGCTCAGAAGAATATATGAGCGCCGTTTGCGGTCCTTATAACGATGCCTTTGCATTTTTCATATCAGGTCCCGGCATAACAGGCAGCAAGAACATGGCTCTTGTGCCAGGCACTAATATTCCCGTCACCATCAACAGCATTAATAATGGCATACCCGGCAGCACCGGCAATATCATCAATTGCACATCCATGGGCACTGGCTCACCATTCACTTCTTATTACAATGACAATTCCAACGGCAATACACTAACCCATAAAGGCCTGACCACAATTCTTAAGGCGATATACCCGGTTACGCCCTGTGGTAATTATCACCTTAAGATTGCAATAGCGGATGCCGGTAACGCGAAGTACGATTCTGGGGTCTTTCTGGAAGCGGGTAGCTTACAGTCAGAACACTATTCAGTAAATGCATTAAGACTGCCGGTAGGCGATACATCTGCACCTATTTGTGTAAAGGGCTGCCTGCCAGGCAGGTTCCATATAAAGCGCACCAAGAACAGCAGCCTCCCCCAAACTATAAAGTTTGTTACGGCAGGTACCGCTGCCTACGGCATTGACTTTGCACCAATCGCGGATAGCATTATCATTCCCGCATTTACCAACTATGCCGACGTGGTTATTTACGGTATACCGACCGCCCGCAATGGCGTAAAAGAATTAAAATTATTTCTGCTTTCACCCAATAACTGCGGCGCAATCAGCAGCATTATTGATAGTGCATCTATGTTGATATACGACACTATAGCTATAGCGCTTACGCCTGCCGATACGGCTATATGTGGCGCTGATACCGTAAGGTTAAAAGTTTCTGGTGATGATATTTACAGCTACAACTGGCTGCCTGATGTGAATATATCTGGTAGCGCACTAAAGCAGCCATCGGTTTATCCGCAGGCAACAACGACTTACACAGTTACGGCATGGCTACCCGGTACTTCCTGCCCGTTCAGAACGGCCGTGTCGACTTTAAATGTAAAACTCACTCCGCACATAGCGCTCGTCTCCGATACAGTAGTGTGCGGGCACAGTTCGTTTTATTTAAATCCGGTAATGCAGTTTGCGAATAGTAATTACAGCTATGCATGGATTGGCCCGGACGGTTATGCCAGTGCGTTGCAACAGCCATTTTTTAGCAATGTTATTGGTTCTGACCGGGGCATATACAGGCTGAAAGTAACCAATGATACTAACGGCTGTAGCTCAACTGCAGCGGTAAATCTTGTAGTAACAGTAGTAGATACCCCTTCAGTTACATCGCCGGCTATCATTTGTCAGAATACCGGGCCGTCTGCTCTTTTTGCGCTTGGCGATAACTTGACATGGTATGACAGGTCGGGTGCTTTGCTGGGTGCCAATACGCCCGTAATACCTACCGATACGCTTGCAGCCTATACTTACTACGTTAGCAGCCGCATTGATAATTGTGAGAGCGGCAAGGTGGAATTGATAGCGGAGGTAAAGAAGTGTTGCGACGGTACCATTTATATTCCGAATGCCTTTACACCTAATGGCGATGGTCGTAACGACAAATTCAGACCCGTAACGGACTATGGTTATTTTGTGAAGACCATGGGGGTTTACAACCGTTGGGGGCAGGTTGTTTATAGCGGCAACATGGGCTCATGGGACGGAAATTTCGGTACCAATCCCGCGGATGCCGATACTTACTTTTACCGCATTATTTTCGGTTGCATACTGGGTGGCACCGTTGAAAGGGCGGGGGATGTAATACTGATAAGGTAAATGGAGCTGGAAGAGATTCGAAAAGCGATATTAGAATAAGTGTAAATAGAAATTGTTCTGATTGGCGCGCGTCTTAAGTAGCTATTTAAAAGTGTAATTTGCTATATCTATGCGCATATCTAGCAAGAATTACCTTAATTTTGGTGGTTGTATTAAACGTAACTATACTCTAGTATGAAGATTTTTAAAAGTGCATTGTTTGTCCTGTTTTCCCTATCAGCTATCCGGGCAAGTGCGGATAGTAAGTTTAAGTATTATTTTAATCACCCTGTTGATAATACGGTTTCGACTGGTGTGAACGCCATAAATCTGAATGGTTACATTGATGATACTCTTATCGCTTACATAGACCGTGCGAAATATACGCTGGATATAGCAGTATATAATTTTACATCAGGTAGTGGCTCCAGCAGCCTGGCGAATGTAGCTACAGCAATAAACAATGCCTATACGCGCGGCGTTAAAGTGCGGTGGATTTATAATAATAATGGCAGCTCTAATACAGGACTGGCGCTATTAAATTCTGGTATAAATAAGCTAGGTAGCCCTTCGTCAAGTGGTTATACCATTATGCATAATAAGTTCATGATAGTTGATGGCTATTCACCCAACCCTGATGAATCTATTGTCTGGACAGGGTCTACGAACTGGAGTACTACTCAGTTTAACACCGATTATGATAATGTGGTGATTATACAGGACTCCGCACTGGCTCATGCTTATATTGATGAATTTAATATGATGTGGGGCGATACTGGAATTGCGCCGAATGCATCAGCGTCTAAATTCGGCCACACCAAAACTAACCTGGGTCGGCACAATTTTACAATAGATGGCAGGCAGGTGGAACTGTACTTTAGCCCTAGCGACAATACAGGCAGCCATATCCTTTCCAGCATCAATTCCGCAAAAACAGATTTGTATTGGGGGATGTACACATTCACATATCAAACGTATGCTGATGCGATAGTTGCACGCAAAAACAATGGCGTTTATGTTGCTGGTATAAATGATATATTCAGCCATTCTAATACGACTTATAATACGCTCAATACCAATCTCACTACCATGTTCAAGGAGTATTCCGGAACTGGTATTTACCACAACAAATACCTGATTGTTGACGCTTCAGATACTTGTTCTGATCCATTGGTTTTGACAGGTTCCCACAACTGGAGTAATGCAGCCAATACCGATAATGATGAAAATACGCTCATCATTCACGACCCGGTTGCAGCAAATGTTTACTATCAATCATTCAAGGCTGATTTTAATGCATTAGGTGGCACACTGGCGCACCAGGATGGTTGCACCACTGCGGTACCTGAATTGGCGCCATCCATTAATGGATTGACAGTTTCGCCTAATCCATCGGTGGGTAATTTTATATTGAGTTGTAAAATAAATAAGCCTCAACAGCTTACCGTTTCTATCATCAGTATTGATGGTAAAGTGAACAACATTATTTTGAATGAATGGCAGAACAGCGGCTATTTTAAAAGGCAATTTGCTGTGCCGTCGCCGGGTATTTATGTCATAAGGGTAATAAGCGGCAACGAAGTGTACACACAACGCCTTATAAGTGAATAGTATTTTAGTTTAATATATTTTTGTTGAGAGGTTGGTAAATATATGGCCAACCTCTTTTGCTTTTTTGTAGCTGTTCCCACGAGTAACACCGTTCATTTTCGAATATCAAAATGGTATAAAAATATTTACGACCTGTATAAGATTAATTGGAATTTTTAGCCGCCTATCCTCGTCAGGGATAGCCTGATACAGGGGGTGCAGTATTTTTATGTTTAATAGGTATAATTCGTTCGTTCGATTGCTGTTTCATTAACAAACGTAAGTTTCGCCATTCGCTAGTAATTCCGAGCAATAAATTATATATTTGAAGCTAAACAGGTTTTTTCCGAAATCCGCTATATTTTAGACGATATGAAACAAACTAATTACTCTCTGCAACTATTGGGAAAGATTGTATTACTGCTCACGTGTTTGCTGCTGCCAGCCTTGCTGAAAGCTCAGACAACACCGGTATTTACCGGGGGGACATTCCATTACGTGTGTCAGAATTCTACTGGTAACTCAATCAACCCAAACCTTATAATAACAGATGCAGGGGTCGGTTTAACGGAAACATGGACAATATTGACATCTCCAGTACATGGCAGCCTGGCGGGTTTTGCTGCAATTGCAACGTCAACTGGCGGTTCTTTAACGCCCTCCGGTTTAACTTATACACCAACAACAAGTTATGTTGGTACAGACTCGTTCGAGGTTATCGTCAATAACGGAACAAATTCTGATACAACCAGAATTATTGTTACTGTATTTGCAAGGCCAAATGCCGGTACTATTTCAGGTGTTACCACTTTTTGCCAGGGCGGAACAAATACGCTTACGGATACAGCATCAGGTGGAACCTGGAGTTCAAGCAACCCTTCAATAGCGTCGGTAAACACGTCAGGTCTTGTATTTGGTGTTAGCTCCGGTACAGCAGTTATTTCCTATACTGTTGGTGGTACTTGCGGCCCTGTTTCAGCAACCAGAACACAAACTGTTAACCCACTACCTGCAGTAGCAGCCATCACTGGTACCGCTGCAGCTTGCGTCGGCTTTACTTCTAATCTGGCCGATGCAACGGCAGGTGGAACCTGGAGCAGTGGTAGCGCATCTATAGCCACCGTTAACACTTCTGGCGTTGTATTTGCAGTTTCGGCAGGTACAGCTACAATTACTTATTCCGTTTCCAATAGCTGCGGCGTTACGCGTGTTACAACTTCATTTGTGGTAACTCCGGGTATTTCAGCAGGCTCTATTTCAGGCTCAAGTACAGTTTGTGAAGGAGCATCTACCACGTTAACCAGCACTGCATCGGGTGTAGTATGGAGCAGCAGCGATGCGACTATCGCTACAGTTAATCCATCGACTGGTGTTGTTACAGGTATTACTGCGGGCACAGTATCTATTGTTTGTACGTTTACTAACAGTTGCGGATCTGTTTCATCTTCAGCGCCAATGTCTGTAAATCCTGCGCCAAGTGCAGGAACCATTACTGGTCTAAGTCTGGTGTGCCCGGGTACTACAATTACGCTTGCTGATGCCGCAACCAGTGGTTCATGGAGCAGCAGCAGCACTTCTATAGCAACAATAGATGCTTCAGGTGTGGTTACCGGAGTTACAGGTGGCATAACCACTATTTCTTATACAGTTACTAATAGCTGCGGTACTGCAACAGCGACAACATCGTTAACAGTTACCCCGACACCAACTGCAGGCAGCATATCTGGTGCGGGCGTTGTTTGCGTGGGCGGTTCAGCTACGTTTACTGATGCAGTCGCAGGTGGTACATGGTCTACAAGTAGTGCCGGTGTTGCATCGGTTAACGCTACGGGTGTTGTAACCGGTGTTGCCAGTGGTACAGCTACTATTTCTTATACAGTAACCAATGCATGTGGTTCCGCAACAGCGGTATCGGGTGTTACGGTGAATACTGCACCAACTGCAGGTACCATAACCGGCGCTTCCTCAGTTTGCGTGGGCGCTACTACAACTTTAGCTGATGCCGTTTCAGGTGGCTCATGGAGAAGCAGCAACGCAACCATAGCAAGCATTAGCACGAGTGGAGTGGTAAGGGGTATCTCCGCTGGTTCCGTAACAATATCATATCTTGTAATTACAAGTTGTGGTGCAGCAACGGCGACTATGTCGTTCACAGTTAACCCTGCACCTTCAGCAGGTACAATTACGGGGTCGGCTACAGCATGCACAGGTACATCTTCTACACTTAGCGATGCAGTTTCAGGTGGTACCTGGAGCAGCAGTAACACATCAATTGCTACAGTTAATGCAGCGGGTGTAGTTACCGGTGTTGCTACAGGTTCTGCTGTTATTTCTTATCAGGTTACTGGAACCTGTGGTACAAGCACCGCTACAGTAACATTTGTAGTGAACAGCACGCCTACCGCGGGTACAATTACAGGTACTTCAACAATTTGCGCAGGTGCAACCACCACATTAAGCGATGCTATATCAGGTGGCACATGGACTACAAGTGCCGCTTCAGTTGCATCGGTTGATGCAGCCGGTAACGTTACAGGTGTGGGTACAGGCAGCGCAACTATTTCTTATACAACATCAAGCGGTTGTGGTTCTGCTACAGCAACTTTCGGTATTACAATTACCCCGGGTTCATCCGCGGGTACTATCAGCGGTGCATCTACTGTTTGTGCTGGTTCGGTTACAACATTTTCTACATCTGCTACCGGCGGTTCATGGAGCACCAGTGATGCTTCAATTGCATCAGTTGATGCAACGACCGGCGATGTTACCGGTATAGCTGCAGGTAGCGCAACAATTTCTTATTCAGTTTCCGGCAGTTGCGGCACAGGTGTTGCAACAGCAGGTATTACAGTTAATACTACACCGTCAGCAGGTACTGTAACCGGCGGATCTGCAGTTTGCGTCGGTAGTTCAATTACGTTTACCGATGGTGCAGCAGGTGGCGTATGGTCTACAAGTGATGGTTCTGTAGCATCAGTTGATGCATCGGGCAGTGTTACTGGTGTTGGTGCCGGAACTGCAACAATTTCTTATGCAGTAACAAGCGCTTGTGGTTCAGATTTCGCAACTGCTTCCGTTACAGTTATTGCAGCGCCTTCGGCTGGCACTATTTCCGGACCAGCTACAGTTTGTGCCGGTTCAACTGTTACTTTAACTGACGGTGCCGCAGGCGGAACATGGACAACAAGTAACAGTGCAATTGCAAGTGTAAATGCAACCGGCGATGTTACCGGTGTTGCTTCAGGAACTGCAACTATCTCTTACACAGTATCTAACAGTTGTGGTACTATTTCAGCAACTGCTACTATAACAGTAGGCACCGGCGCTTCTGCAGGTACTATTTCCGGCGCAGCTACAGTCTGCACTTCAGCAACAACAACTTTCACTGATGCGGTTACCGGTGGTACATGGGGCACCAGTGATGCGTCTGTAGCATCTGTCAACTCAACCGGAGTAGTATCAGGTGTGTCAGCGGGCACTGCAACTATTTCCTACACGGTAACCAGTGCATGTGGTTCAACAAGTGCTACAAGGACTATCACGGTTAATCCGTTACCAGCTGCTGGTACACTAACAGGTGTTACTTCTATCTGCATTGGTTCAACTTCTGCATTATCATCTTCAGTATCAGGAGGCACCTGGAGCAGCAGTTCATCTGCTGTTGCTACTATTAGTACTTCAGGTGTGGTAGCGGGTATGGCTGCTGGTACAACTACTATATCTTACACTTTAAGCAGCAGTTGTGGCACAGTTAGCGCAACAACAACGGTAACGGTTAACCCAATGCCATCAGCAGGCACCATTACTGGTGCAAGCGCAATATGCACCGGTGCATCTACTACGCTTTCTGTTTCAGTAACAGGTGGCACATGGGGTACCAGTAATGCAGCCATCGCATCAGTTAGTACAACAGGTGTAGTAAGTGGTGTATCTGTAGGTGCTGCTACAATAAGTTATACAGTAACAAATGCAGCTGGTTGCAGCGCAACGGCTACGCACAACATAGCTTCAGGTACTGGCGCCCCGGCTGGAACAATTGCTCCGGCGACTACACAAAGCCTATGCGGTGCAGGTAGTAGTGTCCACTTCACGGTGGTGAGCGGTTCAGCCGGCCTTACTTATCAATGGTACAGGAATGGTATAGCTATTGCAGGTGCAACAACATCAAGCTACAACGCTTCAAGTGGTGGTATCTATGCAGCAATCATCAATAACGGTTGCGGAACCGATACAATTCCTGGTGTTAATGTAATTGGTTCTCCAAATCCTGTAATTACGCTTTCAGGCGCGTCAACGCTTTCTACAGGTTCTTTCACTACCTACCAATGGTATCGTAATGGTACTCTTATTGCTGGTGCAACCGGCAGTGTATATGTTTACAGCGCAGCTGGTTCCTATACTGTAAAGGTTACTAATGCTGCAGGATGTACGGTTACATCTGCGCCTTACACAGTTTCTGGCGGATCTTCTTCTGGAGTAACTGAAGTAAACCAGGCCATTAATGTGGCTATCTATCCTAACCCTACAAGCGCAATGGTGCACATTGAAGCGGATGTAAACGTAAACGTAGTTGTGCTGACCGCGGTGGGAAGAACTGTTGTTGATGTTAAGAATGCAAAAGACATCAACCTGGGCGAATACGCTGATGGTATGTACATGATAATGGTGTATGACGAAAACAATCAGTTGCTGAAAACTGCTAAAATGATAAAAGTGCAGTAATCGGTAAATAATCATTTTTTGAAAAGGCTGCCTTGAGAAAGGCAGCCTTTTTAACTTGGGTAGGATATGCGTTTATTTCGCCGATGTACACAAATATAATTTACGCTGTATGCCAATGTCAGCCTCTTGCGTCCTATTTTTGACAACTACTACCTAAGGTTGGAAGTTTTAATTTTTTACTTTTAATTTTTACTTTTTATAATACCGTTTACATGCTCCATAATTTACGCTGTATGCCAATGTCTGCCGCTTGCGTTATATTCATGACAACCATTACGCAAGGTTGAAAGTTTTAATTTTTTACTTTTAATTTTTACTTTTTTCAAATGCCTTTTACATTCGCTCATCCGGCAATTGTGTTACCGCTGCTTAGCAAGCGGTGGAAGGTATTTTCTGCAACCGCCCTTATAGCTGGAAGCATAGCCCCCGATTTCGAGTCTTTTATTGGTCTTGGTGCTGACAAGGAATACAGCCATACCTGGTCAGGCGTTTTCTGGTTCGATATGCCGTTGGCGCTGCTACTATCAATAGTTTTTCATGTTTTGGTTAAAGTTCCGCTTATCGATCATCTCCCCGGTAAATTGTCTGCACGCTTCCAGGAATTGCGGGAGACGGATTGGATCGCATTTGCAAACAAACATTACATCATAGTTATTACTTCGTGCTTTTTGGGTATTCTCACCCACATGGCCTGGGATGCATTTACCCACCTTAACGTGTTTTATCCTGATTCCATTACATCGCGCCTCATGTGGCACGGGCATCGGGTTTATATCTTGCTGCAGTATTCTAATTCCGTATTAGGGTTAGTGTTATTGGCACTGTTTGTCGGTAAACTGCCGAGTCAGCCGGTGCCTAAACGGAAAGTGGAAAAATATAAATTCTGGTTGTTTTTCGTTTTGATAGCGGCGGCAATTATGGTTTTTGTTGTTACATCATTAGCCGAGGAAGCGTGGCTGCATGACTGGATTTATCTGATAAATGCCTGCCTTGGCGCTATGATGTATGCACTCATAACAGTAGCTGTGTTTCATCGTTTTGTCATAAAATGGTTGCCGGAATGATGCGTTGTTTTGCCTCATTAACACTACCAATATTTTTTCTATTTTTATCGTTGCTGCCTATGCAATTAACCTACACCAAAAAATAATGCCAAAGCTGAGTCTGTCAAGTCTTAATAACAAACACTTCCTTTCCCTCGCGGGCAATGGTATATTGGCGGTATTTGGGTTGTTGCAGATGTCGTTGTTGTACTATTCCATGTCTATGGCGCAGGTAGGAGAGTGGTTTTATTTTTTGAATATAATCAGTCTGTGCGATGCCGTGCGAAATGGCTTTTTATCTACTGCAACAGTTAAGTTTTATGCTGGTACTACTGGTGAGCGTGCCCGCGAGGTTATGGGCTCTGTTTGGTTTCTTGCCATATCGTTAACGCTTGCAGTTGGGCTGCTTAATTTCGGTGCTTTATTTTTACTGAATTATACCAATGACTTGCCAGTGGTAATGACCATAAGATGGCTGGGACTTACTTTTTTGAGTAGCCTGCCCTTTAGCGTGGTTTTCTGGATATTACAGGCTGACGAAGACTATGGCAAAATACTCATCCTCAGGTTTTTGAACAATGGCTCTACAATACTGGCATTTGGTGTACTGGTTGTGCTGCATAAAATGACGCTCGAAAACGCCATTATGTTTAATTTTATTACCAATTGCCTAACGAGCCTGGTCGCCATTTTTTGGCGTTGGAATACGATTACAGCCCTTGCCCGCAGGTCGAAGACTACGATGTCTGAGCTATATCATTTTGGTAAGTTCAGCCTTGCTACCAGTCTTAGTTCCAGTTTATTCCGCACTTCTGATATTTTCATCATCCGGATGCTGCTTGGCCCGGAGGCTGTCGCTATCTACAATATACCATCGCGGCTCATGGAGATAGTAGAGATCCCATTAAGGAGTTTTGTAGGCACTGGTATGTCTACAATGGCGGTCGCTTTTAATAACAAAAATATGGACCACATTAAGTACATACTTAAAAAGTATGCTGGTATGCTTACGATTGCATTTATACCAGCGGCACTTTTTGTGTTTTTGTTTGCTGATGTGATTGTTCACCTTTTCGCCAGTAAAAAATACATTCATTCTGAAGCGGCTAATGTGCTCAGGCTACTAATGGTGGTTGCACTGATGTATCCGCTCGACCGTTTTAATGGAATTACACTCGATATTATTCATAAGCCCAAGATCAATTTTCAGAAGGTGATCATCATGCTCTCGGTTAACATCGTCGGCGATTTTATCGGGATGTCTTTGTTTCATAACCTATACGGCGTTGTTTTTGCGGTGTTCTTTGCCACGCTATCAGGGTTAATTTTTGGTTATGTTAATCTGAAAAAATACATTGACTATACAATAACTGGTACTATGATAATGGGTTATAATGAGGTAATAGCGCTGCTACAGGCGACAAAAGCAAGGTTTAGACGATAGGTAGTTTTTAGCTTGTTTTTATTAAATAAATCAAAGCGCTACACGCAGCGTGTATTTTGCCGGATAGTTACCACTATATGAGTTTTTGTACTATTTTTACCAACAAACAAGCGCTTAAATAACTGATACATTATGGTATTTACTGATGCGGATATTCCGAAGGTTCTGGTGATAGAGGATGATCCTACCATTCAGCTTATCATCAGGCGCTCGTTGGAGAAAAATTTTAAAGTTGTTGCTTTTACAAATGGGATGGATGGTCTTTCCCATTTACAGGAAGGCAATCTGCCAGATATAATTATTTCTGACCTCAATACACCAGAAATGGGCGGCTTGGAATTGATTGACCAACTGAAAGCGAGCGGTTTCTTCAGCGCCATACCTGTGCTCGTACTTTCTGGCGAAGAGAGTACAGAAACCAGGATAAAATGCCTGGATGCAGGAGCTGATGATTACGTTGTAAAGCCATTTAACCCTAGAGAACTGGAAGCCAGGATGAAGGCAATTCTTAGAAGAACAGGTAAACTATTATTTAACTAAACAACAAAGGATGAGTAGCCCTTCGGTGCCTGTTAGTGAGAATGGAATTATTGCGCTTCTGAATGTTGACGATGCTGTTTATACACAGCTGGCTTCCTGCAATTTTAATGGCAATGAACTTGTTCGTTTTAAGAACGGTGTTGAGTTGTGCTCAAGGTGGGAAAAAAGTAAGCTGAACATTGTCGCTATTGTATCGCAAAGTGAGGCAATTGCACCGCTAGGTGTTTATATGCTGGAGACAATAAAGAAGAACCCAGCTTTTCCTGAAGTACCTTATATTCTGCTTGCCAATAAAGTAAACGCTAATGTTGCCCGAATTTGTTTGCAAAGTGGGGTAGCCGACGTCTTCAAGGCTCCGTTCAGGATAAACCATATAGAGCGCAGGCTCAACTTTCTGGTGCCTAACTGGAAAGCGATCAGTACAAAAGCTGTTAGCGAAGAAATTAAGACCTATAAAACGCCATTGATTAAAAGAGCGTTTGACATACTGTTTGCCGGTAGTGTTTTATTGTTATTGTCCCCGTTTCTGCTGATTCTCATCGTCATAATGAAACTGGAATCCAAGGGGCCGATTTTCTATTATTCTCTGCGCGTCGGTACCGGTTACAAGGTGTTTAAGTTTTACAAGATCAGGTCAATGTATGTGAATGCAGACAAAAAATTGAAGGATCTTAAGCACCTCAACCAATACGCAGGAGGTGACGACACCACCAAGGCAATTGATATAAATGCCCTTTGCGATCACTGCGTTAAAAATGGTACCTCATGCCAGCGTTTGTTGTATGCTGATGATATTTCGTGGTGCGAAAAAAATTACATCGATACCCGCAAAGCCCTCAGCGAAAATGCCTTTATTAAACTGAAGAATGACCCGAGGGTTACCAGGGTGGGCAAGATATTGCGTAACACCAGCATTGATGAATTACCGCAGTTGTGGAATGTGCTTATAGGCGATATGAGTATTGTAGGCAATCGGCCATTACCATTGTACGAGGCTGAGAAACTGACTACCGACAAATATGCCATGCGGTTTATGGCCCCTGCAGGTATTACTGGTTTGTGGCAGGTTGAAAAAAGAGGTAAAGGTGAAATGTCGGCTGAAGAAAGAATGATGCTGGATAACGCTTATGCAGAATCGCACAGCTTTGTGAATGATGTTCGCCTGATATTAAAAACAATTCCCGCATTGTTGCAGAAAGAAAATGTGTAGAAAATAAAACCGCGTGTCGGTCAATTTCGTTTATGTTTTCGGTTGCCTAAAAATGTCTCCATATCACAAACGAATTGTGATACGTGCAAAGGGATTTTTGATTTTTTACTTTTAATTTTTGCTTTTTCAACAATGCGCCCTGCAACTCTTCCTTCATACATAACCCAACTCTTTAGCTATTCTAATGAGGAGAAGATTGCTTTGATCAAAAGGCAATACGCCGCCTTGTTGAAAGGGCAACCAGAAGTAACCGTTGTGATACCCGCATACAACGAAGAAGAGAATATACTTAACCCTTTACTTTCCATAAGCGCAAATATTACCTCTCGCTCGGTAGAGCTAATTGTGGTTAATAATAATTGTACTGATGATACAGAGGCGCTTGTTTTAGCTTCCGGCGTAAAATGTATACGCGAAACAACAAAGGGCGTTACTGCTGCCCGGACTGCAGGACTACACGCCGCACGTGGTAAGTATATATTAAACGCTGACGCAGATTCTATTTATCCCCCTACCTGGATTGATGCGATGATACCTCCGCTTGATGACAATAAAGTAGCCATAACCTACGGTATGTTTGCGTTTTTGCCAGGTATTGGTAAAGCAAGATTTACTTACTTCTTATACGAGAATGTAGCGGATATGCTACGCTGGTATAAGCGCAATTTTAAAGAAGAGGCCATGAATGTATATGGCTGCAATTCTGGCTTCAGGAAAGAACAGTGTCTGCAGGTGGATGCTTATGAACACCCTCCCGGCACAAATGAAGATGGCTGGCTCGCTGTAAAGCTACGAGGAAAGGGTTTCGGAAAATTACATAAAGTATACAACAACAAAGCCCTCGTCTGGACCGTTGATCGGCACTTGCAAAACGATGGTGGACTGCTTAAAGCATTCACCATGCGCATAAAGCAGGTGTTTATGCCAGGGAAGTAATTGTTTTACTAACTTATTCAGCTTAGCCGGTCTTTGCGAGGCTTTTCGCCGAAGTAATCTCACATCAACTTATGATGATTGTTTATGCGATACCAGTCTCTTGATATTGCTTCGCTTCGCTCGCAAAGACCGTTTTATATAGCTTTCTCTACCCCTTATACTCTCCCCATACATCACGAAGCGTATCTGAAATTTCGCCGAGCGTACAAAGGTTTTCGACAGCATCAATAACAAAAGGCATCAGGTTTTCTGTAGTGCCTGCTTTCTCCTTTATTGTTGCAAGGCAAGCCATTGCTTTATCGTTGTTTCTTTCTGCCCTTAGTTTTTTCAACTTTTCAGTTTGAACCTGGCGAATGGAATCGTCGATTCTTAATAATGGCGTATCGTTCTTTTCGGCGGCCGTGAATTTATTAACGCCTACAATTATTTTACTGCCGTCTTCAATTGCCTTGTTGTATGCATAGGCCGAGCGCGCAATCTCATCTTGCATAAAACGGTTTTCAATAGCCTTTACTGCTCCGCCCATTGCATCAATTTTCTCAATCAGCTTCCATGCCGCGCCTTCTACCTCGTTAGTTAGTGCTTCTACGTAGAACGAACCGGCCAGCGGGTCAACCGTATCGGTTGCACCGCTTTCATAGGCAAGTATCTGCTGGGTTTTAAGGGCTATGCCGGCTGCTTCTTCAGTAGGTAACGATAGTGCCTCGTCATAACCATTGGTATGGAGCGATTGGGTGCCGCCCAATACTGCTGAAAGTCCCTGCAGCGCCACGCGTACAATATTGTTCTTTGGTTGTTTGGCAGTAAGGGTACTTCCACCGGTCTGGGTATGGAAACGCAGCATTTGAGCGCGTGGGTCAGTTGCACCGAGCGATTGGGTAATATGCGCCCACATGCGCCTCGCTGCGCGGAACTTGGCTACTTCTTCAAAAATATTATTGTGTGCATTAAAGAAGAACGAAAGCCTTTGCGCAAACACATTTATATCCAGGTTCTTCTCCTGTGCAGCCTGCAAATAAGCCTTGCCGTTAGCAAGTGTGAAGGCTAGTTCCTGTACCGCATTCGATCCGGCTTCCCTTATATGGTAACCCGAAATAGAAATAGTATTCCACTTGGGTACTTCTTTGCTGCAATACTCAAAAATGTCTGTAATAAGGCGCATTGATGGGGTAGGTGGGTATATGTAGGTGCCCCTTGCCGCATATTCTTTAAGAATATCGTTTTGGATAGTGCCGCTTATTTTCTTAATGTCTGCGCCTTGCTTTTTAGCCAATGCAATGTATAATGCCAGCAAAATAAACCCTGTAGCATTAATGGTCATAGAAGTAGAAATGTCACTCAGCTTTATGCCGTCAAACAACAGTTCCATATCCCGCAAAGAATCAATAGCAACACCCACTTTGCCCACTTCTCCTTCTGACATAGCATGGTCGCTGTCATAACCTATTTGCGTAGGTAAGTCAAATGCAACCGAAAGACCGCTTACACCCTGGCCCAGCAGGAAGTGATACCGCTTGTTAGATTCTTCTGCTGTACTGAAGCCCGCATACTGGCGCATGGTCCAGAGCCTGTCGCGGTACATGGCGGCATGCACGCCCCTGGTGAACGGAAATACCCCGGGCATTTCATCCATCTTTATGGGTTCGCAATACAGTTCCTTAATTTCTATTCCTGAATCTATTTTGATGGTCTTCTGTTCCAATTGTTTCAATTTGTTGCCGGCAAAGAAAAATGTTTGTTTATGCCGGTATGTTATTTGCTTAGTTATAATTGTGACTCGGCTTCTCTTTTGCCTGACAGCAGGTAAATAACTGCCATGCGAATAGCCACACCATTTTCTACCTGGCCGAGTATGATAGATTGTTTACTATCCGCCACATCACTGTTTATTTCCACGCCGCGGTTTATAGGACCGGGGTGCATAATTACAATATCTTTTTCAATGCTATCCAGCATCTGTTTATTTACCCCATAATACATGGCATATTCGCGCAGGGTTGAAAATAAGGGCTTGTGCTGGCGTTCCAACTGTATACGCAGCACGTTGGCTACGTCGCACCATTCCAGGGCCTTCTTCACGTTATATTCTACCTTTACGCCTAATGATTCAATATGCTTGGGTATCAGGGTAGGTGGCCCGGATACGACAACCTCTGCGCCCAATTTGTTAAGGCAGTAAATATTGCTCAATGCTACGCGGCTGTGCATAATATCTCCTAGTATCGCCACGCGCTTGCCGCGCAGGTCGCCCAGCTTTTCGCGCATAGAATAGGCATCCAGTAAAGCCTGTGTAGGATGTTCATTCGTGCCATCGCCCGCATTTATAATGCTCGCATCAATATGATTGGCAAGGAACCACGGTGCGCCACTGGCAGAGTGCCGCATTACCACCATATCTACCTTCATAGCCAATATATTGTTCACCGTATCTATCAGTGTTTCACCCTTTGACACCGAAGAACCCGAAGCCGAGAAATTGACCACATCGGCACCTAATCTTTTTTCCGCCAGTTCGAAAGATAATCTGGTACGGGTAGAATTTTCAAAAAATACGTTGGCAACAGTTGTGTCGCGCAGGGTGGGTACTTTTTTTATAGGCCGTTGTAATACTTGTTTGAAATTATCAGCTGTTTTAAATATCTGTTCAATATCCTGAACATTCAGTTCTTTGATACCCAGCAGATGTTTTACAGAAAGGCCCATTTTATTTAGTTTACTTTTTTTAATTTTTAATTGATTCCTACTAATCACACACGGAACTCCCGCCCCTTACTACACAATAATAAATTGAAAGACGCGACTTACGACTCTCGACTTATGACTTACGACTAAGGCGCTACTTTATCCAGCAACACTACTTCATCCTTACCATCTGTTTCCTGCCAGTATACTTTTACTTTTTGTGTAAGTATGGTATCTACGGAATAGCCGTTATAGTCGGGTTGTATAGGTAATTCACGGCTGAAGCGGCGGTCAATAAGTGTGAGTAATTCCACCCTTTTCGGCCTGCCAAAATCGATAAGGGCATCCATTGCGGACCTTATGGTGCGGCCGGTATATAGCACATCATCAATAAGTACCACATTCTTTCCTTCAATACTAAAAGGCATATTGGTATCTGACGGCACATGGATATCGGCGCTATGTACATCATCGCGGTAAAACGTAATGTCAAGCAGACCGTAATCTATATTGTTATTGCCACTTATTTTTTTTACAAGACTTGCGATCCTGTTAGATAAATAAATACCCCGGGGCTGAATGCCTATTATAGCCGTATCGGTAAAAGGCATATGGTTTTCTACAAGCTGGTGAGCCAGTCGCTGTAGTGTGATATTCATGAGGTTGCTATTCAGCAGGGTCTTCACAGATCGTTGATTTTGTACTCAAAATTAGAAAAGCTGGAGTTATAATTGAATTAATTATCGAAAAATGTTTTTCACACCTGTTTTTATCATTCTGATAAACATTACTTTCGCCGAAGTGAATTAACGATTATGAATACTCCTGCCGCCATAATACAAAATATCAACGACTTTTTCGACATATACGCACAGACACTGGAAAGCCATAATGCTAAAGGAATGGCCTATCTGCACCAGATACCAACCACTATGCTGGCCGATGATGCCTATACAATTTTCAGTGATGCCAGTAAATTAGAAGGCTTTTTTAATCAGGGAATATCTTTTTACAGACAACTCGGCATTACTTTTATAAGAGCAGAGGTTTGGACTAAAACAGATGTCACCAGCCGCATAGCGAATGCAAAAGTAACCTGGAAATACAACGATGCTTTGCAACAGCCTGTTTACAGTTGCGATTATCAATATGTGCTGAAGCTCGATAAGAATAACCAATGGCGCATTATTCTATCGGTTTCCGTTAATGAGAAAGAGCGCATGGAAGAATGGAAAGCGCAACATCCTTAAACATTTTACTTGCAAAACAACTTCGCGGTATTTACTTTTGAACCGCGGACTGAAGTACAGCGCCCGAAACACAAATTACGACTCTTCTGTTTATGACTATAAAGGAACGTCCATCTACCTACCAGGTATTAGTATATGTAGCCTATGGGTTTTACATATTGCTTGGGCTGGTCTGGTTTCTTCTGGGGATATTGAATACTCCATCCAAAACCAATCCATTGGCATTCTTTATTGCGCTTACGTTTGGCTTGCAGGCATATTACCGGCATTTACTTACTAATCTTATTTTAGGGATTGTCGGTTTCTTCCTTTCTATTTTAATTCTGCTTTCTGCATTGAATCTCGCACTGCAACCTACTGCAAAGGGTGGGGCATTGCCGCTCATCCTTATTTCTGTAGCCAGCCTTGGCCTATCAGGCATCCTGATATTCAGTTATCTAAAGTTGAATTTTAAGGATTAAAGGTTTGTTCGCAGCTATTTTTCTATTTTCTTAATATTTCGGCCTTCTACTTGTGTGCCTTATAGCTGTTACGAATACGGAATCTTCACTTATCTCAAAAATGATTAGAAAAGGGAATTTATTGATCTTTATCTTTCTTATCCAATTTTTTATAATACCGTAATGAAAAGGATGATTTTTCAGCTTATTGAGACTTCGCTCGACTTCATCTAAAAAAGTGTCACCCAGACCCGTTTTTTGTTCCTCATACCAATCATAGGCAATCTGTAAGTCGCCTATCGCTTCCTCTTGTAAAACAATGTTGTATTGCATTATACAACCTTTTTACTCTTTATTATCTCTTTTGCTTCTTTCCAGGAGTGTAACGTGCTTTCTCCACTTAGTCGTTTACTTCTCCGCAATTCGAAAAGCTCAAAGTCTTCTGCACTGAATGGGTAAGTTTCATTGTCGGCATTATATTCTTTGGCGACTGCGTACATCAGCTTAATAAACTTTTCATCGCCTTTATCGACATAGTTGTGCAATTTATTGCGAATGGCTGCCGGAGTCATATGGTTGCTTTTTCTACAAATTTACCAAAAAGTACCAACAAAAAAAGGACACCGCATGGTGCCCTTCTCAATATATTCAGTAAGTTAAGTACTAGATGATTAACATCGCATCTCCGTAGCTGAAGAAGCGGTATTTTTCTTTGATTGCTGTTTCGTAGGTATGCATCATAAGGTCAAAACCGGCAAATGCACATGCCATGATCATCAGGCTGGTTTTTGGCAGGTGGAAGTTAGTGATCAGGGAGTCAGCAATAGAAAACTCATAAGGAGGGTGGATGAACAAATTAGTCCAGCCTTCTTCTGGCTTCAATAAACCCTGTGCAGTAACAGAACTCTCCAATGCACGCATGGTAGTAGTACCGATAGAGCAAACATGCCTTTTTTCAATTTTGGCACGGTTTACTATATTGGCTGCATATTCATCAACCTTAAAGTATTCAGCATCCATTTTATGCTTGCTAAGATCTTCCACTTCAATAGGGCGGAAAGTACCTAAACCGGTATGCAAAGTAGCTTCAGCAAACTTAACGCCTACTATCTCCAACCTTTTAATTAATTCACGGCTGAAGTGCATACCTGCAGTTGGGGCAGCCACTGCGCCTTCATACTTGGCATAAACCGTCTGGTAGCGTTCTTTATCTTCTTCTTCAGGCTTACGCTTAATGTATTTAGGTAATGGGGTTTCACCGAGTATATCCAGCTGGTTACGGAACTCCTGTTCGTTACCATCAAAAAGGAAACGGATAGTACGGCCGCGGGAAGTTGTATTGTCTATTACTTCTGCTACCAGCTCATCATTATCTCCAAAATACAATTTGTTGCCAACACGTATTTTACGCGCAGGGTCTACAATTACATCCCAAAGGTGGTTAGGTTTGTTCAATTCACGAAGCAGGAAAACTTCGATCTTGGCACCCGTTTTTTCCTTGCGGCCGTAAAGACGGGCAGGGAAAACCTTAGTGTTATTAACAACCATTACATCCTTGTCATGGAAAAAGCCAAGGACATCCTTAAATAATTTATGTTCAATTTTACCAGTATCTTTGTAAACCACCATAAGGCGGCTTTCTTCGCGTTTTTTCGCAGGGTGTTGTGCTATGAGATTTAATGGTAGATCGAACTTGAATTGCGACAACTTCATAAGAAGAAAAGAATGTTTTAAAAGTGTGCAAAGTTACGCAAAATTTAGTTAATAGTACCGTAATAGCAAACAGTTGTTAATTATTTTAACATTTATTATAGTTTGCCGGTTTTTTGCGCTAAATTAAGGTTGAAAAACCAGGGTATTAAGTGATAATTCCCCATTTAAGAAGCAGAAATAGGTACAGTACCCGCTGAGCAAAACTAACATCATCCATCTGTTTCAAGGTGTTTAATACTGATACACTATAAGCCTGGAAGGCGCAACAATTGCCTGCATTAGCTTATCTTTGTAGTATGCAAAACCAGGAAATTAAAGACCTGATACCGGCAGATTTTTCTGACGAGTCGAGGGTTTGGGTATACCAGAGCAGCAGGGCTTTTATCGAAAAGGAAGCGGCTGAAGTTAATGAGCAGCTATACCAGTTCTATAACCAATGGGAAACACACGGAGCACCGGTAAAAGGTTGGGCCAAGCTATTATTCAGGCAGTTTGTAGTCGTGATGGCAGATGAGCGTATGAATGCAGTTAGCGGTTGTAGTACAGATAGCTCTGTGCGGGTAATTAAAAGTCTGGAGCGCCAGTACGATGTAAATTTCTTTGACCGCATGATGCTTACGTTCCTGAGGAACGGGAAGGCCGATATGTTGCCGTTTAATCAGGTTCAGTATGCTTTAGAGAAAGGGTTTATTAGCATGGATACCCCATTGTTCAACAATACCATCACCACCAAGGCCGAATTGTTGGAAAATTGGTTGATACCGCTAAAAGATAGTTGGTTAGCCGGCAGGGTGAATGTGCCGCAGTAGTCGCCGTAAACTTTAGTTTCATGGCATAATATTTGCTATAAAAACGTTAAAGTGCACCTTAATGAAACCCTTTATACTCCTATTGCTTTTTTCTTGTAGCCTTAGTTCGTGCGTAACGTTACTCAACAGGGACTATGTTACATTTCGTGTAAATGTAAGTAAAGACGCTGAGGTGACTTACCATAAAAAGTACCCCGGGGTGGAGTATGATGCACATTCAGCGCCCTCCCAGGCCGCCGGAGCTGGACGGAAGGAAATATTCCTTACCGCACGGCGAAGTAAAAACGATACCCTGGAACTTTCCGTTGCAGAAGGCGGAACGCAAAGGTCCATTCGCATTAACCCGGTGCGCTCTAATGTGTATTACTGGAACGCTTATCCCTTTTTCGTATTTGGTTTTTTGGCGGATGCGTTTAACGAAAACAAGTTTACTTATCCCCATATAGTATATGTCGACTCTAACAGCCGTAAAGGCTACATTCCGCATCTGCCTTTTGATGACCGGAGGTGGGAGGTTACGTTTACGCCTCCACTGACTAATATTTTCATCACTAAGTTCAACTATGTTGAAGCATCAGTGAATCCATTTGGACTGGCAGTCGGCTTTAATTATCACTATTCGCCGCGTGGCTTCGTTTCGGTGGAAGCAGGCGGTTGTTTCGGTAAATACCTGCCTAGGCAAATAAAAAGAAAAGACTCCTTACGCGATTTTAAGTATAATTACCCGCTTGAAAAAAAGTCGGATCTGTACATAAACCTTACCAATAACTACGTCTTCAGCAGGTTCGATGTTGGCTATGGCATAAACATAGGTGTCCATTCGGCTTATCGCTTTTACCAGCGATATAAGATAGCAGATACGGTTTTAGTTGATGCCCGTTACTTAAGCCTGGGTGCTGCCATTTCCGGTCACTACCGGGTCAATAGTAATATCTACCTGGGTATGAGCTATATGCCCCAATTTGTGGCCATTGATAAAACAGGCAGCTTCAGTTATGAACATGCCTTTAATTTAGGTTTTTCGGTAAGGCTCGGGTTCGGCGAAAAGGTTGCGAAATTGACCGATAGGGTGTATTGATAGATTCCCTAGTGTGGCCTTTAGGCATTAATTTGTTTACAGTACAATATTCCTCATGGAATGCATGCCATTTGGACTATGCTACTAAGTTTCGTTTGTTTCCTCGTTTTAAGTTGCGCCTCTTAAATCTTAAATATTTTTGAATTGCGTCTTTGCGACTTTGCGCGACTTTTTCTCTTTTGGTCAAGACTTACGGAGTATGGTGCCCTCCAAATCAATTCCGCTGCTGCTTACCGCCTCATGATCATTTTCCTGGTTTTCAGTTTCAGGCAATTATTGTCATACAGCAGTATGGTGTAGCTGCCGCCAGGCAATTCACTCATATCTATCGTACGGGCATCCTTCTGCTGCTCAACTATCTTGCCCTGAGCATTGATAACCGCCATGTTTACGGGGAAAGGGGCATCAATTTTTACAACAGATGTATTAGGGTCAGGCAACAGCTGCACTTTGTTATTCAGCGCATTCAGGCTGTCAGCTTCCACCGAACTTATATTTGTTTCATAAGATGTCAGCTCGCTGCCTGCACTGTTTTTTACCACTACCGAGTAAGCCCCGCCGGCTTCTGGTGTATATGCAGAATCAGTCGCCCCGCTAATCGGCTTACGGTTCAGTAACCATTGGTAACTGCGGTAAGTGGAGGTAGTAAGGCTAAAACACTTTTTAGTAATAACCGGCTTTTCTGATGTAGTTATCTTGACTTTAATGGTGTCTTTATACTGCTTGCCATTGTCCGTTATGGTGCAATAGTAGGTGGTATTTGCCGTTGGGTGCACCTTTATGGCGAAAGTAGTATCGCCGGTCGACCACACTATTTTTACCTTTTGCTTACCCAGCCAGTTGAGCCGGGTATTTAAGTTATTGTCAAAATTGTAGCCGTTATCAACAGCGAAGTCTTTTATACCTGCTATGTGTATACTTCCCACCGTAGCTGTTCTGGTAAAAATGTAAATGCTGTTAGCAAGGTCGGTTGCCGCAAATAGTTGGTCATTGAGGTGTATGCCTCCAAACCCCTGCACATTGAAAATTTGTTGTTCGCTGCCTGCACCTTTTTCAAAAAGGCTGTTATCATAATACTGCCCCCTGCGGTAAATTACCTTATCCCCTGTAAAATCGGTCAGCGTGCAGAAAGGGTAGGTGTTAATGTGTTGCTGCGTATGCGTTATCTGCTGGTTATTTCCGTCGTTACGCTGAGTGAAGATATCCGTTGGCAGGGCAGTAGTGAAATTGGCATAGTGTGAGTAAGCAAACTCCCTTCCGTCAGGTGCATACGTGCAATGGTTGCTCCAAAGTTCCCAGTTGTTGGTTCTGTTAGTTATGGTGTTAGTTTTAATGTTGTACTCAAATATGTCGCCATCGCGGGTAATGTTGGGGAATTGGTCATTACCTATTGCAAACAGTATCCGTTGTTTATCTGCGGTCCAGTCAAGGTCATAAATTGCATTTTTGTTGAATTGGGGAACAGGGAAAAGTATCTCTTCATGGTTGCCATTTGTTGCGCCCCTGCATATCCATGCCGTGTCAAGAGTGGCATTGCGCATCGCATTTTCCTTTGGGCTTCTGTACCGCACGTATATCATCTCCGTCTTGTCGGCCGATACTTTTACATGCAGCCTGTTATACCGGTCGCTGAAAACCGGGCTGTATTTTCCGGTTACAATACTCTTGCGCCATATCGTCCAACGGCCGGTTTCAGGGTTGGCTGCTGAAAATATAAAGTTGCTGTATGCTCTCGTCGAATCAATGCAAAGCGCCAGGGTGCTGCCATTTTCAACGGTAGTATCTGGTTGCAAAATGGCATAAGGCCGCTGTGCAAAGCAACTTGCGGAAAGGCCGAACAATAAGAAAATGAAAATGTACCTACTCAAAAAAAACGGCTGATTGTGAAGTGGTAAAAATAAGGTGTTTTATTTAGCCAGGTAACCCCAACAGATTTTGCGATGAAACTCGGATAATACGTGGGCTGTTGTAGCCTGCTGAAGCTAACAGCATTATGACTATTAACCACAGAATTTCTTTTTTGAAAAGATTAACTGTAATGCCTTTGCTGGAATATTTTTATTATTTTTGATATAAATGTAGCCTTTTATGTGCTCGTGCAACCGAAATTCATCCTATAAATTTGATAGACGACACTACTTGCAATATGGATGATTTATTTTTAATTTGTTGCTATGTTAATTCCATTAAGATAGCAGCCACACCGGAAAGTATTTTTAATAAAACGCTTCACGTAAAGAACCGTCAGAAAATTCTTTTCAACCCAGCAGTAAAGTAAAAATGATTTGGATTGCCTTCACCTTTTGTGTTTACATAATGTTATAATATGCCTATCAAAAAAATTCTAGAGGAGCCGCTTTTGATGAATAAATTGATTTTTGAATCAATGACGGATGGCGTATGGACTGTTAACGCAAACGATGAGTGCACATTTATAAATGGTGCAGCGCTGAAAATGCTCGGTTATACACTTGACCAATGCATTGGCAAGGATATGCATAAGCTGGTTCATTATAAAGGCTGCAGTAGTGAAGGCTATCCTGATCAGGAATGTCCTATTTGCCAGGTGCTTTTTACCAGGGAGGCGAGCGTTGCCGAAGATGAAGCTTTTTGGAAATCTGATGGTTCGCTGATGCAGGTGCGCTACACAGTTAATCCTGTTATTAACGAAGACGAATTGGTTGGGGCGGTAGTTTTGTTCAGCGATATTTCTGAGCTGAAGCAAAAGGAAGCTGAAATCAACAAATTAAAAAATAACCAGGATAGTATCATTAATGCTACCAACGACCTTATCTGGTCAGTTGATACCAGCTACCGGCTTATCTCATTCAACAGGGCTTATGCAAACCGGGTGTCAAATAGTACACGAAAACCCGTAGCCGTAGGCGACCCGGCGACCCCAACAGTATTTGCCCCTGAAATTGTAGCGGAGTGGGAAGGGTATTATGGCAGGGCACTTAGAGGGCAAAAATTTGACGAGATAGTAGAGTCATACAATCCGGAATTTAACGAAATGAAATTTACCCACAACACGTTTGTGCCGATGCGCGATGGTCAGGATGCAATATATGGTGTGGCTTGCTTTTCGAAAGACTTAACTGAAGAAGTAAAGGCCCGTAAATCCATCGCTGATGCTTACCACGAATTGCAAAGCATCTTCAACCAATCCGTAGATGTCATTTGCACTTTCGACGAAATGTCCTGTTTTGTAAACGTAAGCCCCGCCTGTTCTAAAGCATGGGGGTACAGTCCGGAAGAGTTGATTGGGACATCGTATAAAAAATTAATTCATCCCGAAGATTTAACGGGGGCTACAACAGCAAGGGAAGTGATCGTTAATGGAATTGAATTAACACACATAGAAAACAGGTATATTCATAAAGACGGCCACATTGTCCCGATGGTTTGGTCTGCGAAATGGGATGCCCGGATGAATGTTACCTATGCAATAGGTCGTGATAATACCGAAAAGAAGATAGCTGAGGAAAAACTTGCCCAAAACACAGAATTTCTGAAAAAAGCGCAGCAGTTTGCAAAAATGGGCAGTTGGAAGTCGGATTCTAAGGCTGAAAAACTCGTCTGTTCAGAGGAATTATACAATGTATTCGGCACGAGCCAAGAGAAGTTTCATGAGACCCGTGGGGCTTTTTTAGATATGATAGACGAGCGTGACAAGCAGGATGTCATGCAGGCAATTAACCATTCTCGTGAAACCGGAGAGCTCTTTTTTGTACAATACCGTATTACTACCGATGCAGGGGAAGAGCGGGTGCTGGAAAGTGCCGGGCGTGCAGAAAAAGATAGTAGTGGCGATGTTATCGCCTTGTTTGGCACAACACAAAATATTACCGAGCGAAAAAAAGCAGAACAGGAAATTGCCGAGGCAAACCAACGGTTTGAACTGGTTATTAAAGCTACTTTCGATGCGATCTGGGATTGGGATATTGTTGAAAATACGCTCTTTTGGGGCGATGGTTTTGAGTCGATATTTGGGCACCCCGTTCATGGCCTTCAGAAAGGACGTCGAACCTGGTCAGACCATATTCACCCTGATGATTACGAAACGGTAATGCAAAATATAGACGCGTTAATAAACGGCACTGCTGGCAATTACCTGGAAGAATACCGGTTTCAAAAAATGGACGGGGCGTATGCTTATGTGCTTTGCAAAAGTATAATAATAAGGGATGAAAATGGCAAAGCAATTAGGCTGGTCGGCGCAATACAGGATATTACAAAGCGTAAAGAGGAAGAGCACAGGCTCAAACTAATGGAGTCGGTTATTACCAATACCAATGACATAGTTTTGATAACAGAGGCAGAACCTTTTGATGAACCAGGTCAGCGCATCATTTTTGTAAATGAGGCATTCACTAAAATGACCGGTTATACGGCTGAGGAGGTAATAGGTAAAACACCGAGAATACTTCAAGGACCCAATTCCGATAGGGCCGCGTTAAACAACCTCAAGGTGAAAATGAAAAACTGGGAATCATGTGAAGTAACTACGATAAATTATAAAAAAAATGGAGAGGAGTTTTGGAATAACTTCTCGGTATCGCCGGTTGCCGATGAGAAAGGGTGGTTTACCCACTGGATAGCCATTGAGCGCGATATTACCGCAGCAAAAAACACGGAAATTCAACTGAAATTGTTGAATGAAAACCTGCAAAAACAAGCTAACGAACTGGCGATGTCGAATGCAGAGCTGGAGCAATTCGCATTCGTTGCATCGCACGACTTGCAGGAGCCACTCAGGATGGTCACTAGTTTTCTTACTCAATTAGAAAGAAAGTATGGAGATATAATTGATGACAAAGGCAAGAAGTACATATATTTTGCCGTAGATGGCGCAAAACGTATGCGGCAGATCATTCTTGACTTGCTCGAATACTCAAGAGTGCGCAAAATAAGTGCTGACACCGATGAGGTGGACTTGAATGTGCTGGTAGAAGACGTCCGGCTGCTTTGCTTCAAGAAAATTGAAGAATCCTGCGCAGTGATCAACTTTCGGGAATTACCTACTATCCTTGCCGATAAAGTGTTACTCCGGCAAATATTTCAAAACTTAATAACCAATGCCCTGAAATACCAGATAGAGGGTGCCGTTCCGGAAATTACGATATCCAGCCACGAAGGTGATAGGCAGGGATACTGGTTGTTTTCCGTTACTGATAATGGCATTGGTATAGAAGAGGAATATTTTGAGCATATTTTTATTATTTTCAAGAGGCTGCATAGCAGTGGCGAGTATGCTGGAACAGGAATGGGGCTTGCTATAACAAAGAGGATAATTGAAAACCTGGGCGGGGAAATATGGCTGACATCAGAAAAGGGAAAGGGGAGTACATTTTATTTTACAATTAAAAAACACCACGAATTATGAAACCAGTTCACATACTCTTAATAGAAGATAATGCAGGCGATATTTTATTAACTACCGAGGCGCTAAGCAATAGTAAAATTGCTAATCGCGTTAGTGTTATAAAAGACGGTAAAGAAGCCATTGATTACTTTGATGGTCTCGGCGGCGCAAAAGATGCACCTGACCTCGTTCTGTTAGACATCAACCTGCCGAAACGAAATGGCCATGAAGTCTTGCAATATATAAAAACGATTGAAACCTTTAAGCATATACCGGTCATTATGTTAACAACATCGTCTGCAGGGCAAGATATAATTGCAGCTTACAAGAATTATGTTAACTGTTTTATTACAAAGCCGGTAGATGTGACAGATTTCCAGAATGCGGTGACCAGACTCGAAGATTTTTGGACTAAGATTGTTTCATTGCCAAGAGCATAATACATGGCGGCAGACAGTCTGGGATGTAGAATACTCATAATAGAAGACAATCCCGGAGATATCCAACTACACGCATTTAGGCCAATCTTGAAAATAATATTGAAACGGCATTCGTAACAATGCAGGCTTATTACATCGGGATGTCAGTCACCCTAAAAACAAAAGAGGAAACGCACCGCGTTTCCTCTTTCAATATTTATCAAAACCCAATTGAGCCATTTACCCATTGAGTAATTGAGTCATTAACCTAAGTATACCTTCAGTGCATTGCTGTAACGGGCTTTCTGCAGGCGTTTAATGGCCCTTTCTTTTATCTGGCGGATACGTTCCTTGGTGAGGTCGTATTTGTCGCCGATTTCTTCAATGCTCGGACCAGCATCACCGTCCAAACCGAAGTAAGCAGAAAGTATCTCAGCTTCCCTTACACTCAACGATTTCAGGATGCGGCGGATTTCGTTACGCAATGAATCTTTCATTACGTCATCATCTGTATCGCTGCTGCCTTCCAGTAAATCGCCCATGGCTACATCTTCAGCTTCATGCACAGGTGCATCAAGCGAGGTGTGACGGGTATTGCTGGTAAAAATGTTGGTCACTTCCGTTTCGCTCATGTCAAGGATGCCTGCCAATTCTTCAGTTGAAGGTTCGCGCTCATTTTCCTGTTCAAAAGCAATAAAGGCTTTGTTGGCCTTGTTGTAAGTGCCAATCTTATTTTGTGGCAAACGCACCAGACGTCCCTGCTCAGCCAAAGCCTGCAGTATAGACTGGCGGATCCACCAAACAGCATAAGAAATGAATTTGAAACCCTTGGTTTCATCAAAGCGTTGTGCTGCTTTAATAAGGCCGAGGTTACCTTCATTGATCAGGTCACTTAGCGATAAGCCCTGGTGTTGGTATTGTTTTGCAACCGAAACCACGAAACGTAGATTCGATTTTACTAATTTTTCCAATGCACGTTGGTCACCCATGTGAATTTTCTGTGCAAGTGTAGTTTCTTCCTCCGGGGTAATCATGGAAATTTTACTGATTTCCTGAAGGTATTTTTCTACTGCTTGTGAATCACGGTTCGTAATCTGGGTGGCAATTTTTAGCTGCCTCATATAACTCGTTTAGTTGTTTATTACTTTAATAGACGTAAAAGAAATTGAAAATGTTAAGAAACCGTCCTGAATTCTTCTTTTAATTATGCTCAAAATACGCTCCAATTTTCAACGAACAAAGGGCATAAAAATTGTTTAACGGCTGTAATGCACTACAGTAGTGGTTTTGACTGGGTTTATAATTGTTTTTAATAACACTATTGGTTTATTGCTACCACTAATATTCTGCTGCAAAATTAAACCAATATGCCAAAATTGCTACCTTTGCGGCTCAAATTGAAACTAACTTTAACAAAACATGGAAAAGGATAATTACCAGCATCCCGATTATTACCTGCTTGATGAATTACTTACTGACGAACACAAACTTATTCGTGATACGGTAAGGGCTTTTGTAAAGAAAGAGATATCACCAATTATAGAGGACTACGCCCAGAGGGCTGAATTTCCGCACCACCTGATTAAGGGCATGGGCGAAGTAGGTTGTTTTGGTCCGTTCGTGCCGGTTGAATACGGTGGGGCAGGGCTCGACTACATTTCTTACGGCATCATGATGCAGGAGTTGGAAAGGTGCGATTCAGGCATCCGTTCTACCGCATCAGTACAAGGTTCTTTGGTAATGTTCCCGATTTACAAATACGCTTCTGAAGAGATCAAGCATAAATTCCTGCCAAAACTGGCAACTGGAGAACTAATGGGCTGCTTCGGACTGACAGAACCTGACCATGGTTCTAACCCGGCTGGCATGACCACTAACTTTAAAGACGCTGGTGACCACGTTATCCTGAACGGCGCTAAAATGTGGATTTCGAACGCTCCTTTCGCAGATATAGCTGTAGTTTGGGCGAAAGATGAAGCCGGAGAAATTCGTGGCATGGTCGTAGAACGCGGTATGGAAGGTTTTACAACACCTACAACCCACGGAAAGTGGTCGCTGCGTGCATCGGCTACCGGCGAACTGGTTTTTGACAATGTAAAAGTTCCTAAAGCCAATATCTTCCCGAACATAAAAGGATTAAAAGGACCGTTGAGTTGCCTTTCAAGTGCACGTTTCGGTATTGCATGGGGTGCACTTGGTTGCGCTATGGATTGTTACGATACGGCATTGCGTTATTCAAAACAACGCATTCAGTTCGGCCGCCCTATAGCTGGCTTCCAGTTGACACAGAAGAAGCTGGCCGAGATGATAACTGAAATTACCAAGAGCCAGTTGCTGAACTGGAGGTTGGGTGTGCTTCGTAATGAGGACCGTGCTACTCCGGCACAGATATCCATGGGTAAGCGTAACAGCTGTGATATAGCACTGAAAGTTTCCCGCGAAGCCCGCCAGATTTTAGGCGGTATGGGCATTACCGGCGAATTCAGCATTATGCGCCACATGATGAACCTGGAATCGGTGGTAACTTATGAGGGTACACATGATATCCACCTGTTGATCACAGGTATGGATGTTACAGGTATAAATGCGTTTCAGTAGAATTATTAGTTTCCTTAGCGATTGAAATATTTGAAAGCCACAGACTCTTTGGAGTTTGTGGCTTTTTGTTGCTATTAGTTAGTCTCAACTATGATTTTAGGGTGATTTCCGTTGATGTACATGATTTCATTTCAATCACTTCATGGTAATCAGACTAATAACATTAAAATCATAGTTCAGACAAATCTTCATTTTCTAATTTATCCGAATTAATCTAACTCCTTTTTTAGTACAATGCATTAATTTTAAAGTTATCTTTATTGCTAAAAGAATATTGATAAATTTTAAATTCTATGAAAAGATATCTCGCCCAATTTTACATTCTTTTTTTGACTTTAGTAGCACATTTTCCCGCAAATGCCCAACAATGTACTTGGGCAAGGACTGGTATTTGTAGAGGCGGTTCTTCGCCTACCTCTCAGGTAACTTCCGTATCTAAAGATCGTTTCGGGAATGCTTATGTTGCGGGGGGATTAAATGGTGATTCTATGACGCTAGGTGCCACTGTTGTTCACAATACAGGTACTGCGGGTAGTGATATTTTCGCAGCTAAATATGATTCATTAGGCGGCCTAGTGTGGGTAAGGGCATTCGGAGGAGGGTATTTCGATGCCTGTAATCATGCCGTTGCAGATTCTATAGGGAATTTTTACCTCTTTGGGAATTTCGAGAATACTATTACGTTTGGAGCATCAACATTTACCAGTGTGAGTTATGTCGATCTTTTTCTAACTAAACTGGATCCTAGTGGAAATGTTATTTGGGCAAGGCATTTCAGTGGTAGCGCTGCTGCCACTGCATCCAACCCAGAAGCGTGGGGTATTACAGTTGATAAGAATGGCAATGTTATTATTGCTGGTTATTCGTCTGATACGCTGACCTTTGATAGTACGCATAAAATAACCCGGATGTTTCTTGCAAAGTATGATCAATCGGGAAATTTACAATGGGTAACAAGGGCAGATGCCGATCAACCAAGGCACATTGCCGCTGATAATTTCGGAAATATTTTTGTTACAGGTACTTTTCGAGCAGATACTGTTTACTTTGATAGTATTAGCCTGATCGGTTCATATGCGACGAATACAGGTTTTGTGACGAAATATAATACTTATGGCAGGGCATTATGGGCAAAAAGTGCAGCAAGCGATTGGACAGATAACATAAACATAGCTTCAGATTTCCAGGGCAACATATTTGTTTGTGGACGGTATTATGGAGCTGTCTTAACAATTGGTTCTACAACCTTCACAAATCCTGATACAAGTCATGAAGACATTTTTACTTCGAAATACGATTCTTCTGGCAATATACTCTGGGTTAGGGATGCTTCTGGTCACGGACCTGGCGATGGTTGTCCATTTGGTATTGCAACAGATCAAAGTGGAAATGTTATTGTATCAGGTCGTTGTGACAGCGGAACCATTACTTTTGGAGCAACTTCATTTACGAAAACATCATGCTTTATTGTAAAATATACAAGCGCAGGTGTTATGTCAAGTCTATGGAGACCGGACACGGGCTATCTTGAACCAATTGCTCTCGCTATTGACAAGAGGAATAATTTGTTTGTTGGTGGTGATACAGGTGGTTCGTTATTAATAATGGACACGGTTACGGTTGCATTTGTACCCCCAACAAGTTTTACGATGATACTCGCAAAATTTAATGGGGTTGCTTTAGGAGTCGAAGAGAACTATCCAACATTGCAGGATGTTAATATCTATCCAAATCCAACAGATAATGTTCTAAACATTGCGGCAGGCTCTCCGATAAAGTCGGTAATAATCTTTAATAATATTGGTCAGATTGTATTTGACGGAAGTTTTGCCTCAGAAACAGTCCAGATAGATATTTCGGGGCTAATGCCAGGTAACTACACAGCACGAATAAACAATAGTATTATTAGGAGATTTACGAAGTTTTAAAGCAAAACCCAAATATCCTAATCTCCTGCTTACTTAACCGCAGATGTAAATCTTTAGATTAATGAACACTCGCTGGCGTAACTAACGACCCTACCCGAAATATTTGCCAACTACGAAGGAATACATGCCTTTATAATAATTGTGCCTTGCGAAATATAGCGGCTAAATATAAAAAATATATTTATATAATCTTTAAATACTGAACAGCCAAATGATTAACAGCCAACGATTTCAGCTATTATTTTATTTAAGATTTTGTCGTCTAATGAGTCAATTTCAGACTTGTCATAGATGGTCAGTAGATAAATAACTTTTTCCTCAGTTATTAAGTACGAGATAACCCGTCCACCACCACTTTTTCCTTTTCCTTTGCTCTTAATTGCGATCCTAATTTTATAAGTATTATTTCCAAGCTGGGTGCCCGAAGTAGGATGGAGGCACAATTCACTATTCAACGCAAGCAATTCTTCTTTAAGCGAAGGGTATTTCTTGATAAGCCGTTTCGCTTCTTTTTTAAATTTTTCAGTTGGCCGAATGCTATAAGTCATTAAGGAAATCTGTTAGTGTTTCTTTTTTTCCTTTTTCCTTTCTCATTTTCGCAACCTGCTTAAAAGCTTCTTCCAGGTCTGATTTTACCATTAGTTCCTGTTCGTATTTTTTCATTTTTGCCATAACTTTTTCCCATTGGGAAAAAGGCAGCTGCACGGCACTAATGTTTCCATTCCCGTCATTAAGGTATTGAAGAGAAATTTTCATGGTACAAAAATAGATAAAATCAGTCAGAAATATTCTCGCATTCTTTCAGCGAATAAGGCCTAATCAGCCTAAATCATCACACGCACTTACCCATTCCCCAAATACCGGAAATTTCTAAGCAGCAGATTAATATCCGTCACAGGCGTGTAGTGCTGCGCGTAGGTGGTGTTCAGGTGTATTTTTACATTGTCCGATGGCTCGTAACCCGGTAGTACATTATAGGGTGGGAGAGGGCCGTTTTTCAGCAGCGGCAGCCGGTGTATAGGTACTCCGGTTGCATAGGCAACCCAGGTTTTTTTGCCAAAGAGTACACTAAAACAATTCGCAAGAAAACCACCCGGTTGTTTTGATAAGAAGAAAGTTACCGGGTAGAGTAAAATTAATATTAACGCAGTGGCAATATCAACCATCCGCTTATTACGTACCTGTGCAAAATCGGCCAGATTGTAGCTCCGGTCAATAGTGTACAGGTCACCCGATGTGGAACTGGAATTGCTGCCCACAAAGCTTTGACTACCTGGCAGGTGAATTTTGTATTCGTAGGCTGCTCCGCATTGCTGCATCTGCGTAAACATATCCTGGTACGAAAGTTCGTTGATGCAGAAAATAACCTCGTTAACACCAGTTGTGTATAACAACTGCTTCATTTCCGGCAGCGAGCCAAGCGCATTTTCCTTCTCTGCACCGCTGTTGATGCGACCAGAAAGTTCGGGTGCATAATGCACCTTGTCTAAAATAGCAGCCGTGCGACCGTACTCGGTTTGGTCAGCAACAATAACCGCTTTTTTAGGCAACTTATCGTAGGGTATATACTTAAGTATACCCAGCTTGTAGAGTACTTCATGTATACCCAATAGCGCTACCGTACCTGCAAAACCCGTAAATATGATAATGGCCCTGGAATAGCGCAATTCAGGCGGCAGCAGGCCATAGTAAGCCAGTATGGCAATAGTGCCCATAAGCATGCCCCTGGTTACTTTAAGCGGCCTGTATGGCGAATCATATGCACTGTTAAGGTATAATGACAGCAGCCATAAACCTATATAAACGGGAAAGGTTGCATAAACCGACTGCAGGGGTATAGGCATCATCCCTTTAACCTGGTCTACCCAAAACTCCTTTATGCCAAACAATGTTACCAATAAAATCAGCGCGTCAATAAGCGGCATGTGCAATATTTTCAGTCCACGTTTAATGGTGCCCAAAACGGCCCGTAGCATAATGCCCACGTTTATGAACAATACAAACAGCCTTGCATCGTTTTTAGAGTAGTGCTTTTTTACAAACGTAACCAAAGCCTCATTAAATATCCTGACGTACGACAAGGTCATTTTACGCGTACTCTCACCTTTGTAGTGTATCAGGTCTACTTCGGGGAAGTACATATTCTTATAGCCGGCTTTACCAATGCGGTAAGAGAGGTCAACGTCCTCGCAATACATAAAGTAGTCTTCATCAAAAGGCCCACCGGCTTCATCCATTGCCTTTTTACGTATCAGCATGCAGCAACCGGAAAGTACATCAACCTCTGCTGTTTCGCGTTCGCCAATATGCACGGCATAGTACTTATTGAAGTAAGCTGATCTGCTGAATATCTTATTAATACCAGTAGTCTTAAAGATCGCAACGGATAGTGACGGGAATGCTTTTTTAGAATCAGGGGCAAACAATCCCTTACCATCTATTAACCTTGGTCCTAATGCGCCGGCATCAGGGTGAGTATCCATGTAAGCAAGTGTCTTTACTATGAAGTCTTCCGGCATCACGGTATCCGGGTTCAGGAAAAGGATGTACTCACCTTTGGCAATAGCTACGGCTTGGTTATTGGCCTTGGAAAAGCCTTTGTTGTCCTTGTTCTCAATTAAAACGACCTGTGGATATTTTTCCTTCACAAATGCGCAACTACCATCGGCAGAGTTATTATCTACTACAATAACTTCTACGGCCTTGCCCCTCGCAGACCGGAAAACGGAATGCAGGCACACTTCGAGAAAGTATTTAACATTGTAATTAACAATAATAACTGATAGCTTCATTCCGGCCTTTAACGCACTTTAATGGGTTGCGAAGATAATCTAAATTGGTTATGTGGTTAAACGGCAATTCGTTAAGAATAGTACGAAGGCCCGGTAATATTATTCACCAACTGCCGACTGCTAACCGACGACTGCTTACTACCCACTAAAACCGAGGACTGCCCACTGCAAATTGCAGACTGCACCCGAGGACTGCCCACTGCCAATTGCCAACTGCCTACTAAAACCGAGGACTGCCCACTGCTGACTGCCAATTGCCAACTACACCCGTGGACTGCCCACTGCTGACTGCCAATTGCCAACCGCATCCGAGGACTGCCGACTGCAAATTGCCAACTGAAGACTGCTAACTACAAACTACTCAATCCGTACCCCCATAACCAATACGTCGTCAACCTGTTCGTGCTGGCCCTTCCATTTTTTGAAACTGGCATTTAGATAATTACCCTGGGCCTTCATATCTAACTCCTGTATGCTCAGCAGCATCTCGCGGAATTTACCACTCATTAATTTTTTACCATGCTCACCGCCAAATTGGTCAGCAAAGCCATCGGTAAAGAGGTAGAGGGTATCGTTTCTTTCTAATTGTACAATATTGTTTTTAAATTCCCGGTCTTTCGCCATCTGCAGGCCGCCAATCGGGTATTTATCAGGTTTAACCAATATGAATTCCTCTTTGCGAATCATCCATAGTGGTCTGTTAGCACCGGCATATTGCAAAGTTTTTGTAGTGGGGTTATAGGCGCACAGGCAAATATCCATGCCGTCGTTGGTGTCGTTTTCCCCTTGCTTCAAGGTTTCAATTACGGCCTTGTTCAGCCTGTTGAGTATTTTTCCGGGTTCTACAACCTCCATTTCAATAATGATCTGATTAAGCAGCGAACTGCCTATCATGCTCATAAATGCACCTGATACGCCATGTCCGGTGCAGTCGCCAGCTACAATTATCTGCCAGTTGTCTTTTTCTGCGAATGCGTAGAAGTCGCCGCTTACAATATCCTTTGGCAGGTAAATAATAAACGACTGCTGGAACGCTTTCGTTATTAGCTTTACATCGGGCAGTATTGCAGACTGTATCCGCTGGGCGTATATGAGGTTGTCGGTGATAGAATTGTTCTTAATTTCAATTATCTCCTTCTGGTGTATTACTTCGGCAGTACGTTCTGCTACCTTATGTTCCAGTTCTACATTCTGTGCTTCCAGTAATTCCTTCTTCTCTTTTTCCTTTTCCAGGTTTTCACTGGATAGTTTTTCTATAGAGCGGATCTGTTTAAGCAGTTGTTTTTGGTTGAGCCCGTTTCGCCTGCCCAATACTATTGCTGCACTGAACGGGTAAATGGCCAGGCCTACATAAGCACAATAAGTAGCTATATCAAACCCTCTCTGGTTTAGGGTGTTAACGCTCATCATAGAGATGACTACCGGTGCAATAAAGCCAATTAAAACGGCGCTCAGGCAGAGGTACAATATTGTTCTCGCCTCCCATCTCTTTTGTCCGAAACCCTGGAACAAAAAGTAAACAGAAGAAAAGCCTGAATAACAAACCAGAGAAGCAATAAGTATTAACCAGATGATGGGTGCGGGGTTGCCGAAAATGAATACGTAGTAATACCTTATAAATGGCAACCAGCTGATGACCGCCACAGCAGTAATGACTGCAATATGCAGCAGTGATTTATTTTTATTAGCGAGCACTTTCGCAAGGAAAAGTGACAGAAATTCAAGTGCATAGATAAAGGCGAAAGAAGAAAAAGTTGAGGCGCTACTGTCTTTTGCTGTATCAAGCAACCACGCCAGCGATGCAGAAATGCAAAACATAGAGAAATATAAATTCTCGGTCTTTTCCCGGAAGAAGAGGAACAGAATTAAAAAAACAATGCCAAATGCGAGGTAATAAAAACCAAGCGCGTAGGAGCTGTTCGTGCTTTCATAGAACGATTCCTTTTTTGTTTCCGCTAATTCGGGAGTCATTATGGTAAGCTTGTTAAAAGAAACAATCTTCATTGAAGGGTCGGGCATATAGTCAATTTCAAGCGCCAGCACCGAGTCTTTTAATACAATATTGAGGTAGTCAGTTTTATTCAACGCTGCGCAATCAGGGTCATGGGTAGTATTGTATGCGCCGGTGGCTACCATCACTTCACCGTTAAGTTTTATCCTGGCTGATCCGTCATAAGCATAGGCAATCGCTGCCGACTTGTTCTTTAGTTGGGGGCTTACAAAAATGGTAGTACTGAACGTGACGCTTTTTGGCGTACCAAAGTTCAGTGTGTCCAGTTCGGGCTTTATAATCAACTTTTCTTTGTTGTCATGATCCCTTACAGTAACATTCCATTTGAATTGCGAGAGCAGGTTAACAGCTGATACAAGTTTATTTTTGGGGTTTATACTGGTTATTTGGCTAAGGGTATCAGCAACCGCAAATGTATGGTTGCACACAAAAGCGACAAGACACAAGGTTATTACCAACCACTTTTTGCAGTAGCCGCTGCCTTTAGTCTTTATGTTACTCAAGTGTTGACGCATGTTTTGTATTGACTATTTATTTTTGTTGTTCCTATAGTTAAATTTATCCGTTATATCCTGATGCCCATAACCAGCACATCATCAACCTGTTCTTCGCTGCCTTTCCATATGTTGAAATAGTCGTGCAGGTATACTTGCTGCTGTTGCATGGTCATATCCTGTATAGCCAGCAACGTTTCTTTAAATTTGGCCGTCATTAGTTTTTTACCCCTTTCTCCACCAAATTGGTCGGCATAGCCATCGGTGAACATATATACTGCATCGCCTTTTTGCAGCGATACTTTGTGACCTGTAAACGTGCGGCCGCTTGACACCTGCAACCCCCCGATTGGGAATTTATCAGGCCTCGTAATCATAATCTGGTTATCTCTTATTATCCACAAAGGCCGGTTGGCACCTGCAAACACCAATTCTGTTTTTGCCGCATTAAAGTAGCAAAGTGAGATATCCATACCGTCATTACTGTCATTTTTTGTTTGTTTCAGCGTCTCAATAACGGCGGTGTTCAAATGGTTCAGTATTATGTCTGGCTGTGCAATTCCTTTTTCAGCCACAATCTGCTGCAGCAGCGAACTACCAATCATACTCATGAATGCGCCACTGACCCCGTGCCCGGTACAGTCGCCTGTTACAACAAGCGCATTACCATCTTCCTCGCTAAAAGAATAAAAATCACCACTCACTATATCTTTAGGCAGGTAAAGAATAAACGAGTCGCTAAACGCATTTGTAATGGACTTTACATCTGGCAACAAGGCAGATTGTATACGCTGCGCATAGGTGAGGTTGTCGGTTATCGCTTTGTTTTTTATTTCAATTATCGCTTTCTGCTGTAATATTTCTCTCGTCCTGTCATCAACCTTACGTTCTAGCTCTGCATTTGCGCTCTCAAGTATCAGCTTCTTTTCCTGCTCTTTTTTAAGGCTTTCGCTGGATAGGTGCGCTATCGATTGCACCTGCACAGCAAGTTGTTTCTGGTTGGTGCTGTTTCTGCGCCCAAGCACAACAGCCGCACTAAGCGGGTATATGCATAAGCCAATATTGCGCAACAGGCCTTTAAAATGTGCATAGGCGTCGCCATCAGCAAAGTGGATAAGGCTATGCAATATCGGGGGTAACAAAAACGATACGAACAAGCCGGTGCAGCAAATAAATACTACGGTTTTAGCCTCAGCGCTTTTCTGCCGGAAGCCTTTTACCAGGTATTTTATTGATGTAGAAATAACGTAGCAGTAAAATGAGACGAAGATGATGATAAGGATAACCGGTACGGATGTGTTCTTGAAGTTGCCATATTTTTCCAGGCCAAACCACTGGAAATTGTACAGGATAGAAGGGTGGAAAGAAGCCGCTGCGACAATAGTCAGCAGTATTAGCGGAATCTTACTCTTTTCTTTGTTCTTGATTATTTTAGCAAAGAACATAGCCAGAAATTCCAGCGAAAACACGCCCATATAGGTAGTGAATGGGGTAAAAGTATATGTTTCATATACACCGATGATCCACGAAAGAGAAGCAAAAAGGCAGAATAAAGCGAAATAGAGATTTTCCGTCCGTTCCCTGAAAAAGATGAAGAGTACCAGGAATACCAGTGCGAATGAAAAATAGTAGGCTCCTAACGCAAAAGCTTCCTTATTATCTTTAATAATATCTTCGGTGCCTTCCTGCGCCCAGTCGTATTGGCCCATCTTAATTTTCAGGTGGAATTTTTTCATCTGGGCATGCGGAAGGTAGGTAACTTCCAGATGCTCCTGGGTATCTTTAAATGCAAAGCTGGTAAAGCCTTCCGGCCTCATTCCACAATACTTGGGTATACCTGAACTATCAAACGAACCTGTTGCTAAAAGTTTTTCCCCGTTTAAGCGAATAAGCGCAGCGCCATTCAATTCATATTCCAGTCCATGCTGCATGTGCAGCAGGTAGGGCGCAACAGTAAAGTCGGTTTGCATCTCTACTTTCCTGAATGCTCCATATTCAAGGGTATCAGGCTCGCCGGTTTCAATAGTGGAGACAGAACCGTTTGCTGCGGTAATCTGCACCTTCCAATAAAATTTCTTGAAAATGTCGAAGTCGGTTACAGTGTCTTCATTCCCCTTTTGCTTACTGCGGGTAATATCTTTTCCGCCTACGGTAACATGCAGGTTATTTGTTTCCGTGTCGCTTGATGAGGTGTCTGGCAATTCACCAACATACAGCAGCTTTACAGCCTGGCCGGAAGCGGTGTAAGCGTGCTGGCATAGCGCTACCATAACAAGAAGGATTATTCTGGTTATGAAGTTTGAAAATTTAATATGAAATAATCGCTCTTGCATCCGATTGCGCTAATATACCGCTATTTATAATTTTTACGTGATTAGTTGAAATGAAGTTTAAATGACTACAACCTTATACCGATAACCAGAACGTCATCAACCTGCTCATTTGCACCCTTCCATGCTTCAAAATGAGCATGCAGGTATTCCATTTGTTCTGCCATAGGTAAATTCTGTATGGATAGTAGAATTTCTTTAAAGCGCGCAACCATCAGTTTTTTGCCTTTTTCTCCACCAAACTGATCGGCATAACCGTCAGTAAATAAATATAGCGTATCGTCTTTTTGTATGGGCATCGTGTGGTTAGTAAAGGTTCGCTCGCTGGCTATCTGCAAGCCCCCAATTGGCTGTTTGTCTGGTTTAATTATCTCCAGTAAGTTATTGCGAACCATGTAAAAAGGCCGGTTGGCTCCCGCATACTGCAGCTCTTTTTTTTCAAGATTTATCGCGCAGATGGATATATCCATACCGTCATTGGAATCGTTCTGGGTTTGTTTCAGTGTTTCAATAACTGCCGTATTCAGGCTATTGAGTATAAGCCCCGGCTGAACGATGCCTTTTTCATTAATGATCTGGTTCAGCAGCGAGCTGCCAATCATACTCATAAATGCGCCCGATACGCCATGCCCGGTGCAATCGCCTGCCGCTATCAGTATTTCATTGTCCCGCCTGCTAAACGAATAGAAATCGCCACTTACAATATCTTTAGGCAGGTAGAGTATAAACGATTGCGTCAGCGTTTTGTTGATCAGGTTAATATCAGGCAGCATGGCCGATTGTATGCGGCGGGCATAGGTAAGGTTGTCGGTGATGGCCTGGTTTTTTATATCTACCAGTTCTTTCTGGTGTTGTACTTCCTGTGTACGTTCACTCACTTTTTGCTCGAGTTCCAGGTTTTGCTGTTCCAGTATTTCTTTCTTTTCCTTTTCTTGCTCCAATGATTTATAGGAAAGCTCCTTTATTTGTTCCAGCTGGTTTTTAAGATCTTTATTCATGGCCGAAAAACTCCACGCCAGGTATACTGACATGGAAACCGGCATGCTCACTATTGCGCCCATGGCCAGTAGTTCCATCAAAAAGCCGGTTACGGTGCTTTCATCGATATTTATATTGTCAAATAAAATCGCAGTTATGGCAATAAAGAGAAAGAAAATGCCAAAGAAAACTAGCCCGAAACCCACAATTTTTGCCCCTCTTACTTTCCTGAACATGCCGACGATTGTCAGCACTACCGATTCTAATGTAACTACCGCAATAAGTACAAGGCCTAGTATATTGTACATATGCACGTCGGTGAGCCAATACAAGAACGTTGCCACCGATAACAGACTCAAAATTCTGAATCGCAGCTTGCTTTTACTGAAGAGCTCATTACTGAAACCACTCAACGATATGCAGGCAAGCGACATGATGATAGAAGATACATAGGGTAGGCAGAGGTGAATGCCCGGTGTAGTTGCAAACCGCCCAAGAAATATTGCCAGGAACGTAGCACCCAATGATAAACTGAACAAGCTGAAATATAGGTTGGACTTTACCGCCTTATAGTATAAATAGAGCAGCATATGCAGCAGCGACAACGCCGTGAATATCCCGAATAAGAGAATCAGCAAGAATGTAATAGCAACAGTCTGGCTTCTTTCGTTATAGAGAATAAACCGGGTGCGCCCCATGTACATCTCAAATCCGCCACGGGTCTTATTAGCGTATTTATAGTTGCGGTAGGCTTTATAATTAACATAGCGTACAGCTATTACATGCTCGCCCGCGCTATCCATTTTTATTACAGAAGGCAGGTAGTCCGGGTCGTAATACACACTGCTGTCACGGCCATTTATTACCCCGAACTCCTCAACTTTTTTACCATCAACATATATTTCTGAGGCACCCAGGTGGGTCATGGTAAGTATGAGGGGTTTGGCTGCTAATGCGCTGTCAATATTTACATGCAGGCGAAACCAGATAACGCTGTCAAATTTTTTAATATTATTTGATGTGTCGTTGTAAATGTTGAGTTCGGTTTCTGCCAACTGCCAGTTACTGTCATTGTAGTCTCGGTTTGCCATCTCCATGGGGCCGCCTACATGTATGCGCCAATTATAGTAGAGTTTACTTTTTATCAGGCTATCGCCATTAAGGTAGGTAACATGCGGCTTTTTTACCTGCCCTGCTGCAAGCATGGGCAATAGGCACAATAATAAAAACAGCAACCGCTTCATTCCGGAAAAGTACTAAATACCACCGATTAACGAAGTATTTTTAGCCTGCAGATTTGTATGGGGCTGATTACAGACAGATAAATGACAGAACCGTCACAGGTCCAATATAAATTCAAATGCAAAAGTGAAAATTGTTTTTTACATTTGAAAGATAAAAGTATAGCCGTAAATGGTAACAATGGATATCTATAACATCTACCGGAATATGGAAAAGGATAACATTATCCTTTCCTTTAAAGGCGATATTACCAAAGACCTCTTGTCTTCGGTTTACCAGATTATTGAGGTTAGGCTGGAGAACGATCACCAGGACCCCAAGAGAAAGAAGAAGTTCTTTCATGTGCTGGTGGAATGCCTGCAAAACATGTATCACCACATGGAGTCGTTACAGACTGCCAATACAGCCGATGATGCCGAAATAAATTCAAGCGCCATATTTGTTATAGGCAGAACCGGCGACCAACATAATTACAGCATAACTACAGGTAACTTTCTGCATACCGACAGTGCAGATTCACTGAAGGAGAAAATAGATGTTATAAACAACATGAACGCAGTAGAATTAAAGGCTTACTACCTTGAAAGACTGGGTTCAACAGAACTATCAGAAAAGGGTGGTGCCGGGCTGGGTATCATAGAAATAGCCCGCAAGTCAGGTAATAAGATCGGCTACGATTTTAAACCTATCTCTGATAAATTTTCTTTCTTCACCCTCTCTGTTACCGTAAATTAAAAAAAGCATTTGAAATGATTGATAGTTTAATAATTGAAGGAACTAATAAAACCCCTACCGTAAAATTTAACGGAGATACCGGTGTATTGGAGATCTCAGGTAAGTCGATACCCGAAAACTCACTAGGTTTTTACCAACCACTTTTTACCTGGATTGACAATTACAGCCAGCAACCAGCACCTAAAACCGAGGTTAAAATAATGCTGGAATACTTCAATACCAGCTCATCAAAATGCCTGCTTGATATTTTCAGGAAGGTAGAAGCAATTAAGAAGTCGGGCAAGGGCGACGTAGCAGTGCTGTGGCACTACGAAGCTGATGATGAAGATATGATGGAAGCAGGTCAGGATTACGATTCGTTGATCGATCTAGCTTTTACGCTTATTGAAATATAGTCGCTTAAATTTCCCGCTTAATATCTTTTTCAGCACATCAAAGTACAGGGCAATATAAAGTCCTGTGGTCATCAGCCATATCATTATGGTGTTAAACCATATCGTTTCCATCTCTATACCTAAAAATGATTTGGAATAGGAGTAGAACTGTGCACAGAATAATCCTTTTTCATGCGACTCTACAAATACCGGCTCAAAGTGCCTTACCAGACCATTGCAGGTAACTACAACCTGGTTCTTTGATGTTTTGTTGAGCGCAATATCCACCAGTTTGTCGTTGCAATAGCGGGCTTTAACATCGTCTCCGGGTAGCTGCGCACGTTTCCGTTCGGCTTCTTCTGATGCCCGGGTCATTTCCTGGTTTACAAATTTTATGGCTGTGGCAATGTTTTGTTTGCTTGTGGCAATGAAAGCCTGCCTGGCAGTGCAAGGGTCTATACCATTAATGTCCACAATGTCGGCAGCCGGATAGGCACTTTTAAACTCATTAAATTCATGTGCAAGAAAGTGGTGCACCTTTTCGCAACTGTCCCTGTTTACGGTGCCGGCATTAACCAGTTTTTCGGCTCTGGATATTTCTTCCTGCATCGGGTCGCTCCACCAGCCTTGGCGGTATTTTAGATTGCTGATGCGCTTGTCCGATTCAAACGATACTGCTTCGTATTTGTTGTTCTTAAACTGGTCCGTCACCAATCCTTCATAGGCCCAGCGGCTGGCCATAATATTACCTATAAAAGGCACACGTGCTTCATTGCTCACCAGCGGCCCCAGATCTTCAAAGCGCACCAGTACACCACTTAGCATGATCTGCGGAATAATGAGGAAGGGTATAAGGATGTATACCGCCACGCGTGTTTTCATGGCCGATGAAATATTCAGCCCCAGCAGGTTGCCGAAGCACGAAACGGAAAACAGCACCGCCCAGTAGTCAAAGAATAAACCGGCAAAGCCCAATATTAAATTGCCTACCAGTAAAAACAAAAGTGACTGTACTGCGGATACCAGGAACAAAAACGTAATTTTTGAAGTGAGGTAGCTGTTACGGCTCAGTTGCAGGAACGATTCCCGCTTCAGTATTTTTTTATCTTGTATTATTTCATCTGCACTTACAATAAGTCCCAGGAACAGGGCGACGATGGTGCAGATGAACATGTAGACGGGGATATTAGGGTTGGCGCCGAAGCTGTAAGTCTTACCCGCATCTTTCGCCCGAAGGGCAATGGCGAGTATCAGCGCCAGCAAAGGCCCTTCAAATAACGTCAGCGACAAATATTGCCGGTTATTCATCTTCGCCAGGAAATTCCTTTGGAAGTAAACTATGAACTGCACCAGCCTGTTGCTTACGGTTGGTGTTTCACCAGCTCCGTCTGCGCGATGGGTTGTAGCCTTATCGGCATCTTTTTCAACAAAATGGGTATTATATAATTTGAACCACTCTTCAGAAGATATCTTCCTTTCTGATGTAGGCTTTCCAAATTCATTTACAGTCTTTGCCTCCAGTATCTTGAAGATCTCTTCTGAATTAATGTTGCCACACTCAGCGCACTCACTACGTTCATAATCAACGTAATTCATTTGTTGTTTAAAGTAACGCAGCGAGTCAACCGGGTTGCCGAAATATACAGGGTAACCACCGGTATCCAGCAACAACAACTGGTCGAATAATTTGAAGATTTCTGATGAGGGCTGATGGATCACCACAAATATTAGCTTGCCGGAAAGGGCAAGGTGCTTCAGCAGGTCCATAACGTTTTCAGCGTCGTTTGATGAAAGTCCAGAAGTCGGTTCATCAACAAACAATATCTCTGGCTCCCGTATCAGTTCCAGCGCTATGTTGAGGCGTTTCCGTTGTCCGCCGCTTATGTATTTATTAAGCGGGTCGCCAACCAGCAGGTCTTTAATCTCAAAGAGGCCGAGTGTCTGCAGGCAATGGTCAACGCGTTTGGTTATTTCCTCGTCGCTGAGCGCGCCAAAGTAAAGTTTCGAACTAAAGAAAAGGTTTTGGAAAACACTGAGTTCTTCTATCAGCAGATCGTCCTGCGGAATGTTACCGATCAGGCCACGGAGCTGGTCTTTATTGGCATACAACTCAATGCCGTTAATGAGTATTTTTCCTTTTGATGGTTTTAAGGTGCCATTGAGCAGGTTGAGCGTTGTGGTTTTACCAGCGCCACTATTACCCATAACACCCACCAGATTTTTTGATGCCGAACTAAAAGTAAGTTCATGTAATGCAACCTTATTACCTCTGAAGGAATACCCCAGCCCCTGCACATCAAATGATATGTTCCGGGCTATATTATGCCCGCTGAAAGTATGAATGATGTCGTTGTAGTAAACCGGATTGAGCTTCGCCCCCCGTATTACCGAACCCGGTTCAAAAATGTAAACGGAATCGGGTAGTATAGCCCTGCCATCATGGTAAAGCTGGTCACTGCCGCTATAGGAATAGATAAATAACTCAGGGTCTTTTGTTACCAGGAACGTGAGCCTGCCATTTATGTTGTCGCGGAATAAATGCCGGTACTCGGCATCGTCCGCCGGGCTATTATTGATTATCAAAAAGCGCTCAGCTTCCGTTTCGCGGAAGTCTAACGACTCTTTTACAAGAAGGTAGGAGTTGTCGCGGTCGTCATCATTTATCGAGAAAGTTTCGGAAACCGTGCGCAAAAATTCAAGGTTCTGCTCTGTTTCAGACTCCGTAGTAATATTAATGAACTCAAAGAGCCTTATTAATACAATCAGCTTTTGTTTCTGGTCTAGCTCTTTATTGATCTCGGTGCAGATACGCAGCACCTTAACCGAATTAACAGAGGTCTTCTTCCTTATTTTACCTTCCTCATTCTTTCCCTTAAGCTTATCAAGAAAGTTATCATAAACTTCCAGGTAGTGGGTC
>CANFKC010000021.1 GCA_947447265.1 Chitinophagaceae bacterium
CACTTTCACAACAAAATATTCAACAGCCTTGATGACGTCGAAAATACTCTGAACAATGCACTCGCTCAATATCACATTAGCGCTTCAGATATCAAGCAACTGTCTAAAGGATATGCTTTTTAATAAAATTGATAGCGGTTTATTATTAGTTACCCTTACGGAGTAATTGGCAAGTGTTGTAGTACGGTAACTGGCATTGGTAGCTCCGCTTATTGGTGTAGAACCAATATACCATTGGTAGGTATAACCTGTACCTGATGTTGCCGTAAGCGTAGCGGTATCGCCATAACAGATGCCTGTGCTTACTGCGGGAGTGATGGTAGCCGTGGGCGCACTATACAGGCTTACGGTATATACTGCCGATGTATCGGAACAACCAAAGCTGTTGGTAATCCGGGCTTTATAGTTTCCAGCGGTGGTTGCGGTAAATGTATTGTGGGTAGCTCCACTGATGGTTGAAGCACCGCTATACCATTGCCATGTATAACCTGAACCTGTTGTCGCACTAAATGTCACATTGCCTCCGGGGCAAAACGTGAGCGCACCCGATGCAGTAATTGTATTTGATGGTAGCGGATTCACGGTAATAAATATCGGGCTTGCAGTGCTGTCCATGCAACCTGTAGCTGTATTGGTGATATGTACTTTATAACTACCGCTTGCGGAAGCAGTATAAGCTGATGTAGTAGCCCCACTTATATTGACTCCTGAATTGCTCCATTGATAATTGTAGCCTGCAACAATGGTTGCATTTAAAACAACACTACCACCCGTACAAAAGGTTGTTGCACCTGTAGGGCTTATTGTGGTTGCGGGCAAAGGATTAACTGTAACAGAAGTTACCGACGATGTGCCCGAACAACCGGAAGGCGTGATAACGGTAACTTTGTAATTACCGCTGGCAGTAGCGAAGTAGGAGTTATTTGTTTCGCCGCTTATAGCGGTTGCGCTACTGTACCATTGGTAGGTATAGCCTGTGCTGGTATCGGCGGTGAGGGTTACATTGTTTCCGGCGCAGAATGTCAGCGCACCCGATGCGCTTATGGTATTTGATGGCAGGGGATTTACGGTAACTACTATCGGAGTGGCAGTACTATCAGAACAGCCAGTAGCGGTATTGGTTACATAAACCTTATAGCTGCCGCTTGTAGTAGCAGAAAAAGAAACTGTTGTTGCCCCGCTTATAGCTGCGCCTGCATTATACCATTGATATAAATAACCGGAAGCAGCGGTAGCATTAAGAGCCACACTACTACCTGCGCAGAATGTGGTAGTACCCGCCGCAGTAATGGTAGCATTAGGTAATGAATTTATTGTAACGGTTGTGGTGGCTGAGGTGAAAGCGCAGCCAGTAGCTATCGTAAGGGTAACCTTATAACTGCCTGCTGAAGTAGCCAAATAACTGCTGTTGGTGGCTCCGCTAATGGCGGTTGTGCCATTATACCATTGGTAGATATACCCAGTGCCTGTATCTGCGCTGAGGGTTACATTATTTCCCGTACAAAATGTAGTAGGGCCACTTGGTGTTACGGTAACCGAAAGGCTGTTAACAGATACGCTATGTATTGCTGTGTCAGCCCCGCAGCTATTCGTAACTATGTACATAATCGTATCATTGCCGGGCAATATCCCGGTTACTAATCCCGCACCTGAAACTGTTGCGGTGGCATTGGTTGCAACCCATGAACCACCAGTAGGTGTATCTGCAAGAGTTATAATATTGGGAACACAAACTACAGAGGAGCCAGAGATAACCCCTGCAACTGGCAGTGGAGAGATGGTGACATACACCATTGCAGTATCCTTCAGCCCTCCGCAATCAGCTACCAATACTGAAAATGTATCTGCACCGCTAAAGCCTGTTGTGGGAGTGTAGTTTAAACCTGAAGGTGTAACAGCTCCGCTTGCTGCGGTAGTTGCAGCATATGAAATTGTAGCCGTACCATTCGCCGGAGCAGACAAGAGGCTCCAGCTCTCTGTCTGCAAGCTATCGGCATCACTTACAGGCAACAAAGTATCAAGTAACGCAGTGCTATTTTCGCACACAGTCAAATACCCTGATGAGCCGCGAGTAAAAGAGGGAGGATTATTAATATGGCTTATTTTACGGATACGGCTGTTACGGGAATCACAAAAATAAAAATTGCCACTATCGTCAAAAGCGTCACCTGTTGGGAAGGAAGTTTGAGCCGCTGTTGCCGGGCCACCATCTCCGCTAAACCCATTGCTGCCTGTTCCAACTATTGTGTTAATAATCCCCGAGGCATCAATTTTCCTTATGACATGGTATAAACGCATTGTCAGATATATATTTCCACAGTCATCAGCTCTTATAAAACCCAATGTTTCAATTCTGGCGGCAGTTGCAGGTCCGCCATCACCAGTATAGCCCGATGTTCCTGTTCCTGCGATTGTATTAATGATGCCCGAGGAATTTACCATTCTTATCCTTCTACTGTTACCGTCATTGATATACAGATTGCCGACAGCATCAACAGATATTTGCCCCCCCACACTTATTTTTGCAGCAGTTGCGAGCCCACCGTCACCGCTGAAGCCCGAGGTTCCAGTTCCTGCAACGCTGCTAATAATACCAGTAGCTACCGTAATTTTTCTTACCCTTACGCCATTATTGTCAAAAAAATACACATTCCCTGATGCGTCCACTGCAAGGTGGCTGCTTGCAGAGATATTAGCAGCAGTTGCGGGGCCGCCATCTCCACTATAACCAGAAGTTCCGGTACCCGCAATCGTGGTAATGGTGCCTGACGCTGAAATTTTCCTGATCCTGTAATTCAAGCCATCATTAAAATACAAATTGCCAGCACCATCAAAAATAAGCCCGTAACCAGCATTACTTATTTGTGCCGATAGCGCAGGTCCGCCGTCCCCACTAAAGCCTGCTGTGCCCGTCCCTGCAAAAATGTTGATGATACCTGCTGTATCGATCACGCGAATAACATGGCTTGAGTCAGATAAATATAGATTACCTGAGTGATCGAAAGCAATTGCAGACGCGCTTACCAGGGCAGCAGTAGCCGGGCCTCCGTTTCCACTCGATCCAGTTGTTCCAGAGCCTGCGATTGTTGTGATGGTTTGCGCAGATACATTGCAAAATAGAAATGTACATATAAGATACAGGATATGCTTCATATTGTATAATTTTTTGAAAAAAAGCTATGCTCAATTAAAACATAGCAACAAGAACATGTATTTGTGTGTTAACTATTACTCCTTGAGAATTTTATGAACGGTCTTTGCGCCGGTTATTTTGTCCACTATCCGCACAAAATATATACCATTTGGTAAGTCAGAAATATCCAGCACCTGCTTATCAGATACAATAGCAGCATGGAGCACTTCTTTGCCAATAATGTCACTCAACCCGATATCACAGCCGGTTCCATTGTTAATAGTCAATTCTTTTGAAGTAGGGTTGGGCCACAACAACACCTCCCTCTCCTTTGGAGAGGGTTGGGGAGAGGTCCCCAAACTGCAATCGATCATCGTTAAACCGACAGCAGGTGTTGTAGCAATACAACTGCCACCAATATTTTCGTAGCAGGTATAGCTGCCACCTGTTGTTGCTGTATAGCTACCGTTGGTTGCTCCGCTGATATTTATGAAGTTGCGTTTCCACTGGTAAATAACCGGGGTGGAGCCCGTTGCGCCGGCAGTGTTTATGGTCATGGTAACACTACTGCCCTGGCAGAAGGTGGTAGCGCCACCTGCAACGATATATGGAAGTAAAATATCGGTAACAGTAACCGGTGCTGACATAGATGCGCAGCCCGTTGCATTGCTAACCCTTACTTTATAGGTGCCTGTAACGGTTACATAATAGCTGGAAGTAGTGGCTGCTGATATAGGTGTACTGCCATTATACCATTGCCATGAAAAACCTGTACCGGTAGTGGTATGCAGCGTTGTGCCACCTGCGCAGAAAAGTGTTGACCCTGTAATAGTGGCTGCCGGCCCTGCGTACACCACCGCTGTAACCGGAGAATTGGCCACACAACCGGTGCTGTTGGTAACCCTTACTGAATAATTAGCAAGCGTTGTGGTACGGTAGATGGTATTGGTAGCCCCGCTTATTGGAGTTGCCCCTATATACCATTGGTAAGTATAGCCGCTGCCTGATGTTGCAGTCAGTGTAGCTGTATCGCCATAACAGATGCCTGTGCTTACTGCTGGAGTAATGGTAGCCGTTGGTGCACTATAAAGGCTCACGGTATATACAGCCGAGGTATCGGAACAACCGAAGCTGTTGGTAATCCTGGCTTTATAGTTTCCAGCGGTGGTTGCGGTAAATGTACTGTGGGTAGCCCCGCTGGTGGCAGAAGCTCCGCTATACCATTGCCAGGTATAACCCGAACCTGTTGCCGCACTAAATGTAACATTAGCTCCGGGACAAAACGTTAGCGCACCAGATGCGGTAATAGTATTTGATGGTAACGGATTCACGGTAACAACTACCGGACTTGCAGTGCTGTCCATGCAGCCTGTGGCGGTGTTGGTGATACGCACCTTATAACTACCGTTGGTTGTGGCGGTATAAGCTGATGTAGTAGCCCCACTTATATTTGTTCCCGAATTGCTCCATTGGTAATTGTAACCTGCAACGCTGGTTGCACTTAAAGCAACGCTACCACCTGTACAAAAGGTTGTTGCACCTGTAGCACTTATTGTAGTGGTAGGTAAAGGATTAACTGTAACGGATGTTACTGCCGATGTATTAGAACAACCCGATGCCGCAGTTATAGTAACCTTGTAATTACCGCTGGCAGTAGCGAAGTAGGAGTTATTTGTTTCGCCACTAATGGCGGTTGCACCGTTGTACCATTGGTAGGTATAGCCGGTAGCGGCAGTAAGGGTTACGTTATCGCCCGTGCAAAATGTAAGCGCACCCGATGCGCTTATGGTATTTGATGGCAGGGGATTTACGGTAACTACTATCGGAGTGGCAGTACTATCAGAACAGCCAGTAGCGGTATTGGTTACATAAACCTTATAGCTGCCGCTTGCAGTAGCAGAAAAAGAAGCTGTTGTTGCCCCGCTTATAGCTGCGCCTGTATTATACCATTGATATACATAACCGGAAACGGCAGTAGCGTTAAGAGCCACACTGCTACCTGCGCAAAATGTGGTAGTACCCGCTGCTGTGATGCTTGCATTAGGTAATGAGTTTATTGTAACGGTAGTGGTGGCTGATGTGAAAGCGCAGCCGGTAGCTATCGTAAGGGTAACCTTATAACTGCCTGCTGAAGTAGCCAAATAACTGCTGTTGGTAACTCCGCTTATGGCGGTTGTACCATTATACCATTGGTAGGTATAGCCAGTCCCTGTATCTGCGCTGAGAGTTACATTATTTCCCGCACAAAATGTAGTAGGGCCACTTGGTGTTACAGTAACCGAAAGGCTGTTAACAGATACGCTATGCGTTGCCGTATCAGCTCCACAGCTATTCGTAAGTATGTACATAATCGTATCAGTGCCGGGCAATATCCCGGTTACTAATCCTGAACCTGAAACGGTTGCGGTGGCATTGGTTGCTGCCCATGAACCTCCTGAAGGAGTATCTGCAAGGGTTATGCTACTGGCAATGCAAACCACTGATGGGCCGGAGATAGCTCCTGTAACAGGCAGTGGCGAAACCGTAACATATACCATAATGGTATCTGTCAATCCACCACAATCGGTTACCAGCACAGTAAATGTATCTGCGCCACTATAACCTATGAGCGGTGTATAGGTGATGCCAGAAGTGGCAAGGGTCGTACCCATGCTGGTAGCGCTGTATGCCACCGCAGCCATGCCATTCAGGGGAGCTGTGAGCAAACTCCACGTCTCCGCCTGTAATGAATCTGCATCTATTACCGGCAGCAAAGAATCAACCGAAGCGCTGCTGTTCTCACACAGGGTGAGGTAGGCTGCCGCCCCGCGTGTAAAAGAAGGGAAGTAATTGATATTGCTGATACGGCGCACGCGGCTTACGCGTGGGTCCCCGTCTGCGATGTACAAATATCCCCGATGGTCTAAAGCAATTTGTGCAGGGCTTCTGAGCTGGGCGGCTGTTGCAGGCCCGCCATCGCCGCTATAGCCCGTGCCGGTGCCCCCGGCTAAGGTTGTGATGATGCCGGCCGCATTTATTTTACGTACAGGTCTGGTAAGTCCGGCAGGCGACGAAAAATATAAATTACCGCAGCCATCGCCGGTTATATACCCAGATGAACTGATCTGTGCCGCAGTGGCTGGCCCGCCATCACCGGTAAAGCCAGCGGTGCCAGTGCCGCAAATGGTGCTGATGACGCCGGAGGTATTCACCTTCCTTATCCTCCAATTACGGGTGTCATTTATAAATAAATTATCCGCCTGATCTACATATAGGCTACCTGGGTCTGACAGCTTCGCGGCTGTAGCTGCCCCTCCATCCCCGCTAAAGCCCACAGCGCCCGTCCCGGCAATCGTATTGATGATGCCGGTTGAGACGTCTATTTTACGTACCCGGTCAGTGTTGGCATCACTCAAATAGATGTTTCCGGAATTATCGATCGCGATTTGGCTTACGGCACTGATTCTGGCCGCCGTGGCTGCCCCCCCGTCGCCGCTGAAGCCGGGGGTGCCGGTGCCGGCAATAGTAGTGATAATACCGCCAGTATCTATATTACGTATCCTGCCGGAGTCGTTAAAATACATATTATCTCTGCTGTCTATCGTAAAGTTATTTAAGTAGTGTATTTGTGCTGCGGAGGCCGGGCCGCCATCACCGCTGAAGCCAGGCGTTCCTATACCGGCAAACGTATTGATAGTATCGGAGGTATTCACCTTCCTGATGTAGAAACTACTGTCAGCCAGGTACAGATTATTCCGCGTATCGGCAGCAATAATAAAATTGTGCCACAGTTGTGCGGCGGTAGCCGGTCCGCCATCGCCGCCATAGGCATTGGTACCGTCTCCGGCAAACGTTGTGATGATCTGTGCAGATGCATTGCAATATAGAAATGCGAATATGATATACAGGATATGCTTCATATTGTATATTTTGTTTGAAATAGATATGCAACCCCAAGTTTTCCGACTATGGGACAAACACTTAACGACATTAAAAATACATAATCATATCAATAACACAAACATTCTTATTAATAAATGCAATTTGTCAAAGCCTGTCTCATATAATGCATGCACTCAGCATTTCACCGTTGTAGGTGTTGTTCTGTACAACCAACGCGCAGCCATTTTTCCACACAGTATGCAATGCGTGCAAACAAGGTGTATAACGTTTTGCCACCTCGTTAAAACAACTCAACTTTAGTAAATGAAAATGCAAAATAACAACCCTCGCGTTGCCGCAAAGCTGCAAGGCATCCAAAGCCTATTACCATTTATTCTGGCCAATAGTGCCCACTATTTTTCAATTTTGCAGGCAGCAATTAACCACTAATTAACCAACACAAAAATCAAAATTCTGGGGGCTATTATTAACGCAACGCACTTTATACGATCGTCCCGCCCTGTTGATGCAAAAATTAATACTGCGATAACTAAAAAAAATCATAAAACAGCACCTATTTTTCGACGTTCTTCACAGCTTTTACACCTGTAAAAAAAGAAAAGGCCGCAGGCTGTTTTGCGCGCACTTATTTTCACAATTTCACTTACTTTTACAATAGAATGGACATAGCTAAATACATAGGGCAGTTTATACTGAAAAATAATTTTTGCTACATACATGGTTTGGGCAACCTTGAACTGATTAAACGCCCTGCCAAGCATGAAGGGAAAATGATGGAAGGCCCCTCTTACGAGGTGATACTAACTTCAGGTGGCTCTATTGACGATAGCTTTGCGAATTTTATTGCGACTAACGAGCAGATCAGTATATCAAAAGCGGCAAATGCTTTGCGTGATTTCAGTATGCAATCGCGTAAAGACCTTGATGCAGGCAAAGACGTTGTAATAGACGGACTTGGTGTATTTAAACAGGATAATGGCCGCATACGCTTTATTACCAATACCAATTTCAGTTTTACGCCGGCTGGAATCCCTGTACTGAAAAACAGCAGACAACTGGAAGACCAGAAGAATGCAGTACCTCACGAGCCATCTTTCCCACCACCAACGAGCGCCAATTCTATAAACTGGAGTATGGTTATTATTGCTATTATTTTAGTGGTTATTTTAGGTGCAGGCGGCTACGGTTTCTATTATTATAAGAGCCAGCAGAAAGACAATGCTGCTCCGGTTGCTTTGCCAAAGAAAGATACGGTTATTCCTCCGCCACCACCACCTGTGGCCATTGATACCACCCATAAAGATTCTGTAGCCACTCCGGGGGCATTTGACACAAATACAGTAAGCACTTATCAGTTGGTAATTGGTGAATACACTGCCAGGGATAAGGCCGAAAAGCGCCTGCGCCAGCTAAAAATAATTGGTTATAAAGTTGACCTTATAACTAATGATTCCGCCAACTATAAAATACTGGAAACAGTTACCGGCCGCACCTTAGATACGCTCCACATGATCGATTCCATGCAGCGTATGTTTGGATACAAAGGCGTGATGATCTACCAAAAATAGGAACGCGTTTTACGCGAGATTAATCATCCCCGGAAAAATCTTTTTCAACTCAGGAATTGACAATGGTTTTTCAATTAACCCTGATATGAAGGGTATTTTCTCTGCTATCTGCAAGTCATCCCTATCAACTGAAGAGGTAAGCATATATACGACCACCTTTTGCTTTAGCTTATCGGGTAAGAGCATCAATCTTTCCAGCAATTCCCAGCCGCTCATAACCGGCATGTTTATGTCCAGAAAGAGCATTATATCAGATTCATCGCGCGTATTGTCTTGTGCATCTATATAATCAAGGCCCGCAGGTGCACTTGTAAATGACTGAACGTCAGCCTCAGGAAATGCCAGTAAAATATACTCCCTGCAGAGGATGTTATTAATGTAATCGTCGTCTATTATAATAAATTGCGGTATGCTAACCTGCCCCATATTTGCTATTCCTTTACTTATTTTCAAATTCTATTCTAAATGTAGTCCCCTTGTTCACTTCACTTTCAATAGTTATAGTTCCACCCAACGCTTCAACCTGAGTTTTTACCATGAATAAGCCCATGCCTTTACCTTCAGTGTGGTCGTGAAAACGCTTATATAAACCGAATACCTGCCCGCCCTTCTTCTTCAAGTCAATCCCAAGACCATTATCTTTAAATGTGAGCCATATCAACCCATTACTGCTACCGCTGGTAATTTCTATGAAAGGCGCTATGCCGGGCTGATGATACTTAATGCTATTGGAGATAAGGTTGAAAAAGATACTATAGAGGTAACTCTTAAAACTCATTATTTCATCAACACCGTTAAAATCAGTTACAATGCTCACATCTTCGCGTCTCAGTAGGTTTTCAATGCTCAGCTTAATGTCGCTGTACAATTCTGAAAATATCACTTTTTCCTTCTTTTCACTTACCTGGTGCTTTACCTGCAATACATGATTCAGATCCCTGATAACCTCATCAAGTTTCCGGACTGATGTTGCAAGCCCCTGTAACAACGGGTCTTCTTTCTGACTGTCTCTTGCCTTTAACTGCAACAGATCTGCCAGGGCAATAATATTTGATACGGGCGCACGAAGGTTATGCGAAACAATATAGGAAAATTGCTCGAGGCCCTTATTACGCTGCACAATGTCTGCTACTATTTTTAGCCTTTCTGTTTCGGCCTTCTTCTGTTCTGTAATATCAGTAGCTACAGCAAGTACAGCTTTTTCAATGGTACCAGCAACGGTGAACGGTAGTTTCACGGTATGGAATGAACGGACATTCCCTTCGTGGTCAGTAAGGGTTGATTCAGGTATTACCATAGTTTCCCCTGTTTCAATCACCTCCCTGCACTGCCTGAAAAAATCCTCTGCTTCTTCCTTTACAGGAATGGAGTCCTGAAAGAGCGTATTGTTTAACTGCTCGGTTGTTAACCCATAGAGCGCAGCAGAACTTTTATTAACAAACAGGTACTTACCATTATAATCTTTGGCGTAAACCGACTGGGGAATCAGATCCATTATCAGGCGCAGATTAGCCTCCGATTGCGCTAATGCTATTTCAGCTTCCTTCATTTCCGTAACATCGTGCACGGCACCATGCATGCCTGTTGGCTTGCCATTGCTATCGAAAATGAAATCAGCCTGCGAGTATAGGTGCCGTATGGCACCATCTTTGCGAATAATGCGGTGGTAAAACGCTGTACTGCTTAGCGATGCATGAGCAACGTCAATAATCCGCTTAGCTTCATCCATGTCGTCAGGGTGAATAAAAGAAAACCAGAACCTTTCACTAAGCGTGCCATCAACCTGGCTGACCCCAAATATCCTGCAAGTTTCATCGGACCATGTTGCATTGCCGGTTGTGAAATCCAACTCCCAACTCCCGACATGCGACATAGATTGGGCCTCTTTCAGTTTCAACTCGTTATGGATTGCACTGTCCTCCATTTCCTTCCTGCGCTTTTCCCTTTCAAAGCCATCGACAGCGAAAGAGATATCGTATGCAGCCTCTTCAAGTAATGCAACTTCCTCTTCATTAAAAAAGTGAGGAACTGTTGAATAAAGGCTAAAAACCCATTTAACCTTTCCAGTTCCTTTTAACGGAAGGATAATTGCTGACTTAAAGCCTTTTGCTTCCGTGTATTGTTTCCACCCACTTTCGGAACTTGCTTCGGCGTAGTCGTTAACAACAGAAGAATTTCCGCTAGCCATTACATTTGCGATGGCACCGGTTTCAGAAAATTGCAGCGAAACGAAAGCCTTCAGGTCAGCCTCGCTTACCTTATTAGATGCCCGGATACTTAGTTTTCTGGCTGCAATGTCAACCGCGGAAATTATAGCAATACCAAATTTCCCATACTCGACGGCAATTTCGCATGCCTTTTCAAAAATTGCCTGCTCGTCGTTTACACGTACAATTGCCTGATTAATCTGGCTGACAAAAGAATATAGACGGTTAATGTGCGTAACTTTCTCTTCTGCAAGTTTGTTAGCCGTTACATCCCTAAAGTTATCAATAATGCCATTTATTACCGGGTCATGCAACATATTGGTAAGCTTAGCGCCCGTCCATACCCAGTGCCCATCTTTATGCTTCATGCGCACAGGGGCAGACTCTACCGGCAGCCCGGGATTAGCCATGACCTTTCCAACTGTTTCCTGTACAATCGCAATATCATCTGGATGGGCCTCAGCAAATATATCGTAACTCATTGCTTCCTGATCGGTGTAACCCAGGATGGCCTGTACCGTCGGTGACACATAGCTTGGCTTTCGGTCGGGACCAATAATGGCCACGGCATCAGCGTTATGCTCAATTAGCGTGCGGAATTTATGATTGTTACTCTTTATCTTCTGTTTCGAGGCCCTGCGTTCCTTGTTAAAATACCAGAGTAGCCCTGCAATAACTGCCACAAGCAGAATAATTCCAATTACATAAAGAACATCTTCACTGCTTTCATTTGACCTTCTGAGTTTTTCAATTTCGAGATCCTTGTTTTTCAAATCAAGAGCACGTTGTGTTTCAATGGCTTCCAACTTAACTCTATTGGTCTGCGAAAAGACGGAATCCCTGAAGGCTATAGATTGCCTGTAAATTTCGAGCGCTTGTTTGTAATCTCCGGATAGGGTATAGACTTCCGCAAGAACACCACTGTATTCCTGCAATTGGTCAAGGTCGCTTATTTCCTTACTATCAGCTATTGCGCCCTTTAAATAAGCAACTGCCTCGCCCAGGCTTGCCTCCCTACCCGATGGGATGAAGCCCTCTTTTTTAATGCTACCTATATTCTTAGCAATCTCCAAAAAACAAACACCGAGCTGCCCTTTTGCCTCGGCTGTAGTTCTCTTTTCCCCAAGCGATTCCATTAACCTTAAAGCCCTAAAACCATAAGTCAATGCTTCACTATATTTCTTTTGCAACCTGTATGCCCGGCCAATATTGCCTAAAACAAATGCTGCACTGCTCCTATTGCCAAGCCTTTCCTGAAACGTAAGTACTTCAAACAAATATTTCAGCGCCCCATCATAATCATTTTGTTCCAGGCGAATGGAAGCTAATACGGCCTTCAAATCAGCAATGGTACTGCTGTCGCCTAATTCCTCGCAAAGATGAAGTGCCTGCAAAGTATAAGAAACACCATGCTCGTTGCTGCCCTGGCGCAGGTATACATTGCCTATGTTAGCCAGGTCATTCGATTTTGCCTTTTTGTCGCCAAGCTCCTCATTAATTTTAAGCGCTTTAAAGTAGAATTCAAGTGCTTTGGGATAGTTACTCTGGCACTCATAAACGAGGCCCATATTGCCATAATTCTTAGCGATGCCGGCGCGAGAGTGGGAACGGTCACTTATAACAAGGGCTTTTTCATAACATTCCAGCGCTTTCGGGTAATCGGACTTATACAGATAATTGACACCCAGCGAATTGAAGGCCATGGCCAATCCGCTTTCCCATTTTAGTTTTTCAGCGAGGGCAAGTCCACGGCTCCCGTAAATAATTCCGCTATCCGTATTAATCTGGTAATAGGCAAATGAAACGCCAGCCAATGCCTTCACTTCATTCGTGTCGCCTTTTGCGGCATTCAGCTCATGAAGAAATGAGTCAATTAATGCCGTCCCGTACTTTTGCTGTCCCTGAAGCGCCATGGGTATCAACAAAATCAAAACGAAAATCACTTTTCTCATGCGGTATACTTTTATTGGAGTTACAAAACAAGTTCCCCGTGTAAACCAAAGGAAAACAATCAGAGCTTCTATTCTTTAATTCGCAATCACAAAGAACTATACTATTGAAAGCATGGAGATATCAGGTGGCGTTCAGATTACCCGTTTGTTATAGATAATGCTAATGCAAGTTATTGATTTTTTTTCGCTAATATATATATTAAATTATTCTTTATGAACTGAATTTCAATAATACACCCCTCAGGTATTGATAGGTTAGAGAGAACCGTCAAAAATCCATTTCTGCCACGGAAACGAAGAATATTTACCCGACGCAAATTATTAATGAAGCAAAAGGAGGGAGTGTTTTAAGGTAGCTGATAAACGGCTCATACCGATGAATACGCAGTTATAAAAAATGTAATTACTAATCGGTAATCACGCTACGCTTTTTGCACTTTACGACATTTTGCATTCCATGGATCCAGGTATGCTTTCCTGCGAATAGAATGCAACTCATTAATAAACAATAAATTAATTAACACTACGTAATTTGAAGTAAAAAATTCTTTATATTTAACTAATAGATAATCATATGGTCGGTGTATAAACATGAAATTATGCTCTACAACTTAGATGAATTATGGGATTTAACGGACGGCGATACAGCATTAGTCACGTCATTGGTAAGTCAATTCATTATTGACTCATCGACGTCAATTACCAACATTAATAATGCCATAAAATTGAGGGATTTTTCATCCATAAAGTTCAATGCGCACCGGTTGAAACCTGCGTTAAATGCACTAAAAATTGACCAGACAAAAGATATTATAGCGCAGATAGAGCGTAAAGCAGCGAACAACTTATTTGACGATGAACTGGTCAATTCAGTTAAGGAATTAGATGCAATCGTGAAAATGGCAATTGTCGCGTTAAAAGGGGAATTCGCAGTTTAAACTAAGTCGACCCACTTAAATCCATCAGTTTAATAAACATAAAACCACGTACCATGCGTATTCAACAACATCATTTCAGCAATCATAAATGGGAGGCTATTAATCAACAAAACTGTGATGGTACATTTAACTGCTGCCTGGTACTTGTTTTCGGTTGCATTGATCTGATAAATTCCGCTGATATTTATGAGCATTTAAAAGCCCTGTACCCCGTTGCTGATATTGTTTTCGCTTCTACAGCCGGTGAAATAGCCCACGATACTGTTTATGACAAATCTATAATTGCAACAGCAATTGAGTTTACTGACACCACCATTAAATGTGCTTCATTGGCGTTAACTGATGACCGGGACAGTTATACCACCGGAGCTGAATTGATGGATACACTCAGCGGCGATAACCTTGCTTATGTTTTTTTGATAAGCGATGGAACAAAAATAAACGGGAGTGAACTTGTAGCAGGTTTCAACTCCAGGAACCAGCAAAACATACCTGTATCGGGTGGATTAGCTGGAGACGGTGACCGTTTTCAAAAAACATATACCGGCTTAAACATGGTACCATCTGAAGGTAATGTAATTGCAGTAGGTTTTTATGGCGAGCATATACGTATCGGGCATGGTTCTGTTGGTGGATGGGACGAGTTTGGACATGAGCGCACCATTACCAGGTCTGACAAGAACATCTTGTATGAAATTGATAATTGAAACGCACTCAGTCTATATAAAGATTACCTGGGTGATTATATAAAGGAGCTTCCCGGCTCGGCATTATTGTTTCCATTGTCGCTAAAGAAAGAAGGCGCTTCAACGGCAGTAGTGCGTACCATACTGGCAATAAATGAAACAGATTCAAGCATGACGTTTGCGGGCAATATGCCCGAAGGCAGCAGAGTAAGATTGATGAAAGCGAACTTTGACCGGTTGATAGAAGGCGCATCTAATGCGGCAAGTTTTTCCAGCCTGAAAGAACACAAGCCACAACTTGCGATTCTGATCAGTTGTGTTGGCCGCAAACTCATTTTGCAACACCGGGTAGAGGAAGAAGTGGAAGCTGCCAGAGAAATTTTTGGTAGTGATGTTGTGCTTACCGGTTTCTATTCCTATGGTGAGATTTCCCCATTCTCCGCTAATGCGAAGTGTGAATTACATAACCAGACCATGACCATAACCACTTTTACCGAACTATAAGAACAAATAAGGCCCAAATGAGTTATACCAAAATATTAGAAAAGCAAATATAGAAATACCTGCCACCCAACTTTGCCGAAGATGAACGGATACAAACATTCCTCGCGGTAAGCGATGATTATTACGCCACCTTCGAGAGGGATAAGAAAATTGCGGAACATGCTTTTGCTATAAGCGAGAAAGAGTACCAGGAAGTTGTAGACAACCTAAAGCGTGAAAATGAAATTAAGCAAAAGTCCATCCTGGAACTAAAGAAGGCTGCGAGTGCACTTTCTCCTGAAGCGGAGAGCAGTTTCAATAATTCAAACGATGATATTTTTTACATCACCAATTTCCTGAAGGAACAGATAGCCAAATCGAAAGAAATTGAGAATTACCTTATTGAAGCGAAAGAGCTGGCTGAAAATGCATCAAGGGCAAAAAGCGATTTTCTTTCGGTGATGAGCCATGAAATAAGGACCCCGCTAAATGCAATCATCGGGTACATTCATTTGCTTATTAATGAGGGTCCGATGCCCTCGCAAACTGAATACCTTAACATACTGCAAATCTCCGCCAGGAATTTATTAAGCCTGATCAATGACGTGCTGGATTTCAGTAAAATAGAAGAGGGGAAAATAGTATTTGCCGAGAGCGACTTTGACGTCCGCGCCTTGTTCAATGACATAAAGCTGGCGAATAAGATAAGGGCTGATGAGAATGGCAACGTGATCAAAGTGATGTTTGACGAGGATATACCCCGTTTCCTGAAAGGGGATATTACCCGAATAACACAAGTACTGAATAATCTGGTATCGAATGCGATAAAATTCACCAAAAATGGGCGGATAACAATAGAACTCCAGCTGAAATCAACAAAAGGAAATAAAGTCGAAATCGACTTTTCCGTAACAGATACCGGTATTGGCATCAGTAAGGAAAACCAGGAACATATTTTTGAGCGGTTCACACAAGCTCATCAGTATATTACAAGAGAATTTGGTGGTTCCGGCTTAGGGTTGGCCATTATTAAAAGGCTACTTGCATTGTTAGATAGTGAAGTAAAAGTGGAAAGTGAAGAAGGCAAGGGCTCTAAATTCTATTTCTCCATTTGGTTTGAAAAAAGCGATTTGAAAGAAATAGAATTCAACACTGATAATGACGTTAAAGAGGGGCTTGGGGGCATAAAGGTGCTGCTGGTAGAAGATGTTACTTTTAATGCAATCCTGGCAAGTAAAATGTTATCGAATTGGAATGCGGATGTTACCCTGGCAGAGAATGGAGCCATTGCCGTTGACAAAGTAAAAAATGGAAATTTTGATTTAGTACTTATGGATGTGCAAATGCCCGTTATGGATGGGCTTACCGCGAGCACGGAAATAAGAAAGTTTAACAAGTCTATCCCCATATTTCCTTTAACGGCATCGACTTCCGCAGATATGCAAGCGCAATTTAAATCGATTGGTATAGTCGACATTATTTTTAAACCTATCAACCCTGACACGCTACACCGAACAATTTTGAAGTTTATCGCCAGCCAGAGCAAAAAACAATAAAAAATGCCGTGCCTCTCAACAGGCACGGCATTTTACCTAAATGCTGAATTGGAATTGCACTATTGTGTTTAAACCACTACTTTCTTATTCTTATACTCCCCCTTGCTCTTACGGATATTTACCGCAACAACCTTGTACTCAGGGCAAAGCGCCTGAGAGTCGCATTCGCTGGACGTAATATCGTTCATTGATATTTCAGGGAAGTGGAATGTACTGCTGAGCACACCTGGTTTTACTTCGTCAGTTATATAAGCCTTTACATCTATTTTGCCACGGGCTGATTCTACGCAAACCATCTCGCCATCTGCAATAGCATGTTTAGCCGCATCTGCCGGGTTAATAAGCAAAACATCCTCTTTAACAATTTTCGCATTATTGGTACGGCGCGTCATAGTGCCGCAGTTATAGTGTTCCAGTTCGCGGTTGGTAGTGATAATGTACGGAAATTCTTTTCCGTTTGTTAACAGCTCTTTCGATTCAGCCCAGTCGTTATAAACAAACTTACCTAATCCGCGTTTAAAGGTGCCTACGTGCAGTATGTCTGTACCAATACCTTCTTTATTAACGGGCCATTGCTTACCATTCGTACCCAGTTCATCCCACTTAATACCTTCGAAGAAAGGCACTATGCGCGACACCTCGTCCAATACAGTTTCTACGCTGTATTCCGGCTGCGGATACCCCATGCGATTCATGATTTCAGAAATGATCTGTCCGTCAGATTTTGTACCTGGTATTGGCGCAACAACCTGGTTAACCCGCTGTACCCTTCTTTCACCATTGGTGAATGTTCCGCTCTTTTCAAGGAACGAAGACGCTGGTAAAACAACGTGCGCCAACTTCGCAGTTTCTGTCATAAACAGTTCCTGTACAACAAACAATTCCAGCTTACCGATTGCTGCTTTAACGTGATTGGTGTTAGGGTCGGTCTGGGCCATATCTTCACCTATTGACCACATGGCCTTTACTTTACCATCAAGCGCTGCCTGATACATCTGTGGCGTTTTCAGCCCTACATAATTCGGCAGTTTGGCATCGTAAAACTCTTCGTACTTTTTGTGATAAACAGGGTCCGTTACATCGTAATAACCTGCACCCTGGTGTGGCTGGCAACCCATATCGGCAGCGCCCTGCACATTGTTCTGGCCGCGCAACGGATTAACTCCGACACCCGGACGTCCGATATTACCTGTTATCATAGCCAGGTCGGTGATCTGCATAATTGCAAACGTACCTTGCGAATGTTCCGTAACTCCCAGACCATGGAAACTCATGGCATTAGGTGCGCTTGCGTAAGCAATGGCTGCTCTACGGACAAGTTCCCGGTCAACACCTGATATTTTCTCCATCTCCTCAATATTGAGGTTCAGGATATTTTGTTTAAACTCTTCGTAACCCTCAGTACGGCTTTCAATGAAGTTCTTATCTTCCAGGCCTTCTACTATAATGTAATACAACATCATGTTCAGCACGGCGACGTTAGTACCCGGGCGTAACTGAAGGTGGTAGGTAGCGTATTTAGCCAACTCGGTACGACGAGGATCTATAACGATACTTGGTTTACCCGTCAGCGCAAATTGCTTGATCTTGGCACCCGTAACAGGGTGTCCTGATGTAGGGTTAGCGCCGATCACCATAATGCAATCGGTCTTCTTAATATCTTTTATGGAGTTAGTTGCCGCACCTGTACCGAATGTACGCTGCATGCCTAATGCCGTTGGCGAATGGCACACACGCGCGCAACTGTCAATATTGTTAGTACCGATAACCACACGCTGGAATTTCTGCAGCAGGTAGTTTTCTTCATTGGTACCACGTGCTGACGAAACTGCACCTATAGCATCCGGGCCATAAGTAGCTTTGATACGGTGCATTTCAGAGGCTATGTAATCATAGGCTTCATCCCACGATACTTCAACAAATTCGCCATTCTTTTTCAGGAGTGGTGATTGTAGCCGTTCCGGGTGATTGTAGAATGAAAATGCGAAACGACCTTTTAAACAGGTATGCCCTGCATTTGCTTCGGCATCGTATGGAGCCTGTATCGATTTTACTTTACCGCCCTTTACTGAAACTTCCAGGTTACAACCAACACCGCAATAGGTGCAAACGGTACGTATTTTTTCATCTACCTGTATAGATTTCGATTCAAAAATATCAGAGATAGCTGATGTTGGGCAGGCCTGTGCGCAGGCGCCACAACTCACACAATCAGACTGCTCAAAATTCTGTTCAATGCCTTTTATAATGTGGCTGTCAAAACCACGACCGCCCATGCTGAGTACGAACTGACCCTGAACTTCGTCGCAGGCACGTACACAGCGGTAGCAGTTGATGCATTTTGAAAAATCAGACGTCATGTAGGCATGACTATGGTCTTTTTCTTCTTTTTTGTAAAGATGGTTCTTGCCTTCAGGGTAGCGAACGTCGCGCACCCCTACCCTTGCTGCAACAGTCTGCAATTCGCAGTTGTTGTTTACTTCACAAGTGAGACAGTCGAGCGGGTGGTCAGTGAGCACCAGTTCTATAATGTTCTTTCTTAGCTTTTGTATGCGGTCAGATTCCGGGTAGATGTAGGATCCTGGCATAACAGGTGTATGGCACGATGCCATCGCCTTAGCCGGCCCCCCTTTAGAAAGGGCAACATCTACACTGCAAACCCTGCAGGATCCAAACGGATCAAGGTTAGGTGCATCGCACAATGTAGGTACCGCATCTCTGCTACCCATAACACGGCGTATCAGAGAAATGATAGTTTCTCCTTCCTTAATTTCGTAGGGACGGTCATCTATATAAGCAACCTTAGCACCAACCGGAACCGGATCATTTTTTGAAAAAGAACCACCACTGCCGGGCTTGTTTTCTACATATAATTGCTTGCTCATTGAGGTTGTGTTTTCTGTTCTAATTTAATTACGAACGCTTGTCATTAAACTGCCAATACCTTGCTTTTCTTAATAACAGACTTAGCAACACGTGGCATATTTGACTCGCTGCCAAATTTTCTACTCTTATTTTTTTTGAGCATCTCCCGAAATTGAGCCAACTCTTCATTGGTCCAAGGTTCATCCAGAAACACTACATCTTTGTCATCCAGTTTCTTGAGATTCATAACTCAAAATTTTTAAAATATTGTTTAACTATCTTCAACACCTCTTTCGTATCAAGATACATTTTATTACCCGAGACCACTTTAGCACCCAATGTCACCTTATAATGGCCTATTAACTGACTCTTCGCCACGAAGGCTACGATGCCGCTATAGCCCTTTTCAAATGCCACCTTACAAGCATAAGCGACAAGATTACCGGGAACACCTCTATACATTTTACTCTTCCCCTTATTAAATTGCGCGCTCTCGATCAGGTGCATGAATATATGGTCGCTATTATCTTCAATACTAATAAGCCCTTGGGCAATTTGCTGATTATAGGCGGTCACTAATTTATAAACCATCCTACCCTCTTTCTTAAACTCCTTATGCCAGTCAAATTGCCAATCCTTTTTTTTCAATTTCTTCAACCCGCCAACCTGCATTTCAATTACCTCTGTCTCAAAAACTTCACCTGTTGTCGCATTTTCAATTGAATTCGTAAGCTTATCTATCTCAAAATCAAGCAGAATTTTTCGGGTACTTCTCAAACTATCAAATTTACGAAAAAATACATTCAAAACTGTTTATTCCCATTCTTACGTACACTAAACTAATTCTTAAAATACCCTTTCAACTCCTCATCAAAATACTTCAGCGAATTGCGGATAGGTAATGGCAAGCCACCACCAAGTGCGCATAGCGAACCAATCTCCATGGTAGTAATGAGATCTGTGAACAATTCGCGGTCTATTTTGTAGTCGCTGGTGAGCGATTTATGTACCATTTCATAACCGCGGGTAGAGCCCAACCTGCACGGAAAACACTTTCCGCAACTTTCGTGGGCTGTAAACTGGAATAAATGCTCGATGTAGTTGATTATAGGGAATGCTTCCGGCAGGCATACAACTGATGCATGGCCGAGCAAAAATCCATTCTGGGCAAATGTTTCAAAATCAACACTCAGGTCACTGATTTTATCGACCGGCACAAGTCCGCCCAAAGGGCCGCCTATATGCATTGCCTTTATTTTTTCTTTAAAGCCGCCACCAAGGTCGTTAACCACAACCGAAAGGGGCGTACCCATGTCCACCTCGTATATACCCGGCCTGTTAAAGTAACCATCTAACGACACCAACTTAGTACCGGTCGATTTCCCCTTCCCTATCGCGGCATACGCTGCTCCGCCGTTTTTCACTACCCAAGGTATGCAAGCAAGTGTTTCTACGTTATTTACTACGGTAGGCTTATTAAATAAACCCTGCTGCGTAGGATAAGGCGGACGCACCCGAACTTCCGGACGCTGGCCTTCAATACTGCTCAACAACGCGGTTTCTTCGCCACAGATATAGGCACCCATAGCCCTGATAACCTTGAAATCATAACCAAAGCCTGAGCCAAGAATATTTTCGCCTATAAAGCCTTTCGCCCTGATTTCATCTACAGCGTTTTGAGTTATTTCAACCGCTTCAGGATACTCACCGCGAATGTATACTACCCCACGGCTTGCACCGGTAATATAACCAGCTATGATCATGCCCAGTAATACCGAATGCGGTTGTTCTTCCAGCAGGTAGCGGTCGCTGTAAGCACCGGGGTCACCTTCATCAGCATTGCAGACAATAAACTTCTGGCTATCGGGTGTATTCTTGCATGACTCCAGCTTAAACGCTATCGGAAAGCCGGCACCACCGCGGCCGCGCAGGCCTGATGTTTTCAGCTCAGCCAATAACTCCTCAGGCGTCATGGACAATGCTTTCTTCAATATCTCGTAATAGGCATCAACACCCGGGAAAGCGCCGGTGAGCACCTGCTCCCCTTTACAGGCAACATTATAATTATCTGCTACAACTTTCTTATCATTTTTAATTGCTTCTATCTCACTAATGGCATTGCCTGAATAGTTTTTACCACCTACATGGAACGAACTGTTTTCGTGGCAACGGCCGAGGCAGCACATTTCGCCGATTTCATCCTCGCTGAAGTGCTTGGAAAGTTCGGCTTTAAGAGCGGGTTGCGTACCAGCGCTCAGGCAACTACTGCCATTGCATACATACACCTTTTTGCCCTGGTTATCGGGGCGCAGAAAGTCATAAAATGTGGTTGTACCGTAAACGTTCGCTTTACCAAAAAGGAATTCGTCTGACAGCCTCGCTACATCTGCCTTCGATACTGTTCCGGTAGCTGATGCAGCAATACCCAATTCTTCAAACAGGTTTTCAGTAAGCCCTTTTCTGCGCGATAGATCGCCTAAGTTTTTTGACATCTAAGTAGTATTTTCTACCTGTATAAACAGGATGTGTAAATATAGTAATGTTTATGAAAAATTTGCTGAATAAAGCCAGTCTGAAGCAATTGATATATAAAGCCAGGCAAGTTCTCAATAGTAGGTATTCAAATACTCCGTTACCGCGTACAAAACCTTTATACCGTGTCTTAGGGAAAAACTGCTGCGTTTGGTCACATTTCCTTTGGCATCGTATTCGTAGGTATGGAAGCCCGTGCCCCTGTCGCTAAGTTTGCCGTTGGCAGCATAGTAGCGCTGTTCCACGCGGTTGTAATGCGCATCGTACTCCCAGGCCATTTTATAGATCTTCTCTTTTCCATAGTAGTGAATGCGCTCTTTGCACTGTCCGATGGCATCATACTTCATCACCGTTTTTTCTGCTGGCGTTACTTCATTTCCAATATAGCTTTCCAATAGCGTATTATTGCCATTGGCATCAAAAGTGGCTTTATATTTTTTTGTTTGCACCGAATCAGGTCCCCATGCCAGGCTTTCGGTATGGTTGTGATGACTATCGTAAAGGTCTATTGCTATTTCAATAAGATGGAGGTGGTTCGCGTCCGTATCGCTAAAACACCAGCGCTGGTCTACGATTGCCACATGTGACTGAGCCATGTTGTGCAATATTCTCACGCCGTTACTGTAGGTTTTTGTTACCACAAACCCTTTGTCGTCGTATTGGTATACCTGGCGGGTGATGTCGCCGTTAGCAGAGTCTATCGCATAGTCCTCCCATTTCCGGCCGTTAACATAATACTTCAGGGCATGGGACACGCCCTTGCTCGAAGCGTTCCAATCGTGGCTATACCATTCCACCAGCTTTTTGCCGGAATACTTAAAACCGACACTGGAAATAAGTACACCTTTCGCATCAAACTGCTTACCGGCTAACACATGACCGATGGTATCAAATTGCCAGGTGCCGCTACCCGAAACAGTTTTTGAAACTGCCTTTTTAACATAGGTAATATCGTAGTCCTTATATTGTATGGCCTTCACTTTACCAGTTATAGCTGCTTCCACGTCGGTATGGTTATCATTTATCTCCGTCTCGGTAAACATCTTCCCTTTTGTCGCAGATATCCGTGTTTGGGCAGCTACAGTGGATGCCAAGCCACACCAAACGCAGCACAGCAATAATTTTCTCATCGATACATTTAATTGCTTCATTGCACTGCTATTTGTAGTACTCATAATTCACCTCCCATATTTCAGCAACCCGTTCTGTGCCCTCTAATGATTGGCGGTATACCTGCCGGGTAATTACCCACTTTTGACACTCCATCGATATTTTTATGCTTCACAGCCACCCTCGTTATAACCACAAAAAAAAGCCCGATAAAACCAAGAGGTGTTATCGGGCAAATATTGTTATGAGTTTCGTTTATTACCAGCCTTTGAAGAAACCAGGGCAACGAGTTTTGAGGTATTCTTTAGTGTTACCAAATGCACGGAAGTAAATGGTCACCGACATATTTGCCCACCAATACCAGTCGTTGGCTTTGGTATCGCCACGCTGAAAACCATAGTAAGGGTTGTTGTGATCCCACTCTGTAAGTGTATTACCACGATAAGACATTGCTTTTGCTAACTGGCCTTTGTAGGCATTCAGAGAATCGAGGTCAACATAAGATTTGCTAACATCATCCAGATAATCGGTATTGGTATAACGGAAACCTATTTCTGTAGTCAGGAAGAATGCGTTACCGATAAAGAATTTAAAACCACCACCAAAGGGGAAAGACATGTTGATCTGGCTGTAAGACTTGCGATCAGGATACATAGGCAAACCTTCGCCTTCTGTACTCAACGGCTTTAAAAATACCCTGTTACCATTAATATCATCAGCGAACGGATTGTAGTAGAATGCAGCGATACCACCAAAAATGTATGGGGTGGCCTTCATTCTTAATACATCAATCGGCAGCATGTTTATTTCAAGGCCACCATGCATTTCATACAGATGGGTACCAAAACTCAGGTTTCTTGATTTGTTTATCGGGATATTGCTCAGACTATCACCACCGGAAAGTGCGGTATAAGATGCACCGAAACGCAAACCCAGGTGCGGGTTCATGAAATATTTATAGATGATGCCACCCATTGGGTGATACCCTTGTGATGCAAAAAGCTTAGGAGTTAAGTCCCCGTAATAGTTCGACAAACCAGCTGTAAGGCCTATTTCATGATGCTCCTGGGCATTCATTGAAAGCGGCAAAAGCATTATTAACGATAGTAGAATTCGTTTCAACGTTAAATAGTTTTAGTAGTGGCACACGAAAGATAACAACAAATTTCGGAATAATTATAACAAATCCCAAACGAAAATTTAACATTCAACACATTCGTAAGATTATTATGCGTAAAATTGGTTGCCTGTGGGCTAAGTTTAGTGTAACAGTTGTGTTATTTTTGCCACAACCGAATAAAAGAAAAGTACAAAATGAACTTAGTAGCCGAATTACGGGAAAGGAAATTGCTGCAGGAGATAATGCCTGGCACAGAAGAACAACTGAATAAAGAAATGACCGCCGGCTATATAGGTTTTGACCCAACTGCAGATAGCCTGCACATAGGCAGCATGCTGCAAATAACATTACTTATGCGCCTGCAAAGGGCGGGCCACAAGCCATTTGTATTGCTCGGCGGTGCCACTGGAATGATAGGTGACCCATCAGGCAAATCGCAGGAACGCAACTTACTTGATGCGGAAACGATAGATAAAAATATTGCCGGCCAACGCAAGCAACTGGAAAAGTTTCTTGACTTTAACAGCGACGCACCCAATGCCGCAGTTATGGTAAATAATTACGATTGGTTCAAAGGCTTCTCATTCCTTGAATTTATTCGCGATGCGGGAAAGCATATTACCGTTAACTACATGCTAGCAAAAGATTCGGTACAAAAGCGATTGGAAACGGGTATGTCGTTTACTGAATTCACTTACCAGCTGATACAGGGTTACGACTACTTCCACCTCAACAAGCATTATAATGTAAAGCTGCAAATGGGTGGCAGTGACCAATGGGGTAATATAGTTACCGGCACTGAGCTCATTCGCCGTAAAGGCGGCAGCGATGCCTTTGCCCTGGTAAGCCCGCTCATTACCAAGAGTGACGGCACCAAATTTGGCAAATCGGAAGGCGGTAATATATGGCTGGACGCTGCACGCACTTCGCCATATCAGTTTTACCAGTACTGGATGAATTTACCAGATGCGGATGCCGAAAAAATGCTGCTGATCTTTTCATTTAAACCAATTGAAGAGATTAAAGCTATCATTGCTGAACACAACCTGAATACCGGCTTGCGGAAAGCACAGAAAATGCTGGCTGAAGAGATCACCACATTAGTGCATGGCGCCGAGGAACTGGCTTCTGCTCTGGAGGCCAGCGATATACTCTTCGGGCAATCGTCAGTAGAAGCTTTGGCTACTTTGAGTGAAAAGCAATTGCTTTCGGCAATGGAAGGTGTTAACCAGGTTAAGGGATCGAAAGACGCCCTGAGCGCAGGCATTGATGTCATTTCTTTCCTTGCTGATAATGGCATACTTGCATCGAAAGGCGAAGCAAAGAAACTTCTCCAAAACAATGGCCTCAGCATTAATAAGGTAAAGGTAAAACCTGATTTTATTTTAACTTCAGAATTGCTGCTCAACAACAAATACGTACTTGTACAGAAGGGCAAAAAAGAATTTACACTGGCTATTTTTGAGTAAACTGGTCGTCTGAACTATGATTTTTAGGACTTTAGGATGAAAAGGTTGTTATCTGAACCACGGATAATCTGATTGGGCCGACTGTTTTTTTGAAATCTTAGAATCCTGAAATGCAATAAATCATAGTTCAGACTTATTTTATTACTATCTCATTCACTACCCTTTCCTGAAAGTAGTCATTGATATTTTTAAGTAGCTGGTCTTTACCTAATTGTAGTTCCTGCTTTAGTGGGGCTACATCGGTATAAATGGTGAGTGTCTTATTGAACAGGTTAATATTACGGGTGTATTTGGCAATGGTCTTACCGACTATTATTTCCCATTCATCGCGCATGCGCAGTTCGTGCATCTTGGGTTTCCAGTGCGATTTTTCGAGCAGTAAATTGAGCGCTTCACCAACACTGTATGTTCCCATTTGCAAAACGTTTTAGGTACGTATTAAGCTGCAATTTACGCTATAAAAACGAGAGAAATTCTTAAAATATGCATCAACGGATCAGTGTAATATCGCCATTGTGTCGTATTTCTTTGCTCTGCGAACCAATATACAAACCCAGCATATAGTAGTAAGTACCTATGTCGCAGGGAACACCTTTATAATTTCCGTCCCACCCTTTGCCCGGGTTAACAGAACTAAAAATCAATTCTCCCCACCTGTTATAAATATTGAAAAGGTAGCCCGATATTTTGCACGACTTCTGAACAAGGGGATGTATAACGTCATTAAGTCCATCAGCGTTCGGTGTAAAGGCCGTAGGCATACTTACCCAACAACCGCAATAGCCGGAATAGAGATTAATGTTACTGCCCGTTGGTGCCGGTTGAAGTGAATATTCCTTTACAACTATGGAATCCATTTCCCTGAAACAGCCACCGGTATCAACATATACCGAATAGGTACCGAATCCGGTTACCGGGTGCGTAGCATTTGTTGAGCCATCGTTCCACAAATATTCGTGGTGCAATGCTTCCAGCTGCGGGCCTATAAGCAACAAGCTACCTCCGGCAGGTATGCACACCTCTGTATCGCGGTGCTTTATCAAGGTATCTGCCTGCCATTTAACGGTAATGGAATCCATGAATTTATTGCAACTACCGGTATCTATCAGCACCCAATATGTGCCCGGTGCGTTTGCCGAGAAACTGTCGGCAGTGGTACCATCATTCCACAGATACTTCGTTACCGATGTTCCTGAAAACAATGGTTTTATACCGATACTGCTTTTGGGTGTAATGCAAACCGCCGTATCTCGATGGTGAAAAGTAGTATCTCCGCTGGTGTAGTCCATAAAAATGCTCGGAAAGCAATGGCTGTACTGTCCGCTGGAAAGTGCTATTACGGCCGGGGTAAATGCACATGCCGCACCAGCCACATTGGGGTTATTGATACAGCCGATACCCGTGCCCGTAAGTGCACCAATTGTAGTTGCGGTTGGTATGTATATTTTCCCGTCCGGTCCTAGCCGCAGGTCCCATATTACGTTACCGACACTGATGGTTGTTTTAGACGCTACAATAGCAGCAGTACTTCCGGCTGACAAGTCAAATTGCTCCAGTCTCCGGCTCGTACCTGTGCTATAAATAGCAAAGCTGTAAAGTTTTGTATTGTCTGGCGAAAACTCTGCGCCGTAAACCTCATGCGTATGGTCATTGCTGAGCACCTGGCAATTTGATACCAGTCCGGTGGCATTATCAAAGTCATATAACTCCGTAGCGCCGTCATAAAAAGAGGTAGAAGACTGGCTTACAATTTTGGTGTAATCGGGCGATATTTTAATTACACCCGCACCATACACGCCTGCCGCCAGCGCACCGACATTTGAGATTACGGGTCCGGTTATCCCTGCATCAGAAATATTGTAAGCAAGAAACTGAACTGCATCAAGACTGTGTACCAATACCCACAGGTCGCAATTTTTGCCCGGAACGGTTATCATTTTTTCACACAATCTATTATTTACCGGAGTGCCCATGCTGGCTGCAACCACGTCGCCCATCCCACCGGCCAGGCTCATATCAACAATTGAATAGCTGAGGTGACAGAAGCTGGTGGTCGCCAGCACCTGTTCTATCGAAAACACATAATATTGGGTTTTAGAACCCGCCACCCTTGCAATAACCGCACCCTGGGTTGCACTATTGGTAGGATAAGCCACAATTGTTGCCCCCGAGGGCATGGCCGTTCCTGCTCTATTAAAGACAGTAACACCGTCAGTGTAAAACAGCAAAGCCCCGCTCGCGTCGCAAACTGATGCATTACCCTCCCAGGTATAGCTGGCCGATGCAATACTGACCGGGCTTCCACTATTAAAATCGAGACCTGCACCCCAGCCAAATGCCCAAACGTTATTCTGGGGCGTATTGTATTGCGCGCGGGCCGCAGTTAAACCGAGAAGAAAAAGTAAAAATGTAACAGTGATTTGCTTCATGTCATAGGGGTTATATGGTTTGCAAAAAAGAAACACAACACCTGGTGCACCATTGCAAAAGCCAACAACAAACAATGTAGTGTTTATACTATAGACACACATTATTGCTTTTCAGTTGGATAAAAACTAAAAAAGGTTGCTTCACAAGTTGTGAAGCAACCTTGAGTTTAACTTACAGCTATCTAAGCAAAGTTACATTCCCTCTCTTATTAAATAGTTTACCTGTTGTGGTAACGGCCTGCACATCATAAACGTACACGCCTAATGGCTGTGGAGCACCCTTATACGTGCCATCCCAACCGTCGCCCACATTAGTGGTTTCAAACACTACTTCACCCCAGCGATTAAAAATACGGAAGTGATTAAGTGTAGCTTCTCCGCGCTTAATAATAGTGAATTTGCTGTTTACCCCAGTACCCGGCGTAAAGGCGTTTGGTAACGTCAGTAACGACTCAGGGCTGATAATAACATCAATTGAATCTATCGCTATACAGCCGTCAGTGGTAGTGCCATGTACTGTGTAACGTGTAGTAATGTCCGGGTTGGCCGTAGGGTCTGATATGGTTGCGCTGTTCAGGCCAGCGGGCGGGAACCACAGGAAGCTGTTACAGTTGGTAACCGGCGTAAGCTGGGTTGTTTCACCGGGGTAAAGTGTTATAGAATCTTCCAACGAAATCAATGCTGCCGGATGCACTGTAACATGCACGCTCACCGTATCATGGCAGCCTACATTGCTGGTTACAACAAGGTGATAGGTAATATCGCTTATTGGTTTAACCCATGGTGTCGCAGAATTGCTATCGCTCAGGTATAAGCCAGGGTGCCAACTATAGCCGGTGCCACCGGTGCCACTAAGTAAAACTGAATCATGAGGACAAACTGCAAAATCCTGGTTCACTCCACCGAAATCACCAGCCTGCACAATAAGCTGCGCTGAATCTTTGCCCGTACAACCTGCGCTCGTAGTGACTGTGAGGAAGTATTTCTGTGATACTCCCGCTGTAAACACAACCGTTGGTGTATTGGTAAAATCGAGCGAAGTAGCCGGTGACCAGCTATAGGTATAACCAGTATACCAGCTTGGCTTTACGTCAGCATTAATATGTATGGTATCGTAGAGGCAAATGAAACGATTGCCACCAATATAGACTGAAGGATTCGGCTGAACATCAACGTGAAAGGAATCTTTTACATCCGGGCAACCTGCTATTGAAATGGTCACGACGTAAGTAGCGCTAGTGTCTGGCGTTATCAACGGGCTGCGCACGGTAGAGGTAGCAATGCCTGCTGTTGGCAACCATTGAAAGGTTGCTGCAGGGTTGGCATTCAGTACCGCTTGTACCACTTTACCTTTACAGATAACAGTATCGCCATTAAACAATCTAAATGTATCATAAACGATATCAACATGTATTGTATCAGTGTTGCTGCACCCTGCTACCGTTACCTTAAGCCAGTAGTTTCCTGACGTTGTAACTACATCTGTTGCCGCACCGGTGCCATCGCTCCATAAATAGGTAGGGAAGGTATAAGTACCAGAGGATTGCAGTGTTACCGCTGTGCCCAAACAATTAAAAGTATCAGGACCAAGATTTACAACAGGGTAAGGTGATACCAGAATATGAATAGAGTCGGTGATGGTGCAACCATTATAAAGGCGCAGCCAATAAGTGCCCGATGTTTTTACATGTATGCTATCGCCCGTGTTACCAGTGCTCCAGGTATAGGTAGTACCCGCCGGCTGTGTAGAACGTAACACTATAGAATCACCGATACAAAATGCGACATCCGCACCAAGGTTAAGCGTAGGTACCGGAATGAACGCAACGTGGAAGGTATCAACAAGTAAAGAGCAACCCGTTCTCTTAAATACCCAATAGGTGCCCGAAGCGAACGCATTTATTGATGATGCGGTGCTGCCAGTATTCCAGCGGTAGCTGCTGAAACCTGCGCTGGCAGTAAGTGCAAGTGGAGCCGTAACAATACAAGGCGTATAAGTTACAGCCGAACCTGCCGTTGTATCAGGTGTTATAAAGTTAACGTGAAAAGTATCGGTAGTTACATTGTTACAACTGTCCGCGGCCCAAACCCAGTAAGTGCCTGCGGTTGTGGCGCTATAGGTAGCAGTTGATGCACCGCTTTGCCAATGGTAGGTTGTAAAACCAGCAGTGGCCCTAAGTGAAACCGGAAAATTAAATGCGCAAACACTTGTATCGTGTAAATGAGTGGTATTTACCGGAGTTGGTGTGGTAACTACTATAGTGTCAATTTCGCGATGGCAGCCGCCTGTGTCTATAACCACCCAATAGGTGCCGGCTGTAGTTATAGCACGCGTAGCCGTTGTTGCGCCATTGTCCCATAAATAATTGGTAATAGCAGCACCGGTTGCGCGGGCTGTCAATATGATACCTGAGGCAGGAATGCAAGCCACGGTATCGCGCCGAGTGAACGTGGTATCGCCACCGCCTGTTGTAAAAAATACGCTTGGCAACCCTAAAGTAAACGAAGTACCAGATGCCAGAGAAACCGCACTCGCAGTATACCCGCAACCAGCGCCCCCAACATTAGGGTTATTAATAGCACCCAGAGCGGAAGTACTTGATGAACCAAAATAGATCTTATTATCCGGACCCAAGTTTAATGCCGACCAATACGCGCATGCACCAACAGAATAGCGCGATGCCCTAATGGCCGCAGCGGAGCCAGCACTCAGGTCAAATTGGGAAATGGACGAAGTGGTTTCCAGGTATAGCTTCGTATCGTCTGGAGAAAATTCTGCCCCGTATTGCACGCTGGTAGAATCTAGGACTATGCAATTGGAAACCACGCCGGTTGTAGCATTAAAATCGTGCAGTTCCGCGCCCATTGAGCCGCCGGAATTCCAGTCCGCAGTCATTATTTTAGTGCGGTCATGGCTCACTTTTACAGCACCAATACTATAACCTCCGTAAGAACCGGCTGTTGTAAATGTACCTACAGTTGAGACTACAGGGGCGCTGATGCCAGATGCATCAATATTATATGCCAAAAACTTTGCAGAATCCTTACGGTGAATAATGAGCCAAATATTGCAGTTATTGCCGGGCACAGCCACCATTTTTTCAGAAAGCACATTTGCTACAGGGGTTGCAAGCGTTGATGCAATAACATCGCCCATACCTCCGGCAAGTGTCATATCGACTATGCAATAAGAAAGGCGGCAATAAGATGAACCACCCGGCACGCCTTCGAGCGAAAATAAATAGTATTGCGAAGGCACACCTACAACCGGAATACTCAGGCATGCCTGCGTTGCACTCGCCGTGCTGTACGATACCAGCGAACCACCAGATGGCATTACAGCACCAGTGCGGTTCCAGATAGTTGACCCTTCAGAATAATAAAGCAACGCACCTGAACCATCGCTGATTGTGGTGGTCCCTTCAACTGCGCTCATGCTAGATGTGGTTGCTACCGGTGCACCTGATGTAAAATCGACCCCTGCACGGCTGCCAAACCTCCAGCGTACATTCTGCGGAGTAGTATATTGACCGAATGCACTGGCAAAAGCAAGGCAAAAAACTATAATTAAGTTTATCTTCTTCATAATGAGTGGGTTATGGTATGGGCACAACAAAATTTCCATCCTAAAACGCCATAATAATTTACAAATATACAAATATAAATTATCCTTGCAAATATATGGCTGCTTATAAAGACAGTTTTTCCCGGGTAAAGGTTGGATACGAATGGTGAATTATAAATGGTGAATGGTAAATGATGAATGGTGAATGGTGAATGGTGAATGATGAATGGTGAATGGTGAATAATTAAACGAAAGCTAATACCGTAGCCTTGGGTTAAAAAAGAAAAAGGGCTGTTTGCAACGGCAAACAACCCTTTTAAAATATATCAGATAGCTATTATCTCAGCAAGGTTACATTACCTCTTTTATTGAACAGTTTACCTGTTTTAGTCACTGCCTGAACGTCGTAAACGTAAACGCCAAGCGGTTGTTGCGCACCCTTAAAGGTGCCATCCCAGCCATCACCAACATTGGTAGTTTCAAACACTACTTCACCCCAACGATTGAAGATGCGGAAGTGATTTAGCGTCGCTTCACCACGCTTGATTATAGTGAATTTGTTATTTACCCCAGTACCTGGTGTAAAAGCGTTTGGCAGGGTGAGTAATGATTCCGGACTGATAACCAAATCGACTGAGTCGACCGTAGTGCAACCATCAGTGGTAGTACCATGAACGAAATAACGGGTAGTGATGTCAGGATTAGCCGTAGGGTCTGAGACGGTTGCACTGTTCAGCCCAGCGGGAGGGAACCACAGGAAGGTATTACAGTTGGTAACAGGTGTAAGTTGGGTTGTTTCACCTGGGTACAATGTAATGGAATCATCTAATGTTATTAATGCCGCCGGGTGCACTGTTACACGCACACTTACTGTATCATGGCAACCTACAATGCTGGTTACAACAAGGTGATAGGTAATATCACTTATTGGTTTAACCCATGGCGTAGCGGAATTACTATCGCTCAGGTATAAGCCAGGGTGCCAGCTATAGCCTGAGCCACCTGTACCAGTTAGTAAAACTGAATCGTGAGGACAAACAGCAAAATCCTGGTTAACACCTCCGAAATCACCGGCCTGCACAATAAGTTGTGCTGAATCTTTGCCCGTACAACCTGCACTGGTAGTGACGGTTAGGAAGTATTTCTGTGACACGCCCGCTGTAAATACTACGGTTGGGGTATTGGTAAAATCGAGCGAGGTAGCCGGTGACCAGCTGTAGCTATAACCGGTGTACCAGTTCGGCTTTACATCAGCATTAATGTGTATGGTATCGTAAAGACAAATGAACCGGTTACCACCTATGTATACAGATGGATTAGGCTGCACATCGATATGGAACGAATCATATTTATCAGGGCAGCCCGCTATGGATATGGTTACGATATAGGTTGCGCTGGTATCTGGTGCAATCAAGGGGCTGCGAACCGTTGAAGTAGCAATACCTGTTGTAGGCAACCATTGGAATGTAGCGGCAGGATTCGCATTGAGTACCGCCTGTACTACTTTGCCTTTACAAATCACGGTATCACCGTTGAACAAACGGAAGGTGTCATAAACAATGGTTACATGTACAGTATCATAAGCCGCACAACCGGCAACTGTTACTTTCAACCAGTAATCGTTGGTCACTGTTACCACATCTGTAGCCCCGGTTGAGCCATCGCTCCATAGGTATGACGGGGCTGTATAGGTTGCCGATGATTGTAAGGTAATCGGTGTACCCTCACAATTAAAGGTATCAGGGCCAAGGTCCACAATCGGAAATGGAGAAACAAGTATGTGTATGCTATCAGTAATAGTACAGCCATTGTATAGCCTGAGCCAATAAGTGCCACTTGTTTTTACATGTATACTATCACCGGTATTACCTGTGCTCCAGGTATAGGTTGTACCCGCGGGCTGCGCAGAACTCAACACAATCGAATCACCAATGCAAATCGCGGCATCGGGGCCAAGGTTGAGGGTAGGTACGGGTATGAACGCTACGTGGAAGGTATCAACAAATAAAGAGCAACCAGTTCTCTTAAATACCCAATAGGTGCCGGAAGCGAACGCATTTATTGATGATGCGGTGCTACCTGTATTCCAGCGATAGCCGCTGTAACCTGCGCTGGCAGTAAGCGCCAGCGGTGCCGTAACAATACAAGGCGTATAAGTTACGGCCGAGCCTGCCGTTGTATCAGGTGTTACAAAGCTGACGTGAAAAGTATCGGTAGTTACATTGTTACAACTGTCCGCCGCCCAAACCCAGTAAGTGCCCGCGGTTGTGGCGCTATAGGTGGCAGTTGATGCACCGCTTTGCCAATGGTAGGTTGTAAAACCAGCAGTGGCCCTAAGTGAAACCGGAAAATTAAATGCACAAACATTAGTGTCGTGTATATGTGTGGTATTTACCGGAGTTGGTGTGGTAACTACTATTGTATCAATTTCGCGATGGCAACCGCCTGTGTCGACTGAAACCCAATAGGTACCCGGCGCGGTGGTTACATGCCCAGCGGCTGTGGTGCCATCATTCCAAAGATAATTGGTAGTGCTCGCGCCGGTTGCACGGCCAGGAAGTATTATGCTACCGCCAGTTGGTATGCAGGCCACTGTATCTTTGCGGGTAAAAGTGGTATCGCCACCGCCAATAGTGACAAAACTATTAGGCATGCCGAGTGAACAAGAAGTGCCTGATACAAGCGTAACTGCACTCGCAGTATAACCACAACCGGAACCAGCTACATTCGGCGTATTGATCACCCCAAGAGCGGTCCCGCTGGGAGAACCGAAATATATTTTACCATTAGGGCCGAGACGAAGGCCGGTATATGAATAAGCGCCACCGACAGAATAGCGCGATGCCCTGATAGCAGCCGCAGAGCCGGCGGTGAGATCGAATTGAAAAATGCCACTCGGATCCTGAATATACGCTTTTGAATTATCAGGCGAAAACTCGGCCCCATACATTGCATCAACGGAATCAAGTACAATGCAGTTGGTAACCACACCCGTAGAAGGATTAAAATCGTACACCTCGGCACCCATTGAACCTCCAATATTGTAATCAGCGGTTAGCAACCTATGCCTGTCAGGACTTGCTTTCAGTTCACCCACAACGTAACCTCCGTACGACCCAGCAGTGGTAAAAGTACCACAGGTAGATAATACCGGGGCGGCGATACCGCCGGCAGTCACACTATATGCACGAAAAATGGCCGAATCTTTACTATGCATTATTACCCAGATATTGCAGTTATCGCCCGGTACTGATGCAAGTTTTTCACCCAGCCAGTTCATGACAGGTGTACCCATTGATGAAGCGACTACGTCGCCAAGACCACCAGCAAGCGACATATCTACTATGCAATATTCCACACGGCAGTAACCTGTAGAACCGGGGGCCTCCTCCAACGAAAAAAGATAGTATCGCGTGGTAGTACCCAATACCGGCACTATTAATGATGATTGTGTGCTACTTGAAGTACCGAACGATACTACAGATGCACCAGATGGCATAACCGCACCGGTGCGGTTCCAAACGGTCTTACCTTCCGAATAGAACAGAAGATTACCTGATGCATCACTTACACTCGAAGAACCTTCACCCGCAGAAATACTGGTTGAAATGGCAACAGGAGTGCCTGATGCAAAGGTAACACCAGCCCCGTAACCAAACGCCCAAACATTGTTTTGCGCCAGATAGTACTGCGCTGAAGCAGGGAAAAACGACAGTGAAAAAATAAAAAAAACAGGGAAAAAGAACTTCATATAGCGTGATTGAAGGGTGTGTTCAAAATATAGGTAAATATAATAAAATGATTTTAACTTGCGAAATACGCCTAACGAATAGAAATTGCGACTAACGACTTAGGGGATGAATTCCCAAAAAATTGCATGCGAAAATTAAACTCGTTGTAAATATAGACAGGCAATTAGCCGTAATGGTTGGATATTAATGGGGAATGGAGAATTATTAATGGTGAATGGAGAACGTGCACTCAGACAGTAATCTATAACGCTGTTTAAAAAATGAAAAAGGGTTGCTCGCCTAAGCAAGCAACCCTTATAAAACAGATCAGATAATTTTTATCTCAGCAAGGTAACGTTGCCTCTTTTATTGAACAGCTTACCGGCGTTGGTTACTGCCTGAACGTCGTAAACATATACGCCCAGCGGTTGTTGCGCACCCTTAAAGGTACCATCCCAGCCCTCGCTTACATTGGTAGTTTCAAATACTAACTGACCCCAACGATCGAAAATGCGGAAATAGTTGAGCGTTGCTACACCACGTTTTAAGATAGAGAACTTATTGTTGGTTCCTGTGCCCGGTGTAAAGGCATTCGGCAAAGTAAGCAATGACTCAGGGCTGACGATAACATCAATAGAATCAACAGCTACGCAACCGTCGGTTGTTGTGCCATGCACAACATAACGGGTGGTGATCTCAGGATTCGCCGTAGGGTCTGAGACTGTTGCGCTGTTCAGGCCTGCTGGAGGGAACCACAGGAAGCTGTTACAGTTAGTTACCGGAGTAAGTTGCGTTGTTTCACCTGGATAGAGCGTGATGGAATCATCCAACGTTATTAATGCGGCCGGGTGCACTGTTACATGTACACTAACGGTATCGTGACAACCTACATTGCTGGTTACAACAAGGTGATAGGTAATATCACTTATTGGTTTAACCCATGGAGTCGCAGAATTACTGTCGCTCAGGTAAAGACCAGGGTGCCAGCTATAAGCAGCGCCACCAGTACCGTTAAGTAAAACTGAATCGTGAGGGCAAACAGCAAAGTCCTGGTTAACACCACCGAAATTACCCGCCTGCACAATAAGCTGTGCAGAATCTTTGCCCGTGCAACCTGCACTTGTAGACACGGTGAGGAAATATTGCTGTGATACACCCGCTGTAAATACTACAGTCGGCGTATTGGTAAAGTCAAGCGAGGTAGCCGGAGACCAGCTATAGGTATAACCAGTGTACCAGTTCGGCTTGACGTCAGAATTAATGTGTATGGTATCGTATAGACAAATAAACCGGTTACCCCCTATATATACAGTAGGGTTAGGCTGTACGTCAATATGGAATGACGCATATTTATCAGGACAACCTGCTATCGATATGGTTACGATATATGTAGCGCTCGTATCCGGTGTTATCAACGGGCTGCGAACAGTTGAGGTACCAATGCCTGCAGTTGGCAACCATTGGAACGTTGCTGCAGGGTTGGCATTTAATACAGCCTGCACCACTTTGCCTTTACAGATAGCCGTATCGCCGTTGAACAAACGGAAAGTGTCATAAATGATGGTTACATGAACCGTATCATACGCTGCGCAACCCGCAACAGTTACCTTTAGCCAATAATCATTTGTAAGGGTTACAACATCAGTTGCTCCGGTTGAGCCATCGCTCCATAAGTAGGATGGTGCGGTATACGATACCGAAGATTGTAAGGTTACTGGCGTACCCTCGCAATTGAAGGTATCAGGGCCAAGGTCTACAATAGGGAATGGCGATACAAGTATATGTATGCTATCTGTAATGGTACAGCCATTGTAAAGTCTCAACCAATAAGTGCCACTTGTTTTTACATGTATACTATCACCCGTGTTGCCTGTGCTCCAGGTATAGGTTGTTCCCGCTGGTTGCGCAGAGCTCAACACAATAGAATCACCAATACAGAAGGCAACATCAGGGCCAAGGCTAAGTGTCGGTATTGGAATAAACGCTACATGGAAGGTATCTACAATTACAGAGCAACCAATGGTTTTAAATACCCAATAAGTACCTGAAGCAAATGCATTTATGGTTGTAGCAGTACTACCCGTATTCCAGCGGTAGCTTGTGAAGCCTGATGACGCGGTAAGCGCCAGCGGAGCAGTGCTTATACACGGCGTATAAGTGGTTGAGGTGCCAACTGTAGTATCAGGAATAATAAAGCGAACATGAAAAGTATCTGCATAAATATTGTTACAGCTATCTGTACACCAAACCCAATAGGTACCAGCAGTTGTTGCACTATGTGTTGTACCCGCTCCTCCACCAATCCAGTGGTAAGGAGGGAAGCCGGTAGGTACGGTTAAAGTAATCGGGAAGAAATAAGTACATACTGATGTATCATGTACCCTTATGTAGGTGATTGGCGTTGGAGTGCGTACATGGAATGTATCGATATGCAGGCTACATGAATTAACTATGTTCGCCCAGAAAGTTCCGGCCGAAGTTACAATAATAGAACCCGCTGTTGATCCGGTACTCCACAAATATGACGAACCGGTAGTATCAGTATTTAAGGTCAGGCCTGCAATTGGTATGCAAAGCGTAGTATCATAAATCCTGGTGGTGGTATCGCCGGTACCCGAAGTGCCGAAGTATAAATTAGGTAAGCCCAGTGTTATGCTGGTGCCCGATGCCAGGGTAACAGCAGACGCAGTGTAGGCGCAACCTGTACCCGCAACATTTGGAGATGCTATGCAATCCAGCCTGCTGGTGCTGGACACCGCTTTAATGTATATTTTACCATCTGGCCCAAGCCTTAGGTCTGACGTTGTAGAACCACTTATTACGGTAGTTCTTGACGCAATAATAGCAGCAGTAGTGCCTGCAGAAAGGTCGTACTGACTAACTGCCCCGCCCCAAACCTGAGAATAGAACTTTGTACCATCCGGAGAAAATTCTGCGCCATAATCAGACGAGCCGGAGCGAAAAACCTGGCAATTAGAAACAACACCGGTTAAAGGATCAAAATCGTACATTTCGGTACCGGAAGCACCACCTACAGAATAAACCACAGAACCGATGTGCCTTCTATCTGGACTTACCTTCAATACGCCGATCATGTAGGAGTTAGTTCCTGTAAAAGAACCTACAGTTGACACAACAGGAGCTGCAATACCGCCTGCGCTAATGTTATAAGCTAAAAATTTGGTCGAATCACCTCTGTGCGTAACCATCCAGACATTGCAACTGTTTCCACCGACAGCAATCATTTTTTCACCAAGCTTATTGGTTACAACAGTACCCATTGATGATGCAACAACATCGCCAAGGCCACCTGCCAGCGACATATCGACTATGCAATACTGCATGTGGCAATAACCGGTGCTACCAGAATAGTTCTCTAATGAAAACACATAGTATTGGTTAGTGGTACCTACCACAGGGCAGATAAGTGCACCCTGTGTACTACTCGATGTTCCAAAAGAAACAATGGCGCTACCTGATGGCATAACCGCACCTGTACGGTCCCAGACCTTGGTACCTTCTGTGTAAAACAGCATGTTTCCTGACGCATCACAAACTGCAGCACAACCTTCACCCGAAGACATACTGGTGGTAATGCCTACCGGCGTTCCCGAAGTAAAATCAAGCCCGGCGCGGCTACCAAAAGCCCATTTGTTTGCACTAGGAGCTCCATACTGACCGAAAACACGAACTGCGGAAAGCAAAACAAGTAACGTGACGAAATAAAGTCTTCTCATACCGAATTGAATCAAAAAAAGATAAAAACAAAAAGCAATGGTAAATATAGTAAATGATTTTAAAAAATACAAATATATTGTATTTTTTACATATAATTTATTTATAACCAAAGCAAATTAGCGACAATCTACTACTAAAGACAGCGTTTTATTGAAAATGGTTGGGACACACCCCACTAATCCCATCTCATTGAATGCCAGCATACCAGCAGTTGTTGAGAGAGCAAAACAGCTTACAGCAGTAATAAAAAAGTGCTGCCCTACCCCTTAGTAAAGCAACACCTAAATAAATTGAAAAATATAAAATTTACCTTAACAGCGTAATATTGCCGTGCCTGTTAAATAATGTACCGTTATTAGTAACAGCCTGCACATCATAAACATACACTCCCAGCGGTTGCTGTGCGCCATTGAATGAACCATCCCAACCCGCATCAATATTGGTTGTTTCAAATACCACCTGTCCCCAACGGTTGAATATCCTGAAATAATTCAGGCTTGCCTGGCCACGCTTAATAATGGTGAACTTACTATTCACCCCTGTGCCCGGAGTAAACGCATTAGGCAAAGTGAGCAAAGACGAAGGATCAACTCTTATGTCAATTGAGTCGAATGCAATACAGCCATCCGATGTTACTCCCTGCACTACGTACCTGGTGCTGATATCCGGCGAGGCGACAGGGTTAGAAATCGTTGCGCTGCTTAAGCCTGCCGGAGGGAACCAAAGGAAAGAATTACAATTGGTTACCGGGCTAAGCTGGGCAGTTTCTCCCGGATAAAGCGTGATGGAATCATCCAGCGTTATCAACGCTGCCGGATGAACAGTTACGTGAACACTTAAAGTGTCATGGCAACCTACATTACTTGTCACCACCAGATGGTAAGTGATATCACCTATTGGTTTAACCCAGAGTGTTGCTGAATTACTATCACTCAAATAAAGACCAGGATGCCAATTGTAAGCTATGCCACCCGTACCTGTAAGTAAAACTGAATCATGAGGACAAACAGCAAAATCCTGGTTTACGCCGCCGAAATCACCTGCCTGTGCAATAAGCTGTGCAGAATCTTTGCCTGTGCACCCTGCGCTCGTAGTTACAGTGAGGAAATACTTCTGTGATACACCGGCCGTAAATACTACAGTTGGGGTATTGGTAAAATCGAGTGATGTTGCCGGCGACCAGCTATAGGTATAGCCGGAATACCAGTTTGGCTTTACGTCAGCATTAATATGTATACTGTCATAAAGGCAAATAAATCTATTGCCACCAATATATACATTGGGATTCGGTTGCACATCAATATGGAAAGAATCTTTTACATCAGGGCAACCAGCCAGCGAAATAGTGACGATATACGTAGCACTGGTATCAGCCGTAATCAATGGGCTGCGAACCGTTGATGTAGCAATGCCCGCGGTAGGCAACCATTGAAATGTTGCACCCGGATTGGCATTTAGCACTGCCTGCACTACTTTGCCCTTGCAGATAGCTGTATCTCCGTTAAATAAATGAAAAGTATCGTACTGTATAGTGACATGAATGGTATCAGCCGCACTGCAACCCGCCACCGTAACTTTCAACCAATAATCACCGGTTAGCGAAACAACATCGGTAGCCGCTCCTGAACCATCGCTCCACAGATAGGTAGGGAATGTATAGCTGCCACTGGATTGCAGTGTTACCGGCGTACCTGAGCAATTAGCGGTATCAGGTCCCAGGTTAACTAGAGGAAATGGCGACACCAAGATATGAATGCTATCAGTAATGGTACAACCATTAAACAGTCGAAGCCAATACGTGCCACTCGTTTTAACATGTATGCTGTCAGCGGTGCTGCCTGTGCTCCAGGTATACACGGTACCTGCTGGCTGAGTCGAACTCAGCACAACGGAATCGCCGATACAGATGGCCACATCGGCGCCCAGGTTAAGTGTGGGCACCGGAATGAAATTAACATGAAACGTATCTACAATAGCAGAACAGCCATTTATTTTGTAAACCCAATAGGTACCGGAAGCAAACGCATTAATGGTGGCAGCAGTGCTGCCGGTGTTCCATTTATACCTTGTAAAGCCTGCAGTAGCGGTAAGCGGAAGCGGCGCGGTAACAATACACGGAGCAAATGTGGTTGACGTGCCAACAGTAGTATCAGGGGCAATAAAATTTACATGAAAAGTGTCAGTAACAGTATTGTTGCAACTATCGCTTGCCCAGGCCCAGTAAGTGCCTGCTGTGGCAACGCTGTGCGTTGTGCCGGTTGCGCCACCTGTCCAGTGATACACTGTAAAACCAGGGCTGGCAGTAAGAGTGATAGGGAAAAAGTAAGCGCAAACTGCGGTGTCGCGGATGTTTGAAGTATTTACCGGCGTAGGGCTGGTAACTACTATAGTATCAATTTCTTTATGACAACCACCGGTATCTACCACTACCCAATAAGTGCCGGCACTGGTTATGGCGCGCGTTGCGCCGGTTGAAGCATCATCCCAATAATAACTCGTCGTAGTTGCCCCTGTTGTTCTTGCAGGTAACGTTATGCTACTTCCCGTCGGTATGCATGCTACGGTATCTTTCCGGGTAGTAGACGTATCGCCGCCCGTTACAGCAATATAAATATTTGAGAACTGGATCCAGATGGAGGAACCGGAAGCCAGGGTAACCGCACTGGAAACATAAGTGCAACCGGTACCGGCGGTATTGGGCGAATTGATTGCCCCTATGCTGGTGCCGGAAACTGACTGCGAAAAATATATCTTTCCATTGGGCGCCAACTTCATAGCCGAAAAACCAAGGGTGCCAATGTATGTCCTGGTGGCCCTGATGGCTGCTGCGGAACCCGCTGTAAGGTCATACTGGTAAATGGTACTATTACTAGGTGTCGTGTACAACTTGGTATTGTCCGGAGAAAACTCAGAACTATACATACCATTAGTAGAATCGATAACTATACAATTAGAAACAACGCCTGTTGTTGGGTCGAAGTCGTAAAGCTCGGCGCCAACGGTACTGGCTGAACCATAGCCATGGCATGCCGCAACCAACCTGGTTCTATCAGGGCTAGCTTTCAATTCGCCCACACAATAAGCGCCATAGGTAGTACTACCGCCAAATGTACCAATAGTAGAAACCACTGGTGCACTTACCCCCGAAACATTGACATTATAAGCCAGGAATTTAGTAGAATCGCGGCGGTGCACCAAAACCCAGACATTACAGCCATTGCCGCCTACTGCGGTCATTTTTTCAGCCAGGTTATTCGTAAGGTAGGTGCCCATTGACGATGCCACAACATCGCCGAGGCCACCGGCCAGCGTCATATCAACAACACTGTAAGAAAGCCTGCAGTGGCCTGTGCCGCTTCCGCCTTCAATTTGTTCCAACGAGAATATATAGTATTGGGTGGTAGACCCTACCACAGGTGTAATGAGCGTACCCTGTGTAGCGCTTGAGGTAAGGTAAGAAACAATGGCGCCACCTGACGGCATTACTGCCCCCGTTCTGTTCCATACTTTTGTGCCATCAGAATAAAACAATAAGGTGCCCGAAGCATCACTCACGCTTGCAGTACCTTCATTAGCATGCACACTAGATGTAAAAGGGACAGGCGAACCCGTTGTAAAGTCGAGCCCGGCATTGTAGCCAAATACCCATTTCTTGTTTTCAGTGGTATAGTATTGTGCGTAGCCGCTATCTAAGATGCAGACAAAGATTAAGAGTGATAAGAGGACTATCTTTTTCATGGGGCGGTATTAGGTGTAATAAAATACTTCTTCGAATATTAAAGTTAGTATTTAACCAATAATACACAATAATATTTATAAATAAAAAAGGCATTTTGCTTGCCACCCTTCCATTTATTTTAACCGTCGGTTAACGGAGAAGCGTAACATTACCTGCTTTATTAAATACCTTACCTGTTTTCGTCACCGCCTGCACATCGTAAACATAAACACCCAAAGGCTGGGGAGCACCTTTATAGGTGCCATCCCAACCGTCATTTACATTATTGGTTTCAAACACCAACTGTCCCCAACGATCGAAAATACGGAAGTGGTTAAGCGTTGCTTCTCCCCTCCTGATGATAGAAAAATTGCTATTGGTTCCTGTTCCCGGTGTAAAGGCATTGGGTAAAGCAAGTAACGATTCTGGGTTGATAACTATATCAATGGAATCTACGGCTTGGCAGCCATCGGCGGTGGTACCCTGAATGAAGTAACGGGTAGATATCTGCGGGTCCGCAATTGGGTCTGAAATTGTAGCACTGCTGAGCCCTGCGGGAGGGAACCACAAGAAAGTGTTACAATTGGTTACCGGGTTAAGGTGTATGGTTTCACCCGGGTACAGCATCACAGAATCATCCAGCGTTATGAGTGCTGCAGGATGCACGGTAATATGCACACTCACCGTATCATGGCATCCTACGTTGCTGGTTACAACAAGGTTGTACGTAATATCTGCAATCGGCTTAACCCAAACCGTTGCGGCATTACTATCGCTCAGGTAAGTACCAGGATGCCAATTGTAAGCGGTTCCACCTGTGCCGGTAAGTAAAACCGAATCATGGGGACATACCGCAAAATCCTGATTTACACCACCGAAATCACCTGCCTGCACAATGAGCTGCGCTGAGTCTTTGCCTGTGCAACCTGCGCTCGTAGTTACAGTGAGGAAATACTTCTGCGATAGGCCGGCCGTAAAGACTACTGTTGGCGTATTGGTAAAGTCAAGCGAGGTTGCTGGCGACCAGCTATAGGTATAACCCGTATACCAGCCTGGTTTTACATCAGCATTAATGTGTATAGTATCGTAAAGACAAACGAACCGGTTTCCCCCTATATAAACATCAGGATTGGGCTGCACATCTATATGAAAAGATGCATGCTTGTCAGGGCAACCTGCAATAGTTATCGTTACGCTATAGGTTGCGCTGGTGTCAGGGGTTATCAGCGGGCTACTTGCGGTAGGGATAGCAATACCTGCTGTTGGCAGCCATTGGAAGCTGGCTCCCGGGTAAGCATTCAATACTGCCTGTACAACTTTACCCTTACAGATCATGGTATCTCCGTTAAACAAGCGGAAAGTATCGTAAACGATGGTTACATGAACAGTATCATAAGTTGCACACCCGGCGACAGTTACCTTAAGCCAATAGTCGTTACTCAATGTTACTACATCGGTTGCACCCGTTGAGCCATCGCTCCATAAATAGGTTGGCAATGAATAGGCATAAGCCGATTGTAAAGTAAACGACCCACCAAGACAATTGAAAGTATCAGGACCCAGATCAACAACAGGGTGTGGCGATACAAGTACGTGTATACTGTCAGTGATAGAACAGCCGTTGTTCAGCCGCAGCCAGTAAGTGCCGGTTGTGGTTACATGTATACTGTCCCCACTGCTGCCGGTGCTCCATGTAAAAGTGGTACCTGCAGGTTGGGTTGAACTGAGTACAATAGAATCGCCAATACAGAACGCTACATCCGGACCAAGATTGAGGATAGGAACGGGTATAAATGTTACGTAAAAAGTATCAACGACAACTGAACACCCGGATATTTTAAACAGGCGGTACGTGCCGGAGGCAGAAACATTAATAGATGGTGAAGTACTGCCCGTGCTCCATGTGCAAGATGTGAAGGTACCCGTAGCGCTGAGCGTAAGCGGTGCTGTTGTTATGCATTGTGAGTAATGTATGCCAGTGCCTCCGGTGGTATCCGGTATTATAGAGCGAACCTTAAACGTATCGGAATAAATATCTCCACAACTGTCGTTTGAATACACCCAATAGGTACCGGCACCAGCTACTGAATGTGTAAGACCGCCGCCACCACCTGACCAGTAATAGGTACTGAAACCAGGCCTGGCTGTTAACGTTATGGGGAACAAAAAGGTACACACCGCTGTATCATGAACGCGGCTGGTGGTAAACGGTATAGAGTAACGTACATGAAATGTATCAGCTCTAAAACCGCCACAGGTATCATTTGCCCAAACCCAATAGGTGCCTGCTGAAAATACGTTTTGACTAATGCCAGTCGCACCACCCAACCAATGGTACGCACTAAAGCCCGCTACCGAAGACAAACGGATGGGAAATGCAGCTGCGCATGCTGATGTATCATGCGAGTAAATGTTGGTATCTACCACTGAAAAACTCAGGTGGAATGTGTCGCTGACAGTATTGCCACAACTGTCTATTGCCCAAACCCAATAAGTACCAGCGGTTGCAGCACTGTATGTTGCGCCGCCCGAACCTCCGCTCCAATGATAAGTGGTAGAACTAATGGACGAAGAAAGCAATACAGGAGCCATAGAAGGACATGCTGTTATGCTTGTAACATTAGAGCGCGGCGAACCCACTACACGGGTTATCACAAAAGTATCCATCTCCTTGTGGCATCCGCCCGTATCCCATACCACCCAATGCACACCCGTACCGAGGCCGGTATGCGTTCGCGTAGTTACGCCGTCATCCCAGTAATAGTGCACCACCGCAGCAGACATAGTTGGGGCCGTTATTGATATACCAGTTGTTGGAACGCAGGTAGTGGTGTCGTGCCGCCGAAAGGTAGTGTCTGCCGTACCTCCGGTAAAGGCATAATATAGATTAGTGAATTCGAAGTTAAACGAAGTACCTGAAGCCAGCGACAAAACACCTGCCGCATAGCCACAACCTGCACCTAAAGTGTTCGGCGCCGAAATGGAACCCAGTGATGTGCTGCTTGACGGGAAGTAAATTTTCCCATCAGGGCCTAAACGTAGTCCGCAATAAGGTGTTGTACCTACCCTGAACAGCGATGCCCTTATTGCTGCCGCAGAACCGGCGGTAAGATCATATTGAAAAATACCCGTTCCTCCGAAGCTGGTTGTATTGAGCTGTAGGTAAAGCCGCGTGTTGTTAGGGGAAAACTCACAACCATAAACACCATCAGCCGAATCAATAACCATGCAATTGGAAACTACGCCGCTTGAGGGTGCGAAATCATATAATTCCGCCCCGACGAACCTTCCCATACCTGTGCCACCTGAAGTACCCGTACAAGTAACGACTTTGTCTCGACTATGGCTAACTTTCATCTGCCCAAGGCAATAAGGCCCAAGAGTAGAAATACCCGTAAAGGTGCCAACATTTGAAACTACGGGTGCGCCAATACCAGAGGCAGTGATACTGTAAGCAAGAAACACCGTGGAGTCCTTTCTGTGTGTCAGCAGCCAGATATTGCAATTATCCCCTTCGACCGAAAGCATTTTTTCTGACAGGTAAGAAGTCATAGCCGTACCCATAGACGAGGCTACAACATCGCCCATGCCGCTTGACAATGTCATATCAACAATACTGTATGATAAACGACAATGCAAAGCTGGGCTAGCCCCCCCCTCAACTTGCTCTAATGAAAATACATAATACTGAGTGGTGGTGCCAATTACGGGAACTATCAGGCAGCCCATTGTAGAGCTGGTGGTGAGATAAGAAACTATAGCGCTGCCAGAGGCCATCACTGCCCCCGTTCGGTCATACACTTTAACACCGTCGGAATAGAACAACATATTTCCCGACGCATCGCAAACTGAAGCGCATGCCTCGTAAGTGTAGATACTTGTTGCAAATGCTGTGGGAGTACCAGAAGTAAAGTCCAGCCCCGCGCCAAGGCCAAAGGCCCATTTATAATTCTGTGGAATATTGTACTGTGCAAAGCTATGGTAACATAGTAATTGCAGCACCAATATGGTATATAGTAGTACTTTTTTCATAGTGCAGGAGCATAAACCCCGGCATAAAGATAAATAGTTTACGAATACTTTATTAAACCTGTATATTTATTAACATCTGAGTAAATAGCAATTAATACATACTAAAAAGGGAGGCCATGTTTATGGCCTCCCTTTCAGTCAGTAATAACAATATTATTAAGCGCCCACCATTACTTTTGGTGCAGCAGAACGAATTTCTTCGTTTGCCTGTGAAGCGTATTTTTCGAAGTTCTTCACGAACAAACCAGCTAATTCATTAGCTTTTTTGTCGTAAGCCTCTTTATCAGCCCATGTGTTACGTGGGGTAAGGATTTCAGATGGTACACCTGGAACAGTTGCTGGCATCAGCATACCAAACACAGGGTGTGCAGCATACTCAACGTTATCTAACTGGCCGTTCATAGCAGCAGTAATCATAGCGCGGGTGTAGCTCAGCTTCATACGGCTACCTGTGCCATAAGCGCCACCGCTCCAGCCTGTGTTGATCAACCAAACGTTTACGTTCTTGTCGTCATCCAGCTTTTTGCCTAACAACTCAGCATACTTGGTTGGGTGTAATGGTAAGAATACACGGCCAAAGCAAGCAGAGAATGTAGTCTGTGGTTCAGTAACACCAACCTCGGTACCCGCAACTTTAGCGGTATAACCACTGATGAAGTGGTACATAGCCTGAGCCTTGGTTAACTTAGAAATAGGAGGCAGGATACCGAATGCATCGCAGGTAAGGAAGAATACATTCTTCGGCTGGCCGCCATAAGATGGTTCTTTTGCATTGCTGATGAAATCGATAGGATATGCTGCACGGGTGTTTTCAGTGATGCTGGCATCAGCGTAATCAACCGTATTAGTGCCCGGGTGGAACTTGATGTTTTCCAACAATGCACCTGGCTTGATAGCTGCATAGATCTGTGGCTCTTTTTCTGCGCTCAGGTCGATACATTTTGCGTAGCAACCACCTTCGAAGTTGAACACAGAGCCATTAGCCCAGCCATGTTCGTCATCGCCGATAAGCGCGCGGTCAGGGTCAGCACTCAGGGTAGTTTTACCTGTACCGCTCAAACCAAAGAATAAAGCTACATCACCATCTTTGCCTTCGTTGGCAGAGCAGTGCATACTTAATACTTTATGGTTGTGTGGCAATACAAAGTTCAACACGCCGAAGATACCTTTCTTCATTTCGCCTGTGTAAGCCGAACCACCGATAAGGATGATTTTACGGGTAAAGTTCACCATAGTGAAGTTGCCCTGGCGGGTACCATCGGTAGCCGGGTCAGCCTGAAAACCAGGTGCTTGCAAAATAAGCCAGTCGTGGTTTTGAGTAGCAATTTCATCAGCAGACGGGCGCAGGAAGAGGTCGTTGCAGAAAAGGTTTGCCCAAGGGGTTTCGTTTACTACGCGGATATTCAGCCTGTAAGTTGGGTCGGCGCAAGCGTACGCATCGCGTACCCAAACTTCTTTGCCAGCCATGTAAGCACAAACTTTATCGTAAAGCTTATCGAAAGCTTCAGGAGTAAAAGGTATGTTCACATCACCCCAATCCACACTGTCTTGTGTTATAGCATCCTTAACAGTAAATTTATCTTTAGGAGAGCGCCCGGTGAATTTTCCGGTATTCGCACAAAGGGCACCTGTATCATTCAGCACACCCTGGCCTAATTCTAAAGTTTTGCTCACTAACTCTTCCGGAGAGAGATTCCAATGCGCGGTACCTACATTTAAGCCCAACTGAGATAAGTTGAACGATTGGTTCTTTTTACCAAATTCCTGCATAAATTTTCTTTTTTAAGAGTATAAAACAGGCGGCAAAAATAACAAATTAACTTCTAAAAGCGACAATTAGGCATTGGAATTTTAGAATGTGATGTTTTGTGTGATGAAAAGGTGCTAAACTTGTGAGTAACGTACATTGCTCATCCACAGCACTTCGCTATTAGGGCAAAACCGGCATACTGCTCCCCTACCTTAAAACCCCGCCCAGTAAGTTAATGGTTGGTTAACCAGCGCATCAGCCAAGCAAAAAAAACTCCCCTCTCCCATGCAAAAAAACGCATTAAATTTCCCACCGCGTAATCCTTTGTCTGCCCCGCACCCTAAAATTGGCACAAATGCCTGCTACTGCAAAATCAAGTAAAAAAGGTTGGTAGTTTAGTGGAAATGATATGCACTTAGGTACAAATGATTTTTAAAAAAACCGCAACGCAGATGCGTTAAGGTGCCGTATTCCAGCATGGGGCATTTAACACAAAGGGTAGCCAGGCAGGCAGGCCTCGCATAGCCCGTTTTCAAGTAATGTAGTTATGTCGCCCCAAACTGCATTAAACATACCCAAACAGAAGGAGCGGGCTATTTTCCCTTTTTCGCATTGAAGCAATAGCCAAAACTGATGCCATAGCTATAGTTCCGCACATTAAAATAGCTATCTGGCATCTCTGATTCAGCATAAAGGTTCTTAAGCCCCATCTGAAAATGTGCTTTCGCATACAGGGCAGGGGTAATTTTCAGCACACTTACCAGCCTCCAGCCTATATCGTATGGTTTGGAGATGAAAAATAAATTTTCAGTTGGCTTGTTAGCAAATTTCATTTCCGTTTTATGCCCATCTACTTCCACTGCCCCAGCGAGGTGGTAGGCTGCATAAAGCCCGGCCCCTATAGACAGGTTTTTCGATTTTGTTTCCGGGGTGTAGAGCACGTTCACCGGCAGTTCCAGGCAATGAATGGTAATATCCTCATTAATGCCATAGAGGCTACTTTTGTAACCATTGCCAGTGTAAAACAGGCCCGGCTGAATTTCAACATTACCCGAGCACCTGATGTTGACTACCGCACCTGCCCGCCAGAGCCCTTTTGCCAGGTTATTATATGTAAAATTGGGTGTTTTAATCCTGTAGTTGGCGATATTGACCCCAATTTCGGGCTGTACCGTTAACTGGGCAACTACCGGGTAACTAGCTATTAAAGCAATAATTGAAAAGAATAGCGTCCTCATGGGCTTGATTTTCTTAAGGCGGGTTACTTTTTATTAAACGAATAGCTTACCGTGAATAGGAGGTTGACAAATTTCCTGCTGAAACCTACTGTAAAATCATCCACAAGGTTCTGTGTCCGGTTCGCATAGCCCCCATTGTCCTTATAGTAGGGCGTTTTTAACAGGTTATAACTCGCCGTTATACCGGCACTCAGCCTCGGCGTACCAAACGGGGTAAATTGAAAGCCGGCTTCCAGCGTTGCATTAAAAACCACCTTCGACACATCGGCAGTAAAGTTGTCATACCGCATACCTATGACATCGGACGTATTATATTCATTATGGATAGTGCGGGCTACATCGTAGGCTGTAATTTTACAAACACCCACAGAGCCACCGGCAAAAACATCGAGGTTGGCTTTTGGGTACAATTGCAGCGGGAGCACTTTACCCACAAGCAAGGGTATTGTAAGTTGTGTGTACCGGGGCTTGAAAGTGAACTTAGATAATTCGTGGTCAAAGCCGGCAAGTGTTGTGCCCACCGTCAACTCTGACTGCAAACTCATTACCCGGGCGCCAAAGGAAAGGTAGCCGTTATTCGGCAGTACATACATATCCCGCCTATAACCAAAACCTGTGCTTGTATGGCGCCCAAAAGTAGTTACCACGTCCGGCCTGACATTGAAAATGTAGGGCCCTGTGCTGTAAATACCTGAAATGCCAAATGTGCTTTTCGTACGGCAGTAGTTATAGGCCGCCTTACTTCTGCTGAACCCAATGGCAGGCAGGAGCATTAACAGCGCTAAAAATAATGAAGGTATATGTTTACGCATAAAAATAAATAAATAAAATAACTACAAGTGGCCCTGATAACAGCACGCTTGTAGCAAATATAGGTAATTGCTATTTTTTCAGGCGAATTTTGTTCACGTAGTTTTTGGTACCCGCCTTTACCGAAATAAGGTACATACCAGCATCGAGAGAAGAGACGTTTATAGGCATTGTATCGGTGCCTTTTGTGAGCGGGCATTCTGAAAAGTAAACTACATTACCTGCTATGCCATATATAGTTACTGTCACACGAGCTTCTGTAATGCCTTGAAAAGAGACGTTTATTTTATCACATGCAGGATTAGGGAATACCGTTATTGAAAGCGGAATTTCGGATGGGTTCGTGACAGCTACATTTGCCGGAGTGATAGTTTTTGATGCAGTGTGCTGAATGAAGTTAGCGCTGCTCATAGCCGTAGAGCTACTTGACAGGTTGATGCCGGAATAAGGTGTTGTGGCGTAATTGAGGGCCTCCGGGTATACCAGGTAGGTTTGCCCGGTAGGGAGGTTAGAAAAAGAAAAGTGCCCCAATAAATTGGTATAGGTTTGCTGGATAACAAGCCCTGTTGTGCTATTTCTTAAAATCACTAGCATGCCCACTGCCGGAATTGTTGTTGCGGTGCCCTTACTTCCGCCAGATGCGATATAGCCTCCTATAAAACCTGCCCCGGCCGTAGCAATACCAAAATTCATATTAATGCCGAGGTAATCATTGGCAACAGTGGCCGTGTGCAGAAATACATGGGCGGAATCCCAGTATAAACTGGTGGTATAATAGGTGGGGATGTAGCCAATGCTGTCAAAAACCGGAGGGCTATATGCTGCGACTACCCGGTAGGAATCTGCTGCTGCCCCAAGGAACTCGTAATAGGCTGTTGTGCCACCATGCAACGAAGGCAAAACGGAGTCAATTGCCTGTAGTAACGTTGTAGATGTATTGTATGTAACCAGCCATACCTTTAGCACACCGGTGGTGTCAATAGGGGTACTATTAAAATTAATGGTACCAGAAATACGGTTTATTGAATACACAGCTAGAATGTGCGTGGTGTAAGCGGTTCCGCAAGTGCCCGTAACTGTGTATGTAATTGTAACGGAACCGGCGGCCAAAGCAGCAAGCACACCTGTTGCCGGGTCAATTGTCGCTATTGAAGCATTGCTTGTAGACCAGCTACCCCCGGGAACATTTTCGGCATAAACGGTAGTATCGCCTGCATACATACTGGTATCACCAGTAATGGCACCTGTGTTGGGCATATCGGTAATTACCTTGCGCACCCTGGCATTAAACAAATCAGCAATGTAAATATTATTACGCCCATCAAGTGTTACGCCTTGAGGGTAGTAAAGCCGCGCAGCGGCGGCGGCGCAACTGTCGCCACTGTAACCAATGTACCCATTACCAGCTACGGTAGTAATAATTCCAGATGTAGAAATTTTCCGAATCACGCTACTGTTGATGTCTGAAACAAAGACTTCCCCGGCACTGTCTACAACAACAGATATAGGAAAGTCTAGCATAGCTGCCGTAGCAGGCCCGCCGTCCCCGCTATACCCTCTTGTACCTGTGCCAGCAATAGTAGTAATAATTCCAGATGGCGATACTTTCCTTATGCGGCCATTTGCACCATCTGCTATGTACAAATTGTTCGCGGTATCCAGCGCCACAGAAGTTGTTACATTTAATGTCGCAGCTGTCGCAGGGCCACCATCGCCGCCATACCCTGACGCCGCTCCGCCGCCGCCAGCAATGGTAGTAATGATACCAGATGTATCAATTTTACGTACACAACTGTTTAGTGCATCAGCAATATAAATGTTACCAGCCGCATCTGCAACTACGCTAAGTGGCTGATCAAGGGCCGATGCCGATGCAGGCCCGCCGTCGCCACTATACCCATATGTAAAATTGCCAGCCACTGAACTGATAATACCCGACGTAGATATCTTACGTATATACGAAGAGGCTGGCTCAGCTACGTACATATTGCCGCTTAAATCAAAACACATGGTAGTTGGTTCCCCAAGTTGGGCTGCCGTTGCAGCCCCCCCATCGCCTGAGTGCCCATAAGTACCTGTACCTGCAAACGTAGTGACGATGCCTGTAGGGGAGATTTTACGGATAGTGCACCCTGCCTGGTCCGCTACATACAGGTTACCCGCAGCATCAAAAATAACTCCTGCGGGACTATTGACCTGAGCTGCAGTCGCAGCACCTCCGTCTCCGCTATAACCACTTATTCCGGTACCAGCAATTGTGTAAATGTTGTTGCATATAGAGGGTGTGGGGGTTACTGTCAATGGCATTGTGACAATGGTTGTGCCACAGCTGTTAGGAATAGAATAGCTAATAATTGCTGAACCAGAAGAAACACCATATACCATTCCTACACTGCTAACGGTTGCAACGCTATGGGAATTGGAAAACCACGTACCACCGCTTACTCCATTGGAAAACAATGTGGTTGCGTATGTAGCAACAGATGGCGCACCCGTGATGGCAGGAACGTAAGGCACAGCGCAAGATGTTACTTTTCTTATGCTATGATTATCCTGATCGACAACGTAAAGATTACCGGCCGCATCTAATGTTACAGAAAACGGAATATATAGCGTAGCGGCGGATGCAGGACCACCATCGCCCGAATATCCAGTTGCTCCCGTGCCTACAATTGTACTGATTATGCCAGAAGAGTTAACCTTTCTGATTCGTTCATTATCAGCATCAGCAATATACAAATTGCCTCCTGCATCTAATGCTACGCTCATCGGCGAGTGTATTTGAGCGTTCGTCGCCTGGCCACCATCGCCACTAAATCCGGCGGTTCCGTTGCCCGCTATAGTGGAAATTATTCCGGACGAAGTTACTTTTCGAACGCGATTGTTGTAAAGCTCTGCTAAATACAAGTTGTTAGCGGCATCCACGATCACGTTATTGGGCCTGTTTATGTTAGCGGCTGTTGCAGCCCCACCATCGCCTGAAAATCCATAGGCGCCTGTGCCAACAACAGTCGTAATGATTCCGGAAGTTGAAATTTTCCTAATCCTGTTATTACCCAAATCAACGAAATAAATATTCCCAGATCCGTCAACACATACTGACATAGGGGTATGTAATTGGGCTGCTGTCGCGGTGCTGCTATCGCCTCCAAAGCCTGTTGTCCCGTCGCCAGCAATAGTGTTTATAATTCCTGCGGGTGAAATTATCCTTATCCGCTCGTTAATCTCGTCCGTAAAAATAAGGTTACCGCTACCATCAAAAGCTAAGCTCGAAGGAAAGCCTAATTGCGCTGCAGTTGCAGGGCCACCATCGCCACTGAATCCAAAAGTGCCCGTACCTGCAATTGAAGAGATGACGCCAGCTGCGTCTACTTTCCTGATCCGGCTATTGTCTCCATCAGCTATGTATATATTTCCACTGCCGTCAGGAAGAACAAAACAAGGAATGTGGAGCTTGGCGTACACAGCAGCAATCCCTTCACCATTGTACCCTGCTGTGCCATCGCCTGCCACAGTCGTAATGACCTGCGCCTGAACAAAAAAGCTAAGGAAAAGAGCGAGTATAACGAGCGGTAGGAGGGGCTTTTTCATAAATATTATTTTTACTATGCTTAGATTTGTAATTCTGCTGTAGCAAATATATAAATTTAAACCAAAATTGAATGAGATGAACCGCACAACAAACTATGCCATTTAAAAAAACCATCGAACGTTTGCCAATTGTACCTTACATGCTACATGGACACACCCTATGCACCAAGCCACCGCTTACCCTACCCATCACCAAAAGAAATATTTTTCAAAAAAAACATGCCATTTTTAACCTTCAACTCTTATCTTTGCGCAAAATTTCGGATTAGTGATGAGTTCAAAACGTTTCCTTTCCTTGTTAGTATTGGTTTTCGGCCTGTTTTTCCAGGCTAATTACTCATTTGCCCAACAGGAAGAAAAACCGGTTGTTGCAGGCACTGAAGCCGCTGCCGAGCACAAAGAAGAGAAAAAAGGCATCAATATCACCGAAATAGTTTTCGGCCACGTATCCGATTCCCATGAGTGGCACTTTTTCAGCACTGAAAGTGCTGATGGCAAAGAAAATGCTTTTGCTATCCCATTGCCTATGATTATTTATCAGCCGGGCAAAGGCCTTTCGTTTTTCCTTTCCAACAAATTTGAAGAATGGAAAAAGAATGAAGAAACACAGACCTACATCAGCAATTCGCACGAAGGCCTGCACATGGAAAAGAAGATGAAGGAAAAAGTAATTGCCGACGATGGTTCGCAGGTATATGACTTCTCCCTCACCAAGAATGTAATTTCAATGTTCATTGGCGTTTTCCTTTTATTGTGGTTAATGACCAAGGCATCAAAGAACTACAAGTACGGCCCAATGAATGCGCCTAAAGGCTTCCAGAACTTTATTGAAATAGTAGTGGTTTTCATTCGCGACGAGGTAGCTATCCCTAACCTGGGTGCTAAAAAAGCGGGCAAATTTATGCCGCTGTTGTTAACCATCTTTTTCTTTATATGGATCAATAACCTTTTAGGCCTTTTACCTGGCGGCGCTAATTTTACCGGCAACATCGCAGTAACTGCTTTCCTCGCTTTAGTTGCGTTCATAGTAATGATAGCTAACAGCAACAAGCATTTCTGGAGCCACTTATTAAACCCTCCTGACGTTCCGTTTGCAGCCAAAGTATTGTTGGTGCTTATCGAGATCATGTCATTGTTCATTAAGCCAATCGCGTTAATGATTCGTCTTTTCGCTAACATGCTTGCAGGCCACATCGTTATCTTAAGCGTTATCTGTATGATATTCATCTTTGCAGGCTTAAGCAAATTAGCCGGCACCATGTTTATACCGGTATCTATTGCCTTCTCTATCTTCATGTTTATGCTGGAGTTATTGGTGGCAGCAATTCAGGCATTCATATTTGCAAACCTAACCTCAGTATTCTTAGGCCAGGTAATGGAAGGTGACGACCACGGGCACGAAGCCCATGGCGAACACGCCCATGCTTAAACATATTTAAACGCAGTTTTTTTTTAATCAAAATCCATATAACATGGCAGTTTTAATGAACACAATTATGTTAGCCAGCGACATGGCAAAAGCGGGTGGCGCAATCGGCGCTGGTATCGCTGCACTAGGTGCGGGCCTTGGTATCGGCCAAATTGGTAAAGGTGCGGTAGAAGCGATAGCTCGCCAGCCTGAAGCTAAAGGTGATATCCGTGCAAACATGATCCTGACTGCTGCATTCGTGGAAGGTGTTGCGTTATTTGCGGTAATCGCAGGTATCCTCGCTATCTTCGTACAGTAGTAGTTACAGACAGTATAACTGCATCCAAGCATAGGGCAAGGGTGCAGTTATTTACTTCAATTGTAAATTATAAATGGCAAATTATAAATTGTGTAATCGCCGCCGTTTACAATTGACAATGGATAAGAGAAAACCCTCTTAACAAAGACTGACGATTAAGTACAGAAATAAGAAAAAAGAAAAAGATTTGCCCCGAAAGAGGCAATTTATAATTAACAATTTATAATTCAATAAAGATGGATTTATTAACCCCGGAACTCGGACTCTTCTTTTGGACACTTATTGCGTTTTTAGCGGTGTTTCTGATACTGAAGAAATTTGCATGGAAACCAATACTGGAATCTCTGGACGAGCGTGAAAAAGGTATTGCGGATTCAATTTCTACTGCTGAGCGCGTAAAAGGCGAAATGACGCAGTTGAAGTCAGAAAACGAAAAATTGATGGTACAGGCTCGTGAAGAGCGTACCGCTATGCTGAAAGAAGCAAAAGAACTGAAGGATAAAATTGTTGGCGAAGCTAAAGAACAAGCTAAGAACGAAGCTAACAAGATTATTGCTGATGCTCAGGTGCAGATCAACCAGCAGAAAAACGCTGCAATGGCAGAAGTGAAAAACGAAATCGGCACTCTTGCTGTTGAAGTTGCTGAAAAAATACTTCGTAAGCAATTGAGCGCAAGTGAAGGTCAGGAAGCTTATATGAGCATGCTGGCTAACGATATTAAACTGAATTAGCCAATTTGACAATTCGGCAATTCGACAATGGTTGGTCGCTGAATTTTTGAGTTGTTGATGATAGAATTGAAAATAATTAAACACAACAATTTGGCATGTTGCCAATTTGAATTTCGAGAGTCTCTTTAGAAATTGTCGAATTGTCGAATTACCAAATTGTCGAATTGAAAAAAATATGCAAAATCCACGTCTTGCTTCGCGTTATGCTAAATCACTACTTGACCTGGCGGTTGAAAGAAACAGCCTGGAAGAAACTCTGAGTGATGTGCAGTTGCTGGATAGTATCTGTTCGCAAAGCCAGGAGTTCGTACTTATGTTGCGCAGCCCTGTTATTCCCGGCCAAAAGAAAATAGCCGTGATCAACGCAGTGGTTTCCGACAAAATGAAGGAACTTACCAAGGCTTTCGTTACTTTGCTGGTTAATAAAGGCCGTGAAGAGACCCTACCGGAAATAGCTAAGGCATTCATTGACCAATACAAAGTGCTTAAAAACATACGTACTGTTAATGTAATTACTGCTACCCCAATGGATGAAAAGATGAAAGGTGTTATTACCGGTAAGGTAAACAGCTTCCTTCCGAATGCAAACATTGAGATGAATACCTACGTTGACGAAGACCTTATTGGCGGTTTTATTTTGGAAGTAGAAGGACAATTGTTCGATGCCAGCGTTAAGACCAAACTGAACCACATTAAGAGTAATATCGTTGATACGTCTTACGTGAGTAAAATGTAGGTTGAAAAATTAAAAGTAAAAAAGTAAAAATAAAAAAGGGTTTGTAGTAGCAAAGAATGAGCTTTATTAACAGAACAGCTTTCTACTTTATACTATCTACTCTCTACTAACAACAAAATACTGAAAAACAAATAATATATGGTTAGTATTAAACCGGATGAAATATCGGCGATATTGCGCCAACAGTTATCCAACGTGGATGGTGCAGCCAGCCTGGAAGAAGTAGGTACCGTATTGCAGATAGGTGATGGTATTGCCCGCGTATATGGCCTTACAGGCGTTCGCCAGGGTGAACTTGTTGAATTTGACAATGGTGTTAAGGCAATTGCCCTTAACCTTGAAGAAGACAACGTAGGTGTGGTATTGATGGGTGACTATATGTCAATTCGCGAAGGCGACAAGGTAAAACGTACCAACAAGATCGCGAGCCTTATGGTTGGCGAAGGAATGGTAGGCCGTGTTGTAAACACACTTGGCGAACCTATTGATGGTAAAGGACCAATTAAAGGCGAATTGTATGAAATGCCAATGGAGCGTAAAGCACCGGGCGTTATCTTCCGTGAGCCGGTAAAGGAACCACTTCAGACAGGTATCAAAGCGATTGATGCGATGATTCCGATAGGCCGTGGCCAGCGTGAGTTGGTTATTGGTGACCGTGGTACCGGTAAAACCGCTATCTGTATAGATGCGATCATTAACCAGAAAGAATTCTACGAAGCAGGCAAGCCTGTTTATTGTATATATGTTGCAATAGGCCAGAAAGCATCAACAGTTGCAGGTGTTATGAAAACCCTGGAAGATGCCGGCGCTATGGCTTACACTACTATTGTGTGCGCTGCAGCTGCTGACCCTGCTCCACTCCAGTTCTACGCTCCGTTCGCGGGTGCTGCGATAGGCGAATTCTTCCGTGATACAGGAAGGCCTGCACTGGTTGTTTATGATGACCTTTCAAAACAGGCGGTGGCTTACCGTGAGGTGTCATTGCTGTTGCGTCGTCCTCCGGGCCGTGAGGCTTATCCTGGTGACGTATTCTACCTGCATAGCCGTTTGCTGGAGCGTGCTGCGAAAGTTATCAATAACGATACTATCGCAAGCCAGATGAATGACTTGCCTAACAGCATCAGGCACCTTGTAAAGGGTGGTGGTTCGCTTACAGCATTACCTATTATCGAAACTCAGGCAGGTGACGTATCAGCTTACATCCCAACTAACGTTATCTCTATCACTGACGGTCAGATATTCCTTGAGTCTAACTTGTTCAATGCCGGTATCCGTCCTGCAATTAACGTAGGTATCTCTGTTAGCCGTGTGGGTGGTAACGCTCAGATCAAGTCAATGAAAAAAGTATCTGGTACTTTGAAATTGGACCAGGCGCAGTACCGTGAGCTTGAGGCATTCTCTAAGTTCGGTGGTGACCTTGATGCAACTACAAAGAACATTATTGATAAAGGTGCCCGTAACGTGGAAATACTGAAACAATTACAGTATAGCCCGTACACAGTTGAAAAACAAGTTGCGATGGTATACCTTGGTACCAACAACCTGATGCGCGAAATACCTCTGAAAAACGTGAAAGCGTTTGAAGAAACCTTCCTGCAGCAGATGGAACTTAAACTTTCTGATGTTCTGAAAGAATTTAAGAAAGGTAACTTACCTGAAGATGGCATCGCTAAGATGATCAAATTGGTTCAGGACCTGGTTCCACAGTTTAAATAGTCGTTAGCGACGCAAAGTATAGCGTCGGTATAATAATTGATTGCAGGCCGCCTTGAAAAAGGCGGCCTGTTTTTTTGTAGCCATAAAGCCACCCAATTGGGCTATTGCAAAGAGAGAGATCCAATCTTTCTTTGCCGCTATCGGGTAGCTCCTGACGGAGCATAATCCTAAAAATACGGCTTTGCTACAGAGCGGTAGCCACTAAGTGGCATACCATCTATTTCCAATTGACGGCTCCAAATAGAAATAGATTTTACTATTTTTGAACCACACTTTTATGATGGCAAAGGCATACGCGATTCTCGTTTTCGTTCTTATTTTTTTACTGGCACCAAAGGTGCAGGCAGGTTTCTATAACAGGAAGGCCAAGGCAATGGACGCAAACACTGCAGCTATAAACGAACCCGGCACCTTTGAATTAAGGGACATTACCGCAAAGCTGAGTATAGCGGAGCGGGTTAGGACCTTCTTATCATTTAAGAAACAATATGCATACCCTTATAAGAAGAAATCAAAGCTGGCTAAGAACGCAATTACGCTGGAAGGTGTTGGTCTGGCTATTGGCTACCTGGGCCTGATTGCCGGTAAAATATCGGGCAGCCTAACGACTTATATTATTGGCGTTGGGTTGGGTGCGGCATTCTTCCTGGCAGGTATGGTATGTAATATTGTAGCCATGGCGAAAAAGGAAAAGAAAGTGTTGCACGGTATCCTGACCATTCTCTTTGGTATATTGTTCTTTATCCCGCTGTTCCTGGGAGTTTTACTGTAGCGACTGCTTACAATTTGCGCCTTGAAAAGTTATAGGCTATGTGTACGCCATAGTCGAGCTGATAAGATTTCAGGCTGAAATACTTACGGTACTTTATGTCGGCACCTGTACTGAAACGGCCATTTAAAAGGTGATAATTATAGCTGAGTGATGGAATAATACCGATATGCAGATCGGAATGTTCAGAACTGGTGGCAAATAAATCGGAGAAACCCCAGCCTGCAGGTAATAATGAGGAGAGCTCCAGTTCAATATAACTGTCATGGCCTTTTGCGAAAGTAGGCCCAGCGGCAACAACCAATTCGTGCCGTTTTGTTGAGATAAGGCTATACCCTATTGCTAAATCAATCATTTTATAGTTCGTCCGGGTTAGCCCAATATCATGTGTTTCTGTAACTGTACTAGTAATTACACTTGGTATAGCTCCGAAATAATATCCATTACCAACATAACTATTCCACCAATTGAGACCAAGGGTAAAATGCATTCTTTTATTGAAGCGGTGATCCCAATAGATGCCATGCTGGTCCATCAGGTTGGAAATGCCGTATTGTTTCGGAAAGGCCGAAGCCGGCACAACGAAGCCCGCAGTTTCCAGTATTAAACTATTTTTATACTGCTGGCAATTAGCTGATTCTACAAAAATAAACAGCAACGTAAAAAGCATAAATGTGACCTTCTTCATAAAGTGTGTTTGGAGTACAAGAATAAAGTTACAACATTTAATAACACATATCCTAGTTGTGCCGGGCAGCTACATGAAAAAGCTGCATTGGCGCATGGCAAATGATTTGAAACAATAGCGAGTCACGGCGGCTGTTCGCGGTCCCGTGAATAACAAGGAAACGCAACACCCTGCCGCTTTAGGGCAACCGCAAGGGATTGCCCCTACATTTCTTTGGAATGCATTGCCGTCCCCATGAATAACGAGGAGAACACAACACCCCACCGCTTTAGGGCAACCGCAAGGGATTGCCCCTACATCTTTGTTGTGAAGCATTGCCGTGCCCATGAATAACGAGGAGAACACAACACCCCACCGCTATAGGGCAACCGCGAGGGATTGCCCCTACATCTTTGTTGTGAAGCATTGCCGTCGCCATGAATAACGAGGAGAACACAACACCCCACCGCTTTAGGGCAACCGCAAGGGATTGCCCCTACATTTTTGTTACCTCATATCGGTAGATTAAAAATTGCAGGCTAAGTGCAGTCCATAGTCGATTTGGGTGGCGAACATGGAGAGGTATTTGCGGTAGTGCAGATCTGCACCAATACTGAGCCTGCGCTTGAAAAGGTAATGGTCATAGCTCAGGGTTGGTACAAAACCGATGTAAGCTTCGGTCTTCTTATGCCGGTAAATTGCGTAGTTATTCGGGATTTCGCTGACAGAGTCTAAATAGATATTGGTACCATAGGAACAAGAAATCCCTAAGCCTGCTTTTACGTCACTCTTGCGGCCCTGGTATATAGCGTATTTATAAGACACATCAACCATCTTATAATTCTGCCGATACAGGATTTTACCTATTGGCAAACCGTCATAGTTTGCCCAGTTTACGATAGTAATACCGTCAAGACGAGCATTATCGACGAAATTATTCCATTTGGTAAACCCAACAGACAGGCTTTGCCGCTTACTTATTTTCCGTTCAAAGAATACTCCAAACTGATCGCCGATGTAGAGCTCTGGCAAAGTAAAATACTCCAGATTGGGGAAAACTCTGCTGCTGGCTTCGAAGGCAATAGTGTTCTTGTGCTGTGCGTGAGTTTGGCCGCAAAATAACAGCAATACGCAACATGCTAAGGGAAAAAACGACCAGGTAAATTTGGTTTCTTTCATAGAAGATGTGATTTTGGGGTACGCCTTTGAAATGAAATCTGACAGGTATAGATAGAAACGGCTGATACGTAAAAATATTATAAACTATTAAAAAACATTGTTGTCCGACAAAAATAACTTTCACCAGTCAAGAAGCAATATTGGCAATGCTTTTGGGGCAATTTAATTTGGAATAGGCTGCTTTATTGGTTGATGTAATCGCCGCTCCATTACTTTCTTTTTTCGTGGCGAAAAAGAAAGTAACAAAGAAAAACGCCACTTTTAGCTATCGCTCCGCGGCTAAAAGGAGCCCTGCGGCGTATTTTGTTGAAGCTTGTTACTCTAATGTCCGCTATCGCGGCGACTTTCATTAGTTTTTTAAAAAGAATCGACTATAAAAGAACTCTCAATTATTTTTGTCGGACAATAGTGATTAAAAAAAGATAATTGCCCTTTCTTCATGCGCCTTTCACCTACAAAATACCCCTGCTCGCCTAAAGATTATCGATTTATACTGGTTATCCTTACTACTTTTACGTTTCAATACAAACACTAATTTTTATGAAGGAATTTTTCAAGATGTTTTTCGCCTCTTTGCTGGCAATGGTTATTGCCGGAGTAGTATTAGTAGGTTTAACCATAGCTATGATAACAGCAGCCGCTAAGTCGTTTACCGATAAAGATGAAAGCAAACAATCCACAGGCGATGTACTGGTGGTTGACCTAGGCAAGAAGATACGTGAAAGCGGAGAAAGCAACTCGCTGGCCATTTTTAATAAAGGCGCCGGAGCATACGATGAGGGTCTGCACGACATTACCCGTGCGTTAGAACATGCTAAGACCGATAAAGACATTAAGGGCATCCTTATAAAGCTGTCACCTGCACCAGACGGTTGGGCTACCTTACAGCACCTGCGCATGGCTATTGCCGACTTTAAGACATCGGGCAAATTTGTTTATGCCTATGGCGAAAATATTACGCAGGGCGCATACTTCGTTGCTACAACTGCCGACAGCATTTACCTTAACCCGGCAGGTGGCATTGAGCTGAAAGGTTTCGCTACGGTGCTGGCGTTCTTTAAAGGCACACTGGACAAACTGGAACTGCAACCTGAAATTTTCTATGCAGGTAAATTTAAAAGCGCTACGGAACCTTTCAGGGCTGAGAAAATAAGTGAACCTAACAGGGAGCAGATAGCAGCCATGCAAAGCGGCCTGTGGAGCGAATTTTTAAATGCGAGCGCACAGTATGCCCACAGCGATGCAGCCAGTATTAATAAGCTTGCAGTTGATGGCACCATACAATTTCCGGAAGATGCACTGAAGAATAAGTTAGTCGCGGGCCTGTTGTATTGGGACCAGGTAGAAAGCCGCATTAAGGCAAAAACCGGCCGCAGCGAAAAAGAAGAAATAAAGTATGTTACTATGGACGACTATGCTACAGCACACAGGTATAGCGGCAAAACAAGCGAGAATAAAATTGCTGTGCTTATAGCTGAAGGTGAGATTGTTGATGGCGACCAGGAAAACGACAACCAGATAGCTTCCAAAACTTTTTGTGAAGAGATTCGCAAAGTAGCTAAAGATGATAAAATAAAGGCTGTTGTGCTTAGGGTAAACTCTCCGGGTGGCAGTGCGCTGGCATCAGAAGTAATTTTAAGGGAATTGAACCTTTTAAAGGCTAAAAAGCATGTGGTTGTTTCTATGGGTGACTATGCAGCTTCAGGTGGTTACTATATCTCCAGCAATGCGGATAGTATTTTCGCAATGCCTAACACGATTACCGGTAGCATAGGCGTGTTTGGTATGATGTTCAGCATGGATAAGCTGGCGAAGAATAAGCTGGGTGTAACTTTCGACGAAGTAAAGAATGCCCCGTATGCTGACCTGCCAACTGCTTCTCGTCCGCTGACACCGATTGAAGCACAGCGTATGCAAGCTTCAGTAGATGCAATATATGAGTTATTCAAAAATCACGTAGTTGCAGGTCGTAAGCTGGATAAGGCTGAGGTAGATAGTATTGCGCAAGGTCGCATCTGGACAGGAACCGACGCCAAGAGGCTGCACCTTGTTGACAGGATCGGCACACTGAATACGGCTATAGCAAGTGCTGCCGGCCTTGCAAATGTAAAAGACTACAAAGTGGTAACCTACCCTGAACCAACTGACAAGCTGGACATGATTATGAAACGTTTCAAGAACAATACTGCAGCAAGCGCTGCTATTAAAACAGCTATGAAGGAAGAAATGGGTACAGAATATACCTGGTACGAAAAACTACAGAACCTTCGTAAAATGAATGGTAAGGTATTGATGTCAATGCCATTTGTACCGGAAGTAAACTAAGGGAAATTCCAAGGGAAAAATTCCAAAATCCAAAGAGGAAAATTTCCAAGGGGGAAATTCCAAAGAAGAAAATAACAAATTCCAAGGAGGGAAATTCTGCAAAAGCGTTGATGTAGGTGCGGGAGAGGCAGCTAGCATAAATACACCTTCGGGACGATTACAATAATAAATTGTGTTTTGTAAATAATAAGTGAGTATTGTTTTACCTGAGTTTTTAGAACTTCCCGCCCTCACGGCGGGAAGTTTTTTTTGTGCCTGAAAATTATTTCGAAAAAATAACCGGATGAAAAAACCGAAAAAGAAAAATTGCCGTAGGTGTATGGGTAAATCAAATTTTAACCACTAAAAAATCAACAATGAAACGCATCTTTTTAATTCCTGTAATGGCAGTAGCGCTGATAGCTGGTAACACCACATTTACATCAGCTAAAGAAAAAACAACAATGGTAGGCGGCGCAGCAATGTACCCTTCAAAGAACATTGTTGAAAACGCAGTAAATTCGAAAAACCACACCACATTGGTAGCCGCTGTTAAGGCTGCAGACCTGGTAGGCACACTTTCCAGTCCCGGTCCTTTTACTGTGTTCGCACCAACAAATGAAGCTTTTAATAAGCTGCCTGCAGGCACAGTAGATAACCTGGTAAAGCCAGAAAACAAAAAGACCCTCACCAGCATACTTACCTACCACGTTGTAGCGGGTAAAATGGATTCAAAAATGCTGATGGATAAGATAAAAGCAGGCGGCGGTAAAACAATGCTTAAAACAGTACAAGGCGAAGAGTTGACTTTTATGATGAAGGGCAGCAACCTTATGATAAAAGACAGCAAAGGCGGTATGGCTAAAGTAACCATTAAGGACGTGTACCAAAAGAATGGTGTTATACACGTAATTGACACCGTGTTAATGCCGTAATCAATTATAAATTGTAAATTATAAATGATAAATGGCGGCTCAGTGTGCGGGAAAAAAATCCGCTAGAAAGCTGCTTACAGTAACAGTTTTCAAATTCATTTAGCGAATTGAAATTATAGTTTAAGTAACAGCGATAATGAAGGTTTACAATTATCTTTGAGGGGAAATTTTAATTTCCCCTTTTTAAATTAGCACAACCACCAACTTGAAACAGGAAAGCATATCAGTTTTTGACATATTTAAAATAGGCATTGGTCCTAGCAGTTCTCATACATTAGGTCCGTGGCGCGCAGCGCAGCGTTTTATACAAAGCATACAGAAGAAAGGCATAGAAAATGTGCTTTCAGTAAAAGTGCTGCTATATGGCTCTCTGGCTAAAACCGGCAAAGGACATGGCACTGATGTTGCAGTTTTGCTGGGCCTGTGCGGCGAAGACCCAGTTACCTTTGATGTGAACCAGATAACGCCACGGATGGAGACCATCAGTAACCACAAGAAGCTCAGGCTGAATGGGGAGAAAGAACTGGTGTTTGACCCTGCAGTTGATGTTGTTTTTCTTTTTGACGAAAGTCTCCCTTTCCACCCGAATGCCTTAACATTTTTATGTTCGTTTTCTACTGGCGAAGAGATTGCTGAAACCTATTATTCGATAGGCGGCGGTTTTGTAGTTAAAGAGGGTGAAGACCTGGGTGCCGACGCGCATGCCGCACTACCCTACCCGATTGAAAAAGCCGCAGACCTGCTTGCGGCCTGCCAGAAAACCGGCCTGAATATTTCGGAGATAGTGATGCTCAATGAAAATGTATGGCGAACCGAAGCTGAAACACATGAGGGTGTTATGAAAATTTGGGGCGTTATGCGAGATTGCACTTATAGGGGATCGCATATTGGAGGCGAATTACCGGGCGGATTAAATGTAACCCGCCGTGCCGCAGCACTGAATAAAAAATTAACCGACGGCAAGCCTTACAATAATTACGACGAGTGGATAGAGGTGATACGCAGTGGCGGACAATCGTTCAAATACACACTTGATTGGGTAAGCTGTTTTGCACTTGCAGTAAATGAAGAGAATGCAGCATTCAGCAGGGTTGTTACCGCACCCACCAATGGCGCGGCAGGGGTAGTTCCCGCTGTACTACAGTATTTCATTGCATTCTGCAATGGCTATGAAGAGAAAAAGATTTTAAAATTCCTGCTTACTGCTTCTGAGATCGGTAGCATATTTAAGAAAGGCGCTACCCTATCAGCAGCAATGGGTGGATGCCAGGCGGAAATAGGCGTATCATCATCAATGGCGGCAGCAGCACTCACCGAAGCGCTTGGCGGTTCGGTGGATCAATGTTTAATGGCTGGTGAAATAGCTATGGAACACCACCTTGGCCTTACCTGCGACCCCGTAGGCGGTCTTGTGCAGGTGCCTTGCATTGAACGCAACACCATGGGTGCCATCAAGGCGATTACAGCGGCTCAGTTGGCACTGCAAAGCAATCCCGGCAAAGCGCGTATAACGCTTGATCAGGTGGTCAATACCATGTGGGAAACGGCCCAGGACATGAACCACAAATACAAGGAGACAGCAGAAGGCGGACTTGCAGTGCAATTGCCAATAAGCTTGAGTGAATGCTAGTTTAAAGGCAAAAGGGAGAAGTCAAAATCAAAAAGTGCAAGCAGTAAATTGATAGGGTTTAAAATTCCAAATAACAAATTCCAAATTCCAGAAAACAAATTCTAAAGTTTAAAGTCCAAGGTTTAAAGTCCAAAATTCAAAATCAAATTGTTGGGTCCCGGTAACCGGGAAAAGGAGTGACGGCACAATTTTTAGTACGATAATAATGAAGGGTTTTGACGGATAAGATCGGTCAAAACCCTTCGCTACTTTCTGGCGGCGACAGTGCTCATTTTGACCATTCAATAACTATCTATAGCTTTACAGTTAACGTATGGATATAATTGACAACATACTTGCCCAGGTCGCTTACAGTATTGAGCGGAATGAATATATCTGGACAGACATCGAGACAATAGCCATGACCGATAACTGCCATTCTCCGGAGGTATGGAACGAGGTATTGGTAACCGCAAATGCCTTCCTCAATACAAAGGGCGGCACCATTATTATTGGTATTATTGACGATGAAATAAACAGTCAGCTTACCTATACCGGCTATGACCACACGACCGGATCGCAACTTGGGCTGATACCATCGGCTTTTGCCAATGCCACTCACCTTGCCGCAGACCTGGATAAGTATTTTCAGTTCCTTACAAAGCCATTCCGTGATGGGGAATTAATGACTATTACCATCACGCCCTTAACTGAAACCGATAAGTATACCTATTATCAGGGCATTGCGTGGCAGCGTATAAAAACCGGCAACCAGCGTATACCGGGTCACACCCTTGCAAACCCTTCAGAAAATAATACTTCTCAGGTGAATATTACAGCAGACGTACCTGTAGTAACAACCGGAGAACCAATAGCGGAGACGGATGTAGATACCCGGAACCAACAGCACGAACCCACGGACGTAGCTTTTCAAAAAATATATTCCGGGGAGCTGATAACACTTTTCGGTGCCGACTACATTTCGCTGGAGCCAGACTTTAAACAACTGCTTTCATTCATTTACGAACGCAATAATGAAACTGAACTGAAATATCCCACTCAGGCTGATATATGCAGCAAACTCTGGGTGATAAGGGGTGAGGTAAACACACCAAAAGGTTTTGAACTTTTTGAGCAAAAAGTAAAAAAGATACTAACCCAGATGGAAAAGAGTGGCTTCATAAGCCGGCATAGCAGCAAAGGGGGTTACGTAATAAGTCCGACCTATCAGGTCGTTAAAAACCTTTTTAACTAAGGGTTAATGCCTCGATAACCCCTCACATTACTTCATTCTTACGGCGTATATTTGTTTACTTTTAGCAAATAATCTGCTCATAAATGAAACGATCAATTTTATTGCTCGCCCTGCTTTTCAGTATAGCTGCTTACGCCCAGGAGACCCGGGATATTATAGTAAGAAATCCAATCGGAAACTACGTAGAGCGCTACCGGGCACTTGCCAGTGATACTACTGTTAAGCATGGCACTTACCGCAGGATGGCTTTTAATGGGGGCGCGCCCAAACTGCTGGGGCAGTATAAATTAGGCAAAAAAGATGGCCGCTGGCAGGAGTTCAGCTATTGGGATATGTTCATAGTTGGTCTGGGTAATTATACCGAAGACAAGAGAACCGGCATCTGGACTTTTTGCAGCAAACTCAACGTTAAAGAGCAGGAATACGATTATGATAAAAAGCAAGTTGTTTTTTATGCTAAAGACGCTGCCGCAAAATATGCCGTTGTAAACGGAAAGGATACGGTCCGTAATGTAAAACTAGACCGGCCACCACTATATATTGGTGGCAACGTAAGCGCGCTGACCTTTTTTATCAGCCACATGGATGTTCCGGAAGAGAACATAAAGAAGCCCATTAATGGTACTGTAATAATTGCTTACCTGATTGATAAAAATGGACATAATATAAAAACCTGGGTAAAGAAGGGGCTAGACAAAGATGTGGATAAGACCGTGCACGCACTCGCAAAACAACTACCCGACACATGGGTTGCAGGCACGCTGAAAGGCAAAGCCGTGAATTCAATTTATACGATCAGCATACCATACTCGCAAATGTAATGTGCAAACAGAACACAGCCAGAATGCATTATAACAACAGCAAATTCCCTTTCATGAAAATATCTGTTTTCGCAATTGCGCTACTAACATTACAGTTGCTAAATGCGGCGTTATATGCCCAGGACTTTGATAAAAGCTACTTCACCAAACACCTGCAACAAAACAATGACGCTGATGGCGATGCGGTAGTATTATATGAGAAGGGTAAGGTAGCGATAGAGAACAGCAAAGAGGGAATAGTACAGGTATACCATGTGCATAAGATTATTAAAATAATAAAGAACAACGGGCTTGAAAACAGCACGGCAAAAGTGGTTTACCCGACTTACGGCAAGGGCACCACTACAGTTAAAAACCTTACCGGCATTACTTACAACCTTGCCGATGGAAAACTGGCAACAAGCAAACTAGACAAACAAAAAACTGACATTAACAAGCTGAGCAACCGTTATAGCGAACTCACTTTTACAATGCCCGATGTAAAACCCGGCAGCATAATAGATTATGCTTATGATGTGGCCGGCCCGGCGCATGAATGGATGCCGGCATGGGAATTTAAGAGCAGGATAAATAAGGTAACGAGTGAGTTTGAAATAGTGGCACCCAAGAGTTACCAGTTCAAAGAAAATAATGGATTGAAAATAAAAGAGGTGACAGGCGCTGATGCTGCCGAAAACGAAAACGCAGCTATATACCATTATGCCACTACAATCAATTCAGGCATGGTAAAAAATGTTTGGGGGCACCATAAAACCGGGACCTATAAAACAGAACCTTTTACCACCAACCTTGAAAATTTTAATGAAGAACTGCTGCTTTCCACAACCAGCCCTGCGGCGGAAAAGGAATTGAAAGATAATTGGGATGCCTTTAATGACGAATTATGGAACGATGCCTACTTTGGCAAAATTGTAGTGGCAAATGATGCCCGAATTCAAAAGATGGTAGACTCGCTTATCGCCACCGATATTAATGCACTGGGAAGGGCAAAAAGTATTTATAACTACGTGCGCGAGGCATTCGATTATAACAATAATCCGGGCATATTTTCAAGGCGCAGCATTGACCAGGTATTCAGCAATCGTATAGCATCAGCAGCAGAAATAAACCTGCTCATGATAGCCATGCTGCGCATGGCCAAGGTGCAGGCAGTACCCGTAATACTAAGCAAAACACCATCAGCCCAGGCTTCATCATTCACGCCGCTACCGGGCAGGTTCAACTATACTATCTGCAGAATTACCGCCGATGGCAAAGACTATTATCTTGATGGGTCTAATTTCTGTAACCCCTTTGCTATAATACCCATTTACTGTTATAATGGCTATGCGCGGATAATTGATGCAAAGGGAAGCGCGGCAGTGCTATCCGGCAACGATTTTAAGGACGTGAGCGGGCAGCAGATAAAAATATACAGCATTACCGACAGCAGCTTTATAGCGGAAATTAATGAGCAGAAAGGAAAAATAGAAGCGACCTATCTACGCAACGTAATTGGGGCAGATACTACCATACTCAGCAAATACGTGAAAAAACGATTTCAAATGTTCAAGGGAACGGTAGCTATCAGGAAGATGGCCATTGATAACCTGTTTGAACCAGAAAATGACCTGTCGATAAAATATACTTTCGAAGTAAAAAAACCGAAAAACGAGCCTATTAATTTGAATGCCTATTCTATAAAGTTGTTCACGACAGACCCATTTACGGCAACAGAACGGGTATTGCCTGTTGACTTTCCATCGAGGTTTGATTACCACTACAATATGACGGTAAGTGTGCCGGTTGGTTTCGAACCGAAGATCAATAACCCTGAAAAAGTGGGCGACCTGGTGGTAAAAGGCATTCAAAACAGTAACGAAATTAATTACGACAAAGCGAACCGCATCATAACCGTGCAATCTTCTTTCAGCCTTAACCGGACGAACTTTCAACCGGAGGAATATGGCTCATTGCGTTTCTTTTTTGAACAGATGGTAGCAGAACAAAATGCAACAATAAGTATAGGAAAGGTTGGAAAGTAGGGAGAGATGCTCTTCGATTAACCCCGTCTCTGAATTGTGACACAACCCGAGAAATCCTGTAAAAATTTAAGGTCAAACATTTTGATTCCTGTTCCGTGGCGTGAAAAGGAAAATGATAACACGACTACAGACTAGCATTGCAATGAGTGAAGCGCCCATGTGGTCTTTGACTAAACCAAAATAACGCCAAACCAAACCGATTGCTAAAAAAGTAACAAGAATGGCAATTGTAGCAAATAATTTTCTTTGATTAGACATGATGTAGTTTAGGATAATGAAGATAACAAATAACTGCCAATTGTGGGCCGGCTAAAAACTGCTGTGTGCATATTGCACGGGAAGGATTAATTTTGCAGCACTATGCCGAACAATACTTACGCTCTGTTTCCGAAAGACAATACTTCCAATAATTTCTTCCTGATGGCTGGGCCATGTGTTATTGAAAGTGAAGAGGTGATCATGAAAACAGCCGAAAGGGTTGTTGAAATTTGCAACAGGCTTGATATACCGCTTATTTTCAAATCGTCTTACCGCAAAGCGAACCGCAGCAGACTGGATAGTTTTTCGGGCATCGGCGATGAAAAAGCGTTGAAAATACTGGCTAAGGTAAAGACAGCATTCGGGGTGCCTTTAGTAACCGACATACATGACGCTGCTGAAGCCGCAATGGCTGCTGAATATGTGGATGTATTGCAGATACCCGCCTTCCTTTGCCGCCAGACAGACATATTGGTTGCCGCAGCTAACACAGGTAAGGTGGTGAACGTAAAAAAAGGACAGTTCCTTTCGCCGGAGTCGATGATATTTGCGGTGGATAAGATACGCCAGAGCGGGAATGAGCGCATAGTACTTACGGACCGTGGAACTATGTTCGGCTACCACGACCTGATAGTTGATTACCGCGCCATACCTACCATGCAGGGCATGAATGTGCCTGTGGTGCTGGATTGTACGCATTCATTGCAACAACCTAACCAAAGCAGTGGTGTTACCGGTGGTAATCCACAGATGATAGAAACCATTGCCCGCGCCGGCATAGCCGTAGGCGCCGATGGCCTTTTCATTGAAACACATCCCGACCCGTCTCACGCCAAATCAGACGGAGCCAATATGCTGCACCTGGACAGGCTGGAGCCATTGATGCAGAAGCTGGTGAGGTTGAGGGAGGCTGTTGTACAATTATAAATTATAAATTATAAATTATAAATGAGCCGTTTTTCTGAGAACAGGTGATTTAAGGTACGAGGGTATCATATACCGGGACTGGCACATTATACATACTGGTGAAATTTAAAAGGTACTTGTCAGTAGGAAATCTGGAATAAATGGGCTCAGGAGAAGTGCACCTGGCTGCCGATTTGCCCTCTTTGCAGAACATGATTTTCTGATTCTGGTAAATTGTTTTACCATGCATCAAAAGGGTGATGAAATATCCCCTTTTACTTTTTATGTTTGTGCCACAATAATTGAATATGAAATACAGTAAATATTTACTATCTATTTCGTTAGTAGCATTGCTGAGCAGCGGTGTGATTGCGCAGAAAAAGCAATTCACGATGGCTGAGGCTACGAACGGAATGAGTAGCACCCTTGCTACCAAGGGTATTAAGAATGCAACATGGCAACCCGGAACCGATATGCTGTGGTATTCGCAGAAAAAGGACAATACGGACGTATGGACCGTTATGAACTTTGGCGCGGAAGGCGGCCCGACAACCAGTATCGTTGAACAAGGCAGCTATCCAGAAGGTGAAAAAGTAGATGCTTTGCTACCGCTGAAATGGTTGAGCAAGGATAATGCCTGCATGGTAAATGGCAAGAGTGTTTTGCTGGCTACTGTGACTAATAAGAAACTGAGTTGGACTAAGCTCGCTACCCTACCGGAAGGCAATGAAAATTTAACTATCGATAAGAGCAGGCACATGGCCTGGACCATAGAAAATAACCTGTGGTACTGGGATAAAGATAAAGGCGCTGTAAAGGTGACCAATGAGGCGAAAGACATAGTTTGCGGCAAGGCTGTGCATAGAGATGAGTTTGGTATTGACAGGGGGATTTTCTTTTCGCCAAAAGGCAACTACCTCGCCTACTATCGCATGGACCAAAGTATGGTTAAAGACTATCCGGTTGTAAAATGGGATGTAACACCAGCAAGAGCCGACCTGGTTAAGTACCCAATGGCGGGTGATGTTTCACACGAAGTAACACTGTGTGTTTATGACCCTGCAACCGGCAAAACTGTGACCATGAAAACAGGTGAAAAACACAAAGACCATTATCTTACCTGTGTAACCTGGAGCCCTGATGAAAAGTACATTTTTATTGGCATACTGAGCAGGGAACAAAACCATTTATTGCTAAATAAGTACAACGCTAAAACAGGTGAAAAAGTTAAAACACTTTTCGAAGAATCGGACAACAAATATGTCCATCCTTCGCACCCGCTAACCTTTATACCCGGCTCTAACGAAGAATTCATCTGGTGGAGCGAGCGCGATGGCTATCAGCACCTCTACCTGTATAATACCGATGGGAAATTAGTTCGCCAGTTAACAAAGGGGCCATGGGTGGTTAATGAAATTACGGGCTTCATTAAAGCAGATAACAAAATCATTTTCACTTCAGCTAAAGAGTCGCCACTGGAAAAACATATCTATTCATTAGGCATTGACAACGGCAAAGTAGAACGCATTGATAAAGGCGCAGGTATGCACACAGCTACTGCAACAGAAGACGGCAAATTCGTCTTGGATGTTTACAACGGCGCTGGCATACCCAAGAACACTTATGTGCGCTCTACTGACGGATCTGCGTCAACGGAGATCATGAAATCGCCAGACCCGCTGGCTGATTATGACAGGCCTGAAATAAAGAACATCACGCTGAAAGCCGCTGATGGCAGCACTACCCTTTATGCCAAAATGATACTGCCAACGCATTTTGACAGCACTAAAAAGTATCCTGTAATCGTGTATTTGTATAATGGCCCGAATGTACAGTTGCTACACAACTCGTTCCCTGAAAGCGGCAACCTCTGGTATGAATATATGGCGCAACATGGCTACATAGTATTCACCATGGATGGCCGCGGCAGCTGGAACAGGGGCATGGCTTTTGAACAGGCTACTTTCCGCAACCTTGGTGATGCAGAAATGGACGATCAGGTTAAAGGTGTAGAGTATCTGAAAAAACTAAATTACGTTGATGCTAACAGAATGGGTATACATGGCTGGAGTTTCGGCGGATTCATGACCACATCTATGATGCTGAAACACCCGGGCATTTTTAAATGTGGTGTTGCAGGTGGCCCGGTAATTGACTGGAGCTTGTATGAGGTAATGTATACCGAGCGCTATATGAACACCCCGAAAGACAATGCAGAAGGCTACAAAAAAGCATGTCTGCTTGATAAGGTTAAAAACCTGCAGGGCAAGTTACTAATGATACATGGTACAAGCGATGATGTTGTGGTTTGGCAGCACAGCCTTGACTTTATAAAGAAGAGTGTTGACGAAGGTGTGCAGGTTGACTACTTCGTATATCCTGGACATGAGCATAACGTTCGCGGCAAGGACAGGGTTCACCTGATGCAAAAAATTACCGACTATTTTGATCTTTATCTGAAACCATAAACAGTATAAAAGTTCATTAAAAAAAGCAGGCTAGTAGCCTGCTTTTTTTAATGCCGCAATTGGTATCGGTACTGAGATTCCGTCTTTAGGATCGTCAACAGTATTTCTTGTGTCTTTGGTAACTACAAGGGTGCCTGTTTCCAGTTTATTTTCTTTGCCAGCAAAGCGAAGAATCATCTTACCCAGATCTTCTGCCTTTTTCGCTTTCACTTCCGGGTTGGCATCGTAGAAAGAGAGGTCTCCGTCCACTACCAGAATTGCCGTATGGTTATCACTGATGTGACTGCGAAATGACTGGCAGGCAGGCAGTATGGTACTGATGCTATCATTCAGCGTTGTGTTAACCAACGCATCATTGTTAGCTTCCTCTTTGCAGGATGGCAGCGCAAATAACGATGTCGCTATAGCCATACCCAAAAAAATCTTCTTCATAAAATCAGTTTGTATAGTAAATGTAATAAAAATCAACGGCAATCAGCTGCTAGCTGAATAACACATCTCTTATTGAGAAAACACCTTGCTTGCCTGCAATGTATTCCGCTGCAAGTACGGCCCCAAGCGCAAAGCCTTCTCGGCTATGCGCAGTGTGTATGATCTCGATATCATCGATCTCAGAAGCGTACTTCACATTGTGCGTGCCCGGCACATTGTCTACCCTATGCGCCATAACAGGCAGTATATCAGCATTATGCTCAAAATTCAGAGACCATGCTTTTTTAGTAGTTATCTGTTTCATGATCTGTTCAGCAAGTGTTATCGCTGTGCCGCTGGGTGCATCCTTCTTGTGTATGTGATGGGTTTCTTCAATGGAGACATTATACTCGCTGTGGCTCTTCATTATAGCGGCGAGCTGCTTGTTGATTTCAAAGAAAATATTTACACCAACACTAAAATTTGATGCCTGTATAAAGGCCAGCCCTTTCTCTTTAGCAAGGGTTCCGGCATGCTTAACATCGTCGTTCCAGCCGGTGGTGCCACATACCACACTTACACCTGCATTCAGGCAGTCAAAAACGTTATCTTTTGCCGATTCGGGCGAAGTAAACTCGATGGCCACATCAGTACCTATCAGGTGCGGCGCATCCAGTTCATGCCTGTTTGCAGTGCTGATTCTAAAGGAAATATGATGACCTCTTTTAATCGCAATTTCTTCAATTGTACGGCCCATTTTGCCGTATCCTATCAGTGCTATATTCATAGTAAAAGTTACAGTGAAGGTAAGAAATAAAGTAGTTGAAATGACGTGATTTCCCTGTTATTTCCTCCTTGCTCGACTAATCCACCTGTTTCATCGACTTCTCCCAAAAGCGGGTTTGAGCGGGTGTATCTTTGTTTCAAAGAGAGACCTGTTAAACCTTATCACTTTTTTCAATTGTTGCCCAATCGCTTTGGGATGTTCATATAACAGGACTGTAGCAGAATAGTAAGCCTGGTGTTCAGGCGTTATAATGCACTGCTA
>CANFKC010000022.1 GCA_947447265.1 Chitinophagaceae bacterium
GTAAGCAGGAAAGTCGTGATAAACCCAACCGCAAATGAATTGTATGACCCCGGTCGCAAAGGGGGCTAATTAAAGAAACCGTAAAACGTCCTGTTCCCGGTTCAATATCAAATTATTTTATGGCTGCGTGTAACTGGGTATAGTTCCCAATTTATTTTAGTTTACTTATACAAAAGTAAAGTAAACTTTTATAAAAAACAAGTAAACTTTACTTTTTAAAAATATTTTAAGGTACCTACTTATCACATATTATACTTTTAATTAAAAAATATTTCCCCTGCGCATGGGTTGATGGGTTCGCCTCCCCTTGCTTGGCGTAGTGTCCTCACTACGTCACCCCCATTGTTGCGTTTGAGGCATAGCCCTGTGCGCTGCAACTCGTGACCATCTAGTCCCGGGAGTTTATAAACTCCCAGCATGCCGTATCCAAACAAAAAACTGAATTAACAAAACCCTTGCACAAGCGTTGATGGTTTCGCCTTTTCCACAACGTATCTTGCCCTGAATGCACATGCTAGTTTCTTCGCTTTTTTTGCTCTCACGATAGTAAACCCAATTTCTAACTCCCCACACCCAATTCAAAATTAAAACCCAAATCTTTGTTAGAGCAGGCTGATACTCGCTTTTTCTGTGTAGCTTGTACGCAATAATCTTAAACAGCTGAGTCAGATAACTGCAATGTGAACTATCCGGCTGACTTACAGTCAAAAACGAAACCAATAATTGTCTTATGAATACAACTCCGCGCTTCCCGATTATAGCTGTCACTGGCACTAATGGTAAAACAACCACAACAAGGCTTGCCGCTTATATTGTGAACCAGGCTGGGTTCAAAGTGGGCTTTACCTGTAGCGATGGCATCTATATTAATGGTGAGTTGGTTGAAAAAGGTGATTGCAGCGGTCCGTTATCGGCGGCTTTTGTATTAGATAATAAGGAAATCAACTTTGCGGTGCTGGAATGCGCACGCGGAGGCATATTGCGTGCTGGCCTGGCTTTTGACCAATGCGATGTGGCTATTATTACTAATGTGGCGGAAGACCACCTGGATCTGAAAGGTGTGAATACCATAGCGCAGCTGGCTGAAGTAAAAGCTTTGGTTGCCATGGCCGTAAAACCGGAGGGCTACGCAATACTCAATGCTGACGATGACTTGGTGTATGCCATACATAAAAAATTGAGCTGCAAATTGGCCTATTTTTCGCTTGACGCTAACAACGAAAGGATAGCCGAACATTGCGCGAAAGGTGGTATTGCAATAGTACCTGAGAACGGTTGCCTTACTATATTAGATGGCACCAACAAAATACCGGTAGCCATGGTAGCCGATATCCCGATCACTTTTAACGGTCTTGCCGAATTCAATGTAGCCAACGCAATGGCTGCAGTGCTGGCCACTTACCTTGCCGGCGTAAATATCGCGGATATTAAAACTGCATTAGGGCATTTTGTGCCATCTGCCACGCTAACACCGGGGCGAATGAACTTTTTTCAATTCCGCAATTTTTCTGTCATTGTCGATTTTGCTCATAATCCGCACGGCTTTAAAGCCATCAGGAAGTTGGTGACAAGTTTGGATGCAACCCGAAAAATAGCCATCATAGCCGGCACCGGTGACCGACGCGACGAGGACATCATCAGCATTGCGGAAGAAGCGGCTATCATATTTGATGAGCTGGTCATCCGCCAGGATATATCGCTCAGGGGCCGCCCGGGACAAGAAATCATTGACCTTGTGCTCCGCGGCATTCATAATATAGACCCAAACAAAAAAACGACCGTAATAGAGAGAGAGAGCGAAGCCATTGAATTTGCCTTCAAAACTGCACCGAAAGGCAGCCTGATTTTCATAACCAGTGACATGATACTGGATGCCGTAAACCACGTACAACAATTACAGGAAATAGAAGCCCAGATACATTAAGCCCTTCGGCAAATGCATGTTCGATGAAAAAACTCCTACATGGGTGTTAAAGAAGATGTAAGCCATATCTTTATGATAGAGCAATCAGCAGGCTCATCGGCGCACTGCGACAACCTGGAAGACGAGATAGTAGCCTTGAATAAGGTTTGCAACAAAGCCTTTGTAGAGCTGAAGCACCTGGTGTAATAAAAATTGAAATGCAGTGATCGTTGAATAGCGTTGAAAACAACATTCTTATTGTGCATTTCATTATATTTGGCATGGTATTTGTTAAGAATAAGTAAAAATCCTTAGTCTTAGCCCCAAAAAAAACACGCCAAATGAAGATATCATCTACTACCCTTCTTTTCTGCATACTAATTGCTGTTTCAGGAAGATGTTTTGCGCAAGATTACCGAATGACCGTCAGTATTGCAGGTGATTCTGTTACGGGTTTTAGCGGAGATGGCGGGTCTTGCAAAGCAGCCCGCATATATGGACCGAAGGATATTTGCGTAGATGCAGCGCAGAATCTTTACTTCACTGACCAGGCAAACGGAAGAATACGTAAAATATCCGCACACCGAGGCATTATAAGCACGGTGGCAGGTGGAGGCACATCGTCAGCTGATGGTATACCCGCTACCAATGCCGCATTCACCCCTAAGTATATATGTATTGATGCAGGCGGCAATTTATATTTCACGTCTGACAATGAGGTAAAAAAAGTGACCGCAGCTACCGGCATTATTACAACAATTGCTGGTTCTGCAACCGCAGGCTATGGTGGAGATGGCGGCCAGGCAAGTGCTGCCACCCTAAATGCCCCTCAAGGCATTTGCGTAGATGGCACTGGGAACCTATTTATTGCAGACAGACTCAACAACCGGATAAGAAAAATAGATGTGGGTACAGGCCTTATTAAGACAATAGCGGGTACCGGCACTCCCGGTTATAGCGGCGACAGCGCATTGGCAACAGCTGCAAGATTAGATAGTCCGGCTTGCGTTGCCGTAAATGCAGCAGGTGATGTATTTTTTTCAGACCAGGAACCTGGCTTTCCGGGCTTATATAACAATTCCCGTATCAGGAAAATTACTGCTGGTTCTGGCCTAATCTACACCATAGCTGGTTCAAATGGTACAGGATCGGTGTATAATGGCGCCGCTACACTTGCCACGCTCGGGCCAATAACCGGCCTCTACGTTGACAAAGTAACCGGCAATCTTTTCTGCAACGAAATGAGCTGCTCTTGCCGGTACATCAATATGACCAACGATTCACTTTATCTTGTCGGCGGCAATTTTTACTATGAAGGCTATTCGGATGATACTGACTCCAGAAGGGCGAATATGGACCATCCATTTGGATTGTGCGTGGACAATTCTGGAACTGTCTATATAGCCGACAGCGTAAACAACAGGATAAGAAAAATATTGCCGCTGTCAACAAAACCTAAATTTGTATACGGTAAAGAGCTCACCATAGAGCCAGTTTGTGGAGTCCCATTTGATATCAGCCGGCAGTTGGCATGTGCTGATATGGACTTCTGGGAAATAGAAACGTGGTCAATCATTACGCATCCCACCCATGGTATAATTTCAGGATTAGTTACCTCCAGAACTTCGTTCGGTTACGACCGTATTACCCCTGCAGCGGGTGTGTTTTATACTCAAACAACATCGCGCCCAACGCCTGATTATTTCAAGATACAGGTATCCAATAGCTATGGAGCCGACACTTTAAAAATTTACGTAACTGACGAAGAAGATAAAACGAATGTTCCGCTGGAATCAACACAGGAAACCGCCATACGTATCTACCCCAACCCGGCAACTACTGTTTTAAATATAGAAAGGAGCGAATTGCAATACGGGAAAGCCAATATAATTATCGAAGATGTTTTAGGTAGAATATGCTACAGCAGCGAATTGCCCGAGACAACTATGGGTTCAAAAACGACGCCAGTTGATATCTCAGCATTGCCAAGAGGAATTTATCTGGTTAAAGTAAATGCATCAGATGTTGCAAGGTTTGTAAAAGAATAACATCAACCACTACTGGTAAATCAATTCATCGCGAACATTACTTCTTATGGCAACAGGAACTTTTTATCCCATGGGCTTCTACAGCTACTTTAGGGCTAAGGTAAGGTATGCCCAGATTCATGCCGCGTAACACAAAAAGGAAACCAAAACTAAAAACCAGTATTGGAACCATTTTACGCATGTTAGGAGTGCGTATGAAGTTAAGTTTAGACTTAAGCAACGTAATACTGATGAGCATAGGCAATGTACCCAAGCCGAAAACATACATCATAGCAGCACTCTGCCAGGACGATGTTGACGCCAATGTAGATGAAAGCGCCATATACACCAACCCACAGGGAAGCAATCCGTTTAATATACCCGTCATAAGCAATGTACTCAGACCGGGCCTGCCAATTATGTTACCTAATTGCTTTTTAACGACACCTGCCCACGGCAAACTTAATTTGGCATAATGGTTCGGAATAAATGTTAGCAGCCCTACCACTAGTAATGTTACACCAAGTGCGATAGATATATACTGCTGCACCTTAGGATCAAACAGATTTTTGAAGGAATGCAGAATAACGGCCATCACTGCATAAACCGAAATACGCCCAGCATGATACAAAGCCAATGCCGCTGCCTTCTTCAAGCCATTGAACGCCTGGAATGGCATTATCCATACTATGGGGCCACACATACCTGCGCAATGCAGGCTGCCTGTGAACCCCATAAGTAATAACATAGTGTAAGTAAGTGCGTTCATTTTTTAGGAGTGTAGGTACAGTTCTGATTCCTGATAGTAATCTTTCCCATCAACTTTGCAGGAAATTTTCAACATGTAGCGCGTATTGCGCAAACTGCGCCTGTCAATATTCAGCGAGTTATTTTCTTTATTAATTACAAATGTTTTGTCCCAATTCGGATTCACCGGGCTGTAGAACTGAACATTGCCTGACAGCACTTTATCTTTGAATTCTTCAGGGAAATCTATCACAACATTACTTGCATTGGCATATATCGTCATTGGTTGCGAAAGTGCCGACTGGTTCTTGCTCGCATCTATTACCTTCTGAAATGCAATTTCATCACCGTAATAGTCTTTCGATACCAGATCAATAGACTGCCGCGAACTACCTACAACCAGTGCAACAATTATGGCAACAAAGCCGCCGTACAAAATTGCTATTTTCCAACCCCATCCTAATTTCATAAAATAATATTTTAGCTTTTAAATGGTCCCAGAAACGATGTTGTTATCGTTTTAATCTTTACCCCACCTTCGTAAACACCAATTGTAATTGGAGTCTTCCTGTCTTTAATGCTGTTGGCATTTATGTAAACAAACATGGTACCAACTATATAACCATCCTTAGGTACGGTGAGTTTAGTTTCTCCCACCAGTTTAATAGTACCTTCAAAATTCTCAGGCTTAAGGGTAACTTCTTTCGTCTTGAACGTTTTATTGAGAATCTTATAACTGTATAAATTACTCATTTGTCCGCCCGGCTGTTCCTGATATAGCTGACCTGGTGTGCGCAATAGTGTAACGCCTACATCAGTTCTGCTTGCGAGCAACCAAACCAGTATCCCCAGCAAAATGCACATTACCAGACTATACGCCTTCATACGCCAGGTAAACTTGTGCGGCTTGTTTTGGGCTATATTGTTTTCAGATGCATACCTGATAAGACCTGTAGGCAGGTTAACTGCTTCCATCATTTTATTACAGGCATCGATGCAGGCGGTGCAATTCACACATTCTAATTGCGTACCATTCCTGATGTCAATACCAGTCGGGCAAACCTTTACGCATTGAGCGCAATCAATACAATCACCAATAGTGCGCTCTTCATTCTTATGAAACTTACCTCTCTCCTCACCACGCTTATAATCGTAAGCCACAATTATTGAATCTCTGTCCAGCAACACACCCTGCATTCTGCCATATGGGCAAATTACCGTACATACCTGCTCCCGCATCCATAAATAGACAAAGAAGAATACTGTTGTAAACACCAGCAGCGAAATAAAAGAACCCAGGTTGCGAGACAGCGGTTCGGTAATTAACTTCTGCAGATCATCAACTCCAATAAGATAGGCAAGGAATTCGTTCGCAATTATAAAGCTCACCAACCAGAAGGCCACCCATTTGGCTACCCTTCTTGAAACCTTGGCGCTATTCCAGGGCGCTTTAAAGAGTAATTTTTGTTTAGCTGCATCTCCTTCAATCCAGTATTCAATCTTCCGGAAAACCATCTCCATAAATATGGTTTGGGGACAAGCCCATCCGCAAAATATCCTTCCGAAGATTACTGTGAACAGTGCAATAAACACAATGAACACCACCATCCCAATCGCAAATATGAAAAAGTCCTGTGGCCAGAAGATCTGCCCGAAAAGGATAAACCTTCGTTGTAAGATATTGATCAGGAATATTGGATGCCCGTCGTATTTAAAAAATGGCAGGCTAAAAAATATCACTATGTATAAGAGCGTTGCCCATGTGCGGGCGGTATACAATTTCCCCGATGGCTTCTGGGGAAACAACCAGATACGCTTCCCTTTTTCATCAACTGTCGCAATCTTATTTCTGAACGATTCTACCTTCTCTGTACTTGCACTCATTTCGTTGTTTATTTACTTTTCACTACAGCTGTACTATCTTTTGCTGCCGGCTTTGTGCTATCAGCTGCGGTTGTTTTTGTTGCAGCTTCAATGTATAATTCACCTTGTGCTGCCTTCGGTACTGCTGGTTTTGTGCCCTTAAGTGATTTCACAAAGCTTGCAAGTTCCTGAATTTGCTTTGGTGAAAAATCATCTTTCCAGCTCTTCATACCTTTTTCCTGCCAGCCATATTTAATGGTCTTAAACACGTCTTTAATACTTCCACCATGTATCCAGTATTCATCTGTAAGGTTAGGACCTACGCTACCACCACCATCGGCAAGGTGACATGCAACACAATTCTTTGAAAATAATTCTTTACCCTCGGCAACTGCGGCCGCATCAGCTAATATCGTTACTGAATTCTCGTCTACATTGTTACCAGCATTTTGCAGGTAAGCTGCCTTATCTTCCTCACCCTTCTGCATTTCAGCCGCATATTCTTCTTCCTGGCTCAATCCGTCACCAATATGGAAATGATAAACATAAATGAAACCAACAATTATGGTAAGGAAGAAGCCATATTTCCACCATGGTGGCAAGCTGTTATCCAGTTCCTGTATGCCATCGTAATTATGGTCAAGTAACAGGTCTCTTTCCTTTTCAATTGGCACGGCCGCATTAAAGTCGTCCCAGAACCAGCTCCTTTTTGCGCTTATTTTCAGCGCTTCTGCTTCATAGGCACCCTTAATGGTTTTTGACAGGATCCTTATGAAAATCATCAATGAAAAAATGATAATCAGTTCAAAGAATATGAATCCTATCATGAAATAGAAGTCAAAAGAAGGTATTCCACCTATAAACTGCGGTGCAGCAGGTGCAGCGGCTGGTGCTTCAGCTCCTATCGCATGCAGAGCAGGCAGGGTGAAAACAAGGAGCGCCAATATGGCTTTTACTATCCCGGCTTTGCTCTTCTTTTCCTTCTTAAATTTCTCAGACCATACCTCGCTCAATACTCTAAGTGTATTTGCCAGCATGCCGATAAAATATAGCAGTATCAATATCAGCCCTACCAGGGTGAGCATTAAGACATTGTAGCTGCCAATTGTGTTGTTTGGCTTCGACGCCTCAGCTGCAAAAATGCAACCAGGAACAAGCGCCAAAGCGGCAATTAAAACCAAGCTTTTTCTTCTATTTGAAAGCATAATAATGCAAGTTTGTTATTGAAAAATGGATTACTCTTCCGCGCCTCCGGGAAAGGGGATATTCTTCATTGAGTTGATGTAGCCTTTATCTGCCTTTAACACCCAATAAGTCATTGCAGAAAAGAACAAAAAGAAAATAGCGAGGGACATAAGGGGGTATATACCCACCCCCGTTATTGTCTCCAGATAATTTTTAAATTTCATGATTACTATATTTTATTAAGGTTGAGTTGTTACTGTTTTCTGTTCCAGCTTTATGTCTGTACCAACACGTTGCAGGTAAGCTATCAGCGCTACAATTTCTTTGCTGCTTTTAATAGATATCTTATCTTTTGCAAGGTTAGCAGCGATTCCATCAGCCTGTTTCATCAAATCTGCGTTCGCTTTCTTATCGTAACCTGCAGCATATGGTACACCCAGCGTTATCATAGCCCTTATTTTGGCTGGTGTAATTGCAGTATCGAGTTCGTTAGTGAATAACCATTGATAGTTAGGCATAATTGTACCCGGTGAAATACTAGATGGTTCATACATGTGGTTGAAGTGCCAGCTATCAGGATACTTACCACCAATCCTGGCTAAATCCGGACCAGTACGCTTACTACCCCACTGGAACGGGTGATCGTAGATGAACTCACCAGCTTTAGAATATTCGCCGTACCTCACTACTTCTCCCCTGAACGGACGGATCATCTGGCTATGACACAAATAACAACCTTCACGAATGTAAATATCACGACCCTGTAGTTCAAGCGGCGTATATGGTTTTACGCTTACAATAGTTGGTATGTTTGATTTAACCAGGAACGTAGGGATGATTTCGATTGCACCACCAATTAACACAAGTACCAGGCTGAATACCAGCATTTGTACCGGGCGACGCTCGATCCATCTGTGCCAGTGCTGAGAACCATGTGCCTCGTATACTTTGGTCAATGGTGCTGATTCTGCAGCTTCGTCATTCAGAACATCTCCTGCAACTGCAGTTTTATAAAGATTGTAAGCCATTATCAACGCACCAATCAGAAACAGCACACCACCAATACCGCGCATTGCATAGAAAGGCTGCATTTGTTTTACTGTATCGAGGAACTGATATTTCAACTGGCCTTCTGGTGTAAACTCTTTCCAGGCAAGGCTCTGCATAAATCCAGCCCAGTACATTGGCACGGTGTATACTATAATACCTAGTGTTCCTATCCAGAAGTGTACATTAGCCAATTTAATTGAGTACAGCTTTGTGCGGAATATTTTAGGAATGAGGTAATAAAGAATACCAAAGGTTAAAAATCCGTTCCAGCCAAGTGCACCTACGTGCACGTGTGCAATGGTCCAGTCAGTAAAGTGGCTAATTGCATTTACGCTTTTCAAGCTCAGCATAGGGCCTTCAAAGGTTGCCATACCATAAGCGGTAACAGCCACCACCATAAATTTAAGAACAGGATCTTCACGAACTTTATCCCACGCACCACGCAGTGTAAGCAAGCCGTTAAGCATACCACCCCATGATGGCGCAATCAGCATTATGGAAAACACAGTACCTAATGTCTGTGCCCAGTTAGGCAATGCTGTATACAGCAAGTGGTGAGGACCAGCCCAGATATAGATGAAGATGAGCGCCCAGAAGTGGATAATTGATAAACGGTAAGAATATACCGGCCTGTTAGCAGCCTTAGGCATAAAGTAATACATTAGGCCGAGGTATGGTGTAGTAAGGAAGAATGCAACCGCATTATGTCCGTACCACCATTGTACCAATGCATCCTGCACACCTGCATACCAGGAGTAAGACTTCATCATACTGAATGGCAATTCAATTGAATTGACAATGTGCAGCATGGCAACGGTAACAAATGTGGCAATGTAAAACCAGATAGCGACATACAAGTGACGTTCCCTGCGTTTTAGTATTGTACCGAACATGTTCCAGCCGAAGACAACCCAAACCAGGGCTATCAAAATATCTATCGGCCATTCAAGTTCGGCATATTCCTTACCTGACGTAAAACCTGCCAGCAAGGTAATAGCAGCCAATACAATAATAGATTGCCATCCCCAGAAATGGAAGCGGCTCAATTTGTCGCTGAACATTCTGGCTTTACATAAGCGTTGCAACGAATAATAAACACCCATAAAAATACCATTGCCCACGAAGGCGAATATTATGGCGTTAGTGTGCACCGGCCTTACCCTGCCGAATGTTGTTGCTGCCATTCCCATATTCAATACCGGGAATACAAGCTGGAAGGCGGCCAGGATGCCTGCCAGCATACCTACAATGCCCCAGAAGATGGTAGCATAGGCAAACATTTTCACGATCTTATTGTCGTAGAAAAATTTTTCTATTCCCGGAGCCGAACCAGGACTGTTGTGCATGTTGTCTGGAAAAACTGCTGTTTGTGACATACTCATTTATCGTCTTTAATATTTAATGATTGGTTACCGGGTATAGTATTATCTTGTAACATCCGCATCGCTGATCCGTCGCGGTCGTCGTATTGGTCTGTACGAATACTCCATATAAAAGCCATCAGAAATGAACCTGCAATGGAGATACTTGCAATAACTAAAATGTATAATGCGCTCATTGCTGATTGTTATTTAACAGTTCAAAAGTACCTGCGTTCAATTGGCTGTTTTATGACAATACACCATGCGAAAGATGACTATCGTCATCGTTTTTCAGGAATTACTGTCTGATTTTATTGCAAGGCCCATTTTATAGGCTATAAAGCTGCTGATACCCCACGCAATGAAAACAATGCTCAGTGTACTGCATGGCATAAGAATGGCAGCCAGTACCGGCTTCATTAAACCACGCATGGCGAGTGACAAACCGACAACATTGTATAGAAGTGATATTCCAAAACTCATAGAGATCAACAAACCCGATTTCCTGGCCAGCTTCATCAAAGCAGGAAATTGCCCCATCTTTTTTGCATCCATTATTGCATCGCAAGCAGGTGTAAAACTATTTACATCATCAGCGAGGGTTATGCCAACATTGCTTTGTTGCAAAGCGCCGGCATCATTAAGCCCATCGCCTATCATCATTACTTTTTTGCCGCTGCTTTGCAGGTTTTCAATAAAATGCAGTTTGTCAATAGGTTTTTGATTGAAAAGCAATAATTCATCGTTACCGAAGAATTTGCCCAGTATTTTCTTCTGCCTGTTATTATCGCCAGATAACAATGACAGTCGGTAATGCGACCTTAAACCCTCCATGACCAGCGGCACATTTTCGCGGAAAACAGGTTCAATATTGAACACTGATATATTGTCATTTATATTAACAAATACATTACCACTCTTGTCAGTAAGCCTTTCTACACCCGTAGTAAATGAACTGCTACCTACAAAAATCTTACTATCTCCAATCAACGCATGTATACCTTTTCCAGGTATTTCCACCCAATACGTGAATTCCACCAAAGGCAACTGGCCTAAAAATTTCGCTAAAGCCTGGCTATGCGGGTGTTTGCTGGAACGCACAGCACTATACAACCAGCTTCTTTCTTCATTGGTTAATTGATGACCTGCGCATGAAACACCATCTGCACCGTGTGTAAGCGTACCTGTTTTATCAAATACAATGTCATCAACTTTCGCCATCTGTTCAATAACAGATGCGTCTCTTAGAAAAATACCGTTGTTACTGAAAATACGCAGCAGGTTGGCATTAGTAAACGTTGCTGAAAGCAATAATGCACATGGGCAAGCTACAATTAGCATCGCGGTAACGCTTTGCATCATTTTCGAAGGATCGTTCAACGCCCAGTATACAGCAGTAATTGCAGTGAGCGATAACAATATCCAGGTAAAGTACTTACTCAGTAGGTGGATGATACTGTTATTCTTATTCTCTTCAACCTTGTTCTTTGAAAATGCATAGTGGTTCCATAGCGATGTAAGATAACTGCCCGCTACTGGTTTCGTAATACGGATGGTTATCTGCTCCCCTACATGCTTTCCACCGGCATAAATTATTTTACCCTCATTAACTGGTATCAATTCACTTTCACCAGTCACGAAACTATAATCTATGCGTGCGGTGCCTTTAATTATTACAGCATCTGCGGGTATAATGTCTTCATTATTCAGCAATACAATATCCTTTTCCTGAAGGTCCTGTATATTTTTACTTCCGATTCCACTTGAAGTAAGTACGCTTACTGCAATTGGAAAGTATGATTTGTAGTCCCGGTGAAACGAAATGGACTTGTAACTCTGTTCCTGAACGGCCCTGCCTACGAGCATAAAAAAGACAATACCCGACATACTATCCAGGTAGCCCGACCCTGTATGAGTGAGTATTTCATAGACGCTACGGGTAAAGGTTATAATTATGGCCAGCGCAATCGGGGCATCAATATTCAGCAGCTTCTGTTGCAGTCCCTTCCAGGCAGTAATGAAAAATTCAGATGCGGAATAAAAGAATACCGGCAAAGCCAGTACCAGATTAAGCGCCCTGAAAAGCTCAGCGTATTCCTTTTCAATTCCCAACGATGTGCCAAAATATTCCGGAAAGCTCATCATCATGATATTTCCAAAACAAAAGCCGGAAATACCCAGCTTATACATGCGTTGCTTGTTAAACGTCTTTACCTTTTTATCACCTATATCATTAAGGCTGATATTCGGCTCATACCCTATTGTAACCAGCAATTCAACCACCTTTCTGATAGTGATCTCGCTATTGGAAAAATGAATAGTTACTTCTTTGGCAGTAAAATTCAGGCGACTTTCGGTTATGCCTATGTTCAGCTTATTTAAGTGCTCCAGCAGCCACATGCATGAACTACAATGCACACCTGGAATGTAAAATGTAACTACAGAATGGGTGCCATCAGTAAAGGAATAGAGCGCTGAAGCAATTTCTTCATTATCGAGGTAGGCATATTTATCGTTGCGTACGGGCTTTATTTGTGTAAGGCCGGGATGCGACTGCAGGGTGTAATAATCGCAAAGGCCGTTCTGGTTAAGTATTTCGTAAACCAGCTTACAACCATCGCAGCAAAATGCTTTATCGTCTATCTTTATTGTATCTGCAACACAGGCCGTGCCGCAATGGAAACAAACTACTTCAGTCTTTACTTTCTTTTCCTTTACTACTGGTTCTTCTAATGCGGCTACCATAAATTAATTCTTTTTAGAAAAAGCACCACTTAAAATGCTACTTAAGCGTGGACGTTAATCTGTTGTTGGGCATTTAGAATTCCGGGAATAAGACGTGACTGCTCAAAAATGGAAAGCTCTACCAATTTCTTTTCGAGGTTGGCCATTTGTTGCCTCACGGCCGCATACATAGGCGGATATTCAATATCCCGGAGTGGTGTACCCTCTGTTTGTAAACGGTAAATGATAGACTCTATATTCTTGTTTGATTCTTTCAATTTCATAAGCTGCATACCATGTTCCATGTTGCAGTTACCGGAACAGGCGCTGCAGTCGTGGCCGCCTTGCTGTTTTTCCGCCAATTGAATGAAATAACCAAGGGAATTGGTTCGCTTTGCGCGTATCGTATCCATTACCTGATTAATAAGCTGTTCGCATAATACCGCATTAAGTGCCATGGCACCATGAACATCCATTTCCATGACCTGCGAAATATAGATGAGCGCGTTAGAACAAATGAACTCTATATCAGAATAATAATCTGCTTCAAGATGTTCTGCTATTGACTGCAGGTCATTCATTTCTGGTTTGCGGAGGCGTTGGCTTATCATAGTTTACAAAAATACCTTGCCAACAGTGGTCATATAATGACGCATTTCGCGCAAAATGATGACTTTCGTCATCGTTTTTAATAAAGTAGATGATGATTTTTACAAAATTACCCGTTCAGCACACAATAAAATAAAAAAAATACTATCGTTTTCTAGCTATTAATTGATTACTTTGTTGAAAAGAACCAGTTTGAACTCTGCCAAATCAATCCAGGCATTTGAAGCATTATTTAATAATGCGGCCATCGGCATCATTACAATAAATGGCACCGGGGAAATTGTGCAGGCCAACCAGTTTGCACAAAAGCAATTTGGCTATGCCGAGGAGGAACTACTCGGTCAGAAAATTGAGATACTGATTCCTTCTAAACACAAAGAATCGCATGTGCACCATAGAGATCATTACCATTCCCACGCGCACAGCAGGCCGATGGGAATTGGAATGGAGCTTAACGGATTGAAAAAGAATGGCACCGAATTCCCGGTTGAGGTAAGCCTGAGCCAATATGCGGTCGATGAAAAAAAATACGCTATTGCCTTCGTTACAGACATAACAATAAGGAAAAGTGCCGTAGACCAGTTACGACAGCTAAATTCCAGCCTGGAAGCTAAAGTAAAAGAACGTACTGAAAACCTGGCCGCCGCCCTTGAAAAGGAAAAAGACCTGAGCGAACTAAAAACAAGGTTCGTTTCAATGGCATCGCATGAATTCCGCACGCCACTCAGTACAATACTTTCTTCTGCTAACCTTGCGGCAAAATACGAGGCCGCCGAAGACCAGCCTAAACGCGAAAAACACCTGGACAGGATAGTTTCGAACGTAAACAACCTTACCGATATCCTTAATGATTTTCTGTCGGTAGGAAGAATAGAAGAAGGAAAAATTCAGGTTCGTTTTGCAGATTTTGATATTTTTGACTTCACTTCTGTAATTATGGCTGAAATGAAAAGTCTGGCAAAGAACGGGCAACAGATCATATATAAACATGACGGTACGAATATGGTATGTCTTGATTCGTCAATGATCAGGCACATACTTACGAACCTGGTTTCTAATGCCATTAAGTTTTCACCCGCCAGTTCGCAGATATTTGTTACCTCATCAGTATTAGCCGGCGAAGTACAGCTCAGCGTTAAAGATGCTGGGGTTGGCATTTCAAAAGAAGACCAGCAGCACCTGACGGAACGTTTTTTCAGGGGTGAAAATGTAACCAATATCCAGGGTACCGGACTAGGGTTACACATTGTAAAGAAATATGCTGAATTGATGAACGGTACATTAAAATGTATCAGTGAGTTGGGAGCAGGCACTGAATTTATAATAAAATTTACTCAATAGCCAATAATGAAGACAATATTAGTAATAGAGGACAATGACGAAATAAGGGAAAATACAGCAGAGATACTGGAACTTTCCAACTACAAAGTCTATACTGCCCCTAACGGAAAGGAAGGCATAGCGCTGGCCAGCGAAAAAAAACCAGACCTCATTGTTTGCGATATTATGATGCCGGTACTCGACGGCTATGGTGTTTTGCACATGATTAACAAGATACCTGAGCTACAAACCATACCCTTCATTTTTATTACCGCCAAAGCAGAAAGAGCCGAAATAAGAAAAGGAATGGAGCTTGGCGCTGATGACTATTTAACCAAACCTTTCAGTAGCACAGAATTGCTGAATGCCGTTGAAGGCCGCCTGAAAAAAAATGACTTTTTAAAGGAAAGATACGCATCTGACCCCACGGGGCTTGCTGACCTTGTTAAAACGGTAACGGGTAAAGACCCGTTGCAATCGCTTACCGAAGGCAGAACAGAAAATACTTATAAGAAAAAGCAGATCATCTATTCAGAAGGCAACCACCCGCTGCGCCTCTATTTCGTGCAAAAAGGTAAAGTAAAAGCCTATAAAATTAATGATGACGGCAAGGAACTTATTACCGGCCTGTATAGTGCAGGCGACTTCCTTGGCTACATAGCTTTGCTGGAAGGGAGATCTTACAAAGAAACCGCCGAGGCATTGGAAGAAACAGAACTGTTGATGATACCGCGCCAGGAGTTTGATGACTTGCTGAAGACCAACCAACATGTCACCAGAAAATTCATTTCGCTGCTTGCCAATAACATTACAGAAAAAGAAGAACAGTTGCTGAGCCTCGCATACAATTCGTTGCGTAAAAAGGTAGCAGATGCCTTAGTAGTATTATCAAACAAGTACAACCAGGAAAATGACCCGGCTTTTGTAATTGATATGAGCAGGGAAAACCTGGCTAATATTGCGGGCACAGCAAAAGAATCGCTGATACGTACCCTGAGTGATTTTAAAGATGAGAAGCTGATTGATATACAGCACGGCAACGTACTGATACTGAATAAGAAGAAAATAGAAAATATGGCGAACTAAAGATGGGATACTGAAAACCAGAATTTTCAGTCTTAATCGAAAATGTTCATCAGAAATTTATTGAAATTTGCCCTTAAACCGGCAAATTCTTTTTCTGTTTTGCCGACGTCGTCACGCAATTTATTTTGTATATGTATTGTTTTATCTGAAAGGTCGGATTCAGTAGCGGAATCGATTAATATCCTTTTCTTGTGCTCTTTAATATCTCTTACTAATAACGCCAGAATTGTATCGAAGGTGATAAAACTATTCTGATAGGTTTCAATTTGCTCCAGCATTCCAACTGCAAGATCGTTTTGTATAACCTGCGACAACCTGTTTTTTAAATTAATATTCTCCGAACCAAGAAAATCCGTAACCCTAAGCAGGGTGTCGATTTCACTGACCATTTGTTGAATATTCAAAGTTTTTATCCCTACTTTTTTCATATAGTTTCCGATACAATTTTGATAGCTCTTGCACCCCGTTAACACTTATGGAAGTGGCTGGTAAACAAAAGTATTTGGTTTTGAACTGTAACATAATGACGTTTTACCAATTCTTCGATGATGTTGGTCATCGTCATGAAAAATTTACAATTTCATGAAAAATTTTATTCGCGCAATAGCCGGTATCCCAGACTAATCTTTTAATGCGCAAAAGCTGGAAAATAGCATCGTTCTTTCCCAAAGTACAAAGTGACCAGAACTATGCATTGGTGTTACCTACTGCAGAGAAATATTACTTCACCCTATCAATTTAAAAAGATAAAGCGTGTAAATTCGTTGTTACAAAAAACTCAAGTACTGTGTCTGCTCTTCATTATCCTGCTATTACCGAGTACCGTTTACCTAAGAAAAACCTTATGGTTATCAGCTGTATTGACCTGCGCCTGACTGATGACCTGCTTAATTTCCTGCATTTTGATAACCTCGCTAACAGGTATGACCATTTTGCACTTGCCGGCGCTTCTATTTGTACGGGCGCAACACGGGATGAACATAAAGAACTATTTAAAACGGAAGTGCTGGAGCACTATAAAAACTTTGCACATTGGAAACAGTGCCTGCATGACCATTTAGAAATTGCCATTAGCCTACATGCGATAAAAGATGTCTATATTGTAGAGCATGAAGACTGCGGCGCCTATAAGGCATTTTTGAAAGATGGAGTTTTCGCTTCCTGGGAAGAAGAGCTGAATTGCCATAAGACTTTTGCAGTTGCCCTTTCAAAAGAACTTCACTCGGCATACAAACTAAATGTGCATTGCTTTATGATAGATATTAGGGGCAACGTAAAATTGCTGGATACGGCACCACATGCGTAGAAATTGTTGATGAGCTCTTTATTTTGGCAAATGAAATTTGCAGTCTCAAGGAAAAATGAGACTGTTAGTCAGGTGTAAATAAATTCTCCATAAGAAATTTAGCAGCCACTAGGCTCTTAAAATCTTCTCCATTTTCCTTCCCTTGGCTAATTCATCAACCAGCTTATCCATGTAGCGCACTTTTTGCATGAGTTTATCTTCAATTTCTTCTACTCGGTAGCCGCAGATCAGGCCGGTAATTTTGGAAACATTTGGATTTAGTTGAGGAGCCTCTGCGAAGAAGGTTTCAAAATCAACCCGCTTATCTATTTGTTGTTGCAGGGTTTGTTCATTGTAACCCGTTAGCCAAATGATGACGATATCTAATTCTTCTTTTGTGCGCCCTTTCTTCTCTACTTTTTTAATATAAAGTGGGTACACGGTGGAAAATGACATAAGGTATACTCTTGAGTTGTCCATTATCGTTGTTATTATTTGCTAGTGTTGATTTGAGCATTGCAACCACAACGGGTTCGAAATAATTGTGCAATTGCCTCCAAATATATTTAAACAATTTCACTTGTCCAGCAATCTCCTGGAAAGCCAACCTCAGCGTCAGAAAGTTAATTACATTCGTGATGCAAACAATCTATACGTTATTAACACTAAATCAATGGGCACCAGGCTGGCGTATTATTACATAGAGCAACCGACAGGAAAAAGTCTTAGAGATATCATTGTGGAGAATTTCACCCCATTTTCTGCTTGGTACCTGAATATGTGTAAAGATGTATTTCAGGAGTATAATGAGGTATACAATCCGCAATATTTAAAAGAGTGTTTCGAGCGGTCCTTACATCAATCGACAACTTTCGATCAACTGGATCAAAGGTTCATTGATCAGTATACCAGAGAATTCCTCATTGCTGATGATTATTTGAGCGAAATTGGGATAAGCTTAAAAATGTTTGGCCCATGTGTAAACACGGGAAATTATGTTGAGAGTATTGCACTTGTAGAAAATACTGGCAATGAAGATTTCCTGGCTTTGTGGACTTACCTTACGAGTGGTCGTTCTTTAAAAAATGATGCCCCCTTTCTAGAAGAGGATTACGAGATAAGGGTTGGTTTTTTGAACCGTGACGAGCATAAAAAACTGAAGTATTATTTAGAAAACTACATCGGTCGCGATATCCAAGCCATACGCGATAAATATTGGACCTCCGAGGAAAAGATGATTTGGCAGCAAGGTGGTTCAGCTGGTTCTTCCATTGCCTCAGGTGCCGAACTTGTCCTGAAGGCACTAAACGAACTAAACGAAAAAGATGTAGAAGTAATAACGTTAATCGACTAATCTTAATTAATGGAAGATACCAGTCGCCCAATTCAATGACCTACTTGCCGAAAAATAGATTCTTAAAAAAATCTGCGATTTTCCACCTTTCTAGCCCATATTGTATTTTTAGTAGTTGCTCAACAAGAACTGCAAGCTGAGCATTAGCCTCTTTTTCCGTTGCGGGGATGGAATGGTCATTATCAACGCATATATATAAGTCTGTAAGCGAGCCCATTCCGGCACCAATAAAATCATGCAAAATCTCTTTAGTATCGGCATTATCCCTGCTCAAAGCCCGGACGGCAACATCAACGCGTTGCACCCAGCCTGAAACATTATGGTAGAGAAAGAATTCCTTTAACCGAGTCAGTTGTTCAATTACGCTACGCCGTGATTCCATAAATGCAATTTAGTGAAAGAAGCATAATCACCCCTCTGCAGCCTAATTGAATTTCCCATTTTCCCTTCTCAGGCCTCCAACCACTTTTAGCTTGTAAGGAGCTAACACAGTGAATTACACAACAGGCACTGCATATTTTGTAATAAATTTCATGGTAATAGGGTCAATTTTGTTTGGTGATGAGTACCATCATAAAAATACCGCAGGTAGCGGGTAAAACATAGGTTACAATGAAACATGCACAGAAAATAATACTTGCAACAGTTTTGGCGATGTCTTGTAGTATCCACAAAGCGTCTGCCCAGATTTTTGTAAACATCCGGCCAGCACGGGTAGTTACAGTGCGAACCGTTGCACCAGCACCACGACAGGTATGGATTGAAGAAGACTGGCGCGAAAACGATGGTCGATACGAATGGAGCGGCGGGCACTGGGAAGCACCTCCACGTGAAAATGTCCGTTACCGTAATGGCCACTGGCGTCATTCAAATCGCGGAGACCAGTGGGTAAGGGGAAGTTGGTATAATTCGGCACGCCCGGCACACCGACAGGAAGAGCGGCGCGAGGAACGGCACGATAATGGCCGGGGGCGTGGCAACGGAAACGGGAAGGGCCACGGTAATGGGCATAAGAACCATTGATAATGATAATTCGACGTACTTAAACGATGTTGAAATAGGCTGTCACCAAAGTTTGGGGCAGCCTTTTCTTTTGTGCTCCATAAAGTAAAATGACGGTTACCCTATGGGTTAACCGTCATTTAAGTAGCTATTCAGCTTATGGTTAATTGCTGGCAGTTGCGTCTGCTGGCAGCATGTCCATTGACATTGTTTCGCAAAGCTTCTGTATTTGCCTTTGATTTAAAGAATGGAAAATGGCCATAAACTGGTTTGACTTTCCATCGTCATTTTTGGCGGCATTGTACTTCAAACCAAACTCCACCTTATTTTCCAGAAAGTAGATATCGAAATCATGCATCTCCACAACATACTTGCCGTCTTTCACCTGCACGTTTATTTTATAGTTCACTTTATAAGTATGCTCTTCATCGCGCTTATCGTTAGTGAAAAGATCATAAGTGCCATTCATTGTAATTCCTTTACCAGGAATCTCGGCAATATCATCTGTATGTAAAACGTTTTCGGCGTAGAACTTTGCATTCTTTACCAGTTTATCAGAATTGTATGCTTTGCCTACCTTAATGGCAGTATCATAATATGGCTGGCTGGCCTTCATTGGTATTTTTTTGTAAGAATATTTCAACCAATCATATGCTTCACCCAAATTCTGGGCATTTGCAGTTTGAAAACCGAGAGCGAGAACGAGAACGAATAAGAATTTCATAAACCTAATTTTAAATGTTAATAATCTGTTTATAGACTGTTTATCATTTTGTTAATCAGCAGTGTAATATTAAGATTAATTCAAAGCTAATAATAATTACCCAATGATTAACAAATAATTTTTAAAAATATTTTTAAAAACGCTGAAACCTTTTAAAATCAATACTTAGATAAAAAATAAAATTTTGTAAAGGTGTATCAAAACATGTTGGTTTTAGTAAGGAAGCATCGCTTTCGTTCTGATTAAAATGTAAAAATAGCACAGAACATACACACATTCCAAATAAACTTCACAAACGGTCGTAAAACTTCACAAACGGTAAACAAACAGCATTTCATTAACAAATAAATAGAAATCGCCTATATTCTAAGACAGAACTTTGATGTAAAAGCGATTAACACTCCGCCCGAAAGCAAAAATCCGGTCAGGTATAGTCAGGAATACTATTTACTTTTGCCGCCAGTGAAAAATATGCCATTAAATAAATAAATGAGTCAACCAATCAACGTCTACAAACTCGGCCCTGTGCGCTATGTGTTTAAAAAAGCACATGGCATTGTATTGCCGGGTCTCGATGGCGCGACGCTTTACGAAGTAGGCAAGTTCCTGGTTGCAGAATTACGAAAGAACAAGCTCACAGAACGCACAGCGGCTGTTACGTATAACTTTATTATGGCGCTACCGCCTACCTTCCTGTTTCTTTTTTCACTTGTACCCTACCTGCCGCTGAAAAATGTGCAGCAAACAATTTTAGCCACCGTAAAGCTACTGACACCCAACAATAAAATATACCAGGGGGTGAGTGGCGTGTTGAAAGACTTTATGAATAAGCAACACAGCGATGTGCTTTCATTCGGTATCTTACTGGTACTTTTCTTCTCCTCAAATGGCATGGTAGGTCTCATGAAGAGTTTTGATAAGAACCAGTCGCTTTATAAAAAACGATCAGCGCTCCAGCGTCGGTGGACTGCAGTAAAGCTAACAATAATGCTGATTCTGGAAGGTATATTCACACTATCAGTGCTGGTGCTGCAAAACAAGAGCATTAACAAATGGGTGTTACAGATATACCCACACATAGGCGCAGTAAAGGTTATCAGCTATATAATACTTATCGGCTTAATGTTTTTAACCTATTGCCTTATATATACTTACGGTCCCTCGTTAAAACATCGATTCAAGTTTGTAAGCACAGGCGCTGTTTTTGCGACCATTGCGTCACTCACCGCTACATCCGTGTTTTATTTTCTGGTAAACAACTTCCTCAATTATAACAAGGTATATGGCTCCATTGGTACACTTACCGCTTTCATGGTTTTGGTATGGCTGAATACATTGATTATTTTGTTGGGCTATGAACTGAATGTGGCTATTCTATTGGGCAAATTATTACAGGAAAAAGATAACGATGATAGCGACGAAAAAAACTAAACTGTTATGCTATGCGGTAATTTGCGTTGCCATGCTGTTGGGCTGCCAACATGGTGGCGAAAAGCTACCCGATACCGTTACATTTACTGAACACGTTGCACCAATACTCTATAACAATTGTACCGTTTGCCATAGGCCGGGCGGCGGGGCACATTTTGACCTCATCACGTATCAAGAGGCAAAAAAATATGCGCTTTCCATTGGCTATGTTACTAAGGAACGATTAATGCCCCCGTGGCCGGCAGACCCACACTATACCGAATTTAAAGGACAGCGGGTACTAAGTGAAACGGACATAAAAATACTGGCAAAATGGGCCATTGACGGTTCGGTTGAAGGACCTAAGGAAAAAATGCCCCACTTACCCAACTACCCTACCGGTTCATTGGCTGGCATGCCTGATATGCGCATTGCTGTTGCCCCTTATTATTTACCAGCAAATAGCGGCGATAAGTTCCTGTTGGTAAAAGTACCATATGAACTGCCTGCAGACACGTTCGCCAGCCTGGTGGAATTTGTGCCCGGCAATAGCAATGTGGTGCACCACGTAAATGGCGACTTTGTGAAATACGTTTTCGAGAAAAAGAAGACTGTTTTCGCTGGCGTGTATGCTGTTGATATGGTAGAAGACACCGCTGGCTTAGTAAAAGGTTTTCAAAAACTTGATCTGCCGAACGATGACGGCAGCTACCCTGTATTACAAAAATCAGTAGTTAATTATCTGCCGGGGGCGGTTGGTCAAAAATACCCAGCCGGAATAGGCGGCTACTATCTGCCTCGCAAAGGTGCATTTCTGCTGAACGATATTCATTATGGATTCACCAATAAGAACGAAGCGCGGGATAGTTCGCACATCAATATTTTCTTTTCAAAAGTGCCACCCAACAGGCCTGTACAAGAATTTCAACTCGGCACATTGGGTGCGGCTCCGGTAGAACCAGACCTTGTTATACAGCCCAATACAGTAAAAAATGTATCCAGCCGTTTAAAAGTGGCTAAAGACATTTCTATATTGACTATTAACCCGCACATGCATTTGTTGGGCAAAAGCTTTTTAGCTTACGCAATTAAGCCGGAGGGAGATACCATAAGGCTGATATCCATCCCCCGCTGGGATTTTAGCTGGCAATATTTCTACACTTTTAAAAAGATGGTGAAGGTACCAGCGGGAAGCACTATAGTAGCGGAAGGTATTTATGATAATACCACACACAATCCGAATAACCCTAATAATCCACCACTAGTGGTAACGGATCAAAACGGCAGCATGAAGGCGACCGACGAGATGTTTCAGTTTATTGTAACCTACCTGCCTTACCAACCCGGCGATGAGAATTTAAGTTTGGAGTAGTTGTTTGGTGCTATGAATTTTCCGTCTTCAATTCCATGCCTTCCAGGAACCAGGCCACGTCTTTCATCTTCTTAACGCCATCAACGACCAGCAGGAAGTTTTTGCCTACCTGTTTCAGTCGGGCATTCCGGGTGCGTGTTTGTATGTAACTAAGAATGTGGTTAAAGGTTGCGGATTCAAAGTAAGGCGAGTCTGGGTTGCTCACAAAATACAGGCGCATCTGCATGTTTTTTATAATGAGCTTTTCAAAGCCCAATTCAACAGCCAACCTGCGGCAACGTATGGTAGTAATTAAATCATTTACCTCCGCTGGGATAGGACCGAAACGATCTTTCAATTCGGTTGCAAATTTCTCCAAACCTTCGTCAGTATCAATATCATCTAATTGTGTGTAGAGCGAAAGACGTTCCGTGATATTTTCAACATAATTATCCGGTATCAATATCTCCAGGTCAGTATCGATGGTACAGTCTTCCACAAAATCCTTCTTCCGTTCCAATTCGTCTTTAAATACATCTTTAAAGTCCTTGGTTTTAAGCTCGCGCATGGCTTCGCCCAAAATCTTTTGGTACATTTCAAAACCAATGTCGGTAATAAAACCACTCTGTTCTCCACCCAGCAAATTGCCCGCACCCCGTATATCCAGGTCACGCATCGCAATCTGGAAACCACTACCCAGCTCACTGAACTGTTCTAATGTTTGCAGACGTTTACGACTATCATTTGGCAGTAAACTCATTGGCGGTGCCAACAGATAACAAAACGCTTTTTTATTGCTACGGCCTACCCTGCCCCTTAACTGGTGCAGATCACTCAGGCCAAACTGGTGCGCATTATTTACAATTATAGTATTTGCGTTCGAAATGTCTACCCCACTTTCCACAATATTGGTACAACACAACACATCAAATTCCTGGTTAATAAACTTGAACAGTGCTTCTTCCAGTTGGTGGCCTTCCATTTGCCCGTGCGCCATACCAATCTTAAGATCAGGACACAGATTGCGTAATAAGGTTACCATTTCCGGCAAGCTCTGTACCCTGTTATGCACAAAAAATACCTGGCCGCCACGCTCTGTTTCGTAATAAAGTGCGTCACGTATAGCAAACTCATCAAACACCATTACCTCAGTATGCACCGGTTGGCGGTTAGGAGGTGGCGTATTAATTATACTTAGATCGCGCGCATTCATCAGCGAAAACTGCAGGGTACGCGGAATAGGCGTTGCGGTGAGGGTAAGCGTATCTACACTTGCTCTCAATTCACGCAACTTTTCCTTACTGCCCACACCAAATTTCTGCTCCTCGTCAATTATCAAAATGCCGAGGTCTTTGAATTTGGCATCCTTACCCAATATGGCATGGGTCCCTATAATAATATCAATCTTACCCTCGGCAAGCCGCTGGAATGTTTCTTTCTTTTCCTTTGCCGACTTAAACCTGTTCACATAGTCAACATTGCACGGGAAATCTTTTAACCGCTCTTTAAACGTATTGTAGTGCTGGAATGCTAATATGGTTGTAGGTACCAATATCGCAGCCTGCTTGCTATCAGCCACCGCTTTAAACGCAGCGCGCACGGCAATTTCGGTTTTACCAAAACCCACGTCTCCGCACACCAGCCTATCCATCGGTGCCGGCGATTCCATATCTCTTTTCACATCCGCAGTTGCCTTGCCCTGGTCAGGGGTATCTTCGTAGAAGAACGATGCCTCCAACTCGGTCTGCATATAGCTGTCCGGCGAAAAAGCAAACCCTTCGGAGGCTTTGCGGAGTGCATATAGCTTTATAAGATCAGCGGCAATATCCTTAACCTGCTTTTTGGTCTTATTCTTGAGCTTTGTCCAGGCATCGCTACCTAGCTTATTCACCCTTGGTACAGAACCTTCCTTACCCGTGAACTTAGTTATTTTGTGCAGTGCATTCACATTCACATACAGCACATCGTTATCTTTATACAATATGCGAATGGCTTCCTGCATACTGCCATTCACTTCTATTTTCTGCAATCCGCTATACCGGCCCACACCATGGTCAATGTGCGTTACGTAATCGCCGGGCTGCAATTCTCGCAACGCACGGAACGTGAGCGCCTTGCCTTTAGAATATGCCTGCTTTACATTGTATTTATGGTACCGCTGAAAGATCTGGTGATCGGTATAGCAAATTGCCTTTTTATCATGGTCGAGAAACCCTTTGCTGATTGACGTTGCGACCGGCACGAACGTGATACCCGCCGCGAGGTCGTCAAAAATACTCCTTAGCCGCTCTAATTGCTTGGGGTTTTCCGCAAACATATAGACCGTATACTTATTGGCAATACGCTTTTGCAAGTCGGCAATCAGCATATTGAACTGCCTGTTAAAAACAGGTTGTTCTTCCGTAGCAAATTGGTAAACCTGATCAATAGCATCACCGGTAATTTTTTCCAGCGAATGATTGTACCATTCTATCAGATGTCGGGCCTTAATTTTTTCCTGCCACTGTTCCGGCAGCTCAAAATCGGCCCTTGATATTTCTTTTAAAGTTTCTTCTTCATGGTCAATTGCCACTTGTCCGAGCGACATTTTCTCCGGCAGGTCATCAGCCAGTTTGGTTAGCCTGCCAATTGTAAACTGCAGGTCTTTAGCCCATATAACCGTATTTTCCGGCAGAAAGTCGAGCAGCGATATTTTCTCCTGAGCATCAAACTTGGTTTCAATATTCGGCAGAATAGATATCTGCAGCAATTTACGCTCTGAAAGCTGCGTTTCCGGATTAAAAATACGGATGCTGTCAACATCAGTATCAAATAACTCTATGCGGTAAGGATGTTCGTTGCCGAAAGAGTACACATCTAGTATGCCGCCCCTCATGGCAAATTGCCCGGGCTCATAAACAAAATCTTCCCGCTTAAAACCTAGGGATACGAATTGAGCCAGCAAGCCTTCAAGGTCCAACCGCTCTCCAACCTTCATGTGAATCATGTTGCGGGACAGCGATTTCGGGTTTACTACCTTTTCAAACAGCGCTTCAGGATAACTAACCAATACTTTTTTACGCACTTTGTCGGCCGCAAACTTGGTAAGGGCTTCCGTACGCAGCATAACGTGGCTGCTATTCAGCTCATTAAAAGCACCCGTACGTTTAAAGGAATCAGGGAAAAAGCAAATATCCAGTGCCTTGGTAAGGTGTTCCAGATCGTTATGAAAATAAGCTGCCTCTTCTTTATCGTTTAGTATAAATACATGGTTAGCCTCTGTAAGTTGCCAGATTGAAGTAGCAACAAAATTTATTGCTGATCCACGTAAATTATCAAGGTAAAAGCGGAGCTTATGTCCGGGCAAAGTAATCCCTGCCGCTATTTGTTTTAGACGGATGTCATTTTGGTACAATCCCTGCAACACTTCCAGGTTCATCAGGTTGCAAAAGTAAGGAAAAGAAGGCTGAAACCGCCCCTAGTGCCAAATAGAAAATACCAATATTGAATTTCAGTTGATTAGGTTATTTATGTGGCTCGTTTCTCTTATTTATTTTGCTGACCTTATCTTTTTGTAAATTTTAATGGCGCTCATTAGCAATACCACAAACAGCACGAGGCTGCCGAGCCCCCAAACCAGGCTCATGCCTTTCTTAACGCTCACCAACATAACAATTGCTACCAGAAAAATGGTTGCGACTTCGTTCCAAATACGCAGTTTCGTAGATGAGTAGCGGTAGATTCTATTATTAAGTTGCTTATAAATTGCGTGAAGGGAAAAATGATACGCATACAAACCAACAACGAAGGCCAATTTAATGCCCAGCCATTTGTCAGGCACTGAAAAATTACTGTAGAGGTACCACATCCAAGGGCCAAAAATGAGCGTAAGTACAGCTGATGGCCAGGTAATTCCTATCCACAACCGCTTTATCATAATGCTGAACTGATTGGTGAGAATGGTCTTCTCGGGTTCCGGCTTTTCATTGGCCTCAACCTGGTAAATAAACAAACGCACTATGTAAAACATACCGCTAAACCAGGTTACAATAAATATTATATGAAGCGCCTTTATGTAGAAGTACATCTTGGTTTGGAATAGTTAGCTTATAGTATGTAGTAGAAAGTATTTAGTAGTTAGTAGTTTATCTAAAGTTACAAGCAGAAAGTAGAGAACTGTTTTGCCAATGCCGCAGTTAATTAATTCTTAATATCACCTTGGTTTGGTGGTTACTCCCCAATTAGCTCTTTAATAGCCTCCAGCCAACTGCGCTGTATATTCATACAAGGGATAAAAGCATACTTTTCTCCGCCTGCAGCCATAAAATTCTCCTTTTCCCTTATAGCAACTTCCTCCAGTGTTTCGAGGCAATCGCTTACAAAAGAGGGGCAAACAACCATAAGGTCTTTAATACCTTCACCTGGCATTTGTTCCATACGGGCTGTTGTAGCTGGTGTCAACCATGCAGAACGACCCAGTTTTGACTGGAATGCCACGCTGTATTTATCTTTGGGTATCCCTAACTTTTCCGTTACCAGTTTAGTTGTTACCAGGCACTGATGCTTGTAGCACGTACTGTGCGCAGGTGAGGCAACATTGCAGCAGTCGGCCACTTTCAGGCAATGATTGCCTGTAGTATCGCTTTTATGTATGTGCCTTTCTGGTATACTGTGGTAGCTGAATAAAAGATGAGCCTTATTACTTTCCCAATACGGTTTTATGCTTTCCGCCAGCGCAGCTATATAAGCCGGATGGTTGTAGAAAGGTGCTACTGAGCCGATACGAAATTTATAATTTCCTTTTTTGTGAACGTCCTGTGCATGCACTACCGCAGTTTCGTAGCTGGACATGGCGTAATGCGGGTAAAGTGGGAGCAGTGTAACCTCTTCAAGGTCCGGGTAATTCTTAGACAGTTCGTCGTAGGCCGACTGCATATCCGGGCTGCCGTAGCGCATTGCAATTTCAACAGGAATCTCTACAATTTTAGATAATTCGCCTTTTACCTGCCTGGTTATATGCACCAATGGAGAGCCGTCTTTGGTCCAGATGGAACTGTACGCCTCTGCTGATTTTGATGCGCGAAAAGGTGTAATTATACCCTTTACCAGAATTGCGCGTAAAATGTAGGGGCTATCGATAACACGACCATCCATTAAAAACTCATTCAGGTATTTACGTACATCACTTACACTTGTCGAATCCGGCGAACCCAGGTTCATTAAAATTACTGCCTTCTTAACTACTTGCTTCATTATTAGATTTTTGTGGCACTAACCAACCGATGCTTTGTTATAAGCAAACCGCCGGGTTAAGCCTGCAAAGTTGGCTGTTAATTTTGAAATGCAAAGAAACGCAAACAAAATTAGGGGTGATTTCTATCACCTATTAAAATGACTGAGTCGTGACAGACAAATGAGGTAACAAAAATGTAACGCAAGTACCTTTGCCGCAGGTTATTCACAACACAAATGCACAAAAAAACACAACCATTTCAAAATTTCTGGGTAGTTGGTATCAACTACAAAAAAACAGATGCGAGTGTTCGTGGGCTATTTGCTGTTAATCCCGGCCAATACGATTATCTCCTGTCTGTTGCTCCTGATTTTGGTTTGAACGAATTATTTATTGTGTCAACCTGCAACCGCACGGAGATCTATGGACTGGCCGACTCTTCACAACAACTTATAGACCTGCTTACAACTCTTAATGTAGCTGACGCACCTATTTTTGCAGATAAATCATATAAAAAGAATGGCCAGCAGGCAATTGAACACCTTTTTCATGTTGCAGCTGGACTAGATTCGCAAATTTTAGGCGATTTTGAAATCCTGGGGCAGATTAAGAATGCAGTAAAGCATGCTAAAAGCAAGGGTTTCATTGGGGCATTTACTGAACGCCTGGTTAACAGCGTGCTGCAATCAACCAAGTCAGTAAAAACAAATACACAACTGAGTGGCGGCACTGTGTCGGTATCGTTTGCTGCTATACAATACATCAAGCAGCAGGTAACCAAAATCGGCAGCAAAAAAATAGTGCTCGTTGGCATGGGTAAAATAGGGAAAGCTACCTGCAGAAACATTGTACACTATCTGGATACCCGGAACATTACTGTTATTAACAGGACCGAAGAAACAGCGGTAGCTATCGCCGAAGAGTTGAATATTTGCGCTGCCAGTTTCGAGCAAATGGCTACAGAAGTAGCAGCAGCGGATATTGTTATTGTGTCAACCAATGCACCAGAGCCTATTATTTTAAGGGAGCACCTGTCAGGTTGCGGCGCCAAAACTATTATTGATCTTTCTGTGCCTTGCAATGTTGCGGCGGATGCTACCCATTTAGCCGAGGTAACTTTCGTTAACGTAGACACACTTTCTAAAATTAACGACGAAACACTGGAAATGAGGCGTGCAGAAGTGCCTGCCGCGCTTAGCATTATTCAGGAGCACATTACAGAATTCAGGGAGTGGTACGATATGCGCAAACATGTGCCCGTGCTGAAGGAAGTAAAAAGTAAACTCGCAGGGATGCCTATTGATGCGTTACTCTTAAGTAGCATCACCATAGACAAACACCAAACCTGCAGGGAACAAACCATCCAAAGCGTTATTAATGTGCTGGCCACAAAAATGCGCAAAACAAACACAATTGGTTGCAACTACATAGCAGCAATTAATGACTATATAGCATATCATGTCTAAAATAATAAGGATAGGCACCCGGGAAAGTCAATTGGCGGTCTGGCAGGCTAATTCCGTAAAGAAATTATTACAAGAACACGGCATACCTTCTGAACTTATCTATATAAAAAGTGAAGGTGATACCGATTTAACCACGCCATTATACGAAATAGGTGTACAGGGTATTTTTACCCGCGCATTAGATGTTGCCCTGCTAAAGGGCGATATTGATGTTGCTGTCCATTCTATGAAAGATGTACCAACCCAACTGCCCGCAGGCATTGCGCAGGCAGCAGTATTACCCAGGGCATCGTACAAAGATCTGCTGGTACCTAAGGTAGATGGTGCATTTTTAGGTGACGCGAGTGCTCCCAATGTTATTGCTACAAGCAGTATCAGGCGCAAAGCACAATGGCTTAACCGCTACCCTAACGCTACTATTGAAAATCTCAGGGGAAATGTGAATACCCGGTTACGCAAAGTGCAGGAAAATGAATGGCAAGGAGCCATATTCGCAGCAGCAGGACTGGAAAGGATTGGTGTAAGACCTGAAAATGCCGTAGAACTTGACTGGATGTTACCAGCCCCCGCGCAGGGCGCAGTAGTAGTGGTAGCCAGGGCTGACGATGCATTTGTACTGGAGCAATGCGCCTACCTGAACGATAAACATACGGCATGGGCGGTAACAATAGAGCGTGATTTTTTACGTGGTTTGATGGGAGGCTGCGCAACTCCAATAAGCGCTTTCGCCCAGATAGTAAATGACGAAATAGTTTTCCAGGGAAGCATATTGAGTGTTGATGGAAAAGATAAGGTGGAAATAAACAAAACAGTACCCGTCACGGAGCGTGAAAATCTGGGGCAGCTTGCCGCAATCGAAGTATTGGCAAATGGCGGCGAGGCTATTTTAAATAAGATCCGTAATGGAAAGTAGCTACCGATTGTTGAGTACTGCTGCTGTTCCTCAATCGGCGGTAGATAATGCTGCCGCAAATGGCGTTAGTATTGACGTGGTACCCTTTATTGAAATATCGCACATCCGCACCGAAGAGCTATTAACTTTAGTAAAATCGCTTGCGGGCGAAGCCATCAACGTTATTTTTACCAGTGCACAGGCAGTAATAGCCATCGAAGATTGCATTGGCGATACTTTGCCTGCTTGGAACATCTTTTGCCTCGGAAGCGAAACGCTGAAAAAAGTGCAACAACTCTTACCGGGTACAAAAATTATAGGCGCCGCTAATAATGCCAGCGATATTGCGAAAGTAATTATCGCCAACCGGGTAAGCAATCTCTATTTTTTTTGCAGCAATATTCGCCTGAACAATCTACCAGATGCATTGGCGGAAGCGAAAATAAGGTATAGGGAGTTAGTAGTTTATAACACCAACGAATTGCATAATAAGATTACAACTCCATACGATGGAATACTATTTTATAGCCCGAGCGGCGTAAATAGCTTTTTCAACGACAACACCGTTTCCGATGGTACCCTCTTATTTTCAATTGGTAACACTACCGCAGCGGCAATAAGGAAACACGTGACAAAAAACATAATGGTAATAAGCGACAAGCCGTCAAAAGCCCAGATGGTTAGCGATGCAGTTGCTTACATCAAGAACGAAACAATAAATAAAACGATATAAAAGTGAGTTTACAGAACGATCTATTACTGAGAGCATTAAAGGGAGAAGAGTTAAGCCGTCCGCCGGTTTGGATGATGAGGCAGGCAGGCAGGTATTTACCGGACTATATAAAGCTCCGAAACAAGTATGATTTCTTTACCCGTGTACAAACCCCGGAACTGGCGTGCGAAATTACTTTGCAGCCTGTAGACCAGGTAGGTGTAGACGCAGCCATTATCTTTTCGGATATACTGGTGATACCACAAGCAATGGGTATGACCGTACTTATGGAAGAAGGTAAAGGCCCGTCGTTACCTGAAGTAATCAAAAATCAGGCTGATATTGATGCGCTGATAACTACAGAAGTGGAAGATAGGCTCAGCTATGTAACCGCTGCACTTTCGCTTACCAAGAAAGAACTGAACAACCGCGTTCCGCTGATAGGCTTCGCAGGTGCGCCGTGGACCTTGCTTTGCTATATGGTGGAAGGCAAAGGCAGCAAAACCTTTGAAAAAGCAAAACAATTCTGCTTTACGCAACCTGAACTTGCTCATGCCTTATTACAGAAGATTACTGACGTAACTATCCTCTATCTTAAAGCGCAAGCAAAAGCCGGTGCCGATGTGTTGCAGGTATTTGACAGCTGGAGCGGCATGTTAAGCCCCCATGATTTTAAAACATTTGCACAACCCTACCTTATACAAATTGCAGATGCAGTAAGCACCGACGCGCCGGTGATACTCTTCCCTAAGGGAAGCTGGTACGCACTGCCAGATATAGGAAAAAGTAGTGCCTCAGGTGTTGGTATCGACTGGAGCATTACACCAGAAATGGCCAGAAAAATGGCCGGCAACAACATTACCATACAGGGCAATTTTGACCCCGCTAAGCTGCTTACTTCTCCTGCGCAAATAAAAAAGGAAGTAACCAAGATGATAGACGCTTTCGGCACTACAAGATACATAGCCAACCTGGGCCACGGCATTACGCCTAATGTACCCGTAGACCATGCGAAAGCGTTTGTAGATGCTGTAAAAGAGTATCGCCGTAAGTCATAAGTGGTAAGTAGTAAGTCGCAAATCATATAAACCCACTGTAGATCCGCAATATCTAGCGGCTCCACTGCAAGCAAGGAGTAATAAAACTGACATTATGAGTTTCAAAGATCAGTTCACAGCATATATCCACGCCCTGCAAGACACTATTTGTGCCGGGCTGGAGCAAGTAGATGGAACGGCTAAGTTTGTTGAAGACAAATGGGAAAGGCCGGAAGGCGGCGGCGGTAAAACCCGCGTAATTTCCAGCGGCAATGTCTTTGAAAAAGGTGGCGTTAATACTTCTGTGGTTTATGGCTCGCTTCCTGCTGCTATGCAACAGGCATTTGGTGTGCCGGACAGCAATTTCTTTGCGGTGGGTCTGTCGTTGGTTATTCACCCGCTCAACCCATTTGTACCTACTATCCACGCCAACTGGCGCTATTTTGAACTATACGATAAAGAAGGCAAGCGCATAGATAGTTGGTTTGGCGGCGGTGCCGACCTTACGCCTTATTATATGTTTGAAGAAGATGCTGTGCATTTCCATGGCACATTAAAGAACACCATCGCACCTTTTGGTGCTGGCCTCTACCCTGCCTATAAAAAGCATTGCGACGAGTACTTTACCAATAAACACAGGGGCGATGAAATGCGCGGCATTGGTGGAGTATTCTATGACTATCTGCGCCCCACTGAGACAATGGACGAGAACAGATTGTTTGAGTTTCAGCAGGCCAATGGTAATGCGTTCCTTAATGCGTATATACCTATTGTGGAGCGGAGGAAAGATATCGCCTACACCGAACGCGAAATAGAATGGCAGGAAATAAGGAGGGGCCGTTATGTGGAGTTTAACTTGATTCACGACAGGGGAACACTATTTGGTTTAAAAACCAACGGCAGGACCGAAAGTATATTAATGAGTTTACCACCACGTGCACGCTGGTACTATAACCACCAACCCGAACCGGGCAGCAAAGAAGCTGAAATGGCGCAGTACTATAAACCTAAGGATTGGGTGTGATTTAGTAGGTATCCCACACCTCTAAGGTGTGGGACACCTATGCACCAAATATTTGTGAAAATTATTACCTTTAAAGAACGGCAAAATTTCTGCCCAGTTATTTGATTCTGCCTTATGGACTTTATATCGCAAAACACTTACCATATTTACAATAGAGGAAATAACAGGCAAACGATCTTTTTTACAGAAAGTAATTACGTGTACTTTTTGCAAAAAGTCAGAAAGTACGTTTCGCCTCATTGCGATTTGCTTGCTTATGTACTCATGCCTAATCATTTTCATTTTTTGATTCATGCTAATGAACATACAGAAAAGCAATTGCCCGATTTGCGCATTACAAGAAACGTTTTAAGCGAGGGTATCAGGCTATTGTTAAGTTCTTACACAAAGGGAATTAATAAACAAGAACAACGGACCGGAAATTTGATCCAGCAAAAAACCAAATCAAAATGCATCTCTGATAGTAAGGAAATAAACTATTCTGACTATGGAGCAACTTGCTTCTATTACATTCATCAGAATCCCCTTAGAGCGGGTTTGGTTAATAAAATTGAAGACTGGCATTACTCCTCTTACAGAGATTATGCGGGGTTAAGGAATGGCACACTATGTAATCAGGAGTTAGCGAAGGCAATATTAAACATTCCTGGCAATAGGCCAATTACAAATAGAATAATTAATGAAGAGTCTATAAAAAATATCTGGTAACACATAGGTATCCCACACCTTTAAGGTGTTGGACACCTACTATGACATATTTGAAAAGCATTTTAGATAACATCAAAAGAATTGATAGACGAAGAAAAAATACAACAATTAAAAAATGATATACATACGAAAGAGCGGAAGGAAGCAAGGGAAGCTTCTAATACCTTGCTTGATTTAGGTCCAGACCTATGTGCTGAGCAGCACGATAATCTATTTAGTTTTTATATGGAATTGCTTGAAAATGACAGCTATGACAAACGATGCATAGCGGCCTACGCTCTGGCTATTATTGAACGAAAAGAAGCAGTGATACCATTATTCAATGCAATTTTTACAAGAGAACGAACTAATTACAATGGTACATTTGTTTATGCATTGACAGGACTCGATTGTAGTGAGCATCTTAAAGATGTTTTCGAAATTTTGTTTTACCAGGGATTTGAAGCTAAAAATCATGCCTACTATATTTTATGCGAACAGGAATTTATTTTAGATCGGGAGGAACTATTAGAAATCCGGGATAAATGGGAAGATTTGAAAAAAAATCCTGAAAAAGGAGTATGCTTTGAAAGCACGAAAGAAATGATTGAAGATGCCGTTGAAGGCTATTTGATGTATTTAGATAAGCTAAATTGAACTTAGAATTATGCACTTAATAAGAAGAAACAGAATACTCCGCCAATCACCGGCAATACGTGCTATGGTGGCAGAAACGATCATAAAACCATCTGATTTTATTGCGCCACTTTTCATTGTGGAAGGCACCGGAGTTAAGGAAGAAATATCGTCCATGCAGGGATACTACAGGATGAGCATTGACCTTACTGTAGCTGAAGTAAAAGAATTGTGGTCATTAGGCATAAAAAGTGTGCTGCTCTTCATTAAGTGCAAAGACGAACTGAAAGACAATAAAGGCACTGAAGCGCTGAACCCTGATGGACTGATGCAACGCAGCATTAAAGCCATTAAGAGCGCCTGCCCGGATATTATAGTAATGACCGACGTTGCCCTAGATCCATTTTCTATTTACGGCCATGACGGCATTGTAGAAAACAACGAAATAGTTAACGACCCTACAGTGGAAGTACTGGCGCAAATGAGCGTAAGCCACGCACAGGCAGGTGCAGACATTATAGCACCCAGCGATATGATGGATGGCCGCATACTCGCTATCCGTGATGCGTTGGAGACCGGTGGTTTCACCCGGACCGGCATCATGGCTTATAGCGCCAAATATGCTTCCTGCTTTTATGGCCCATTCAGGGATGCACTGGATAGCGCCCCTGGCTTTGGCGACAAAAAGACGTACCAGATGGATTACGCCAACCGCCGCGAAGCCGTTAAGGAAACTCTTATGGATATTGAGGAAGGTGCTGATATTGTAATGGTAAAACCCGCCATGGCCTACCTTGATATCATTCGTGAAGTAAAAGATGCGGTGGATGTTCCTGTTAGTGCCTACCATGTAAGCGGCGAGTACGCCATGATAAAGGCGGCGGCAAATATGGGTTGGCTGGATGAGAATAAGGCCATCATGGAATCTTTGACCAGCATTAAGCGTGCGGGTGCTGATTTGGTTGCAACTTATTTTGCTAAAAAAGCAGCCATGCTTATTAATGGATAATTCTCCCCAAATAGCGGTAACACAAAAACAGCTGTTCTTAGAACAGCTGTTTTAATACATTGTAGATAATATCAGGCTTTGAAAGCGTATAGAAGTGCAAAATTGGAGCACCGCTTTTCAACAGATCGCGGCATTGTTGTAATAGCCATTCTGTACCCACAATTTCACAATCGGCATCGGTTTTACATTTCATCATTTCCGTGTATAATTCCACCGGGATGTCAACATTAAAGATGCGAGGTATACCAGTAAGTTGCTTCTTGTTTGATAGCGGTTTCAGTCCGGGAATTACAGGCACATTAATGCCATGCTCTTTGCACTTATTAATATATTCAAAATAGTACTTGTTATCGAAAAACATCTGGGTAGTGATATAATCAGCTCCCAAATCAATTTTACGCTTCAGGTACATAATGTCGGTATCCAGGTTTGGAGATTCAAAGTGTTTTTCCGGATAGCCTGCAACACCTATACAAAAATCGGTATTCACGCCGTCAAGTATATCATCTTCCATATACTCGCCCTTATTTAACGATATTATCTGCTTCACCAGATCCTCTGCATACCGATGGCCTTTGGGGTGTGGAGAAAATGTCTTTTCATTTACCGCTGCATCACCACGCAACGCCAGCACATTCCTGATACCTACATAATGAAGATCTATAAGCGCGTTTTCTGTTTCTTCTTTACTAAAACCACCGCAAATAAGGTGTGGTATCGCCTCAACACCATATTTAAACATCAATGCAGCGCAAATACCAACGGTTCCCGGTCTCTTTCTAATTTCCACATGTTCCAGCAGCCCATCGTTTCTCTTCTTTAATATCTGCTCCGCTCTGTGGTATGTTACATTAACAAAAGACGGCTTGAACTCCATAAGTGGGTCCAGGCTTGCATATAACGATTCGATGCTTCTTCCTTTTGTAGGTGGCAATACTTCAAGCGATATGATAGTCTTTTTCGCTTCGGCTAAATGCTGTGTCAGTTTCATATACGGGTGTAAAAGTAATAATTATTGATCTAAGCATCGCACTAAAAAAGGGGAGCTCGTAGCTCCCCTTTTCAAATAAAATATGCTGTCAGAAAGTTTAGTCTCTTTCCCTGTTCAGGTCCATTTTCTTCCTTAGTTCGTTCGGTACACCATTTTTGTGTAACAGTATAGCTGTCGTCTTGTATTTCACATAGGCTTTTGAAACGTAGATATAGCCCTTGTAATCATTCTTATCGCCCCATGAATTCTTAACAATGTAATACTGGCGGCCAATCTGGTCTTTTGCCATGCCTACAATATGCATACCATGGTCATCAGTGGTTTCGTAGTTATCGAATGCCTTCTGCCTCATTTCCGGCGTAATATGCCTTTCGTCCATTGGACCATCGAACATGTGCTTCTTTTCAGTGTCATCCATGTCTTCGTAATCCTTTTCAGGCACAAATGCCACACCATTTTTCCAACTAAAATATTTTTCACTAACATCCGTAGCCCATGCAACCGTGTAACCGTTGTTCACCGCATTGTCAATAATGTCAGTAAGGTCATTCATTTTTACGTTGTAAACCTTTTCATACGACCAGTTATCCGGCACCATGAAAGTAGTTTGCTTGTAATACGGAGATGTGGTCATTGAACCAAATTCAACATAGTCTTCCGGATGAATGCCGACAACTTCACGCGCAAAACTCTGCGGAGTGTACTTTTTGTGTTCCCATGTAAATGTTTCTGGTACAGGGCCAAGGTAAGCATCTAACACCGCATCGTAGGCTGTTCTCCATGAAGTGGTCAGTTTGCCGTTATGGTTAGCAACAACAACATCCAGCATCGCTTTCAGCATTGCCTGAAATTCCGAGAACTTATTCTTATCCGTACCATAATGCAGGCCAGTGTATACCGATTGCGGCATAGCGCCATATTTGGCATACATATTCAATACATCATGGCACTCTCCACCGTCGCCCCAGGCAACAGCGCCGTGCATGCGCACATAGTTGGTCGCTTTTTCTTCATACACTCTGCGGGCACTATATAACTGTGCCAGTTGAACAGGAGTTTTACCCATGCGCATCATCTCACTTTCCAGGAAGGAATTGGTAGAATAGCTCCAGCAAGTACCCGAACTGGCCTGGTTCTTCACTGAAGTGTTCTCCAGGTTCACCATCTTCGAAAAAATGTATTTCTTGTCGCTATTCGTATCTGTCTTTTTGTTAGCCTCTAATTTCAAGATCAGGTTATCTTGCCCGAAAGCTAATACCGGACCCAGGGCAACCAAAAGCAATGTCAGTTTTTTCATTATTAAGTTTGTAAGATGAGAAATGGATTACAAATGTACCTAAATCAGCGAAAAATACTAGTGCCCTTACGCAGGAATTAGAAAATCACCCGTTTCGCGTTATTGACCATCGTAAGCATACTTTTCGTAAGGCAAAAAAGCAAACTGAACGAAATGCTATAATCTTACTCCAAATTTCTATTCTTGTGTTAGTTTCAGTATATTTGGTTTCTTTCCTCACCATTTTAGCAACTACTGATTAATGATAATAAAGAAGCTGCCATTAGTTTATTTCATCTCCGGCCTTGCACTGGGTATAGCAATTGTTGCCTTTGTGGCTTCGGGCCGTATAGACCCTGCAACCCCAGCTGTCGATGTAAGTAAAGATGGGAAACCCCTTTTTAAGTATTATGCTCCCGAATTACCCACTTCACTCGATTTTAGCGGAGAACAGGTGCCATTGGATAAATGGGAGGTTAAAGAAAGACTGGACCGCGAATTACTGAGCAATTATTACCTGCATGGCAGCCAACTCTATATTCTTAAACTTGCGGGAAGGTATATGCCTATTATTGAGGAGCGGCTTAAAGCCAATGGCGTACCAGACGATTTTAAGTATGTATGCGTAGCAGAAAGTTCCTTACAACAAAACGCACTTTCTGGAGTAGGGGCGGCAAGCTTCTGGCAATTCATGAAAGATACCGGCCCTTCTTACGGATTAGAAATTAACGAAGAAGTTGATGAGCGCTTTAATGCCGTTAAAGCAACCGATGCGGCATGTAAATACTTTATACAGGCGCACGAAAAATTCCACTCCTGGACAGCAGCAGCGGCATCCTACAATTGCGGGCAGGGCGGTTATAGCAAGCAAGCAGATTACCAGGGCTCCAACAATTATTACGACTTAATATTTCCTGACGAGACCAACCGTTATGTCTTCAGGATCCTGGCGCTGAAATATCTGCTCAGCAACCCAAAGAAAATGGGTAATATTTTAGAACCGTCGGAGGAATATAAACCACTCAAAAGCCGAATGGTAGAAGTAGACAAAACTATTGAAGACCTGGCAGATTGGGCTAAAACGAACAATACCAACTATAAAATGCTGAAGATATATAACTCTTGGTTACGTGCCCACAAACTCACTGTAAAGGGTGGTAAAAAATACCAGGTTTTACTACCTGCTTAGCACATAAAATATTGGTTTTGAATAAGATAATATACGCTAGTTAACTGAAAACAAAAGCATTATTTAATTTCAATGAAGCAAATTGCGGGTTTCCTGGTCGCTGTTATAACGTTTGGCTTGGTGTGGTTAATGGACCACCCCATAAATAATGGGGCATTGCCTCCATTGGGGCGACTCATAGACCCGGTAAACGGATGCCTCGCCAATGCAGAACCTGCGGATAAAGATTTTAATGCTGCACTCAATTTCCCTAAACTGCACCAAAAAGTTCAGGTGTGGATAGATGACCGCATGGTACCACATATCCATGCAGAAAATGACTACGACCTTTATTACGTTGAAGGATATATACATGCCAGCAATCGGTTATGGCAAATGGATATGGAAACCCGGGCAGCCGGGGGACGTGTAAGCGAAGTGATTGGGGAAAAGGGACTGGCATACGACCGCCTACAACGCCGCAAAGGCATGGTTTTCGCGGCAGAAAATTCTCTAAAAGAAATGGAGAAAGAGCCGCGGACAAAAACTATGCTGGACGCCTATACTGACGGCGTTAATCAATTCATCGGTACCTTAAAATACCGCGACTATCCACTGGAATATAAAATAATGGGCTTCTGCCCGGAACAATGGACTAATATAAAGAGTGCATTGTTAATGAAGTATATGGCCGACGACCTTACCGGCGGTTCAAATGATATACCACTTACTTACCTGAGGGAAGTGCTTTCACCTGAAATTTTCCAGTTGTTGTATCCTTCGAGCATAAAGGGCTCATCTACTGTCATTCCGGCTGGTACCGTATTTGACAAACCATCGCTCACCCGCCCTGCCGCACCGGCCGACACCGTATTTCCGCACTTTAGTAAGAAGGATTTCAAAACCGCTAACGAAGATGGTATAGGTAGCAACAACTGGGCAGTGAGCGGTAGCCGGACCCAAAGTGGTGCACCTATTTTATGCGACGATCCACACCTGGGTTTACACATGCCGTCACTATGGTTTGAGGCCCAGCTGCAAACGCCAGAAATGAATGTATATGGTGTTTCATTGCCCGGCGCACCCGGTATTATAATTGGGTTTAATGATAGCATCAGCTGGGGTTTTACTAATAACTACCGCGATGTGAAAGACTACTTCCTGATTAAAAGAGTAGCCGGAAGCCGTGATAAATACTGGTTGGATGGCGAGGAGAAGACATTCACCCAAAGAATGGAACTTATTAAAGTAAAAAATAGCAAAGACTTTATTGATACCGTTAGCTACTCCGTTCATGGCCCGCTCCAATATGACGAGCACTATGCCGCAGATGGCGGTTTAGATAAACCACTGGCCATGTGCTGGATGGGGCATAAGGCCACAAATGAACTTTTGGCCGTTTACCTCATGAACAGGGCGAAAGACTACAACAGTTTCGTAGAAGGTATTATTAACTTTCAGTGCCCTGGCCAGAGCATGATTTATGCTGACAGGGCTGGGAACATTGCACTCTGGGGGCAGGGGCAATTCATAAACAAATGGAAAGACCAGGGACGTTTTATATTGGACGGTAGCAAGAAAAGTGCAATGTGGGGCGAACTCATTCCGCCAAAAGAAAACCCACATGCGTTGAACCCGGCACAGGGCTATCTGGCATCAGCCAACCAATGCGTAACCGATAGTACCTACCCCTACTCCTACAATGGCGACTATATTGAATTCAGAGGATGGCGCGTGAACCAGCTATTAGCAGCCAACCCGAAAGCAACGGTACAGGATATGTTTGCCATGCAAAATGATACTTATTCTATACTTGCGGCCAACACACTCCCCATTATGCTTAAATATCTGCAGGCAAACCTTAGTGGCAGGGAAAAGGAATACGCTGATAAGCTTCGCAATTGGGATCATAAGCTTTCTGCCGAAGGTGTAGAAGCAAGCATATACCAGGTTTGGTGGTATTATTTCTACAGCAAAGTTTGGTCGGGTTTCAGCAATGTACCATCCCTCTACTATCCCCTACCCGAAAGAACAATGCAATTACTTCAAGCCGCAGACTCCGGCAAATTGAACGTAAAGCAATTCGATAACCTTAGTGGCTTAATGCAAAACAGTTTTAAACAAACTATGGATAGCCTTAAAAAGGCAGAAAAGAACGGTCTGCAATGGTATAATGTAAAAAACACATCAGTAACACATCTCACCAAATTGCCGGCATTCAGTTTCGATCATTTTAAGATTGGCGGCTGGGGCAATACGCTTAATGCCGCGAAAAAAGACCATGGCCCATCATGGCGCATGGTAGTGCAAATGGGCAAAAATGAAATTGAAGCCTATGGCGTTTATCCTGGTGGGCAGTCAGGCAATCCGGGAAGTAAGTATTATGCCACCTTCCTTAACGACTGGGCGGCGGGTAAATATTACAGATTGCTCTTTTTGCCAAACAGCGCGGAGCAGGCCAATAAAGCCATCACTTATAAAATGCAGATTACAAACAACAAATAACAATAACAGGCTCTTGCGTTCTTATTCTTAAATGTAAATCAACTACTGAAAAATGCGCTTCTTTATATTGCTGCTGCTCATACTTGTTATTACACCCGTTGCGGAGTATTTCTTTCCGTGGTGGATGATAGCTCTGGTGCCGTTTTCCTTTGCCCTCGCAATGAATATTAGGGGTGGAGTCTCTTTTCTTGCGGGCTTTCTGGGCATTGCTATATTCTGGTACGTAGTTGCACTTAGGAATGATATACCCAACAAGCACCTGCTGTCACATCGCATGTCAGTGCTATTTAAGTTACACGATTATGGTTTGTTCCTCATTGTAACTGCATCTATTGGGGGGCTAATCGGGGGACTTTCGGCTTGGTCTGGCTCTTTGTTAAGGGTAAGAAAGCACCCTAACCAGGTAATTTACGGCAAATAAAAAATCAATACCTCAAAATGAGCAATTCTAAAATAACATTCAAAACAACATTGTTACTGGCAAAGAAAACCGCAACGGGAATTTGCGTGCCAGACAATATTGTAGAACGATTAGGTGCAGGTAAAAAACCACCCGTAAAGGTTACTATAAACGGATATACCTATCGGAGCACCATAGCAGTAATGGGCGGCGTATTTATGGTAGGCGTAAGTGCAGAAGTGCGTGAAAAAGCTGGTGTAAGTGGCGGTGATGAAATTACCGTGGACCTGGAATTAGATACTGAACCACGGGAATTGGAATTGCCTGCTGATTTCAAAGCGGCCCTCAATAGCAATAATGCTGCAAAAGCTTTTTTTGAAGGACTATCCCATAGCAACAAACAAAGGTTTGTATTACCGATAGGTCAGGCTAAAACAGAAGAAACGCGCCAGAGAAGGATTAAAAAAGCCATCACTGACTTGGCGGAAGGTAAAAAATAAGCTCTAATTACCGGAAACGGCTATTGCTGTTGTTACCATCAAATCGGTCGCGGTACTGGTAGCCATCGTCTGAACCTCTTCGGCTTTTTATAGCGTCTATCAATGCGTCGTTTCTTTTATCAGCCTTACCCTGAAAATAAGAAACAACGGCCCAGATTGCTAATATTGCCCAAACTAAAAATCCAAAGCCAAAAAGAATAGTAGTCAGGAATGCCAACATCTGTAAGAGAATGGCTACGATGCCAGACAGGAATTTGCCACGCAAAATAAAAGACAGTCCAGGGAAAATAATGGCGATAAGAAGCATGGTGCAGGTACGTTATTTACAAAGATTATAAAAATGCTGGAAACATTCACTCTGCCGGCTTAAATTATAGCTGTAGCCAGGCAACAATTTTCATGTTTCGCCATAAAATGAAAATCTCTTTACAAACTTGTCGGTATACGGTGGTAAATTGCACCCTCAATACGGCATAAACTACCATGGCAACACAAAGAACAACCAGCACTGCACTTTTCGATCGCGCACAATTAAGTATACCGGGTGGTGTAAACTCACCGGTAAGGGCATTTAAAAGCGTTGGTGGCATACCTGTGTTCATGAAAAAGGCAAAAGGCGCCTATATGTATGATGCTGATGGCAACAGTTACATTGACTACATCAACTCATGGGGACCTATGATACTTGGCCATGCATTTGAACCCGTGGTAAAAGCCATACAGGAAAAAGCACCGGACTCTATGTCTTTTGGCGCACCAACCGAACTGGAGATAGAAATGGCAGAGCTCATAAAAAGCATGGCTCCAAATGTGGATCTGGTGCGTATGGTGAGCAGCGGCACAGAAGCTTGCATGAGCGCTTTGCGCCTGGCACGAGGCTATACAGGAAGAAATAAATTCATAAAATTCGAGGGTTGCTATCACGGGCATGCTGATGCTTTTTTAGTAAAAGCAGGCAGCGGTGTAGCTACCTTTAATATACAAACTATACCTGGTATTACAGCCGGAGTATCGATGGATACCCTTACGGCACCATACAATAATATTGATGCTGTGAACCAACTGGTAGCAGCAAACAAAGGTGAAATTGCCGCCATTATTATAGAGCCTGTCGCAGGTAACATGGGCTGCATTCCACCCGCGCCCGGCTATCTGGAAGGCCTGCGCGCAATTTGCGACGCAGAAGGTATAGTGCTGATATTTGATGAGGTTATGACCGGCTTCAGGCTGGCTGCGGGTGGCGCACAGGAAAGGCTTGGCGTTAATGCCGACCTTGTTACCTACGGTAAGGTAATAGGTGGCGGTATGCCGGTTGGTGCATTCGGTGGCAAAAAGGAAATTATGCAGCACATTGCTCCACTGGGCAACGTATACCAGGCCGGTACTTTGAGCGGCAACCCAATAGCCATGATTGCCGGTTATACCATGCTCAAGACCCTGAAAGACAACCCATCCATCTACAAGGAACTGGAAGATAAAACAGCTACCCTGCATAAAGGCCTTGATGAAGTATTGAAAAACGTCAATTCACCCTACACTATTAACAGGTTAGGCTCTATGATAAGCGTACACTTCAGCGAAAAGCCTGTTACCAATTTTACCGATGCTGCGGAAGCCAACAATGCGCTCTTCAACCAGTTCTTCCACCACATGCTGAATGAGGGCATTTACCTGCCACCTTCAGCTTATGAAACCTGGTTTATCAGCACTGCCATAAGCGCAAGCGATATTGACAGAACAATTGAAGTAGCAGGGAAGTTTTTTAAGAACTAAATGACGGTGGATTAGTTATCAGAAAATAATTCGCTTAGATCTAAAACAAAACCAGGCAAAATTGACGAATGCAAAATATCTCCCGTAGCCAGGGGCCTTTCGGAAGTAAATTTTTCATTTCTTAGCGTATACACCAAGATTGTTTCATATAATGGGGATACTATCCAGTATTCCTTCACACCTGCCTCTTCATAAATCTCATATTTCTTGTTCATCTCCTTTGTGGTGTTTCCCGGCGAAAGAATTTCCACGATGATATCCGGTGCACCGTTACACCCCCTGCTATCCAGCTTGGTAGTATCGCAAACTACGCAGAGGTCCGGCTGAAGAACAGTGACAATATCTTCATCTTCTTTCGATTTTATCGGGAAACGGACATCAAATGGTGCTGAAAATAGCTGGCATGATTGCCTTTCTAAAAAGACACCAAGCTTAATTATCATTTTTCTTGTTATTACCTGATGTAGCAAATTGGGAGCCGGAGCCATTGCAAATATCTTGCCCTTAATTAGCTCAACCCGCTCTTCAAGATTCCACTTAAAGTAATCAGCATAAGTATACACTTTATTCAAATCCAGGTCAGCCAACCGCATATTGCAAATTTTACAACAAATATAAGAGAAAAAAAAACGCCTGTTTAAGTTCAGTTGCTCAACAAAAAATCATCAACTCGCCAATACCCGTATCATATCCAGCATATCAGGAGATATTGGTGAAGTGCCTTTTATTACTTTATTAAAGGGTGTAAATACTACCTGGTCATTCATAACGCCTGCCATTACCTGCGTGTTACCTTCCTGCAATGCCGTAACTGCTGCATGGCCCAACCTGCTCGCTAATACCCTGTCGGCATAAGTTGGCGATCCGCCGCGTTGTATGTGCCCCAGTACACACATCCGCACATCTAGCTTCGGAAAACGGTCTTTGATGGTTTGGGTAACTTTTGCGCCACCGCCAAAGTCGTCACCCTCTGCTACTACCAAAATATGCACGGTCTTTTTGCGCCTTTCGTCGCGGTCTATCCTGCACAAAACATGTTCAATGTCAGTAACCATTTCTGGTATCAATATATCTTCAGCGCCACATGCTATGCCGCTGTTCAGCGCAATGTAACCAGCATCTCTACCCATTACCTCTACTATAAACAAACGGTCATGCGCTTCTGCGGTATCGCGTATCTTGTCTATTGCCTCGACAGCTGTATTTACAGCCGTATCAAAACCAATGGTAAAGTCGGTGCCGGAAAGATCTTTATCAATAGTCCCGGGCAGGCCAACTGCAGGTATCGTATACTTTTCAAAAAAATTGACTGCACCCCTGAAAGTGCCATCGCCACCTATTAACACCAACCCGTCAATACCATGTTGTTGCAATTGTGCATAAGCCTTTGCCATACCCTCATCCGTCATAAATTCTTTACTACGTGCGGTCTTCAGTATTGTCCCCCCTCTTTGTATGATGTTCGATACATCGGTCGTTTTCATTTTGGTAATATCGCCCTCTATCATGCCCTGGTAGCCGCGGTGTATGCCAAAAACCTCCATGCCATAATGCAGCCCGGTGCGCACGACAGCCCTTATAGCGGCATTCATTCCTGGGCTGTCTCCGCCCGATGTAAGTATACCAATGTTCTTAATAGCCATAGTGATTCAAAGTTTTTCGGAGAAAATTGCCTTTCCCCTTGTAAATTTAGCCCTTCATTATGTTTATTAGAAAACTATTACTCTGTTTATTCTTAATTTCTTGCAAAATCTGCTGCCAGGCGCAAGAAGCATGGGCTTCACCTGAGTTGGAGCAAATGCACAATAATGTACTTGGCTATCAAAAGCTTGGGAATTATAAGGATGCGATAATTACCCTTAATCAACTAATAAACCTCGCACCAGCTAGAACCGAGCTTAAAACTGAGTTAGGCAATTTATATTATTTGTCTGGCAATTATGATCTTGCTATAGCTACCTTGAAACCTCTTTTAAAAAATACTATAGCTTCTGATACAACCTATCAATTGCTGGCTGCCTGCCAACTAGCCATGCACCAATATAAAGAGGCCAATAAAACTATAAAGAAGGGAATGATTAGCTACGGGGTATCTGGTATGCTTTATTATAGAAAAGGTCAGGTATTGATGCACGATGGCGACAGTGAAGCTGCTATAAAATCATGGACAGAAGGAGTATTGAAATGTCCACAAGAACCCAGCAACTATATTGCTGCGAGTCTTAGCATTCTAAAATCTGACAATGTGCTCTATGGACTATTGCTCGGAGAAACCTACCTGGCGATGCGTGCCGATACAGCTGGTAATGATAGCCTGAAAACGGCCATTTTTAATAAATGGAAAACGTTTTTTGAATCGCTTGCCACCAAAGCCACTTTCCGAAATCCGATGGATGACCGGATAAATGAAATATTTCTACAATTGACACCAGTGGTAAGTGATGGTATAACCACAGAAAATCTTACTATGCTTCGTACACGCTTCCTGCTGGAATGCGCTAAAAAATACAGTTTCGATGAAATGGGTAGTTTGTTGCAGTATCATGACCAGCTCATCCGTAATGGCTGGTTCGATATTTACAACGAATGGCTGTTTGGAAAGGCGGGGCATGCCGGACAGTATGAAGCCTGGAATAAATTCCATATCGGCGATATAGAACGTTTCGAAAACTGGCGCAGCACTCACCTACTGAAAGCCCCTCCGAATTTTGTTGTTTTCGACCATTGATTCCCTTCAAAACCAGTCAAAAGAAAAAACGTTAAAAATTAGCAGCCATACTAATAAAGGCCGTAAATAATCTATTTTTGCGCTTGCGCGTATTTTTCGCACTTTTTACTAATATGACTTCCATCAAAACGAATAATATCCAGAAGGTAGCTAGAATTTTTGCTTTACTACCCGTAATAATGCTTGTAACTTTTAGTCTGTTCGCGCAGGAAAGCGCCGATAAGATAATTACAGTTGTTGGAAGGAACCGCATTATACTCCAGTCAGACCTTTCAAAAGCGATGATGGAAGCAAAACAACAGGACCCCAATTTTAAGGACACATGCGCCGTTTTGCTGCAAATGATCAACACAAAAATGTTGATGGAGCAAGCTGAACGCGACAGTATAACAGTTAGTGACGATGATGTTGACGGCCAGATAGATAACCGTTTGCGCTACTTTATTCAGTTATATGGTTCTAAAGAAAAGTTGGAGCAAATGTCTGGCAAAACTGTTTACCAGATAAAAGAAGAATTTAAAGATAATGTGCGGGAACAAATGGTTGCCGAAAAAATGCAAGGCCAGATTTTTGAGAATACTAAGATAACACCGGCAGAAGTAACCGCCTTTTATAATAAAATACCAGTTGATAGTTTACCATTTTTCCCGGCTACCGTTGAAGTTGGCCAAATTGTAGTGGCACCGCCGGTTAACCCTGAATTGGAAGAATATGCACATACTAAATTGGAAGACATCCGTAAAAAAATTGTTGCCGGCGAAATAACTTTTGAAAACGCAGCTACTTTTAATACCGATGACCCTGGTAGTCGTGACAACGGTGGCCGCTACGATGGCGTAACCCGCAATGGCCCATGGGCACAGGAATTTGTTGCTGCTGCATTTAAATTACAAAACGGTGAGATCTCCCCTATCTTCAAAACCAAATTCGGTTTCCATATTATTAAAATGATAAGCCGCCGTGGCGATGAGTGCGACCTCGCACACATTCTTATAAAACCTGAAGTTACATCGGGCGACTATAAAATTGCGCTGGCTAAACTGGATAGCATACATCATCTTTTAACATCAGGTAAAATGGGCTTCTCTGAAGCCGTTGGTAAGTTTTCGACAGACGAGGGCGCAAAACGCACGGGCGGTATGATAACTGACCCGCAAACAGGAACCTTTGAGCTGGACATCACTAAACTGGATGCTGGCATGGTACTGATGCTGGACAGCATGAAGGCCGGCGATTTTTCAAAGCCGCATATTTTCTATAACGAAATTCATGAGCAATCTTGCCGTATCATTTACCTGCGCAATCGCACGTTGCCGCATAAAGCCAATCTGAAAGATGACTACAACCGTATACAGGAAGTAGCCATTGTACAAAAGAAGAATAATAAGATACAGGCCTGGCGGAAAAGCAAATTGCCTACGTTCTATGTGAAAATAGATCCGCAATACCTCATCTGCCCTACCCTTACTGAATTAACTCCGCATCTGGAAGACAATTAATTAAGTATGGAAAGTTAAAAACCGAAAGAGTAACTGGCATTGCCTTCGGTAAACAATTTTAAATGTTCGCAGCATTTCATGAAGATAAACCTGGAGCAGGTAAGCAAACGTTTTCAGCGTTACTGGATATTTAAGGATATTTCATTTTCCTTTCAGTCTGGCAATGCCTATTGTTTGCTTGGTGCAAATGGAAGCGGTAAGTCGACATTGATGCGGGTTGTAGCTGGCATGCAAAACCCATCGAGAGGCAAAGTGCACTACTTTGGCAACAACGAGAAAGCACTTACCACACAGGAAATTTTCAGCAATATCAGCTTCTGTGCACCTGGTATGGAAATAGTTGAAGAGCTCACCTTGCAGGAATTTCTAGCCTTCCATTTTTCATTTAAGCAACCATTGCCAGGACTTTCTATCAACGACATAATAACGCTCACCGGCCTTCAGAATGCTGTTGACAAACCCATAGGTGACTATTCATCGGGTATGAAACAACGGGTGAAACTGGCGCAGGCAATATTTTCAGACACACCGGTATTACTGCTGGATGAACCCTGCACCAATCTTGACCAGCAAGGCGTGGAACAATATCGAAGCTGGATGGAACAATATGGACAAAACAGGCTTATTGTAGTTGCGAGTAACGACCCCCGCGAGTATTTCTTCTGCAAAGAGCAGATAGTACTTGAAGATTACAAATAGTAAAGTAATCTATTTTCAAAAATTGCTTTTATCGGTTACCTTTGCCGCACAATTGGTCTTGTAGTACAATGGATAGTATATGAGTTTCCGAAGCTCCGGATCCAGGTTCGATTCCTGGCAAGACCACTCAACGGGAAGGAAAACAAAATAATCCTTGTTTTCCTTCCCTTTTTTCTTGCAAACCCTTCTCCGACTTTGCTATCAGTAATATCACAGTATCCTCATTTGCGGTTCGATAGGTCTTATATGAATAAACCAACTTTTCAAGGAAGGTCGAACTGAGAAAACGTCGTTTTGCTTCAAGATCCGCTCCAGGTATAAAGAACTTATTTTTGTCATCTACGTATCTAAATAGTAAAAATACAATAATATAAGTAAAGGATTTTAATATATTATATAAAACCAAATAAAGTAGCTATGCCACCAAAACATTTATACCTAACGCGATACAATAAATATTTATTACATTCTTAATATTCTTATTTTAAGCTTAAATTATCATTTTATTTCGAATTTTTAATCATTCAATAAATATCAATGTGCAATTTCCTTACGAGGTGAAATGGCTTATTGTTGGGGTGAATTGTAACAAAATATACAATCGTATTATTAACATTTTTTGTATATGAATTAAATATTGGGGCAAAAGTGACCAATTTGCCCACTAATAATTGGATAAATGAAATATAGCTGGTAACCATCACCAGGGCAAAAAAAATAAACAAATTCAACAGGGCTGTAAACCCAACATTCAAATAATTTGCTACTGAATTACTGTAGATCGCAAAAGAAATATTTTTTATAACAATAAAGCACTTAACTTCACACGCCGAAAATTTAAAAAGAAAATTATAATGAAAAAATCATTGAAAATCATGGCATTAGCACTTTTACCACTTGGAGTGTTTGCGCAGGTTAACAAGTGCGATGATGTGAAGAAGTCGCTCACTACAGAAAATAAAGACACAGTAGCCTGGGTACACGGCGGCATGCTAAACCTCGGGATCAACCAGGGTTTTATACACAACTGGGCAGCTGGAGGCGAATTGGCAGCGCTTGCTGTAAACGGACTCTTTAGCGGTTTTCTCATACACTACAATCATAATGTGGTATGGACCAATAATCTTGATGTGTCCTATGGCTTGAACTATGTATATTCCAACAATTTCGTTCCTCGTAAAGTTGATGACCGTATCGACTTTACATCAAAATACGGTAGTGGCGTAAAAGGCGAAAAATCATTGTTCTATACAGCTCTTTTCAACTTTAAATCGCAGTTTACAAAAGGATTCGACTATTCATTGGCTGACTGGCAGAAAAAACCTTCTTCCGGGTTATTTGCCCCCGCCTATCTGACACTTGCTGCCGGGATGGAATACAGGAAGGGCACTGTCTTAACATTGTTCCTATCACCAATTGCAGCAAGGGCAACATATGCCGATACCCAATACACGAAGATAAGCCCGCAGGGTGCATTTGGCATCCCATACGGAAAAACATCAGTATATCAATTTGGCGCCTACTTCACTGGAAGGTATAGTGCTGAACTCACAAAACTGATTACGTTTAATACCCGCCTTGACCTTTATGCGAACTACCTGGCTAAGGACACAAAAAACAGCCTTGGAGTTGTTGTTAAAAAGGACAATCCGGGCAACGTTCAGGTATTTTGGGATAATTTGATCACATGGAAGGCTACAAAATCGCTTGGGCTCACTATGGGATGTACTATTGCATATAGCAACGATAATCCGTATAGTCAAACAAGCATCGTTAACAATGTTGCTGTTGAAAAAAATCTGCCTGGTGATGCTCTCGGATGGGTGCAGCTTAAGCAGTCGTTTACATTAGGTTTGGTAAAAAAGTTTTAACTCTAAAAAAATACAATTATGGGATTTGTAAGTGATTTTAAATCGTTCGTAAGCAAGGGAAATGTGATGGATCTTGCCGTCGGTGTTATTATTGGCGCCGCATTTGGTAAAATTGTTGCCGCAGTTGTTGAGGATATTTTCATGCCGGTTATCGGTATGGTTGCCCCCAACGGCAAAATGTTCGTAGACCAGTACGTTGTGCTGAAAGTGGCCAAGGATGGTGATATTTACCACTCTCTCGATGAAGCAAAAAAAGCAGGTGCCAATGTATTTGCATACGGCCATTTTATACAAACCGTTTTTGATTTTCTCATTATTGCGCTATGCGTATTCGTGATGATAAAAGCTATTGAAAAAATGAAACGTAAGGAAGCTGAAGCACCAGCAGCAGCTCCTGCCGGCCCGTCAGCATCGGAAGCTTTGTTGATGGAAATACGCGATGAGCTAAAGAAAAAATAGTATTCGGTTCTTTCATATCACTGCCAGGCATTACTTATTATCGAAATAAGGTGCTTGGCAGTATATTTTTATACTATTGATCCTAAGCGCATAATTTTCCTGCCCAAAATCCCTCTGCGAAAATATGCCTCAGTTTCAATCCGATGAAAGTCAAAAGGGTAATATTTGGGGCAACAAGAGCGGAGAGAGAAAATCCATCTGCGTGATATTTTGGGGATGTACCGGATTAAGTTAAGTTTTTTTTACAGGAATGAGAGTATTAGGTCGGGGGCACTCATTCCCCCTTTACCTCATCTGCCCACCTACATACTTTAACCCAGGCAATTTCATAATCGTGAATAACTGCTCTGCTCAAGCCTTTTACATCATATTTTACCATACGCTCGGCAGCAGGAACTGATTCTTCATCGCTAATAAATACTGCCGGCGATAACTGTTTTCAATCTCCTTTATTTTTTCGAGTATTTCCTACTTATAAACTGGCTGAGCAAAAGTTGACTCGCTTTAATACAATGTACCAGCAATAAAATAGCATTTTCATTTTAGAGGTGTAATTTTTGAAAATATACCAGATCCTGAATTCTACGCAACACACATATTAGATCGATGTTATTTGATAGCGCTAATTTAGCCTCTCGTCTTTGCAAACACGATCTTCGACAGCCTTCGCAGACAAAATCACAATGCATTTCGCGGAATCAACGGGAATTTTACCGTTATGTGTGAATTGCCAACTTTAGAGCTCTTTGCTAGGCGATATATAGGATTGATTTGCTTAGTTAACTAGTATTTCAGAATTTCTTTCAACATATATATGTTTGAAAAATTCCATCAACCGGTTCGACATTTCGTCCGTTGTGACCACCAACGACAAAAACACAACCTATTGGCCGATACCATTAAAAATCCACACAATTCATCCACGATACATAATAGCCTAATGCGGGAACTACGCACCTCGTTGCGGGAAACCCTGAACTTTAAAACAAAACTGACTTTTTTCTTAGTGATTTTAAATAAATAATTTATTTTGTGCGAATTATAAATGAATTGCCTCAATTAATTATCAAAATAAAAAGATCCGTATAATGAAAAAATCAGGTCTCATCATGGCTGCTGCCACCGCAATGCTTCTTTTCGGCTGTTCCAAAAAGAAGGCTCAATACAACGATGTCGGCGCCTCCCTTTCAAGCATGGCCTTCAGCAATAACAAGAGTCCCCAGCAAACCATGCTGACCGTGAGATTAAGCAAGCCAGTTGCAGGGCCTGTGCACTTTGCCATAAGCGACTCTAGCTACGACAAAACATCGGGCACCCATTTTTCAGAACAGTGCTTCAGCCCAACTGGCTTCGACACTGTCCTGACCGCCAATGACTCTGTCGTTAAATTCCCCGTTACCTTCAAGGGTACCTCCAAATCCGACCTGGTAGCCATCTATATCTCCCATAACCTGGGCGATACCGCCGTTTGCAGCACCACAGCAATAGCCACAATAGGGCTTGGCACTAATGGCGATGCCTATAACCCATTGGTCATGCCTTTGCTCGATTCGGGAAAACTCATCGGCTCCTTCAAGCTTAATGGTAAGGTGTACTACAAGAGGCAGTATGACCTTTCGATAGATTCCAGTTCTCATCAGTTCCTGCCAGGAAAACGTACCCCCACCCTTTGCTATAACAGCGCTGTGACGGGCAATAAAAATGAATTCCTCGGGCCAACGCTCAGCATGAATATTGCCGACAGTATTTTTATTAGCCTGAAGAACAATTTGAAGGATACTACCACCACACACTGGCATGGATTTCATATTCCCGCTGAGATGGATGGTGGCCCGCATCAACAAATTGCGCCCGGAACAACCTGGAATCCCTTTTTCCGTATACAAAGTGAGGACAATGCTGCCCTTTACTGGTACCATCCGCATCTGCACCATGAAACCTTCTATCAGGTAACGATGGGCGCAGCAGGCATGATATTGATGAGAGGAGGAGCAGAAGAAAATGTTAACCTGCCAAGGCAGTATGGAGTGGATGATATCCCTCTTACAATAACCAGCCGCAGGTTCCTGTCAGATAATTCGATTGCCAGCAATATTAACAATGACCAGATGGGTGATTACGTGCTTACCAATGGCGTATTAAGAGCGGCCACCCAATTACCTAAACAAATGGTAAGGATAAGGATATTGAATGCTGAAGTAGAAAGAGGCTACAATATCGGCTTTAGTGATAACCGCCCCTTCATGGTTGTTGGCACCGATGCAGGACTGATAAACAAGCCCGATACAGTAACGAGGTTGTACATGCTGCCGGGTGAAAGAATAGAATTTATTGTGGACCTCAGCCATGACCCCATCGGAAAGTCGCTGGACCTCAAATCATTTAACACAGCGCTGGAAGCAGGTTTCCCGGGAAGCAACAAACCAATTGTTTTGCCTAATGGCAAGACCGGCCCTGCACTTGATGGCTTCTTATCAAATACAGATTTCAATCTGCTGCACATTACTGTAAAAGATGCAACGCCGGGCGCCATTTATTCCATTCCGGCTACACTTGCACAGAATTATTTCTGGCAACAGAAGGATGTAACAGATAGAATTATTACGCATATCAATGGCCTGTCTAACCTCGATCCGGCACCTACTCCAGCTCGACCTCTGTTTTACTTCGATACAACTGCTTATGATTATAATACAATTAATCAAAGGATCCCTTTGAATTCGGTATTGAAATGGACATTCGTAAACAATAACGTGTCGGGCCATCCTATTCACATACACGACATTGCTTTCAATATCCTTAAAAGAACCTATAATGGAGTAACTACCGGACCATTCTCCTATGAAAACGGATGGAAAGACGACTTCTATATACGGTTAGGCGAGACAGTAGAAGTGTTGGCCTACTATAATGATTTCAGCTGTACTCCGCAGCACCCCTACATGTACCATTGCCATATTCTGTCGCATGAAGATGAGGGCTTGATGGGTCAATTCATTGTGTACGATATTCCGAAACCTGTCGCATTGGCCAAAACGGCTGCAGACAGCGCGGCGAAACCTAGACCTATAAGACGCGAGCAGGAGGATGACTACTTCAAGAAATAGTTGGCGTAATTTGAAGAAAGCAGGGCTATTTTTCTTGTTGGTATTATTTTGCGGGTCGTGTAGTCGGCCTTTACCTCCCGACGTGAAAGTTAAACATAACGACCCTAACTTGTACCTCCGGCAGGACGGCTGGTGGTATAACGGCAGGCCGTTCTCGGGCTACATTCAGGAAGTTCAATCCGACCAATTGGTCACTTTCCAGATGCCAGTTATGGAAGGACGGGCAAATGGCAAGGCGATTGGTTTTTACGAGAACGGCCATAAAATGCTGGAACGTTCTTTTGTAAACGGGAAGCTGGAAGGTGAATGCCGGGAATGGTGGCGCAATGGACAATGCAAGTATTCGCTTTCTTACAAGGACAATAAATTTGAAGGCACGCAAAAAGCCTTTTTTAAAAACGGGCACCTTCGTGAAGAAGCCAATTACCTGGCGGGCAATCCCGAAGGCCTGCAAAGGGTATGGAATGAAAGCGGGCAGCTCACGTCCAATTATACAATCAGGAACAAACGGTTATATGGTGTTATTAAGGTTCAAAGCTGCATCCCGGGTGCAGCACATTAGCGCAGGTTGTTTGCTGGTTGTAGTAGGGCTATTGTTGGGTAGGTGCAAGTCCGGGCATAACTATGAAAGGTTGCCATTTTATAATACTGCCGATTTCACTGCCGATTGGATCAGCCCGGGTGACAAAGGATACGACTCGATTCACAAGATTGGCGCGTTCGCATTGCGTAACCAGCTGGGACACGTTTTTACCAACGACTCACTCAAGGGCAAAATATATACAGCGAATTTCTTCTTTACCGTATGCAGCAGTATTTGCCCTAAAATGATGTTCAATCTGAAAAAGTTGCAGGATAGTTTTCGGACAAATAAAGAGGTGCAAATGGTTTCATTTACCGTGATGCCCGAAACCGATTCAGTAGCAAGATTGGCTGCTTATGGCGAAAGCATGGATATATACCCTACAAAATGGCACCTACTTACGGGCGACGAGCAAGTAATCAATACCCTGGGCAGACAATCCTTTTTCGCCGAAAAGAAAGAGGGCCTACAAAAGGATGCCACAGAATTCCTGCATACCCAGGTAATGCTACTGATTGACAAGGAGTCCAGGATAAGAGGCGTTTACGACGCCACCCTTCCGCCCGATATTGATAGGGCCGTAGCCGATATCAGGACCTTAATGCAGGAATGATTTGCGTTTAGATTTTGACATTTCGTTCGCTTAGTCTACAAATAAAGAGCGAAGCAACAGCGCTAAATACGCACGGTTGCTTCGCTCTTTTGCATTTTGCCCTTATGCGAAAAAAACTCTGGCAGGTGATTCCTGCTTACAATTCGGCAATAATCTTGTGAATCTCTTCTTTTGTCTTTCCCATTTTAATCTGCAGGCGACCTATCAATTCATTTTGTTTGCCTTCCATTAACAGCAAATCATTATCAGTAAGTATGGCGAATTTTTGTTTTAGTTTGCCTTTAATTTCGTTCCAGTCACCCGTCAATTCCGTTATGTTTATCATGATTTGGTTTTAGTAGTGAAGTATCTTCACTTATCAAAGTTCATGCATTTATCGCTCCGAAGCATTACACTACCCTGCTTGTTACTTACACTATTCACGCCTAGCCAATTAAATTAAAAACCAAAAGCTTCCAATACCATTTGCCTGGTACTGGAAGCTTTCAGAATATACTGTTGCCCAAAAACGAGCTAAGTGTATTTCTAGTTTTTGTACCTGGTTTTCACCAATTTCATCACTGACCTTCTATTCTTCTGCCTACCTTCCGGTGTCTCATTCGGAGCTACAGGTATATCGCTGCCATGTCCTGTAGTTTTAATGCGGCTGGCGTTAACGCCTTTATCCACAATTATTTTCTTTACAGCATTTGCACGCTTCTGAGACAAACCTTCATTGTGCATTTCAGCACCGGTTGTGTCAGCATGGCCGTCAATAGTAAGGTAGGAATCTTTATCATCCTTCAATTGCCTTGCAGCCTCATCAATCTCCGGAATGTAAGACTCCGGTACATATGAACGATCTGACTCAAACAATATAGGTGTTGATATATCACCATCAATCCCTGCTTTTGTCGGAGCCGGCGTCTTTACATCATCTATCGGGCAACCTTGGTTAGCGATAGGGCCTGCAACGTCGGGGCATTTATCATCAGCATCGGGAACACCATCACCATCGCGATCCGGGCAGCCATGAAACTGTACCAAACCAAACACATCCGGACATGAATCATCTTTATCTATTATGCCATCACCGTCACGGTCAGGGCAACCATGGTACTTTTCAAGACCAAAGACAAGCGGACAAAGGTCATCTTTATCTGGAATTCCATCACCATCTGTGTCAGGACAGCCATGAAAACGAGCCAAACCAAAAACAGTAACGCAGGAATCTTCACTATCTTGAATACCGTCACCATCGGTATCCGGGCAACCATCAAACTTTGCCAAACCGAATACATCTGGACATTTGTCTTTTCTGTCAGTAATGCCATCATGATCCCTGTCTTTCTTATTGCCTAGGAAAAATCTCGCACCAATGTTTAAACCATAAGACTGGTTTGTACTTGCAGTGGCATTGTTTAGCATGGAACTATAATTGCCGGCACCGTCAGTAAGATGATAGTTAGCAGTTGCATTATTTTTAAAAGGCTGGAACATATAGTAGCCGCCGAAATTAAGTGCAACATCATCTGAAAGAAAATAGTTGAATGATGGTTGCAGCATGAACCCGATCGACCCCTTATTGTAGGAAACATTACCTTGCTTGGTAGGGACAGTCTCATTAAGGCCGACGCTATAACCCAGTGCACGCTTCGTGTTGAAATATTCCGGCATATTACCGTTTGGATTATTCCTTAAAAATTCAGCCTTAGTTATCAGCCAGTCGTTAACAGAAGGCACGGGCGAGTTATCGTAAACCGCAGTAGTACCGCCGTCAGCATTCGCCCTTAACTGGTAAATCGCTTCATAGTCGAAATTAGCGTGTGCTTTATACGCACTTTTCATCTGGACATTAAACAACGCACCGGCATCAGCAGTAAAGCCCCATCTTTTTGAAAAACGGTTCTTGTATTTCAACATTACCGGGATATTCATATTCGTTATAGCCAGGTGCTCATTAAGATCGTTACCCGTAATTGACTGCCTGAACGTGCTACCTGCAAAATCCGCAGCCTGATACTCCACATGGTAATTATTGAGGCTTGCATAACCCTCCTGCATCAGGTACATGAACCCGGCACCAATACCAAAATGGCGCTTCTTACCGAAGAAAAAACCCAATTGTGCATCTCCACCATAGGCTACCCCATTCTTAAACTTCAATTCTCCCGGGTTTGCGTTTACAGCATTCAGGTAATTTAATGAGGATTTGTTGGTTGTGAAATTCTGGGAGCTAAGCCCTCCCAGAAGATTCACATCAATAACCCATCGCGATAGCAGGCTATCCGCATTGTACTTTGTCTTTGGCGTTTGGGCAACAGCGGCTAATGTACCCGCGGTTGCTATCATCAACGCATATAATTGTTTCATTTTATTTGTTTTGAGAGTGTGCAATTAATTTTTAATAAACTTCGTAGTGCCAATGGTAACGCCATCTTTATAACAGGTAACCATGTACATGCCGGCAGCAAAAGCTGCAACATCAACAGTAGCCGTATTATTGACTGCCGCAACTGTAGAGAGCTTCTGCCCTGTCATGTCCCTTACTTCGACCAGTATGTTATCACTACTAATGGTATTGATATTTACGCTGATTGTAGCGGTGGCAGGATTAGGGAAAACATCAATAGTGGCTTCTACTGCATTTACATTTTCTATTGCAGCAGGTATACGGTAGTAAGTCTTCTGATTGCAACCATTCATATTTGTCATTGCCCAATAAGCCTTATGCGCGAAATCAGGGCTTACATTTAAATAATCCTGGTTGATCTCGCCATTTAACTTTGTTGAATCGAGCGTAGTCAAATCGTCATAACCCCATTGGTACGAACCTTCATTGTTTGGTGTGCAAACAAAATGGTACTGGAAATAAGTAACGACCGGCACTGAAGAAACCGAAGTGCTAACGTTAACAGTATAAGAAGTAGAACTCATACATGGAAAACTTAGCAGGTTGGTAGAGAGCACTACATAAGCTGTTCCTGTATTAGGGAAACTAACGATTGAGTTCTGGCCATTACTTCCTGTTGCCCAAACAGTTGCATTAATTGCACTCCAATGGTACTGAATGCCTGCTGCGGGAGCAGTTGTTCCGAAATTTTGGTACATAGTACCCTTACAAACTGCAGATGGTGCGCTAATAGATATAACCGGATTACCAGGTGTAGGATTAACACTTACGACAACATGCTGAACAAAAGAACAGCCATTCGCTGACAGTGTATATACATATACAACATTGATTGCTGCTGTAGTGCCATTCGTAAGCGTTTCATTTACATCGCCTGTACCTGCGCCTGTTGCTGGAGATATTGATGTGACCGCTGCACGTGTCCATGTTAGTGTTGTTCCACTCACTGTGCTGGTAGCAGCATAAGTAAAACTTGACCCACTGCAAGCAGTACCGCTAAGCACACCTACTAATTTAGGAGTTGGATTAACCGTTACGGCTATATTTTGTGAAGTTGTACAACCGTGTGCAGAAGTAACATAATTATAAAGAACTGATACCGGACTGTTCGTAGTGTTAAACAGCGGCTCACTAATATTACCGGTTCTGCTACCTGCGGCATTTGAAATACCCGATGTTATTGCACGTGTCCATGCAAAAGTAGCTATAGTGCTGTCACTAACCGGGGTATAAGCGAAAACAGAACTATCACAAATAGCAGCTGGTGTAATTGTACTGGTAAGTACCGGTAGTGCATTCACCTTAACTTCATAAGTGGCAATGTCAGTTCCGCATGTATTAGTGTAAGCGTACTTAACAGTGTCAATACCCGCTGAAATACCGGTAATAATACCGCCTGCAACAGTTGCATTAGTGTTAGTAACACTCCAGGTACCGCCTGATATCCCATCTGTTAATGTAACAGTTGAACTGATACATACATTCGAAGGTCCCGAAATTGTTCCTGCATTTGGCAAAGGATTTATGGTAATAGTCTTAGAAGTAACATCAGTACCACATGAATTGGTGACTGTATACACTATTGTATCAATGCCAGCTGCAACACCTGTTACAACGCCAGTACCAGAAACGGTAGCATTGGTATTGGTAGCACTCCAGGTACCACCTGTTGAAGCATCAGTCAACGTAATTGAAGAGGCAACACAAACACTTGAAGCGCCTGTAATAGTACCTGCATTTGGCAATGGGTTAACTGTAATTATTTTAGTTGCAGTATCAGCACCACAGCCTGTTACAACTGTGTACCTGATTGTATCAATACCTGCTGAAACACCGGTAACAACACCAGCACCAGTAACGGTAGCATTAGCGTTCGTTGCACTCCAGGTTCCGCCTGTAATAGCATCAGACAATGTAGTAGAAGATGCAACACAAACCGTTGAAGCGCCTGTTATAACACCAGCGTTAGGGGTAGCAATTACAGTAACAGTTTTCGTAGCAATATCAGTACCACATGAATTGGTGACCGTGTAAGCAATAGTATCTAAACCCGGTGTAATACCAGTAACAACACCGCCAATTACTGTAGCGTGCGTGTTAGATGCACTCCAGGTGCCACCTGCTGCAGCATTGGTCAACGTTGTTGAAGTACCAGTACAAACACTTGACGCACCCGTAATAGTTCCTGCATTTGGCAAAGGATTAACTGTAATTATTTTAGTTGCAGTATCAGCACCACAGCCTGTTACAACTGTGTACCTGATCGTATCAATACCTGCTGAAACACCGGTAACAACACCAGCACCAGTAACGGTAGCAGTAGTGTTCGTTGCACTCCAGGTTCCGCCTGTAATTGCATCAGACAATGTAGTAGAAGATGCAACACAAACCGTTGAAGCGCCTGTTATAACACCAGCGTTAGGGGTAGATATTACATTAACAGTTTTAGTTGCAATATCAGTACCACATGAATTAGTGACCGTATAAGCAATAGTATCTAAACCAGGTGTAATACCAGTAACAACACCGCCAATTACTGTAGCGTGCGTGTTAGATGCACTCCAGGTGCCACCTGCTGCAGCATCGGTCAAAGTTGTTGAAGTACCAGTACAAACACTTGATGCGCCTGTAATAGTTCCTGCGTTTGGTAATGGATTAACTGTTATTGCTTTTGTTGCAATTGCAGTACCACAAGAGTTTGTAACTGAATATATAATAGTGTCAATACCAGTAGTGACGCCAGTTACGAGACCACCAACTACGGTAGCATTCGTGTTGCTTGCAGTCCAGATACCACCAGCGGCTGCATCAGTAAGTGTAATAACTGAGCCGGCACATACTGTAGCTGGGCCAGAAATAGATCCTGCATTAGGTGAAGGATTAATAGTAATGATTTTAGTTGCGGTATCGGTGCCACAAGCGCCGGTAACAATATACCTTACGGTATCCGTACCTGAAGAAACGCCGGTAACCACGCCACCTAAAACCGAAGCATGCGTATTTGTTGCGCTCCAGGTACCACCAGTTACCGCATCAGTTAACGTAATAGTATTACCTGTACATACTACTGATGGACCAGCTATGGTTCCGGCAGAAACAGCAGGATTTATAGTAATTGCTTTTGAAGCAGTATTGCTTCCGCAGGTGTTAGTTACAATATAAGTCATTGTGTCTATACCCGCTGAAACGCCGGTAACAACACCTGAAGACGAAATAGTTGCATTGGCGTTACTTCTGCTCCAGATTCCGGCAGAATCAGCACCGGAAAGCGTAATAGTTGAACCAATACATACGCTTAATGGACCTGTGATAGGACCTGCAACCGGATTGGGTTTCACCCTTATCGTAATTACACTCGTATCAGAACCGAAAGCATTATTGACAATGTACCTGATCGTATCTAAGCCGGCTGTAACACCTGTAACAATACCACGGGTTGAAACTGTTGCGTGACTATTGCTTGCGCTCCAGACACCACCTGTATCAACACCAGACAATGTATCATTAGCGCCAATACAAACCGTACTATCTCCTGTTAAAGGACCAGCAACCGGCATAACATCAGCAGTTATAGTGGCATTATTTATTGTAACAGCACCATTGGTTGTCATTGCACTACCATTAAAATTAGTGAGCGTATTCAGCTGAATAGCAGATGCGCCGCCGCCACCAATTATAGAACCATTAAAAACTGAATTTGTAAAGACAGTAGTAGCACCAGTAACTTTCCAGAAAACATTTTTCGCCTTCGTACCATTAATTAATTTTACTTTAGAACCTGTAAGCGCATTAAACGCACCCATTATCTGGAATACGAAAACAGCGTTTACATCACCCTGAGCATCAAGTATTACAGTATCTGTTAGGTCAGTAGCTGCATTAAGCAAATAGGTATGAGGAGTTAGCACCAGATTGTGTCCGAAAAGATCTGGACGTAGCAATTCAATGTCATAGGATAATGCATTCAGGTAGTTATATAATGTTGAAAGGTCACCTGAAGCGGCAGTAGCTGAAGCATCAGCAAAATGTATTGCTCCGGTCATAATAGCGGTACCGAAACCGGTTGGGGCGGCGGTCATAGCACCAACATCGCCTAAAATATGGCTCACACCTGCATTTGTTACGGCACCATTGCTTGAAAATAAAGCATATGTTTTTGTTGCACCAAGTGTAGGGAAAGCAGGACCGGTAAGCACAGCACTACCACAGCCAATAGGCGTGAAGGCAACTACGCCACCAGTGCCGGAAACAGTAATAGCACCCGTTGTAGATAAGGCTCTGCCTTCTAATGTATCACCTGAATAAAGATTTATTGCCCTGTTACAAACAATAGTACCCCTGAAGGTAACATTAGTTCCGGCAGCAATGGAACCAAACGCTCCACCAACCTTCCAGAACACATTGCATGCCTGCGCTCCATTAATAAGAATAACTTTGGAATTCGCAGTGGGATCAAAAGTATTTAATCCAGGAAACTGGAAAATAAATACAGCATTCGGATTACCACCTGCATCCAGGTATAGATTTCCGTTCAGCGTTCCTGCTCCGCCATATGCGTAAACACCAGGTACCAATGTATCTCCGCCACCAAGTGTAGATGATGATGGGTGGAATGTAGGTGTAGTGGTATCCAGCATAGTGTTGGCGATGGTAAGGTCAGCCAACGCAGTCGCGGTTGTAGCATTACCGCTGTGCAATACACCATCAACGTTTCCGAACCCCGTAGCCGCTCCGCTATTAGAACCCAGGTTACCCGTAAGATGCGTCAGATAAATTGGCGTCGCGCCATTGGTAATTGCACCCACCCCTGTAAAAAGGACAAAGTTGGCAGTAGTTCCCAAATTAGGTGCCTGCCCGTACATTTCGCTTGGCATCAAAAACAGAATGACTGCCGTCAATGCGTGTAGTAGTTTTTTCAATATTGTTCTGATTTGAATTGCGGGAGAATTTTCCCACAGCTCAAAGGTAGTCTCACGTCAAAGGGTAATTGTTACACGTTACAATGTGAAACTTGCACAATTACCACAAAAGCAATAAACAGCATATGACAAAAATGCCGAATCACGCAGTGATTCGGCATCGGTTAACTAAAATCTTATGCTATAGAGACAAGCTTTAAAAGCACCTACATCCGTTCCATATACCAGTTTAGTTGCTTCTCCATTTTCTTGTATTGAAAAATGGTCGTAATTATTTTCTGTAAGCGCATAAATGCAGTTTCGCTCTTTACAACGTAATCAAATGCTCGATGGTGCATGCAGTTGATCGCAACTTCTATCCTGTCTTGCGACGACAGCATTATAACCGGGATATCAGGATTGTAATCCTTAATCTTATCGAGGGTTTCCAATCCATTCATTACCCCTTTTACCACACCATCCAGATGATAATCCAGGATAATAACATCGGGATTACGGGACATAGCACCCATACACAACTCCCCGGTAGCATAGGTCTCTATGTTGAAATCGGCATGCTGAAGAAATTCAATTTCGAGCGACCTCAAAAACAAGGGGTCGTCGTCTACCAGGAAAAGATGTATCTTATTTTCGTTGTTCATTAGTTAGTACTTTTTATCCTGTTAAATTCTTCTTCCAGTTCCGCGCAGGCTTGCAAACAAATGCCTTCCAATTGTGCTACCAGTTCTTTTATCTTATGTTCCTGCTCCTGTAATTTTGCATATTCCTGCACTTTCTTTGCCATAACCTCATATTCACTGCTGATACCAACAATTGAAAACGAAGGAATCATTTTATGAACAACGGCGTCTAACAATGCCCAGTCTTTTTTGTCAAGGCTCGTTTTCATAATATTTACCAATTCGGGAGTTTGTTCCAGGTACAGGCCGATCATTTCCATCATTAACTCTGAATTATTCTTGGTACGACGCACCAGATAGTTCAAATCTGTACACTTTGCTTTTTTGAGAAAACTTTCTGCATTTTCCTTGAACCCGGCAATCTGGCCGGGCACGGGCTTTTTCACAAGACTAACAATCTTATTATACAGCACTCTTTCGTCAACTGGTTTGGCAATATAATCATTCATGCCAACGGTTCTGCATTTTGCCAGGTCCACAGTTGTAACATCTGCAGTTAATGCTACTATAGGTATTTTAGAATTCATAGTATTACGGATATACTCCGTTGCTTCGAACCCATTCATCTCCGGCATTTGCAGATCCATCAGAATTATATCGTACGATTTTGTCTTCAATTTCTCAATTGCAATTCTACCATTCCCTACAATATCGCGCTCAAATCCGAAATCATCCAACAAGGTTTTCATGAGCAATTGATTAAGCGGCATATCTTCGACCACCAGTACCTTAATGCTGCGGATCTGTTCGTCAACTTCCATCACTTCCTCTTCCACTTCTGCTGTTTGCTTTGTTTTTCGAAATTGCAACATAAATCCAAATGTAGAGCCGACATCAGGCGTACTGGCTACACTTACGGTACCACCCTGCGCTTCTACCAATTGTTTAACTATTGCAAGCCCCAGGCCAGTACCACCAAATATTCTCGATGTACTGCTTGATGCCTGCTGAAAGTTCTCGAATATATTTGCTATCCGGTTTTCAGGTATGCCGATGCCTGTGTCTGTAATTGCAAACTGAATCGTTACACTATCCTCGTCTTCCGCCACCATGTGTACGCTTACAGTTATTCTGCCTTTCAGCGTAAACTTCACTGCATTGCTGACCAGGTTGAGTATGATCTGGTGCAGGCGAACAGCATCTCCCATTAATACCTCGGGTATCCGGGTGTCGTAGTCCTTCACCAGTTCTAAAATTTTCTCCTGCATTTTTGTTTCAAACAAATGCAGCATAGAAGAAATGGAGTCTGCCAGTCGGAATGGAGCCTGCTCGAAGGTCATTTTACCCGCATCAACTTTAGCAAGGTCAAGGATGTCGTTTATCAGCACAATCATCGCATCGCCACTCATTTTAATGGCTGTTAAGTATTCCTTCTGTTTGGCTGTCAATTCTGTTTTGAGAACCACTTTGGTAAATCCAATAATGGCATTCATGGGCGTTCGTATCTCATGGCTCATATTGGAAAGAAACTGCTGTTTGGCTTTTACTGCATCCTCTGCGGTTCGCTTTGCTGTTTCGGCCTTGTTTTGCGCAACTTCCGCTATACTGGTAGCTAGCTCTGCGAAAACTATTGCTTCCGTTAGTTCCGTAGCTATCCTTTTTTGCTCTGTTACATCGCGCGCAACAATTACCACACCCAATACATTCCCACGGTCGTCTTTATAAGTTGATCCGTTAAAGAGCACGTCAGTAAGCTTACCATCTTTATGGCGTAATGTAAGCGGTGAATCGGCAACAGAACCTTTGGCAAAAACATCCTGGTACACCTCCCTTGCCTTTTGGGGCTCGGTGAAATAGTCAAAGAAATCTGAGCCTATAAGTTTCGCGCGTTCAACTCCTGTAATACTTACAGTTGCCTCGTTCGTATCGGTTATTTTACCTTCTACACTAATCGTAACAAGTGGATCTAAACTCGCTTCAATAAGACTTAAAGAATATTTTGACAACAATTTCTGGGCAGTAACATCCCGCGCAACAATGACAACACCCAATACATTTCCTCTATCATCTTTATAGGTAGAACCGTTAAAGAGCACGTCAGTAAGTTTACCATCTCTATGGCGGAGCGTAAGTGGAGAATCTGTTACTGAACCGTTGGCAAATACTTCCTGATATACTTCGCGCGCTTTTTGGGGCTCTGTGAAATAATCAAAAAAATCAGACCCAATCAATTTTGCCCTCTCGAGGCCGGTTATATTAACCGTAGCCTCATTCATATCGGTTATTTTACCCTCAACGCTTATGGTAACCAGCGGATCTAAGCTGGCTTCAATTAAGCTGAGCGAATATTTTGACAGCAATTTCTGGGCAGTAACATCACGCGCAACAATGACTACCCCAAGTACATTGCCCTTATCGTCTTTATACACTGAACCATTAAAAAGTACATCAGTAAGTTTACCATCTTTATGCCGAAGCGTTAGTGGCGAATCAGCAACTGAACCATGGGCAAAAACATCCTGATACACCTCACGCGCTTTCTGAGGTTCTGTGAAATAGTCAAAAAAATCAGAACCGATCAGCTGTTCGAATGGCAGGCCGGTAATATTTGCGGTAGCCTGGTTCATATCCATTATCTTGCCCTTTGTGTTAATGGTCACAAGTGGGTCAAGACTAGCTTCTATTAAAGTTCTCGCATATTGCCATTCATTCCTCTTCGCTGCTTCTGTCATTATTGGGGTCTTAACGGGTAAGGGCACTTATATATATTCTTAATTACCAACTTCCTCAAGGGGGCTTCTACGCTTTATCTTCAGTTGCTTAAAGTGCGTGGGAGTGAGGCCCGTAATTTTTTTAAATTGGCTTGAAAGGTGGGCTACGCTGCTGTAATTCATTTTCCAGGCGATTTCAGTAATATTCAACTCATCGTAAATGATTAACTCTTTTATCCGCTCAACTTTATGGCAAATTAAAAACCGCTCAATGGTTGTGCCTTGCACTTCTGAAAACAAGTTGGACATATACGTGTAGTCATGGTGCAATTTTTCGCTCAGATAGTTGGAGAATTTGATTGCCAATGGTTCATCAGCATAATGCACCAGCTCTACAATAACATTTTTTATCTTCTCTATGAGCACAGCCTTCTTATCATCAATCAATTCTAAGCCATAATGCAATAAACCAACTCTAAACTCTTCTCGCTGTTCAGCAGAGAGATCTTCCATTATATCTACTTCACCCAATTCCACAACAATAAAATGTAGGCCGAGTTTTTTTAATTCCTCTTTAACCACCATTTTACATCGTATGCTTACCATGTATTTGATAAATATTTTCAAAGCATTTCGATTTAGAATTGTTTTACAAAGTTGCCTGGTTTGCATCAGCCCATTGTTATATAACTCTTGTCCAGAGGTATATAATTCACAGATGCGACAATAGTACTTATAAAAAATTTCTAATGTGTCTTCCGTGCGAACGCCTGTTTTTTAATATTGTATTAGGTAGGGTAAAATAGCGCTAATAAGTAGCCGGTAATTCTACCTGCCGGCATTAAACAGCTTATATTAGAAATATAATGCCCATCTTTCACGAATGAACAATTTTCCGACATTAAAAACCAACAGGGAAATCTCCATATCCACTCTTAATTATGGTAGACAGCATTTTAAACCGCTCGTTTGCACGTATCGTATTATGCGCATGAGCAGGTATAATAATAGATTGACCCGTCTCAAGTATGGCAGATTTGCCATCTATAATAATTTCTGACTTTCCTTCAATAACCTGTATAAAGGTATCAAATGGAGAAATTCTGCCACCTAGCGACTCGCCTGAATCGAAGCATACCGCAGTGACATTTCCGGTTGTCTTCCTGATAATAGTTTTAATGACCACTGAATTCGGAACGTATTCCAGTATCTCAACGATAATAAAAGCCTTAGACTTTTCAAACTCAGAATTTTCCAAACAGTACTTGCTAATTATGAAAGAATTTTCACTTTTGAAAGGTAGACTATTTAATCGACACAATACGTTAATCTTTCTTTTAATTCGCGTACACAACCTTGCAATCGAGAAGATAAATCTAAAGCCAATCAGTTATAGAATCGATTTAATCCTCATATCCACTTTTAATGATAGTCGATAACATTTTGAAGCGCTGTTTCGCATTAATTGTGTTACGGGCGTGAGCAGGAACAATAATAGAATGCCCCGTTTCCAGAATGTTTGGCCTGCCATCAATTATAATTTCCGCCTTACCTTCTATTACCTGTATAAACGTATCGAAAGGAGAAACCCTACCTATAAGAGCTTCCCCGGAATCAAACGATACAGCACTAACATTACCCGTCGTCTTTTTTACGATTGTTTTGATCACTACTGAATTAGGAACATATTCCAGTATCTCTACTATAATAAACGTTTTTGATTTTTCAAATTTTAATTCAGCATTTTCCAATTGTAATAAATTATACTCGTGAATTAATTTTAACAACGCAAAAAACCCTCTAAAACCTATAGCGCTGGTTAGACAGTTGCTTCAATACTTAAAAAAATCGCAGAAACCGATATGTATTCCGACTAGAATTGAGTCAACAGAAATTATCTGTCAAATGAATAGGTTTTGCAATTGGGGGTTTTGACTTTTCCGTCTTAACTTGACACTAGTCATCGCAATCACTTTTAATAATGGTAGAGAGCATTTTAAATCTTTCGTTCGCCTTTATGGTATTGGGCGTATTGGCAGGTATAATAATGGACTGACCGGTTTCCAGTAAGGTAGATTTTTCATCAATAATAATCTCCGCCCTACCTTCTATCACCTGTATAAAATTATCACAATCAGAAAGCCTTCCAATAAGTGATTCGCCAGTATCAAACGAGGCTGCTGTAACATTACCGGTCGTCTTCCTTATGATTGTTTTAAGTACTACGGAATTAGGAATGTATTCTAATATTTCAACTACAATAAATGCCTTGCCCTTGTCAAATTCGGTACTGTTCATGGTAAATGTGTTTTAAGTAATAGACTGAAATAGAAGGAACAATGGATATCGAACACCCAAATCGTTGACCAAGGCATCTCACTTCAATTAAATTGATTAGGGATTGCACGTTATTTCTTAAGCTCAGGGAATTTCAAATTTTATAGGCGCATACTACTACAACCTGTGCTTATAATCTCGCACTACTAAAACGAAACCAAAAACAAACAGCCCGAGGCCAATAATGGGCAACCAAGGTAAAGTATGCACCACATCCCTGCTTATATGCACCCCGCCAATGTCAGCCACTTTTTCGCGCGTAATCATATTATAACCGGTGAATGCTATGCAAATTACCCCTACTATAATGAGCAGAAACCCTGAAGTTCTCTGTTGCATGGTTTAGTGTTTTGAAAAATAATCTTTTACAAATGCGTGCTGTTGGTTCTCGGTCATCTTATCCGCACTTTTCACTTCTATTTTTATTTTTTCAAAATTGTGGTCGGTACTTAGTGCATTAAACAACTCCTGCTTCGCATCTGTTGGTCCAAAAAGCAGCACATGGTCATAGTTTTTAATAACAGCACCTATCTTTTTGTAAAAGTCTGACTGTTGATGTTGTTCTTTATTATGGGCAAGATGCTCGCCTTTGCTCATGCTCTGTTCCTTTACGTCATGCGTAAAAGACGATGCTATAGTCTTTGTTTCATTAGAATCCTGTGTGAAATCTATTATTTGCGCATGGGAATGGTCCATCCAAATGCCTAAATTCTTTGTAGTTTCCTGAGTCATTTTCTATACTTATTGTTTACAATGGTGAGTGTATATTGTAAAAGGCGCCAGGTTTTACACTGGCGCCCTAATTAATTTATTTACTTATTTCTTAGCCGTCGAAGCTTCGCTTTTAGGTTGGTGCTCTGCTGCTTTAGTCTGGTGTTCGCTGGCCTTGCCTGCGCTCTCTTTAGCCTTAGTGTGGTCGCCTGCAAGTAAGTGACCCGCAGCTTCAATGTGATGCTTTGCTGCAGCCTCATGATGTGTTGCAGCAGTTTTATGACTGTCAATGTGCTTTTGATTTTCGGCAGTTGGTGCAACTACTTCATCTTTCCTTAAATCGGTCGTTTGATTTGACATTGTGTTTCATTTTTTCGTGGAAGAATTTCCACATGCCAAAGGTGGGACAGATGCCATAATAAAGCATTACACAAAGTGTGTGGTAAGTTATGTAATTCACGCATTAGAGAATATCCAGGGACGGTGAAGCAGCTAACAATAGCAACATATTGGCATCAACACAATTAAAAATGAAATTTTCCATAAAGCTAAGTCCGCATCTGATTCGAACCGAAAGCGATACTAGCCAGCACACATAGCGTGATTATTTAATTCATAGGCCAATTGTTTCATTAGCCATTCCTATACCAATTCCCCATGCTTCTTATCCGCGAAAAGGAGTTTGAGTGCCTTATTCCATAAGTTACCCTTGAGTACTTTGTCTTCCATTATCTGGGAGAGTGATAAGGTAGGTACCCAGAAGCCATCGGCAAATCTGTTTATTTCGTTCAGCATAAATAGGGAACCAATGCCCAATTGCGATGGCAAAACGTTGAATAATAAAACAACCCTGGGTTGAAGGCTTTCTTTAAGCTGATACCAGCTCATTTTTTCACCTTCTGCCACATGAACAATATTATATTGTGCTTCGTCCAGCTTACAGCCTGCTTTCAAAATACCATCAAGTTGCTGGCTCTCCGCGTCACCGGACTGGAAAGGGGTGCTGATAATTAAAACAGGTTTTGGCGAAAGGCTGTGTGCTTGCCCCGGTTTCTGCCAAAAAATGTCTTGCTCGCTTTTTATAATATCGGTGTTCAATATATTCATATGACAATCAACAAATTATACAGCTTTAAAGGCATTATGCCCTCTTTCGTGAAAAATTTGTTTCTTTGTGCAAAAATAATCTAAAATATTTCTTAATTATCGGGGGTATGAGTGTTTCTTTTATGGATATCAGTATTAAAAAAGTAGCGGAAAGTCGATTGAACCAGGTTGACTTTAATGACATTCAGTTTGGTAAAATCTATTCCGACCACATGCTGATAGCATATTATGAAAATGGCGCCTGGTTACAACCGGAGATTGTCCCTTTTCAGAATTTATCGCTCAGCCCGGCTACCACTTTCATACACTACGGACAGGCAATATTTGAAGGTATAAAAGCATATAAAGATGCCAACGGTAATCCGTTGATATTTCGCCCTCGCGACAACTGGAAACGCATGAATGTTTCGGCTCACCGTATGGCAATGCCTGACGTGCCTGAAGAAATTTTCATTGAAGGCATACGCCAGCTGATAAACCTCGATAGGGATTGGATACCAGGATCTCCGGATACCGCATTATACATCCGTCCGTTCATGATAGCTATCGATGAATTTATCGGTGTAAAACCTGCTGAGAAATTCATGTTCATGATTATCACCAGCCCGGCTGGCCCTTATTACAGCACGCCCGTTTCTATTTATGTACAAGATAAATACGTTCGTGCTTTCCCTGGTGGTATTGGTTTTACAAAGGCTGCCGGCAACTATGGCATGAGTATGCTGCCAACCATGGAAATTCGCAAAATGGGCTATGACCAGATACTTTGGACCGATGGCTTTGAACATAAGTATGTACAGGAAATAGGTACAATGAACGTATTCTTCGTTATTGGCGATAAAGTAATAACACCAGATATTAAGCACGATACTATTCTTGCAGGTGTTACCCGCGACAGCGTAATCACGCTATTACGTGATAAAGGAATTGTTGTTGAAGAGCGCACACTTGGCATCGACGAAATAGAAACGGCATACCATGATGGCAAGCTGAAAGAAGCATTTGGTACGGGTACAGCAGCGTCTATAGCGCCAATTCAATCACTGACTTACCACGATACCAAAATGGAATTACCAGCGGTGGAAACGTGGGAAATCGCCAACTGGCTGAAAAAAGAAATGGGTGATATCCGTTATGGCCGCACAACTGATACCAGGGGCTGGACATTAGGCGTATAAGCAACTAATTCAACTTAATCTATAAATGCTACCTTAATTAAAATGAGGTAGCATTTTTTTATTAGTGGACGTCAACGGCCGGATGAATAATTGACATAAATGTATTCATTTGCGCCAATTTTAGTTTTTTCGTGTATAAAAACGCTATCCGTTACCAGATCACATTTCACATTGCCGTAGGAAAAAATGTAATGATTTCTGCTAAAAATCCACCACACTTATTCCGGAGGTGCTGCGGTTAAAAGAACATGAAGTTCAAAAAACGATAAAGGGCACCAAACGATGCCCTTTATCAAATCAATATGTTATTCAGCGGGTGCCGGTGGAGGCGGCGCGGAACCATCTTTAGATCCTTGCGGGCGTTGCTGGTTCCTCGGCCTGTTATTACGAGGCCCCTGGCGCTGCTGCTGGTTTGGATTTTTACCCGGCTGCGGTTGTGCATTGCTATCACCACCCTCTGGTGCTGGCTGAGGCGTACCATCAGCGGCCTGTGGTTTAGGCTGTTGCTGTGGTCTTGGGCCTTGTTGCTGAGGCCTCGGGCCCTGCCTTTGCTGCTGGTTATTTTGCTTTGGTTGTTGCTGTGCAGTGCTGTCTCCCGGTGTTGCCTGCGCATCATCACCCTGCTTTTGCTGCTGAGGCCTTGGCCCTTGCTTTTGCTGCGGCTGATTAGGCCTGTTCTGCTGCGGCCTTGGCTGCTGGTTAGGACGCGCCTCCTGACCAGGTTGAGCTTCCTGACCTGCCTGCGGCTCGCCCTGTGGCCTTGGTTTGTTGTTATTATTATTTTGTGGCCTGTTACCCTGTTGTGGTTTATTGCCACCTTGCTGTGGCCTTGGCCCCTGTTGAGGAGCTCCGCCTTCCTGAGCAGGCTTGTTGCCTTGCGGTTTATTACCACCCTGCTTTTTCTTCTTACTGTTTTTTTCCAGGTTCTTGAGGGTAATCATGCCCACATCATTCACAAAGCCGGCATCTACCTTAATACCGCCATCTTTTTCACGTTTTGCTTCCAGTTCTACCGGTTGCAGGTCGTCAGGCTTCTGACCCAACTTATTCATTTTCATTATCTCTTTTACCCTATCAATACTGAGCGGATATTGTTTGTTGTGGTCAGAGAAACTGTACCACATCAGGTTCTTGAAAATATCGCGCTTCTGCAGGTGAGCAACCCCCTTGGTTGTTTCAATAGAATCAGCATGATGCGGAAATACGGATAACGCATCCATATAAGTATCTAACTCATAATTGAGGCAACACTTTAACCTGCCGCACTGGCCGGAAAGTTTGGTTTGGTTAATAGATAGATTCTGGTAGCGGGCAGCAGTGGTATTAACCGACTTAAAGTCAGACAACCAGGTACTGCAGCACAATTCACGGCCGCAGGAGCCAATACCGCCTACCTTGCCGCTTTCCTGGCGGGCGCCTATCTGGCGCATTTCCACCTTCATCTTAAAATCGTTGGCAAATAATTTTATCAACTCCCGAAAGTCAACACGCTGATCTGCCGTATAGAAAAACGTTCCTTTTTTGCTGTCTGCCTGTATCTCTACTTCGCAAAGCTTCATATCCAGGTTAAGGCTGCGGGCAATTGCCCGTGAACGGATGAGCACTTCAGGTTCGCGGTCTTTTTGTGCTGTGCACATTACCAGTTCGTCTTCGGTTGCCTTGTGCAAAACGCGTTTTGTAACGCCATTTTCGGTTACACTGGCCTTCTTCATCTGCAGCTTTACCAGTTCGCCGGTAACACTTACCTGCCCCACATCATAGCCGCCAACACCTTCAACAGCTATCCAATCGTTCTTCTCGAGTATAAAATGTGTATTGTTCCTGAAAAATTCTTTACGGCTGCCCCTGTTAAAAGATACTTCTATTACGGGGTAAGGTTTTGCGCCATCGTGCAGCGGCAAGGTACTTAGCCAATCGTATACATTAAGGCGGTTGCAGCCGCCGGTACTACACCCTCCGTTACTTTTACATCCGGACGGTTTCCCATTGGAACCCGTTCCGCAACTACCACATCCCATTTATAAATAATTTATGCTGAGCAATTGTAAGATAGCGCCTGGTTATTATATATTACAAACACCAACTATCGTTGTTATCTCCCGCACTGGCCCTGCTTACACTGCTGATTGTTAAAAAATAATGTTTTATCCTTACAAACCTACAAAATAATCGTGAAAGACAATCCCTTTCAATGGTAAATGGTAAATGGTGAATGGTGAATGGTCTCTTGCAACTGTAAATTGTAAGTTAATAGTAGCTTACTACCGGTGCAATACTTCGCAAATTATAGCTGCCGGCTCTCCTTAATAATACTTCACCTTGTAGTATACATGGTCAATGTGCTTAACGAGATTCCCCAGACGGTAAATATCGAAACCACCGCTAATTTTCTTTATCGTACAATCATAATATACAGTGGAAGGCAAGTCAGGAGACCCGCGACGGTTTAACAGAGATGGTGCGAGATCAACCTCGCTATGAGTTCCAGATTCACTGTTGTCATCTGTTAGATAAATGTAATTTTTAGCTTCCCGGATAGTTCCATCTGTATTCCAGGTATATATATACCCATCCTTTTGTTTTTCAGTGCTTCTCTGCAGTTTATTAACTTCCCAAACGAACACGCTATCATTAAAAACAAAACAGGGCATTTTTGTATAACATGAATCATTTAGCAGGTATGTAAAAGGCTTGTTCTTAAATAGCTCTTTTCTGTATTTCATAAATTTTCTATCACCATCGTTAGAGTAAATAGCGAATAAATTCAACATAGAATCATTGGGAATAAGACTGTCTGCACAAAAACTATATGCTAAAACTAATAGCTCTACTTTATCTACACGAGATCTGGCAACTATCTTACCATTTACCGTGTCAATGGAGAAGGTCGTTTTAGTGGAATCGCGTCCACTTAAAGCAATGGTAGTTATGGTATCGATGATATGGCGTTCATTATAATGGTATCTTTCAGTGGTTGATGTCATTATATTTTGTTTCCTATCATCGATAAC
>CANFKC010000023.1 GCA_947447265.1 Chitinophagaceae bacterium
AGGCAAGCCTTTCTTTTAATTGAACATCTGTAAGATGATTTACCAACTGTAAGGTTCGCATAGCTCCCTATTTGAACCAAAGATAGTAAATTATTATTTTAATAATTTTGATGGCGGTTTATTATTAATCTCCTTTTTATAGACTAAGCAAAATAAAAATGGGCAGCCTCGCAGCTGCCCATTTACAATTTATCATTAATAATTTACCATTAGTTTGTTTTGGTGTTCATCATCTTCTTAGCTTCGATGCTGAGGGTAGCATGAGGAACGGCGCGGAGGCGGGCTTTTTCTATCAGCTTACCTGTAACGCGGCAAATACCGTAAGTTTTGTTTTCGATACGGATCAATGCTTTTTCCAGGTGGTTTACGAACTGGATCTGGCGGCTGGCAAGCTGAGCAAGTTGCTCACGCTCCATTGCGCCGCTACCATCTTCCATATTCATATACCTGTTCTCTGTGTCTTCTGTACCAGCTTCGTCCTTGCGAGTGATAACGCCTTGTAAGTATAATAACTCTTTGCGAGCAGCTTCCAGGCGGTTGCTGATCAGTTCCCTGAATTCTACCAATTCCTCGTCGCTGTAACGGTAAACGGTTACCGGTGGCGGTGGTGCGTCATCAAGCAACGACCTGTATACTTCCGTCTGGTAAGTTACCGGAGATTCTGGTTCAACCTTTTCTTTCGATTTATTTTCCAAACGACGGTGTGCAATAATAACTGTTGGCTTCTTTTCTGTAGGCCTTGCTGCAGGTGTTGCCATTGGCTTGGTTACTACAGCACTTGCAGCCTTAGCAGCTAATACCCTCTTATCGAGCGAATTTGCTGAAAGGACTTTTCTTACCGGCACAGCAGACTTTTTGGGCGCTTTTTCAACAACTGGTTTTTCAACTGGTGCTGGTTTAGGTGCCGGAGCTGGTGCAGCCTTTTTAGCTACAGGCGCTGGCGCTGCCTTTGGTGCTGGTGCAGGAGCGGCCTTCTTTGCTGGTGCTGCTTTTGCTACTGGTGCAGGAGCGGCCTTCTTTGCTGGTGCTGCCTTCACTTCAGGTGCCGCTTTCTTTACTGGTGCAGGTTTAGCCGGGGCTGCTTTTTTAGCTGGTACTGGTGCTGGTGCTGCTTTTACTTTACTTGTTTCCTTTTGTGATTTATCTGGTGCTGCTGTTTTCTTCATTGGTTCTGTTTTTTTCGCCGGGGCGCTTTTTTTAGCTGGTGCTGCCTTCAATTCTGGTTTCGTCACTTTCTTCGCAATAACAGCAGGTTTCACCGGGGCTGCCTTTTTTGCAGCTGGCGCTGCTTTAGCGGCACTTTTAGCTGGTGCTGCCTGTTTTTTAGGATTTACCTTCACAGCGCTTTTCGCTGCTGATTGCTTCTTCGTGGCCATGATTTTAACCGTTTTTTGATATGTATACCTTTATATTTATATCATTAACATCAATTTCTATACCTTCTGGTAAGTAAGGCTTAAAATCGATGGTGTCTGCCAAAATTTCGGCGCAAATATAATCATTGTATTTAATTATTGCGCTTTTTAGTGCCGGCTGGTCTTCAATGGTAACATTGATCCTGTCAATTACCTCCAATCCGCTCTCTTTACGAATCTTCTGTATACGATTTACGATCTCTCTTGCATTGCCTTCATCTTCCAGATCTGGCGTAATCGTAACATCAAGCGCAACAGTAATATTATCTTTGTTAGCCACTGACCAACCCGGTATATCTTCGGCAATAATACTCACGTCGGCAATTGCAATTTCCACTTTTTCGCCCGCTACTGTAAGATTGAAAATTTTGTTCCTTTCCAGTTCATTAATATCATGCTGGTTCATTTCGGTTATGGCATTTGCCACGCTCTTCATTTTAGCACCCATCTTTGAACCCAATGCCTTGAAATCCGGTTTTATCTTTTTCTTTATAAAGCCATCATCTTCGGTAAGGTATTTTATCTCCTTAATATTCACCTCTCCCTTTATCAGGTCTTCCATTTTTTGTATCTGCCCCATTACATGTTCGTTCATGATAGGGATAAGCACACACTGCAATGGCTGCCTTACTTTTATATTTACTTTTTTACGGATAGACAGTACTATTGAAGATATATCCTGCGCAAGGTGCATCCTTTCTTCAAGGCCCTTGTCAATGTAATTTTCATTAGCAACAGGGAAGCGCGACAAATGCGCAGATACGTCCAGTTTCAAGCCCGTCTTGTCATTCAGGTTCTTGAACATCCAATCTGCGAAGAATGGTGCAATAGGAGCCGTTAATAACGCCAGTGTTTCCAGGCATTCGTACAAGGTTTGGTAAGCGCATATTTTATCATGCTCATACTCCCCTTTCCAGAACCGCCTTCTGCACAAACGTACGTACCAGTTACTCAACTGTTCATCAAGGAAGTATTCCATTGCCCTGCCGGCCTGCGTAGGTTCAAAATCATCGAACGCGGCTGTTACGTCTTTAATAAGCGTATGCAGCGAAGATAATATCCACTGGTCTATTTCTGGCCTGTCTTTTACAGGTATGTAGGCTTCGTTAAACAGGAAGTTATCTACATTGGCATACAGCGCGAAGAACTGGTAAGTATTATAGAAGGTACCAAAATATTTACGCTGCACTTCTTTAATACCATCCAGGTCAAACCTCAGGCTATCCCATGGAGAAGCATTGGTGATCAGGTACCAGCGTGTGGCATCTGCGCTGTACTTTTCCAGTGTCTCGAATGGGTCTACAACATTACCCAGACGTTTGCTCATTTTGCTGCCGTTCTTATCCAGCACCAAGCCATTACTCACAACAGTTTTGTAAGCAACGCTGTCAAACAGCATAACGCCGAGTGCATGCAGGGTATAGAACCAGCCACGAGTCTGGTCAACTCCTTCCGCAATAAAATCAGCCGGGAAGTTGCGCTTCAGCACATCCAGCGAATTAGCCTCAAAAGGATAATGTTGCTGCGCATAAGGCATTGCACCACTATCAAACCAAACATCAATCAAATCAGGCTCTCGGCGCATAGGCTGGCCGCTTTCAGAAACCAGTATTATCTGGTCGACAAATGGTTTATGTAAATCAAGATCAGCTGCCTTAGTCGGTTTAAAAGTGAGCGTACCCACTACTTTATGCGCTTCAGTTACCGTATGGTTTTCTGTAAGCAGTTGGTTCAGACCAAGTACTTTATTAGCTTTCTGGGCTTCTTCTATTAGTTCAGCAATACTGCCTATGCATTTCTTTTCTGTCCCGTCTTCACTTACCCAAACAGGCAATGGAGTACCCCAGTAGCGGCTGCGGCTCAGGTTCCAGTCCACCATATTTTCCAGCCAGTTACCGAAACGACCTTCTCCGGTAGCCTTAGGCTTCCAGTTAATGGTTTTATTCAGTTCTATCATCCTGTCCTTAACCGCTGTGGTCCTGATGAACCATGCGTCCAGCGGGTAATAGATCACGGGCTTATCTGTACGCCAGCAATGAGGGTAAGTATGTTCGTATTTTTCAACTTTAAAGGCATGCCCGCTCAGCTTCAGCTTTACGGCTATGTCAATATCAACGTCTTTATATTCCGGGTCGTTCTTGTAATCTTTTACATACCTGCCACTGAACTCGCCCACATAATCAATGAACTTGCCCTGCCTGTCCACCATCACCAGTATGCCTATGTTATTCTTCTTCCCTACCCTATAGTCATCCGCACCAAAAGCAGGCGCAGTATGTACTATACCGGTACCATCTTCCGTAGTAACGAAATCGCCTGTAATCACCCTGAACGGATCACCACCTGCTATTTCTGCCGTGTTGCCATCGAATGGCAATAACTGCTCGTAGCGTAAGCCTTCCAGTTCACTGCCTTTATAAGTTGCAATTATATGCCATGGTATGGCTTTATTTTCAGGCAGGTAGGTTGATAGGTCTGCGCCTTCATTTTCCGCCTTGAAAAACTTACTTACCAATGCTTTTGCCAATATAACCGTGCACGGCTTGTGGGTATACGGATTAAAGGTTTGCACCAGTACATAATCTATATTAGGCCCCACTGTAAGTCCGCAATTGCTTGGCAATGTCCATGGCGTAGTAGTCCATGCCATGAAGGAGACCTCTCCTCCACCGGTAGTTTCCGTAATGTACGGAGCCCAGGCATTCCTTGCTATCTCCTGAAGTTTTACTTGCAGCGGGTTTGTGGGAAGCGCACCTCCCTCTGCTAGAGAGAGGTTAAACATCGCCACTACCGTAGTGTCCTTCACATCCTTATAAGTACCCGGCTGGTTCAGTTCATGGCTGCTTAAACCAGTACCTGCAGCAGGCGAATAGGGCTGAATACTCACGCTTTTGTACAACAGATCTTTCTCGTACAATTGCTTCAGCGCCCACCAAAGGGTTTCTATATATTCATTATCGAATGTGATATAAGGCTTACTCATGTCAACCCAATACCCCATTTTCTCAGTAATGTCTTCCCACTTATCCTTATAACGCATCACCACCTCGCGGCACTTCTTGTTATAATCTTCAACGCTTATTTTCTTGCCGATATCTTCCTTGGTAATACCGAGTTCCTTTTCCACGAAAAGTTCTATCGGTAAGCCATGGGTATCCCAACCTGCCTTACGTTCCACCAGGTAACCCTGCATGGTTTTATAGCGGCAAACAAGATCTTTAAGTGTGCGGGAAATTACGTGGTGTATACCCGGCATACCATTCGCGCTGGGCGGACCTTCGTAAAATACGAATGGCTCGCTATCACGGCGCTGATCCATGCTCTGCTGAAAATATTTGTCAGCCTTCCATGTAGCAAGAATGTCCTGCTCAATGTTAGGCATATTTAACCCCTTATACTCATTATATTTTACTGACATAGACTATGCCCAAATTATTAAAAATGTGCGCAAAGGTAGGGAGAAATATCGGCATTTGGTTACGGGGCTGATCTCGGGTGTATTTCCAATGGTTACAGGTATCAATCCATCACCTTTCGTAATAACCGGATATCGGTAAGAAATTCTGAAAAACTCCAGATACTGTGCAGATTGGAATTAGCGGCGCTATCGTGCTACAACCATGAAATGCTGGAAGTCAATTAGACTATTGCGATCATAAACACGAAAAAAGGGCGCACTAGTGTGCACCCTTTTCAATATGGTATAAAGGATATTATGCTTTAACTCTTGCAGAAGCGTGTATTTGCTTCTTTTCCTTGATACGTGCAGATTTACCCTGACGCTCACGAAGATAGAACAACTTAGCACGACGAACACGACCAGATTTGTTTAAAACAATCGACTCAATGTTTGGAGAATATAAAGGGAAGCAACGCTCAACACCTACACCGTCAGACATTTTACGAACAGTAAAAGTTTGAGTATGGGCAGTACCCTGGCGCTTTAAAACGTCTCCTTTAAATGACTGGATACGTTCTTTATTACCTTCTATAATTTTATAATTTACAGTAATGTTATCACCTGCCTTAAACTTAGGAAATTCCTTGTTCGCAGTTAATTGTGCATGTACAAAAGCTACAGCTTCCATGTTTAATTTATTTTTGGGACTGCAAAGGTAATAATAATTTCATTTCGTTCCCAATTTTTTTATCTTTTTATCAAAAATAAATTCAGAACGCATAAAATAACCTGCAAAATCCGGGTTTTGTGGGAAATTTATTTGGTATTCTTACGTGCGTTAACAACGTCTTTGGCGTCTATCCACTTTATTTCGCCGTTAATGCTCACAACTGCAAGTTCATTATTAGCCGCTTTCTGGTCGTACAGCTTATCTACAGCTAGTTTAAGGCCATTGGCAATTTTGTCAAGCAACTCGCGGTTTTCTTTTTTAAGATCCATTACATTGTTTATTAACGACAGCCCAAAGGTCATCATTTCCTATTAGATTAACAAATCCGTCTTCACCCTGCGCTATTATCTGCAAAACGCCAAATGAGTTATCAGCAAGTATCCATGTATTACAGATGGGTTGAAAAAGCCTGAAGAAGTTTTGAATACCCTTATAATACCTCCGCTCAATTACCGCTCTTGGTATATTATGCCCTCCTTTTCTTACCCGCTCGGCCACACGTTGCCTGGCCAGCTCGGGGCTATTCAACCATATATATAACAAGGTAACCTGGTACCCTTCCTGCTTAGCCTTTTTTACCAGCGATACATAACTACGGGTGGCTAATGTTGTTTCAATAGCAAAGTCTGCCTTTTGAACCAACAGCTCATCAATACGGCGCAACATTATTCTGCCTGCCTCTATTGCGACTCCCTCAACATTAAAAGGAGAGATACCGAAAGCAATATTATCTGCATTTACAAATTCACGGCAATCCAGTATATCAGGTAATATAGTAAGGCTGGCCGTTGTTTTGCCTGCACCGTTGCAACCCGATATAATGTATAGATGAGGCATAAGCTGATACAAAATAACTACATCCGGTGCATTTTATTGCATTTTTTTAGTGCACAGTCACTTAGGTATTGCCTTAACCCGATACTTGTATATATTTGTTAGCCTAAAGCCTGATGACCAATATGAAAAAATGGGTGCTGTTGCTGCTTTCTCTCGTGTGTTTCACTATTACCTACGCCCAGCGTGACGGCCTTTTTTATCTTGACAAGGAGTATAACGAAGATCCTTTTGACGATTATACGTATTCGTTTTTCGGTGCCAACTACCTGAGCAATAACGTATACCTGGGCAGGCGCGATACCGCCCGGTTACCCTACTTTACACCCTATATAGGCTACCAGATGCATAACGGGCTTTATGGGAAAGCATCTGCATCTTACAGCCCTGTAAAACATTTCGGCCGCTTCGATCTTTTTACACTAGAGCTTGGCTATGATCGTACTTTCGGCAAACACATACTTACCGGAATTTCTGTTGAAAAGTATTTCTATTACAAGAAAAGTCCCGGAATAAAATCAAGCATTAAAGACAATATAACACTCTACTGTCTTTACAAAAACGAAAAAATAGAACCTCAGCTTATCTTCGCCGTTAACCAGAATAAAAGCAATGACTATGTCGTTGGTTTCAGCCTTGACCACAATATAAGGCTCCGCGACAATACCCTGAACATATACCCTACTGCGACATTCTATTACGGAAGCAGGCATTATTTCGATGACTACTACCTGAATAACCTGAAGAGAAAAGACAGCACGCTTACTGACAGGGAAGTAGTACAAAATGCAGGAAACTACAAACCACTGAATGTAGAAATAAGCGCCCGCACTACCTTCCGCACCCCGGAATGGCTGTTTACATTAACGCCCTCTTACTCGGTACCCATAAGTGCGGCAACTATAAAGTTACCGGGACGGGTGGCTACGGAAAAATTAAAAAGCAGTTTCTATATTACGCTTGATGTTTGTTACCGGCATGAGCGGAAGTGAGCAAAAAATAAATGCTTTTGCACATTTTAACTTTTGGCTTAATAAGACGTTAAAAAGCATAGCATTGTGAACAATAATGAAGATTATAACAAGGGCATTGATTAATTTTACACCACTTTACTAAACAACAAAATGGAAAACTACAATCGAACACCAGGGTTCACAGATTTCACGGTTATCGAAAGCAAACAAATCCCGGCCGGGGCTATATCCAAAAAATACATGTCAGGTGTTTTTTTATGGATGTTTGCAGCATTAGCGGTTTCAACAATATTTGCTTTTCTTTTTTCAGCTAATGCAGAATTAGCGAGCTACCTGTACCAGATTACCGACCGTGGGCCAAGGCTTAGCGGCTTAGGGATGATCGTTGCTTTTGCTCCGCTTGCTTTTGTACTGGTTATGTCATTTGGCCTTGCCAGGTTGTCCTCTACCGCATTGAGTGCTATCTTTATTGCCTATGCTGCGGTTATGGGCATGAGCCTTAGCACATTGCTCATTACGTATACTTCCGGCTCCTTAATAGGTTGCTTCGGCTCTGCATCAGTAATGTTCGGCGTTATGGCACTCATGGGCTACACCACAGAGAAAGACCTTACGTCTTTTGGGTCGCTTATGATAATGGGTCTTGTTGGCATTGTAATTGCTTCAATGATTAACTTCTTTATTCACAGCGACGGCATGAATTACATTATCAGTATCATTGGTGTTGCTGTATTTCTGGGCCTTACTGCTTACGATGTTCAGAAGTTAAAGAGAATAGGCGCCGGCATTGAATTTGAAGGCACAGCCGCAAGTGATACCCGCAAACTGATGGTAATGGGCGCATTGAGTTTATACCTCGATTTTATCAACCTTTTCTTATTCCTGTTGCGTCTATTCGGTAAAAGGAAATAAACCAACAACATAAATTATAAAAGTAAAAGCCCTGCACCTGCGGGGCTTTTACTTTTATAGCATGGCACCAAAAAATTGAAGCAGAATGGTAGGCATCTGTAGTTTGTATTTTTCTTGCGTATCAGTTTCCTATAAAAGCTTTGACAACTTTTTAGAAAGTTGTCAAAGCGAAGGTTGAAGCACTTTCTATGATGCACTTTATCATCCGTCCATCAACCGATTTGATAACTCTCCAAAGAGTTGTCTGAGCTAACCACAATCCCCCGTATGTCAGGGTCATAAAAAAGCCTGGACGACTTCTTAGAAAGTTGTAAAAGCTAAGTTTGTAGCATATTTATGTCTTGTATTGCAGTCTGTAATTTATACAGAAGCAGGAAACCTTATTCACTGCCGTCTTTCGCCTTGCCTGTTCTGAAACTGAGCAGGTTTATACTGCGGATAACATCGGTAACTATCTGGTCAAGTTTGCCGGCAACTTCCGCAACGCCATTCATTACTTCAACATTATTGGGGTCGTTTACCTCTTCGTAATTGAATACATGAACCAGGCCCAATAATGTTGCCAATGGCCCCCTTACCTTGTGCGATTGTATATTCGCAATCTCCATCAGCAACTGCGTCTGTGACTCTATTTTTGAAAGGTTTTTACGATGGTCAGTAATATCTGTTGCATGGCAACTAATGCCTGCCAGCACGTTATTATTATCGAAAACCGGGTTAAAATTGATGGTCGTGAATTTAATTTCGTCACCAACCTTAATATCTTCTATCGCAGTGAAATTTTTCCCTGTGAATGCCAACTCGTAACAAGCCCTTATTTTTTCGAGATATACTGCATCAAGGCCCTTGTCAAGTATACTATCACCAACCCCCAGTTCTTTGCCTGAAAAATTAAGAATCCATTTTTTGAATGCGGTATTACACAAAACAATTTCCTTATTCATATCAACCAGCCATATCGGGTGGTCTGTAATATTGATGAGTATCCTCAGGTTGCGCTCATCAATCAATACATGCTTTTCAGGGGTTTCTGCTTCCTGCTTTTCAACGGTAATTTTTTCGAAACGGATTGTAATACCTACCTGCAGTACCGTAATGTGTAATAGAAACCATTTCCGGAAAGTATGGAAAAACAATTCAAACCGGCAGGTGGTATCCATAGCAGATGCCTGCTGTACCCCGACACTTAAATCGAAGTCAGAATTCTCTTCAAAAAAGTCAAAGAAATTTTTATCAGGGTCAATACCCAAATCCTCAGCAAAAAGCGCATAAGCCTTATTGCTCCATATCAATTCTCCGCTTTGGCTAAGCAATATGATACTATCATTAATATCACCGAGGACTGCCTGCAGATCGCTTACATCAAAGTTCTTGTCTCGCATCGTATTTGCCGGTATTGTGTCGCCTGACCCACCTTTCATATAAACACTAAAAATAAGCAGAATCGACTAAAGATGCAAATACTCCCGGAAAATACTCCTGAAAAATCTGCACTTTATAGCCCTCCATCAACCTACTTGAAACATCAATAAAAAGAGATATAACTAACTGATAACTAAACATTTCAGTTTCCGTTGCCTTCCTATCGTACAATAAGTACCTTTTCGGAGGCTGATATAAAACGGCCAACCGGTTCTGCAAACCCTCCCAGGCCATAAGTTTCCAACAACTTCACAAAGACTTCGACTTCGGCTGCAGCAACCGCTATTAAAAGCCCGCCATTAGTTTGCGGATCCGGCAGCAGGCTGAACGCTTCCATCACATCAACCCCAGGTTCAAAATGTATTTTTTTGCCGTAGCCATTCCAGTTACGATAGGTAGCATCAGGTACAATACGCTGTGTCAGGTACTCTCTGGCTCCGGCTATCACTGGCAATTTGCCATAGTACAATTCCGCTGAAAGGCCACTACCTTCAGCCATTTCAATCAGGTGCCCCGCAATACCGAAACCCGTAACATCTGTCATGGCCGTAACGCAGTCCAGTTTACCTAATGCAGCACCCAGGCTGTTTAACATAACCATCTGCTGAATAAGTACCTCTTCATGAACATGCTGCAGTACACCGCGCTTCTGCGCGGTTGCTAATATACCTACGCCTATTGGCTTGGTAATAAAGATAAGATCGCCCTCATTGGCGGTGCTATTGCGCTTTAAATTCGCAATGTTGCATACCCCATTTACAGAAAGACCGAAAACCGGCTCTGTAGTATCTATGCTATGCCCACCGGCAAGTGGTATGCCCGCCTCCTTGCAAATTGCCCTTGCTCCATCCAGCACACGGGAAGCAAGTGCGGCCGGCAATTTATCAACGGGCCAACCCAGTATGGCTATAGCAACGAGCGGATTGCCACCCATGGCATATACATCGCTTATTGCATTTGCAGCTGCTATGCGCCCAAAATCGTAGGCATCATCAACAACTGGCATAAAGAAATCAGCGGTGGTTATAAGCGCGGTACCATTGCCCATATCATATACGGCCGCATCATCGTTAGTATTGTTACCAACCAGCAAGTTGGGGTAAACCTGTTGCTCTGAAGTGGTTTTAAGTATCTCTTCCAGAACTGCAGGCGCTATTTTGCAGCCACAGCCCGCACCTCGCGAAAACTGGGTTAACTTAACTGTATTCGTATCTTCCATAATTGTTGAATTAGTCTGCCGGAAGCAATTTACTGTTTTCTTTGGCGTTCACAGTATTTGCCGGTATGCTGAGGATCAGTTCTCCGGGATTATCCCTGTTCTTCATGCTTACCCGATAATATTTATCATAGTACTTCAGCAATATCGCGAAGCAGTCAGCATGCCGGTCTTCCAGCAGACAGTTGATCGCATTCTTTGCATCCTGGTTACCGAGTCTTTTTTGAATTCTTATAATAGCATTTACCAGCTCTTCTTTTTTGTGCTTACTATAGCCCGCAACAATATGCGCAAGCCGCTCTTCAAAAGGAATTTCAAGGTAATAGACCGTAGACTGCCTTATAGTTTTCCAGAGAGTGTGTGGTATGTTCAACTGCCCTATGCGCTGGCTTTCATCTTCAAGCCAGATGCACTGCCCAGGTGCCAGATTCGGTTCAATTTTGTCCAGTTCACAGGCCAATATATTTTCAAACATTTCCTGCCCCGGCTGCACCATGCCAAAGCCACCAAATGCGGAGCCCTTGTGCTGTGCCAGATGCTCAAGGTCCAGTACTGTCCGGCCTTGCATTGCCATCTCCTGCAGCACTTCTGTTTTACCCGAACCTGTGTAACCACCCAACACTTTAAAAAACCAAGGCTTCGCCAGACTGGCCAGCACGTGGTTGCGGAACGCCTTATACCCGCCGGAAAGCAGGCAGACTTTAAAGCCATATAATTCCAGCAACCAGGCTATTGCAGCACTGCGCATACCACCACGCCAACAATGAACCAACACCAATTTATTATCTCCGGATGTAACGAACTTTTTTTCGCGCAAGATGGCTTCAGTCGCCTCAACTATTTTGCGCATCTTAGGCCCATAATAATCAAGGCCTATTTTTATGGCATCTTCCCGGCTTTGTTGTTTATAGGCTGTACCAACTACTTTTCGTTCATCATCAGTAAAAAGCGGCATGCTTATGGCCCCGGGTATGTGCGCATGAGCATATTCGCCTGGGCTGCGCACATCAAGAACAGGATGCCGCTGAGCTAATGCTAAAAACTCTGCAACACCTATTTTAGCCATGAATATTTTTTGATACTAAAGTTTAACTTCTTTGAATTCTGGTTCCACTACCGTTGAAATTACAGCGCTGCTATTCTTTCATCATGTCTTCAATAACTTCTGCAATGTCTTCCGCATTTGGCTTTGAAAAATAGTCGCCATCGGTTGCGTAAGCTGGCCTGTGCGCTTGTGCACTTATGGTGCGTGGTGCGACATCGAGCCAACGGAAACCACCCTGCTTTTCCATTACCTGCTGGAACATGTAAGCGCTTGCACCACCCGGAACGTCTTCATCTATAAAGATGATACGATTCGTTTTTTTCAATGACTCCACAATCATGTGGTTAATATCGAAAGGCAGTAATGTACGCACATCAATTACTTCGCAGCTGATGCCCTGAGGCTCCAGGTAGTTATTGATAGCATCATCTATTATGCGTAAAGTTGAGCCATAAGAAACGATGGTTACATCTGTTCCTTCACGTAGTATTTCCGGCACACCGAACGGCACAGAATATTCGCCGAGATTCGATGGCATTTTTTCTTTTAAACGATAGCCATTCAGGCACTCAATAACTATGCCCGGTTCATCGCACTTCAGCAACGTATTGTACATACCGGCAGCCTGAGTCATGTTACGTGGCACACATAAATACATGCCCCTTATCGCATTAATGATCATACCTATCGGCGAACCGCTATGCCAGATTCCTTCTAACCTATGGCCCCTGGTACGAACAATTAACGGACATTTTTGTCCACCCCTGGTGCGGTATTGTAACGTGGCAACATCGTCACTCAGCGGCTGCAATCCGTAAAGCAAATAATCAAGATATTGTATCTCAGCTATAGGGCGCAGGCCACGCATAGCCATACCTATACCCTGCCCTATGATAGTAGCTTCGCGGATACCGGTATCAGAAATGCGCAGTTCGCCATACTTATCCTGAAGGCCGGCAAACCCTTGGTTAACGTCACCTATTTTACCAAGGTCTTCACCAAAAGCAACTACAGCCGGGTTGGTAGCAAAAGTGTGGTCAAAGAATTTATTCAGTATTTCGTAACCATTCAGCACAACGTCCTCACCTTTAAATTCCGCCGGAACTTCCTGTGCTTTCATTACACTCTTAGCCGATTCAGAATACAGGTGCGACGAGAATTTTGCTTTATTATCCGCCTTTATCTGTTCATAAAAATTGCGCAATGTAGTTACTGCCTGCCCGCCTTCTGTGCAAAGCCCCAGCACCTTGCGTACTGTCTGCATTACATCTTTGCGAATAGGCTCTTTAATGGCGTTAAGCTCCGCTACAATAGCTGCTATAGCACGTGCATTGGCACCACTTTCGTAGAGTACCTGATTACACAATCCGCTAGCAGTAGCTATCTGCTCGCGTATAGGAGTAACAAAATTATCCCATGCTCTTTGCTTGGCTGCACGCGCTTCTGCTTTTGCCTCTTCTTCCACAACAGCCAGTTCTTCTGCTGTCGCTATTTCTCCTTCCAGCAAGAATTGCTTCATCTTAACAATGCAATCCATTTCCTTCTCCCACTCCAGGCGCTCTTTGCCTTTATAGCGCTCATGCGAACCCGATGTAGAGTGGCCCTGTGGTTGCGTTACTTCCTGCACGTGAAAAATTGCAGGTATATGCGTCTGCCTTACTTTATCAATACCTTTCTGCACGGTCTCGACCAGCGCAGCATAATCCCAGCCTTTTACGGTATAAATGTTGATGCCGCCTGTAGCTTCATCCCATTGCATACCAGCCAGGGCCTGTGAAATAGAATCTTTAGTGGTCTGGTATTTACGCGGCACCGATATGCCATAACCATCGTCATAAACAAATATTGCCAGTGGCACTTTCAGCACTCCTGCGGCATTTACAGTTTCCCAAAACGGCCCTTCGGAAGTAGATGCATCACCGATGGTGCAAAAAACGACTTCGTTACCGTTATTGGTGAATTTCTCAAAGCCGCTCTGTAACTCATCAACATTACGGTACATTTTAGAAGCACAAGCGAGGCCCAGGGCCCTTATCATTTGCCCGGCAGTCGGCGAAATATCGCTACTGGACTGCGGCGCATCCGTGAGGTTTTTATATTCTCCATTTTCATCCAGCCAACGGGTACCATAGTGCCCGTTCATCATTCTGCCTGCGGTTGATGGTTCGTTTTCAAGGTTCGGATCGGCATATAACTGCGCGAAGAACTTTTGAATATCGCTCATACCGGTAGCAAACATAAGGGTCTGATCGCGGTAGTAGCCTGAACGCACATCGCCCGGCAAAAAACATTTTGCCGCTGCCAGCTGCACTAATTCCTTGCCATCGCCAAAGATGCCAAACTTAGCCTTCCCTGTAAGTACCTCACGCCTGCCTATCAGGCTGGCTTCCCTACTCGCAATCGCCATACGGTAATCGCTGAGCGCTTCCTGCTTAAATTCTTCAAAAGATAACCTTTCAGACTTAGATGTAGTGGCTAGTGGCAGCATAAATAAAACAGTAGATTCAATGATTTACAAAGATAATGCTAAGGTATAAAAGTAACAGCAAAACCCAAAGGAATAGGATTTTATACCCGGGGAAACCCGCATATATCCCGCCTAAAACAATAAAAGCCGCCCTGTTGGGCGGCTTTTATTAAAAATAAAATACAATTAAATTATTGTTTAACTACGCTGATTGTTTTGTTAGCACCATCTTTGCTCACCACTACCTGGTACATACCAGTTGCATAGCTCTGCATGTTTACAACCGTATTGCCGTTCGCTGACTGGCTAGCCATCAACCTGCCGCTCATGTCAAAAACATGAATGTTGTAAGTGCCATTTAATTCAATGTTCAAATTGTTGATAACCGGATTAGGGAAAACATTTACTGCTATGTTGCTGGCAACTTCGCCAACAGCCGATACTGTACGCTCCTGGAAAGTAGCGTTAGCCGTGCTCCATTTGTCAGAACCCGTAGCACTGCCATTAGTATCCACCAGATTAACTACCGCGTAAGCCTTAACTGATCCTGTTCCTGCTGCTGGTGCTGTCCAAGGTATAGCTACTGCATAAACAGTTGCAATACCACCCGACCCTGTTGTTGGGCTCAATGGACTTGTCTGCACTGCAACCATTGGGTTAGTGCCAAACGTTGTGCCACCGGTAATAGTACCAATAGTACCTGCATCAGTAGTACCTGTTGCTTTAACAATAGAGCACTGGAAACCGAATTTAGGCAATGTGCCACCAATAGTATTAATAGCTCCTAGCCTTATTACGTAGCTCTTGCCCGGTGTATACTTAGTTACAATGGTACCGCCACCCGCTGAATCAAGTACTAACGTAGGAGTGAAAGACGCAGCGGCTGTGCCGTGACAACCAGAACCACCACAACCAATTGAAGTAGAGCCATTGCTACCCGTAGCATTACTCATGTAGCCGGAGCTGTTACTAGAAAGTGTCATATAGCAGAAGCCTGCAAGCAAAGGAAGAAGTAAAAAACTTTTTTTCATACTTAGAATTTTAGGTTTGATTTAAAATATCTGGCGAATCTATGTTTGTTTGTTCAAATAAACAATTTTATGACATATATTTTCCGGCTAAAAAGCGGAAAAGACATGCAAAAACTGCTCGTTGCCGTTAGCAGACGTAGTTTTAGGCCTGTCCGTTAGTTTATAACCGTAAATTTACATTGAGCAGGTTAACAATGGGGTTTACGCACAATAACTGCCCATAAGCTGTTTTGCGGGCCATGGCAACGATTGGTATTGGTACTTTGCATTTATGAGCTGGTAGCTGGAAGGTTGTGGACGTTTTATAATACCGCAAGGCATCTCACAATGGGTTTTTGGTTTAAAATTCAAGAAAGTTGCATCATATAACTAGCATACAGAGCGGCATTTTTATTATTTCTTTTTATTTTTCTTTTTTCTTTTGCCTTCAACCCGTACCTTTGCGCAAAATTTCACAAGACTTCATTTATTTTTATACTGTAATTTATGCCGAACGTTGGTAAAATCAAGCAAATAATTGGTCCGGTTGTGGACGTTTATTTTGGCGGTGACAGCAAATTGCCTGAGATTTTTAACGCCCTGGAACTGACCCGCGAGAACGGTGACAAACTGGTACTCGAAGTTCAGCAACATTTAGGGGAAGATAGTGTGCGTGCCGTAGCGATGGACGGAACAGAAGGTTTGGTGCGCGGCACCGAAGTAAGGGATACCGGTAAGGCTATTGCAATGCCAATCGGTGACCAGATCAACGGTCGTCTGTTCAACGTAACAGGTGATGCTATCGATGGTCTTCCTGCTCCTGACAAAACAAACGGTCGCCCGATACACAATAAGCCACCAAAATTTGAAAACCTTACCACTTCATCTGAAATACTTTATACAGGTATCAAGGTAATTGACCTTATCGAGCCATACGCAAAAGGTGGTAAGATCGGTTTGTTCGGTGGAGCAGGTGTGGGTAAAACAGTATTGATCCAGGAATTGATCAACAACATCGCGAAAGCTTATGCAGGTCTTTCTGTATTTGCCGGTGTGGGTGAGCGTACACGTGAAGGTAATGACCTGATGCGTGAAATGATTGAGGCTGGTATCGTAAAATATGGCTCTAAATTCCTGCATAGCATGGAAGAAGGTGGCTGGGATCTTGCTTCAGTTGACATGAACGAATTGAAAGATAGTAAAGCTACTTTCGTATTCGGACAGATGAACGAACCTCCTGGTGCCCGTGCCCGTGTTGCGCTTTCTGGTCTTACTATCGCTGAGTACTTCCGTGATGGTGATGGTACAGGTAAAGGTAAAGACATCCTTTTCTTCGTTGATAATATCTTCCGTTTCACTCAGGCAGGTTCTGAAGTATCGGCTCTTCTGGGTCGTATGCCATCAGCGGTGGGTTACCAACCTACCCTTGCAACTGAAATGGGTCTGATGCAGGAACGTATCACTTCTACCAAGAATGGTTCTATTACATCAGTACAGGCTGTTTATGTACCAGCGGATGACCTTACCGATCCGGCTCCGGCTACAACCTTCGCCCACCTTGATGCGACTACGGTACTTGACCGTAAAATTGCGGATCTGGGTATCTACCCTGCGGTAAACCCGCTGGAGTCTACTTCACGTATCCTTACTCCAATAATAGTTGGTGACCTTCACTACAATTGCGCTAACCGCGTTAAGCTGATTTTACAGCGCTATAAGGAGCTTCAGGATATCATCGCTATCCTTGGTATGGATGAGTTGAGTGAAGAAGATAAGATGACAGTTGCACGTGCACGTAAAGTACAGCGTTTCTTGTCACAGCCTTTCCACGTAGCGGAAGCGTTCACTGGTCTTAAGGGTGTATTGGTTCCTATCGAAGATACAATCAAAGGTTTCAACATGATCATGGACGGCGAAGTGGATGAATATCCGGAAGCAGCGTTCAACCTTGTTGGCAACATCGATAGCGCCATTGAAAAAGGCAAGAAACTGATGCAGCAGGCTAAGAACTAATAGCTGAATTGCATAATGGCTCAATGGCTCAATTTTGAAGCAGAAGGGCATTTTTACTTTTTATTTTTACTTTTTTATTTTGCAATATGCAGTTAGAAATATTAACACCCGAGCACAAAGTATTTAGCGGCAACGTATACGGTATTCAGTTACCGGGTACTGAAGGTTCATTCGAGATACTTGACAAGCACGCGGCTATTATTGCAGCACTTGGCAAGGGCAAAATGAAGGTACTTATTGACAAACACAATACCGATGTTTACGAAATATCCGCCGGTTTTGTTGAAGTGATCAATAATACTGCGAGTGTGCTTATTGAAGACGCTACTGCTTTGGTATAACATAAAACCCCATTTTTTAGAAACAGGATGCTTTGAAAAAGGCATCCTGTTTTTTTATGGGCATAATACCTTTAGCAATACGCTAAGAATAGAAGTGACGCTGATTTTCCTGAGAACTAAATATCACCAACGCCGGTAAACAAGCCTGCATACCTATAACAAAATATTGCTGGGTATATAATAATACAATAACTTTGTATCATAACTTTCCTGTCAACCGAAACAAACTAAAATGATACAAACTGTAGTCACTCCACAAAAAACTGATTTCGACATGTCGGTTTCACTGCCGGCAGATTATGTGGGAAAGGAAGTTCATGTATTATTTTATATTGACGACGAAGTTAAGAAAACAACGACAACAGTTTTACCCAAGAAAAAGCCTTCCGATTATTTTGGAATATTGACGCAAGAAGAGGGTGAAAAATTCGATAAGCACATCAATCAAGTACGTAACGAATGGGAGAGAGATATTTAATTGACACGAATGTCATTTCTCACCTCTTTGCAGGGCGGCTGCCGGAACCGGCAAAAGAATTTTTAAAGAACATTATTAATGATGAGTTCATTATTTCTGTTGCTATCGAAATAGAAGTATTGACCTATCATGATGTACCGGGTAAAATGCCGCTTATCGAAGAATTTATAGGCCTCGCGACTATTCTGCCACTCGATAAAGAAGTAACAAAAAAAGCAACAGAACTGCGTAGAAAGCAACGGAAATTAAGATTAGGAGATACTATTATTGCCGCCACGGCACTGGTTCATAATTTGACAATTCTAACTAACAATACGAAAGACTTTATGAATATTAAGGGCTTAAAAATAATTGACCCTCATACGCTATAGTGCTGCGATCTGACAACTTTTTAGAAAGTCGTCAAATCTTTAATTAAACCGGTGATGACGAACATCACTCCTGCTGTTCCCTACCTTAACACGCTTTTTAGAAACACATTACCTACCTTTACATTACGAATGAAACGCTTTTTTGTAACCATATTATCAATACTATACCTGGCCAGCGCCCTGGGCGCTACGGTTGATGTACATTATTGTATGGGCAAAAGTGTAGGCGCCAACTTTGTACATAAAGAAGATGACAAATGCCGTAAATGTGGCATGCACAAAAGCAAAAGCAAGGGTTGCTGCGAAGACCGGCAGGAAACGCTTAAAACAAGCGACCATCAGGCGGCAAATCTATCTTTCAATATTACTCCTGCAGCGGTAGCAATTCTTCCTGTTTCTACCTGGGTTTCCAAGCCGGACTTACGTGTTTTAACCTTCCGCACATCAAGGTCTGTATTGGTAAACGCCCCTCCCAACACCTGGAGAACCCGGCCTATTTACCTTTGCATCCGCAACTTCAGAATTTGATACTTTTATCTAGCCCCTTAGCTTTAATGCAAGGCGCAAGTCATAACATTTAACCGTTTGTGCCCCCGCTGAAACTATTGGCGGCATGTGGTAACATCGGCAATTAATCTTGTATTGTGCCAGAGCACAATTCAGCATCAATCAAATTCAAATTCTAACAAAAATGAACAAGTTAAAAGTAATAGCTACGGCTATAGTTATGTTTGCAGGTATATCTGCATCTTATGCAAAATCAGTTTCTGAAACTGTAAAAGTATCTGGCAATTGCGGCATGTGCGAAAAGAAAATAGAAGCTGCTGCTAAAAAAGCGGGCGCTAAAAAAGCGCTGTGGGACAAGAAATCAAAAGTACTGTCCATAACTTACGATGACGCTAAAACCAGCAACGATGCCATTCAAAAAGAGGTAGCATCTGTAGGCTACGATACCGAAAAATATGCCGGTGATATGACCGCATATAAAAGCCTGGAAGAATGCTGCCACTACGATGATAAAAGGGCACAGTAATATTTTAGCTGCCCCGCACTTACAAGTGTGGGACGCCAGATAAACATGTGGAGACGCGGTCTATTGCGTCTCCACTTTTGAAAAAGATGCAAAATAATTGCATCGAAATCCTAAAAAATAAAACAATGAAAAAAATAATCGTAGCCATATTTATGCTGGTACTTACAATGCCAACAATGGCCCAGATAAAATCAGCATCGCTTACCGCCAGCGGACTTACCTGCAGCATGTGCAGCAAGGCCATATACAAGGCTCTAAGTGCGGTTAGCTCAGTAAAAGAAGTAACAGTAGACATTGAAAAATCGACCTATGCCATTCAATTTAAAGAAGGAGAAAAAATAGTACTGGACGATATTAAAAATGCCGTTACCGGCGCCGGATTTTCAGTCGAATCGATGCAGGTAACTGCAGCTATTGACAAACAAGATGTAGCTGATGACACCCATGTAAATATCGGGGGCAGCACATTTCATTTCGTGCATGTAAATAAACAAACACTCCAGGGCGATGCTACCTTTAGGTTGCTTGATAAAAATTTCGTCTCAAAAGCGGAATACAACAAGTACCATAAATACACTAAGATGAAGTGCTACGAAACCGGGTACATGAATAGCTGTTGCCCGAAAGACAAAAAACTTGAAAACCGCATCTATCATGTCACGCTATAAAGTACTATTGGCGCTGGTCATGATTTTTTACGTGCAGCGCATTTCGGCACAAGAGCTCTTTGTTTATTCAGAACCGGCAAGTAATATGCCTAAAAGATCAGTCGGTATACGCATGACCAACTGGCTGATGAACGATGCCGCAGCAGACAAAATAAACTACCATCTGGTACCGGAACTAATGTGGGGTGTAACGAAAAAAATAATGGTACACGCCGATGCTTTTATAAGTAACAGAGAAGGCGGGCTTGCCCTGGAAGGGGTTGGCGCGTATGCAAAATACCGCTTCTTCAGTACCGATAAAGTACACAGGCACCTGAGGATGGCGGCATTCGGCAGGGTTACTACCAATAATGCACCGGTGCACCAGGAGGAAATTGCCACCTACGGCCATAATTCTGGTTATCAGTTAGGGCTGGTTGGTACACAGCTGTTACACAAAACAGCAATTTCCCTTACCGGCTATTACGAGCGCGCGCTAAACAATGGTAGCAATGAGCGCCCTGCCGCACTGGCAAGTAATGATATCAGTTACAGCCTCTCGGTTGGCCACCTTATAATGCCGGTACATTACACTAATTATAAGCAGACCAACTTCAATATAATGGCAGAACTGCTTGGCCAGCTGCAGCCTGAAAATGGGCACCAATACCTTGATATTGCACCATCTGCACAATTCATTTTTAACAGCCAGACAAGGGTTGATATTGGCTACAGACGCCAACTATATAGCAATATGCTGAGAAGTGCGCCAAATGGGCTGCTGATAAGGGTAGAACACCTTTTGTATAATGTTTTGTAATCCATATCGCCGATCACACGATACAACGGGATTGCAGGAATTTCAATTTAAAACCCGGGCGACATTCTACATTTTAGTTTAAGATAGCATGTTCATCAATCAAAATGCATGAAATAAATGTCCACCATGTATAGACAATTGTATCAGCGGCTTGAAAGAGCAGTTTTGATGATGCAACTAATGCACTTTTGAATTCTCCCCGGGGTTTTACTCCCCTACTTCATTGAAAAAAGCTTAAATTTGCAGCACAATGATCACATCTGAACACAAACCATCCTTACTTCCGGCAATACTAACTATGAAATGCCCGAGCTGCAGAAAAGGGTTTGTGTTCAAAAATAAAAGCATGTTCCCACTTGGCGAAACGGTAAATCTAAAAGAACATTGCGAGGTATGCGGACAGAAACTAACCTCAGAAAAAAACAATGGTGCAGGCATGAACTATGTACTTACCGTGGTTATTTTCTTCCTGAATCTTGCCTGGTATTGCCCGTTGTATATTTCCCTGAAGAAGAACCCTAACGAAAATTGGTACGAAAATAACAGTGTGGAATGGTACCTCGCCAGCAGCACTTTTATCGTTATTATTTTACAGCCGTGGCTCTGGCGTATGTCGCGCATGCTATACCTTTACTTGTATACGCAATTCGGTGCGAGTGCTGAGGCGACAGTGGAGAATAAGGGGTAGTACCTTACTATGCGGATTTATTCATTCCATACGCTGCATTTAGCTTACCCTATGATTTATCTTTAGCTTACATGATCCAGTTGCCTTCTATTCGGAATGACAACTATCAACTATCAACTTTCAACATCCACTTATAGTCAATTATTGCCCACCCCTCACAACTCACGTGGCGATCAGCGTAAATAAACATAGTATCGGAAGCCATCACGTCAACCGTGATCAGGAATGAATCAGTACGGATATACTTGCCATCCATCTCCGCATTCATAAGATATGCAAGACTCTCTGTACAGAGGTCACATTTTGAACAAACCGAAACACAGGAATCACTAAAGAATCCCAATAGCCCTCTATTGCCAAAAACAAGTACCGAAGTTGAAGCGAACTACCAGCCGGATTTTGCCGGCGAATACTATTACTGTCTTCCTTAGCATTGTCTCACGTCGTTTCAAAAGATCGCCCTCCTTGGCAACCGAATAACAAAATCAAAAAATGCAAAAGGTTGCGACAGTTTCTTTCATGGTGTGCTATTTTAATTGACGCAATGCCTCCACTCACCTACCAAATCATAACGTTAACCTAAAACAGCTTATCAACGCCCACTCCATACAATATTTTTGTGGTCAAGTAGTTTCTATAAAAAACCATGATCATGAATAACAAACAAGGCGTAGACAACAAAGTGTTTATGAGCACCATTGCAGCCGTAGTGTTGCTCATTATTTCAGCGGTACTCACCATCGTAAGCTTTGAAACATCAAAGGGACTAAACGATACCGCAATGCTATTACCCGCTGCAATAGGAATATCATCATTAGCGCTATTGTATACAACCATAAAAAAAGACAAACGTGAACCGTTTGTCTTTGAAAATTAGTTTTTAATATTGTCTGTTACAGCACTTTGTCTATTCTGCAGCTACTGCAGGTTTTGCTTTTGCGTAATAACTTGAATTCAGTTCAGGGTTTGCCTGTTCCGCAGCCTCAATAGTTTCGAAGGTTGATAATGGCTCTCCCCTGTTCTTGCGCACGGCTGTAGTGTGCTCGTAATGCGCTGATGGTTTACCATCCTTGGTAACCACGGTCCAGCCATCCTTTAAAGTATACACATCTTTAGTGCCCAGGTTTATCATTGGCTCAATAGCCAACACCATACCTTCCTTCAATCGCTTACCATCGCCCCTGCGGCCAAAATTTGGAACCTGTGGATCTTCATGCAGCTGCCTGCCCACACCATGGCCTACCAGTTCGCGAACTACACCATAGGGATTTTCTTTGCTGGTAAAGTATTCTACAGCATAAGAGATATCGCCTACCCTGTTATTTTCATGTGCCTGTGCAACACCTTTAAAAACCGATTGCTTGGTAATATCCAGCAGGCGGAGCACCTCAGGCTTTACATTGCCGATTGCAAACGTATACGCTGAATCGCCATGGTAGCCATTCATATACACACCGCAATCAACGGAAATAATATCACCATCCTTCAGCTCATAATCGCTCGGAAAACCGTGCACAACCACCTCATTCACAGAAATACATAAAGAAGCCGGAAAACCATGGTAGCCCTTAAAAGAAGGTACACCGCCATTATCCCGAATAAAAGCTTCCGCCATTTTATCTAAAGATAAGGTAGTGATACCCGGCCTCAACATCTTCGCAACTTCAACATGGGTAGCCGAGACCATCAATGCACTCTTGCGCATTATCTCAATCTCGGCATTACTCCTTATATGTATCATAAAAATTAGAATATAAAATAATAAAAAAACAGGCTATCAGTTAGAAAACTGATAGCCTGTCAGAATAAATTAAGCAGATATGCTCTTGGAAGCCGGTGCAGGACTTGTTACAGTACGACCTGTAATCCTTCCGGTTTTCATTAAGCCATCATAATGATTCATTAATAAATAGCTTTCTACTTGTTGTAAAGTATCGAGAATTACACCAACACCAATCAGCATTGAAGTACCACCGAAGAACGAAGAGAAACCGCTGGTAATACCAACTAAAGATGCAATACCAGGTAAGATACCTGCAGCAGCTAAGAATACAGCGCCCGGTAAGGTAATACGATCCATAATGGTTGCAATGTAGTCTGCAGTATCTTCACCAGGTTTAACACCAGGGATGAAGCTGTTATTACGTTTCAGGTTATCAGCCATTTCTGTTGGGTTGAAGATCAACGCAGTGTAGAAATAAGTGAATGCAATTACCATTACAGAATAAAACAGATTGTACCACAATGAATGGTTATCAGATAACGCATTCAGGAAACCCGCAGCCCCATCACTCGTAGCATAACCACGGAACACGGTAGGTATGAACATCATAGCCTGTGCGAAAATGATAGGCATTACACCTGCAGAGTTAACTTTCAAAGGAATGAAATCACGGTTACCGCTAACTTCTTTAGCAGCATTTGTGCTACCAATAATACGACGAGCATAATTCAACGGTATTTTACGAACACCCTGAGTTAAGAGGATAAGACCGATAATAACAGCAATGAATACAGCAACTTCAATTAAAAGTATCAACAAACCACCAGCACCAGCACCACTTGCTGTTTTATCAACAAACTCCTGCATTATAGCCGACGGGAAACGTGCAAGGATACCAACCATGATGATCAATGATGTACCATTACCAATACCCCTGTCTGTTATCTTTTCACCCATCCACATTACAAACAGTGTGCCTGCAGTAAGAATGATAACTGTAGATAACCAGAAAGTAAAGCCGTTAAAATTAAGAGCAATAGCGTTAGCGTAAGGCTGCGTGTTCAAAAGGTAAGTAACATAAGCACTAGCCTGTAAAGCGGTAACCAATACTGTAAGGTAACGGGTATACTGATTGATTTTACGACGACCACTGTCTTCACGCTGCATTTTAGCAACCTGTGGCACAACTATGCCCGCAAGCTGCATGAAAATGGAAGCCGAGATATAAGGCATAACACCCAATGCAAAAATGGACGCCCTGTTAAAGGCACCACCAGCGAACATGTTTAATATACCTAAAAGGCCACCACCGCCAGCGCTGTTACTGTCATCAATCAGTTTAGGGTTGATACCTGGCAATGTAATTAAACAACCAACACGATAAATCAATACCAGTATAATAGTATAAGTTATGCGTTTACGAAGTTCGTCAATGCTCCAGATATTTTTCAGCTTATCTATAAATTTCTTCACAGGGAGTTTTGTTAGTCTAAAATGAAATGCGAATAAACAACAAAAGACGCATTTATCCAAAAATGCGCCTTTTAATATTCTTAAATAAGCTCAATAGTAGCTCCGGCAGCAGCAATTGCTTCCTTAGCCTTAGCACTAGCAGCATTAACTTTAAATGCTATTGTAGCTTTTAACTCGCCATTTCCAAGTATTTTAACGAGGTCTGTACGGTTAATAAGGCCATTGATGTAAAGTACTTCAGGAGAGAACTCAGGAAGACTGTATTTTTCAACTAAAAGATCGATTTGACCTAAGTTAAACACTTTGTAGTCAACACGGAATGGATTCTTGAATCCACGTTTCGGCATACGGCGCTGGATTGGCATCTGACCACCTTCGTGACCTTTCTTTTCCTGTGAACCAGTACGGGCCTGTTGGCCTTTGTTACCACGGGTAGATGTACCACCATGACCGCTACCTTCACCACGACCAATACGCTTTACTTTCTTAGTTGAACCTGTTGCAGGTTTCAGATTATGCAGTTGCATTACTTACGATTTTTGAACTTGCGCGGAATGTAAAACCGCTCGCAAATCAGTTAAAAAATTATTTTACTTCTTCTACCTTCACCAGGTGGTTTACGGCGCGAACCATACCCAAAATCTGTGGAGTACCTTCTACTTCTACACTATGGTGCATTTTGCGCAGACCAAGTGCAATCAGCGTACGCTTTTGCTTCGCCATGCGATCGATACCGCTTTTTACCTGTGTAACTTTAATCTTAGACATAATATAAAAATTCAAAAAATTAAAATACCAAATTCAAAACACAGTCCTCTCTTGTGGAAAGGACCGTGGTAAGATTTTTATTATCCGTTAAATACTTTCTTCAAACTGATATTGCGTTGTTTAGCAACCTGGATAGGCTCACGTAACATACCTAAAGCAGTGAAGGTAGCCTTAACCACGTTATGCGGGTTAGCTGAACCTAATGATTTAGAAAGAATGTCAGTTACACCAACAGCTTCAAGAACCGCACGCATGCTACCACCGGCAATTACACCGGTACCATGTGCAGCTGGTTTTATCAAAACCTTAGCAGCGCCTTCTTTAGCGAACTGTTCGTGAGGAATAGTACCATGCATAACAGGAACCTTGATCAGGTTTTTCTTAGCATCGTCAATACCTTTAGTGATAGCTTCCTGCACTTCCTTAGCTTTGCCAAGACCGTGACCAACTATACCATTACCATTACCAACAACCACAAGGGCTGAAAAGCTGAATGCACGGCCACCCTTTGTAGTCTTAACTACACGATTGATAGCAACTACTTTTTCAGTCAATTCGAGGTCTCCCCCTTTAATGCGATTTAATGTTCCTTTCATCTTATTTTTATTAGCAAATGTGCCCGTTATATAAACACATCCTGTAACTAAATCTGTTTAATTGTATTAGAATTTCAAGCCACCTTCGCGTGCACCATCAGCTACTGACTTAACACGGCCATGGTATAAATAACCACCACGATCGAATACGCAGTTATGCAAACCAAGGGCGATCGCTTTCTGTGCCAATGTTTTACCAACCATCATTGATTTTTCAACTTTGGATCCGCTGGCAGCAGCAATATCCTTCATACGGGAATTAGCTGAAGCCAAGGTTGTACCGGTAGTATCATCGATCAACTGTGCATAAATATCGCTATTACTGCGAAATACCGAAAGCCTTGGCTTTGCTGCTGTACCAGATACTCTGGCACGGATGCGCCAACGGAGTTTCTGGCGGCGAATTACTTTTTCATCTAAAGACATAATATCTGTTTTTTACGGGCTCACCCCTTGTTACAGGGGTGGCTGCCGAAGTGTTATTTGATTATGATTACGCGGTAAAAATGCGGAGCAAAGATACCAGTAAATTACCTAAATTATTTACCTGCTGACTTACCTGCTTTACGACGAACAATTTCATCGCTGTAACGCACACCCTTACCTTTGTATGGTTCTGGCTTACGAAGACTACGAATTTTAGCAGCAACAGCTCCTAATAATTGTTTGTCAATTGATTCCAGGATAATTCTTGGGTTCTGACCTTTTTCAGCTGTAGCTGAAGCCTTGATCTCTGCAGGTAATTCCATAATGATGTTATGCGAAAAACCAAGAGCAAGATCGATCTGGTTGCCGGCAACAGCAGCACGATAACCCACACCCACAAGCTCCAATTCCCTTCTGAAACCTACAGTTACACCAGTAACCATGTTTGCAATAAGAGAACGGTATAAGCCGTGAAGTGCGCGGTGACGGATCTGGTCAGTTGGGCGCTCTACTACTAATTGACCATCCTGGATATTGATGATAATATCGCGGTCAATATTTTGTGTCAAAGAACCTTTTGGGCCCTTAACAACAAGTTCGTTTGTAGGTGATACAGAAACAGTAACACCATTTGCAAGAACTACAGGTTTTTTACCTATACGAGACATTCTGTAAAAATTAAAAAAGTAAACTAAAAAAACTCAAAAGCCTGACCGTGTTCAGTCACCGTATAGAGAACTTATATTCTCAGAGAGGCTTTCGTAAAAAAACAGTTAGCCAGAAAGATATCCGGCTAACCAAATTAATTAATAGATGTTGCACATAACCTCACCACCAACATTCTGGTTGCGGGCTTCCTTATCTGTCATAACACCTTTTGAAGTAGAAATGATAGATATACCTAAACCTGCCTGTACCCTACGGATCTCAGCTGGCTTTGCATATTGACGCAGACCTGGACGGCTGATGCGCTCTAATGATTTTATTGCAGGCTCTTTAGTAATCGGATCGTATTTAAGGGCTATTTTAATAAGACCTTGCTTACTGTCAACTTCAAACTTATACTTTAAAATGTAACCTTTATCGTAAAGAATTTCAGCGATACGCTTCTTAACATTTGACGCAGGTATTTCTACGATGCGGTGACGTGCCATTTGGGCGTTACGGATACGGGTTAATAAATCTGCTATTGGATCTGTTACCATGATTATTTTTAGGTTTTTATAAAAAAATGTTACGGGTTTCAGGTGTTACCCTGACCTTGAAACGTGTTCCTTTCCAGCTCTGCGGGACAAGGCCTACCTATAAAAGGCAGGATTTACCAACTTGCTTTTCTAACTCCTGGTATTTTACCATCAAGAGCCATATCGCGGAATGCATTACGGCACATGCCGAAGTAACGCATATAACCACGTGGGCGACCGGTGATCTGACACCTGTTTTTCAGGCGAACAGCTGAAGAATTTTTAGGTAATTTATCTAAACCTGCATAATCTCCTGCTTCTTTAAGGGCTGCACGCCTAGTGGCATACTGTGCAACCATTTTCTCACGTTTACGCTGACGGGCTTTTACTGATTCTCTAGCCATATTATTTGTGTTGATTGTTTGCTGTCAGATGACCTGGAACCAAACAATTATATTCAATGTTTTTATCAGAAAGGTATTGCTACCCAAATCTTATAATTAGATACCACCTGTTTTGGTCATATTCTTGAATGGCATACCCATAAGGCTAAGCAATTCATAAGCTTCTTCGTTAGTCTTGGCAGTAGTCACGAAAGTGATGTCCATACCGCTGATGCGAGGTAACTTGTCGATATTGATTTCAGGATAGATGATCTGCTCAGTGATACCCATTGTGTAATTACCACGGCCATCAAATGATTTCTCATTGATACCCTTAAAGTCACGTACACGTGGGAGAGAAACAGATACAAAACGATCTAAAAACTCAAACATGTTCACATTGCGCAAAGTAACCCTGCAACCAATTGGCATGTTCTTACGAAGCTTGAAGTTCGAGATGTCTTTTTTAGACATTGTAGGTATCGCCTTCTGACCAGTGATAGCTGACATTTCGTTAACCGCGTCATCAATCATTTTCTTATCAGAAACAGAACCTTTTACACCCTGGTTAAGACAGATCTTAACCAACCTTGGGCACTGCATAACTGTTTTATACCCGAATTTTTTCATCAGTGCGGGAACCACTTCATCCCTGTACTTCTTAAGTAAACGAGGACTATATGTTGTTGACGTTGCCATTATTTAATTACCTCCCCTGATTTTTTAGATATACGCGAAAAACCGGTTTCAGTGCGGGTACGTGATACGCGCGCCGGTGCTTTAGCCTTAGCATCCCAAAGCATCACATTAGATATGTTAATAGGAGCTTCCTCCTTAACGATACCACCCTGCGGATTCTGAGCGTTTGGCTTCAGATGCTTGGTTACCAGGTTTACACCTTCTACAAGTATGCGGCCCTCGGTAGGGTTAACGCTCAATACCTGATGCGGCGTAGTGCGATCTTTATCATCGCCGGCAATAACAACCACGTTATCGCCCTTTTTAATATTGTACTTTGGTTTAAATCTCTGTTTCACTGTTACTATGAATTAAGCGTTGTTTTTACACCGATTATTGTTTCGGGCTGCAAAGGTACAACAAATTTTACAATACTTCGGGTGCAAGGGAAACAATTTTCATGTATCCTTTATCACGCAATTCACGAGCTACGGGTCCAAAGATACGCGTACCACGAGGGTCATCGGAGTTGTTGAGCAATACAACAGCATTGTCGTCAAAACTGATGTAAGAACCATCCTTACGGCGTAGTTTCTTTTTAGTACGAACGATTACCGCTTTTGAAACGGTTCCCTTCTTCATACCACCACCTGGAATAGCATCTTTTACGGTTACTACAATTTTATCGCCTATACCGGCATAATCTTGTCCCGAATTGCCCAACACACGTATGCAAAGTACTTCTTTGGCACCGCTGTTGTCGGCTACATTGAGCCGGGATTCTTGTTGTATCATTCTAAAAAGTTACTTAGCTTTTTCAATAATTTCTACCAGGCGCCAGCGTTTAGTTTTGCTAAGCGGACGCGTTTCCATAATACGTACTACATCACCAATGCCGGCAGTGTCCTGCTCGTCGTGAGCATGAAAGCTCGATGATTTCTTAATAAACTTACCGTACATAGGGTGTTTCACCTTGCGTTCAACGTTGACAGTGATGGTTTTCATCATCTTGCTGCTGCTTACTACGCCTATACGGGTTTTCCTGCTTTTTCTTTCAATTGCCATAACGGACATCAATAATATTTATTAGAAACCTAATTCTCTTTTGCGGCCTTCAGTTTTCATGCGTGCTATCTCCCTGCGCATCTGCTTAATGATAAGCGGATTCTCAATTGGGTTAACAGCATGGCTAAACCTTGTTTTTTTCATACGCAGTTGCTCTTCGCTTATTTTATTAGCGAGACCTTCATTGTCGAGCGAACGGTAATCTGTGCCTTTTTCCTTTGCCATTGTTATTTTTTTTAGTCGTAAGTCGTAAGTCTGAAATCGAAAGCTTTACAGCAACCTCATTGAAACAAACTTCTAATTTTTTATCTTCTTGAAATCCGTCTTACAACAGCTTTCTACTTTTTACTTTGTTTTACTTATTCACCAGCATAGTCATGACGAACTACAAACTTAGTGCGGATCGGCAGCTTCTGAGCAGCAAGGTCCATCGCAGCACGAGCTACAGCCATTGGAACACCTTCAATCTCAAACATGATCAATCCTGGCTTAACTACAGCAGCCCAAAACTCCAGGCTACCTTTACCTTTACCCATCCTCACTTCAGCAGGTTTGCGGGTAATTGGCTTATCAGGGAAGATACGGATCCAAACATTACCTTCACGCTTCATTTCACGAGTCATTGCCTGACGTGCAGCTTCGATCTGACGGTTAGTTATCCATTTTGGCTCCATGGCTTTTAGTCCAAATGAACCAAAGGATATCATTGCTCCACGCTGTGCGTCTCCCTTAATTCTGCCTTTATGGGCCTTACGGTGTTTCGATTTTTTTGGCTGTAACATTGTTACAAAATTATATTTATGCTAAAGATTGTGAATACCACTTTAAATACTACTGATGTTACTAAACTATCAGTTCAAATTATCTGCGACCACCGCCGCCACCGCCACGGTTACCACCGCCGCCCTGACCACCACGGTTACCACCGCCCTGGCCGCCTCTGCGGTCACCACCACGGTCACCGCCTCTGCGGTCACCACGATCGCCACCCGGACGCTCTCCACGTGAACCTTCTGTTCCTGCAAAACCTGGACGGTTGTTACCGCGACTGTCAGAGTTAGCAGAGAAGTTAGGGTTTAACTCACGTGCACCTAATACTTCACCTTTACAGATCCATACTTTCAAACCAATTTTACCATATACGGTCATTGAATATACTGATGCATAATCGATGTCCATACGTAAAGTATGTAATGGGGTACGACCTTGTTTGAATTCTTCGCTACGAGCGATTTCAGAACCATTTAAACGGCCACTTGCTTTGATCTTGATACCTTCAGCACCCATTCTCATTGCAGTAGAAATAGCCATCTTAATTGCACGCTTGTAGCTAACACGACCTTCGATCTGGCGGGCGATTGTATCACCTACTATCATAGCATCCATCTCCGGACGGCGGATTTCCATGATATTGATCTGAACATCATCCTTTTTAGTAAGGTTCTTCAGCTCTTCCTTGATACGGTCAACTTCAGTTCCTCCCTTGCCTATAATAATACCAGGCTTAGAAGTATGGATGGTGATGATCAGCTTACCTAAAGTACGCTCTATAACAATACGAGAAATACCGCCTTTGTTGATACGTGCATTAAGGTAAGTACGGATTTTGAAATCTTCAATCAGTTTCTGACCGAAGTCCTTCTTTTCGCCATACCACATTGAATCCCATCCGCGGATGATGCCCAACCTGTTACCTATAGGATTACATTTTTGACCCATTGTACTATTATTGAGTTATTATTATATATTTTTATTAAGCTTCAGTTTGTTCAGTTGCTGTGATCGGCGTGCGGCTATCCACCATTATGGTAACGTGGTTGCTACGTTTGCGTACACGATAAGCACGGCCTTGTGGTGCAGGGCGCATACGCTTAAGTACACGGCCACCATCAACAAAAATTGTACTTACATATAAGTTTGCTTCAGTCAGATCTACACCTTCGTTCTTCACTCTCCAGTTGGCGATAGCGCTCAGCAACAATTTTTCCATTGCTACTGAAGGATCTTTTGTGCTGAACTTTAAAGTATTCAGTGCATTTTCCACTTCCATACCACGGATAAGATCAGCCAAAAGGCGCATTTTGCGTGGCGAGGTAGGATAATTTCGTAAGCGAGCTACAGCTTCCATTATTTTTGATTTTTTATTGACAGCAGATATCAGAATATACCGCCAAAAACTATTAAACTTTGTTATTGTCCTTTACTATACTGGCTATGGGGTACTACCCTATTACCGGTATTATTGTTTGCTACCACTATGGCCGCGGAAGTTACGCGTTGGAGCGAACTCACCTAACTTATGACCAACCATATACTCAGTAACATATACCGGTATAAATTTGTTGCCATTGTGTACAGCGAACGTAATACCAACGAAATCAGGAGTGATAGTGCTACGGCGACTCCAGGTTTTAACTACACCTTTCTTCACCTTACCATCATTCTGTGCGACAACTTTTTTCTCCAGTTTCGCGTCTACGTAAGGACCTTTGCTTATTGAACGAGCCATTTTATTGACCTATTTTTTATTTATGATTGTTGATTGAAATTTCTCAACCAATTTATTATTATGTTTTATTCGCTACGGCAATAACTACAGTTTCTTACCGTTCCTGCGCTGGATGATCAACTTGTTAGTTGATTTTGTCCTGCTACGTGTCTTTTCGCCCTTAGCATATTTACCCTTACGGCTACGTGGGTGACCGCCAGAAGAACGACCTTCACCACCACCCATCGGGTGATCAACCGGGTTCATCGCAACACCACGGTTACGTGGTTTGATACCTTTCCAACGGTTGCGGCCTGCTTTACCCATTGACTGGAGAGCGTGATCGCTGTTAGAAACAATACCTACAGTTGCCATACAAGTGCTTAACACTTTACGTAACTCACCACTAGGCATTTTAAGAACACAATACTTTTCTTCTTTTGCATTAAGCTGAGCGTAAGTACCTGCTGAACGAGCAAGTGCACCACCCTTACCTGGCTGCAATTCGATGTTGTGAACTACAGTACCCAATGGCATGTTCTTAAGTACAAGAGCATTACCAACTTCAGGAGCAACAGCAGCACCGCTGATAACAGTAGCGCCAACCTGTAAACCCTGAGGGGCTATAATATAACGCTTTTCACCATCGATGTAATGAAGAAGAGCGATGAAAGCTGTACGGTTAGGATCGTATTCAATTGACTTAACTGTTGCTTTGATATCACTTTTGTTACGCTTGAAATCAACAAGGCGATATTGGGTTTTGTTACCACCACCTATGTAGCGCATTGCACGGCGACCCTGAAAGTTACGGCCACCAGTACCATGTTGATGCTCCAACAAGCTCTTTTCAGGCACGTTAGTGGTAATTTCCGCATAAGCGTTACCAATTCTCCAGCGCGTTCCGGCCGTTACCGGTTTGTATTTACGTAATGCCATTTTTATTTCTATTTGCGATTGATGTACCAAGGGTACAACCACCCCATTTAAATATTTTAGTTAATAACCTTCAATTAGCTCTGTGTAGCAAACAAATCGATAGTGTCGCCTTCTATAAGAGAAACGATCGCCTTCTTGTAAGATGGCTTCCTGCCTGATAAGAAACCAGCCTTTGTATAGCGGGTTTTATTTTTAGCCGGAACAACTACAGTGTTTACTTCGCTAACTTTAACTCCGTAAAACTCTTCTACAGCCTTTTTAATTTCCAGCTTATTAGCTGCGTGGCCTACAACAAATGTGTAGCGGCCGCTGCGCTCCATCTGGCGATTTACCTTCTCGGTAATTACCGGCCTTACCAACACTTCTGAAAGTCTCATTTTTCTTTGGTTTTAGTCTTTTATTAGTCGAAAGTCAAAAGTCGAAAGTCAAAAGCTGATCTGCTAACTATAACCTGGACTAATTCTTCTATTAATTACTTTTCGTTTGCGGTCACCGCCACCCTTCACCTGTTATTAATATACACTCAACTGTGTAATACTAAATACTAGTTAGCTTCTTCAACAACTGTGATATCATCTTCGCTAAACATTTTAGCTACAGACTCCATGAACACGATAACATTAGTATGTGTAATATCGTAAGTATTCATATCACTCAGCATAACAGTTTTAGTGTTAGGCACGTTACGGCTGCTGAGGTAGATGTTGCTGTTGTACTCAGGGATAACAACCATTGATTTACGGTTATCTCCACGAAGCGCATCCAATACCGCTATGTAGTCTTTAGTTTTAGGAGCGTCCATTTTCAGGTCTTCTACTATAACTATTTTGTTTTCGCGGGCTTTGAAAGCTAAAGCACTCATCTTAGCCAGATCCTTAACCTTGCGGTTAAGTTTGAAGCCATAAAGGTGAGGAACTGGACCGTTAACGGCACCACCACCTTTATACAATGGGTTACGGATATTACCCTTACGAGAACCACCGGTACCTTTTTGCTTGTGCAATTTCTTTGAAGAACCATGCACTTCAGCACGGGTCTTAGATTTGTGCGTACCCTGGCGCTGAGCTGCTAAGTATTGCTTTACCGCTAAGTAAATACAATGTTCATTAGGCTCGATGGCGAATATATCATCCGGCAATTCTACCGAACGACCTGTTTTTGCACCTTTACTATTTAAAACGTCAACTTGCATGACTAAATTAATTCTGAATTAAAACAATAGAACCATTACTACCCGGTACTGAACCACTGATCAAAATATAATTTTTGTCAGCAAATACCTTTACTACCCTTAAAGATTTCACCTTAACACTTTCCTGACCCATACGGCCTGCCATACGCATGCCCTTGAATACACGGCTAGGATAAGACGAACCACCAATAGAACCTGGTGCACGTGAACGGTCATGCTGGCCATGGGTTGCTTCACCCACACCACTAAATCCGTGACGTTTAACAACACCCTGAAATCCTTTACCTTTGGTGGTGCCGATAACGCTTACCTTTTCACCTTCAGTAAATATTTCACAAGTTATGCTTTCACCAACTTGTTTATTAATAGAGCAATTTCTAAGTTCTTTTACTACACGTTTTGGAGTCGTGTTAGCTTTCGCGAAGTGATTGATGAGCGCTTTTGGAGTATTTTTCTCCTTAGCCTCACCAAATGCGATTTGGAGAGATTCGTAACCGTCGGTATCCACGGTTTTCTTTTGAGTAACCACACAAGGCCCAGCTTCGATAATGGTACAAGCGGTCTGCTTGCCATTTGGCTCGAAAATACTGGTCATGCCAATTTTTTTACCAATAATACCTTTCATTATTATTATGTTTTTACTAAGCGCCCGGAGCCGTATTTGTGTGGGCCGGGATTAGTGTTTTTCAATTTATTAAAGAACTAAGCACTTAACTTTTCGTAGCCAGCTATCAGCCAACTACCCTTCATCATGCCTTTATTTCAACCTCAACGCCGCTTGGCAAATCTAATTTAGATAAAGCATCAACGGTACGTGATGAAGAAGTGTAGATGTCCAATAGGCGCTTGTGGGTGCACAATTGGAACTGCTCACGTGACTTCTTGTTTACGTGCGGAGAACGCAATACTGTAAAGATCTTCTTTTCTGTTGGCAACGGAATAGGGCCTGTAACCACTGCTCCTGTGTTGCGCACCGTCTTGACGATTTTATCAGCTGACTTGTCAACTAAGTTGTGATCGTAAGATTTTAGCTTTATTCTGATACGCTGTGACATACTTTATAAATATCTTCTTTTCCCTAAAAATTTGGGACTGCAAAGGTAATGATTGTTTTTGATTGACCAACTATTTTTTGAGAAAATTTTAAAATGTTTTTACTAATCGTAGAAATTAGCTCACTTTTTAACGTTTTTACGTCTGGGAACAGCTGATTTGGGGGTGCGAATGTACAACAAAAAACATTGCCAGTGCAGGTTATTTTATAAATAAACGGTTGATTTTGTTATAAAATGGCTCAATTCTTTCTTTCCGCCGGTAGATTATCGGCCCACGCCTGTGCCTTGATGGATAAATGGCGCCCCAGACCGGTCGGAAACTATTCGCAGCCATTTACGAAGCGTCTCATTACCCGAAACCTCGATCCATTGCCCATCTTTTGTTGCAATCCAGAAATTATGTCATGGCTTCGATATTGTGGGGCCATCTTTAGAACTAAAGTATTCATAATCAACTATTTGCAGAACGTTTTTATATAAGACAGTATTTGGCATGGACGTGGCATCTTTATAATACAAACTTTCTTTTTTCAGCAGTGTTACGTTAGACAGCCCAAAAAGAAAAAACAAGCAGCCGGCTATCGAATATCTCTTGAACATCCACCTTCCCATCGCTAAATTGTCTGCTTCAAATGTAAACGGGTAGAAGCATAGCCCCTACCCGTTTGGAATTTGGAATTTTTTATTGAAATTGCTCTATTACCCCTGCTCTGCAAAGAACTTATGGAAGTATGGAATAGTCTCAATGCCTTTATAGTAGTTGAAAACGTCGTATTTCTCGTTTGGTGAGTGGATGTTATCATTATCCAGCCCGAAGCCCAGCAATACGGTCTTTAGGCCCAGTGTGCGCTCAAATAAGGCGATGATAGGTATGCTGCCACCACCACGTGTAGGTATCGGGTCTTTACCAAAGGTAGTCTGGATAGCCTTTTCAGCCGCTTTATAGGCATGTGAATTGGTTGGGGTTACAACTGGTTCGCCACCGTGATGAGCCGTTACTTTTACCTGAACATAATCAGGTGCGATGGACTCAAAATAGCTGGTAAACATGTCGCTAATTTCTTTGCTGGTCTGGTGCGGTACCAAACGCATAGATATTTTAGCATAAGCCTTTGATGGCAACACTGTTTTAGCGCCTTCGCCTGTATAACCACCCCAAATACCATTTACATCCAGTGTTGGCCTTGTACCGGTGCGCTCCAGCGTAGTATAGCCCTTTTCGCCCCAGTTATCCTTAACACCCAGCTCTTTTTTGTACTCATCCAGATTAAAAGGAGCGTTGTTTAAGGCCTTGCGCTCCCCTTCTGTAAGGTCTTGTACTTTATCATAAAAACCAGGAATAGTAATGTGGTTATTTTCGTCGTGCATAGATGCTATCATCTTGCACAGAATGTTGATAGGATTGGCTACAGCACCGCCATACACGCCGCTATGCAGGTCGCGGTTAGGGCCTGTAACTTCTACTTCCATGTAAGCCAGACCACGCAGCCCGCTTTCAATAGAAGGTGTTTCCATGCTTATCATTGAGGTATCGGAAACCAGTACAATATCCGCCTTCAACCTGTCGACATTATCTTCCAGAAATTTGCCCAGGTTGCTGCTACCTACTTCTTCCTCACCCTCTATCATTATTTTTATGTTGCATGGCATGGTGTTAGTTTTAGCCATTACTTCCAGCGCCTTAATGTGCATAAACATCTGGCCCTTATCGTCGCATGCGCCACGGGCAAATATTTTGCCGTCTTTTATAACCGGCTCAAACGGGCCACTGGTCCATAAGTTAACCGGGTCTGCAGGTTGAACGTCATAGTGCCCGTAAACCAATACTGTAGGGAGTTTCGGGTCAACGATCTTCTGTCCGAAAACAATAGGATGGCCGGGTGTAGGGCAAACTTCAGCCGTATCGCAACCCGCCTTCAGCAGGTGCTCTTTTACAGCTTCAGCACAACGTTTTACATCATCTTTATACTTGCTATCTGCACTTACGCTAGGTATGCGCAACAGGTCAAGTAATTCATCAAGGAAACGGTCTTTATTCAGCGTTTGGTATTCGGTCCAGGCTTGCATGAGTGTTTAAATTTTAGAACTCAAATGTAGGGAATTGAGTCGTAAAGTTGTAGTTGGAGAGTTGTAAGCACTCGTGTTTAGGGGAATTACGGTGCGCGTTGTTCCACATAACACTTGATCGTCCTGACGCAGGAAAGATCTGCAATAAGCCGTTCTTGCGCTCTGGTTTGACCTAACCTTGATGAGCAATTAGACAACGTGCTTGCAACTTCATCCTTCTTTTCAACTCTGGAAGCAGTCTTTTCTCTCCCTTGCTTTGGACTTTGCTTGGCGTTATATATTCAATAACTTCTTTAAGCTCCTCTTTTGTTCAGGGTTCCGACTTCATGGAGAAGTCTACATTTTGGGGTTCACTTATAAGTCCCATAATTTAGTCTTTACAATATTGTCTTATTAACTACTGCATTCAGCTTTGTAACGTAATTTTTATCTCATTTATTTCAACAGCATCTAGTCGAAACCACTCGCCTCTTATCCTTTTTTTAGAGTATGCGGTATGCAACGCTTTTTCAAAACTTGAGGCTATCTTTCTGTTAATAAATTTCTTAGCTGCAATAAGTTCTATAGTCGGCTTTTCACTTTGAAGTGTTTTTTCTCGAAAGTCAGGATTATTGGCTATCCCAATCTTGTGGTAGTTATTTGAATAATCAATCATTAAATACACATGGCATTCCTGTGAAACGTTTGCTTCTTCGTTTAGTTCGAGTGATTGGTCAAAAAATGGCAGGAAATTTTCTGTTTCTCTTTTTATAACTTCCCGAAATGCAGTAGCCATTTTTTTTATTTTAGCACTACTTACAGATGCAGTATCACCACTGGTAATGTAATGATTTGTTTTGCAAAAAGTTATTTTCCATTGTTTAAATTCATTATCTTGGAAAGCTCTTAAGTTATCTCCCGAAATTGTGACTTTTGATTCATACCAATCAATTGCACCCCATGGCTTTCGAACCTTAAAAGATTTATTGGTCAATATAAATTCCAATACTTTCCCATTATCAAATAAAAAATATATTTTATCCCCTTTTGATAAAATAAAGTCAACTGGAAGTATTTGAAAAACTAAATAGTTTTCACCATCTATATGATTGAACGTGAACGACAAACAGACATTCTCATCAATAGATTTAGTATAAATAAAATCGCGCCAATCGGACAACATGCTCCACTTAATAGTTTTTCTATTTGTAAAAGGGTCAACCGTAATTATAGGTTCATTATATTTATTGCCAATAGCCGGGGAGTTTATTGCTCGCAAATTATTATCAATATTGGCTGCTTCTGTCTCTAAGATCTTTTGTATCAATGTTTGCTTGTCACAGAGAAAAATGTTTGAGACGTTTTGCTTTTCAGCATAAGCAATCAACTCAGGCATTTGAAGATTATGCATCGCTTGGCAATCTAAGATTGCATATATCAACGAGTTTTTTTCATAACGAATAGCGTTTGCAATACTCAGCTTTGTCGCAATGTCAACCAACTCAGTCATGAGCATATCGCACAATTCTAAAATATCGTAAACCATAGTTGACTTTTTGAAAAATCACTCCAAATGAGGATTATTAATAGGCAAGATACTATCTTCGGAATTAACAAAACAAGAAATGGATTCTCAAAATTTATCAGATGAAATAGGAATTGAATTAGATGCGCAAATTAAAGGCAATCAATTATCTGCGTATACAAAACATTTGAGCAAACTTATTGAATTGTATATTCTAGAGCCAGAACGTTATGAAATTGATTTCGAGCGCATTTGTTATACTGTTATTCATAAATTATGCAGCCTGCTTGATACTTCTAGTTACTTAATTATCAATACTAATATTGAAGCCAAACCTCATTTTATCGATGGTATTTTCTTAATTTTAAGAACCTGTTTATCAGACGCAATTTGCCTTTATTTTATTGTTGATAAACACGACAATCCTCAATTATCACAAAAACGAATAGAACGCATTATGGCAGACCATATTAGGTATGTGTATTTAGATACTGAAACAGAAAATGATAAGAAAATAATCAGGGATAAATTTCCTCAATGGTTTGATGGTAATAATTTTACAAAAAAAATCAATAAACTATCGACTCATATCATGGTTAAGGAAATTGAAAATCTCAATTTACAACATGAAGCTAAAAAAGCCTTTAAAATGTATAATGAATTTTCAAAGTCAGAGCATAATGGTCTTTTTTCTTTTGACATACTCCACGGGCATTTTGATGAAAAACGCAACATGATAGATAAAGCTAAAATTTACCACGCAATTTTTAGGACAGTTATTTCTATTAATTTAGCTATGGAAATATGGATTGATAATCAGGACAACAAGCATAAAGAACTCATTCGTCTTTCTAAATTGCTGATGTCATAGATTTCCAGCTTCCATGCGCTTTCCAGTACTATAGACGCTACTTACTATTAACAGGTATACAACTTTCAGAAATTGTCAACCCTTGCCAACGCTTTGCACCGTATTCCAAAAGCGCAATAACACCACTTCCTTTTTTCGGGGCCTGTAACGGTATATTAAAATCACCTCTTTGCGGATAACTGTCTTGTGAATATTTAGTTTTTTGTTTTTAATACTCCCAAGCCGAGGATTAGTTTGCAATACAGCTAATTTTTCATCAACCCGGTCGGCGAATTGATTGGCTTCTTTTTCGGTCCAAGTAGCCTGCAGATAACCTATAATTTGCAAAAAAGATTTTAGTGCTTCCGGCGACCAAGTTATCTTGTGAACCATTGCGGATACATTTTCTTTACATCGTCATGCGGGATCCCTTTACCTTCATCAACTTCCTTAATTGCCTTGATAACTGATTGTTGCACATCTTCGGGTAAGGCACCCCACCAATTATCGTCATCATGCTTCATCCCTAAAATACGTTCAACCTCACGCAGTGATTTTTCATCTGCCGTGTCAATGTACTTTTTGACTTTTATACGTAAAGCTTCAGTTACTGTCATCCCTAACCGTTTATACAAATTTACGAATTCCGAAGCAAAAAAACGCAACTCAATAACTTACAGAGCCCCCAACGGGCACTTCCTCAAAAACCAGTAAATTGCAATATAAATGCGTACAATGACTGGAATAAGTTTGCTGACAGATGAAACACACCACAAACGATACTTGCAAATAGACCTTGATGAGGTGGTTCATATCAGCGATAAGGAGCTTCATTATTACATTGAACTGGTCATTGCCGAAGTGCGCGATAATTACAGCAAATTAAATGCTGAAAAAAAAATAAAAATATCGAGCCTCAGAGGGAAAATGACACCTATGACCAATGAGCAGATTGACCAGCAATTCAAAGAATTGAAGAATTAGCAATAATGAAAAAACTGCCAACTGTAAACTCTGAAATCTAATGCTTCTTATCCACTAACTCCAGTATCCTGTCCAGGCTTTCCTGGGCCAAGGGGTGGTAGTTGTTTTTGTATTGGGCATAAAGCTTGTGGGCCATGTCTTCCTGCTTGGTCTTCATCATTTCGGCATAGAGTGGCTCTAAAAATTTGCGCCTGCCTACACTGCTCAGGAAGCGCTCCATGGCTGCGTATGCCGGCGTATAGTTAGCCCTTACAGCCATAATAAACCACAGGTCAGCTATTTCGCTGTTACCACTGTTGGTGAACTTAAATGCGCCATCAAGGCTCTTCATTTGCTCAGCGGTAAGCGACGATGGCATTTTCCTGAGGAAGTGCAACCATTCATGCGTGCTCCATTCCTTGGTGGCGAGTTGTGCCGGTGCTGTACCGTTCAGATATTGCGCGCGCTCATGGTCTACCTTCTTAAAACGTACATCATCGGCACGCGGACAGTTCTGCGGCGTTCCCGGGCCATATACCCAACGATTGATGCCGATTTTATTCTTCAGCACTGTATCACCCTTCAGTAAGTTGCTATCCAGGTAAGCCAGAAATTGCTCGGTGGTAATGGTCTTAAATGCATGCGAACTAAAGTACCCATTTAAAAACTTATCAAAACGCTCCCTGCCTACATTCACTTCTATCAGCTTTAAAAAGTGCGAACCCTTTTCGTAGGGTATGTCGGTAAGGCCATCGTCTGGGTCGCGGCCAATAAGGTCTAGTTTAAGCCAGGTATCCTTGCTTTGCCCACCCAGTTCATTTACGTTCACTACCAAGTCTTGGTAGCCAAGCTCCCACAGCATATCGGCATAGTCCTTACCCTGCATGGCCTCCATAATACGGCGCTCAAAATAATCAGTAAAGCCTTCGTTCAGCCAAAAATCGTTCCACGTGGCATTCGTAACCAGGTTACCACTCCAGCTGTGCGCCAGTTCATGAGCTATCAGGCTCACCAGCGAACGGTCGCCTGCAATTACGGTAGGTGTGCAAAAAGTAAGGCGAGGGTTTTCCATGCCCCCTATCGGGAAGCCCGGAGGCAACACCAACACATCATACCTGCCCCACCGGTAAGGGCCATACAATTGTTCGGCAGTGCTTACCATCTTACCCACATCTTCGAATTCCGACCGCACTTTATCTATCATGCCCGGCTCGGCATAAACGCCAGTCCTTTCGTCTATTTTTTTAAAAGTAACCTTACCCACAGCCAAGGCCATAAGGTATGCCGGAACCGGTATATCCATTTTAAAGTGGTACACATTGCTATCGTTCACCTCCTGCGGGTTTTCTGCGCTCATTAATGCCATCAGGCCTTTCGGTACGGTTACCCTTGCGGCATAAGTATACCGTATGCCCGGCCCATCAGGGCATGGCAACCAGGAACGCGCATAAATTGATTCCGACTGCGTATACAGGAACGGTGCCTTTTTATCATGCGTTTGCTGCGGATCCAGCCATTGCAAGGCACGCGGGTGCTTGCCAGTGGTATAGCAAACCATAACCTGAGTGCTGTTATCAGCTATAGGTATATTAAGCGCGCGGCCAAGGTGCTCTACAAAGTCGCCCATGGTAACCTGCACTTTTTTGCCATCAACAAACGCACTGTCTATGGTAAGATCGTGTGTATCGAGGCGTAATTCCTTTTGTTTGTTCTTATTGTTAATGGTCCAGAGCGCACAACCGCTTATCTGCTTCTTTTCCATGCTCACCAGTATGTCCAGGTCCAGGTGCTTAATTTCAACGCTGTCTGCATTGCTTTGGGTATGCACATCAATAAGCGTGCTGTCGACGGTTGATGTTTTAGCTGATGATCCGGGCTTATTTCCGGGTCCGCAGGCAACAAGCAATAAAAAAGGAAGTAGTAAAAAACTATATTTTCTGAACATGAATATTTTTATATGGTGGTAAAAATAGGAAAATTAAGCTTCGGAATCTATACACCTGTATGGGTATATCGTTCCTGTTGCTATTACATAGATTTTTTAGAAAGGGTTGCCCACAAAAAAAGCCGCACCAATTCATGATGCGGCTTTTCAAAATATATAAAGTTGCTTTTATGCAGTCTGCATAACATTCGGCATTTCCTGCGGATACAACTTGTTTTCAAGTTTGTAACGCACAGCATCAAATGCAGCCAGTGTTTCGTCAATATCTTGGTCAGTATGCGCTGCTGTTGGTATAATGCGCAATTCTATCTGGCCCTTAGGTATTACAGGGTAAACCACTACAGAACAGAAAATATCATGGTTTTCGCGCATATCGTAAGTCAACTGAACGGCATCGTACAGGCCGCCCTTCATAAATACAGGCGTAACTGGTGTGTTACTTGTACCCAGGTCAAAACCTCTTTCACGGAAACCATCCTGCAGGCGGCGCACGTTATGCCAGAGCTTTTCACGCAGTTCCGGCTTGTCACGCAACAGTTCAAGGCGCTTAAGGTTGCCTTCTACAAATGCCATCGGTAATGACTTTGCATAGATCTGTGAACGCATATTATAGCGCAGGAAAGTCAATATTTTTTTATCAGCAGCCAGGAAACCGCCTATGCTGGCCATCGATTTTGCAAACGTGGAAAAATAGATATCAATATCATCAATACAATTCTGCTCATCGCCAATGCCCGCACCGCGGCTACCCATGGTACCAAAACCATGTGCATCATCTACAAAAAGACGGAATTCATATTTTTCGCGTAAAACCGCTATTTCGCGGATCTTACCCTGGTTGCCTGACATACCGAAAACACCTTCCGTAATTACCAGGATGCCGCCGCCGGTCTTTTTTACCATTTCGGTAGCGCGAGCCAACTGCTTGTCGCAATCAGCAATATCATTATGCTTGTAAACATAACGGTGACTAGGTATCAGCCTCAAGCCATCAATAATACATGCATGCGATTCCGCGTCATATACTACCACATCATGCCTGCCGCAAAGCGCATCAATTGCAGATACCATACCCTGGTAGCCATAATTGAAGAGCATAGCATCTTCTTTGCCTACAAACTCAGCCAATTCTTTCTCCAACCTGTCATGGCTATCAGAGTTACCACTCATCATTCTTGCACCCATTGGTGAAGCCAGTCCATATTTCGCCGCTGCTTGCTCATCAGCTTTACGAACTTCCGGGTGATTAGCCAGCCCTAAGTAATTATTCAAGCTCCACACAATCTTATCCTTTCCACGAAACTTCATCCTGTTTCCTATTTCGCCTTCCAGTTTAGGGAATGCGAAATATCCTGGTGCCTTTTCAGCGTAATCTCCTATCGGCCCAAGCCTGTTCTCGAATTTGGCAAAAATGTCCATTGGCAATAATTATTTTATTAATACAAAGTTAAAAATACAGCGCTAAAGCTTCTGAAATGGTTACAAATATTGACCATTTCAGCAAAAGGTACAATAAAATATGCCTTTCGGCTGCAAAAATAATAAAAATATAACTGCCTTTTGTTTCCTTAATTTGCACTTTTGCACCAAAACAGTACTAATGAAACGTTATTTTCTACTCCTTTTAGCATCAGCAGGCCCATTAATGGTAGCTGCAAAAAAGCAATCAAAAGTTGAAAAACCTAAATTGGTAGTAGGTGTAGTAATTGACCAGATGCGTTGGGATTACCTGTACCGGTTCAATGATCAGTTCGGGAATAACGGCTTCAAACGGTTAATGCGCGATGGTTTTAACTGCCAGAATACAATGATAAATTACCTGCCGTCATTTACCGCGCCAGGGCACTCCTGTGTTTATACCGGCAGTGTTCCCGCTATACATGGCATTGCGGCTAACGACTGGATAGATAACTTTACCGGCAAAAGCACGTATTGCGTAGATGATAATTCGGTGCGCGATATTACCGATGGCGATACACTTGAAAAATCAATGAGCCCGAAAAACCTGCTGGCTTCAACTATTACCGACGAACTGCGTCTGGCTACAAATTTTCGTAGCAAGGTATATGGAGTCGCTATTAAAGACAGGGGCAGTATAATACCTGCCGGCCACCTGGCCAACGGCGCCTACTGGCTTGATGATAGTGGTGGAAATTTTTGCAGCAGTACATTCTATAAAAACAGTTCACCAACATGGTTGCGCAGCTTTAATAAAAGACACGTTCCCGATAGCCTGATCAATTTAGATTGGAACCTTACCGACCCTACTAAAGCAATTTACACCCAAAGCCTCGCAGACAACAACAAATATGAAGGCAGTTTTAAAGGCGAGAAAGAACCGGTGTTCCCACACAAAATAAGTGGGTTGACCGGTAAAACCAGGTACAATTCTTTTAAAGCCACCCCTGCCGGTAACACCCTTACGCTTATGGCGGCCAAGGCTTGCCTTGAAGGCGAAAATATGGGCACAGGCAGCGAATTCACTGATTTTCTTTGTGTGAGCCTTTCCAGCACCGATTATGTCGGCCATCAATTCGCCCCAAATTCTATTGAAATTGAAGACACCTACATTAAATTAGATAAAGAATTGGGCGATTTCCTCAACTACCTTGATGCTACATATGGCAAGGGTAACTACCTGTTTTTCCTTACTGCCGACCATGGCGCAGCCCACAACCCTGAATTTTTAACCGATGAAAAAATGCAGGCAGGGTTTCTTGCAAAAGATATTAAGAGCAGCGTAAACAGCTATTTAAAAAATGTTTTCAACCAGGATTCGCTGGTAAGCAATTTTACCAATTACCAGTTCTACCTGAATGAAACTTTGATTGCAAACTCAAAGCTCGATAGAAATAAAGTAAAAGAAACTATTGCCGAATGCCTGAACAAACGCCCGGAACTGGCTTATGTTATTGATATGGAGCATATAGACCGCACTCCGTTACCGGAACCGATACACACCATGGTTGTGAATGGTTACTACCACGGCCGCAGCGGCTGCATGGAAGTGATACCCAACCCGGGATGGTTTGAAGGCTACAGCAAAACCGGCACTACCCACGGCACCTGGAACCCTTACGATGCCCACATACCACTTTTGTGGTTCGGCTGGAACATACCTAAGGGCGAAACCCACTCTGTAGTTAATATGACCGACATCAGTGCTACCCTCGCGGCCCTGCTGCACATCCAAATGCCCAACGGTTGCATTGGCAAGCCTATTGTGGAGATTGTGAAGTAGGTCGGAGATCCAAAAAATAGTCCTACCTTTAAGTGTCAAAAACAGAAAATGCAAACGCTTACAATACAGATAAATAACGCTCATGCCTTAAAACTCTTGGAAGAATTGGAGGCTTTGAACCTGATACAGGTTATTAAAAAAACTGTATCTAAAGAAAACTCAAAGAAACTATCAGAAAGGCTGGCAGGAAGTATTAATCCCGAACAGGCTGCAATAATGCGCAATGAACTTAACCAAATGCGCAGCGAATGGGATCGGGATATTTAATTGACACCAACGTTATAATCGATTTTTCTGAAAACAAGTTTCCAGTAACTGCACGTTCTTTTATTGCCTCAATAATTGATGATGACCCCATATTATCAGTAATTAGCCAAATTGAGATATTGGGATTTTCATCACCGAACTCCGTAGCTGTTGAATTAGTCGATTGCGCTATAGTAATCGGGTTATCAGACGATATTATCAATAAAACGATAGCGATTCGTAAGGTAAAACGTATAAAACTACCCGATGCCATTATTGCAGCTACATGTGTTGTTCATTCCCTCTCCCTGGTAACAAGAAATGTTTATGATTTTCAGAATATCAGAGCATTGAAAGTAATTAACCCATGGGATAAGTGACTTCACCTCACAATATCACCCTGCCCACCGACAAATCTCATAAAACTCCTCTATCTTAATTATCTTGCACCTTTATTAGCGTTATACCAATAACGCCTGATGCTGAAACAATACTATGGATTTCAAACGTTATTTAATTACCGCTGCGTTGCCTTATGCCAACGGGCCTGTTCATATAGGGCACTTAGCCGGTTGCTACCTCCCTGCCGATATTTATAGCCGCTACCAGCGCGCGCAAAAAAGAGATATAAAATTTGTTTGTGGCAGCGACGAGCATGGTGTGCCCATTACCATACGCGCTATGCGGGAAGGTATTACTCCGCAAGACGTGGTGGACAAATACAACACCATCATCAAAGACAGTTTCGAGGCTATGGGTATCAGTTTTGATATCTATTCCCGTACCTCTAATAAAGTCCATCACGAAACTTCGCAGGCGTTCTTTACGAAGCTTTATAACGATGGCCTGTTCGAAGAGCGCGAAAGCGAGCAATACTATGATGCCGAAAAGGATATTTTCCTGGCCGACCGTTATATTATTGGCACCTGCCCCGTTTGCGCCAACCCCAACGCCTATGGCGACCAGTGCGAAAAATGCGGTTCAACCCTTTCTCCGGAGCAACTCATTAATCCACGCAGTGCACTCAGCAATGCTACGCCACAAAAGAAAATGACCAAGCACTGGTACTTCCCACTGAATAAGTACGAAGATTGGCTGAAGGAATGGATTGTGGATGGCAAAAAAGACGAATGGAAAGCCAACGTATACGGCCAGTGCAAAAGCTGGATAGATAGCGGCCTGCATCCACGTGCCATGACCCGTGATAGTACGTGGGGCGTGCCCGTACCTTTGCCTGATGCAAAAGGCAAGGTGTTGTATGTATGGTTCGATGCACCAATTGGGTACATAAGCGCCACCAAAGAACTGACCGCACAATGGAGCGACTATTGGTGCAAAGAAGACACAAAACTGGTACATTTCATTGGTAAGGATAATATTGTGTTTCACTGTATTATTTTCCCGGCCATGCTGAAAGCACATGGTGGTTTTGTACTACCTGAAAATGTGCCCGCCAACGAATTTTTGAATATTGAAGGTGAAAAAGTAAGCACAAGCCGCAACTGGGCAGTTTGGGTCGATGAATATATTAAAGACTTCCCCGACCAGCAAGATGCGCTGCGCTATGTGCTGTGTGCCAATGCACCGGAAACCAAGGATAACGATTTTACCTGGAAAGACTTCCAGGACAAAGTAAATGGCGAGCTTGCTGCAACATTCGGCAACTTCGTTAACCGTGCTTTTGTGCTGATGCATAAATTATGCAAAGGCCGCGTACCTGCAGTGCACCCGGATGCCGTTACCGAAATGGATGAAAATCTGATAAAGGATATTCAGGCTGCAAAAGTTAAGGTAGAAAATGCACTGGAAAGCTATAAGTTTCGCGAAGGGCTGAACGAAGTAATGGACCTCGCCCGCAAAGGCAATAAGTACCTGCAGGATAATGCCCCATGGAGCCTTGCCAAAACACCAGAACTGCAAGCGGAAAATCAAAAGAGAATTGACAATTGCCTGCACTTGTGCCTGCAACTTTCAGCTAACCTGGCCATTCTGGTAAATCCGTTCCTACCGTTTACTGCAAAGAAAATGTGTTACATGATGAAGGTGGTCGACCGTATGCTGGAATGGGAACATGCTGGTAAACTTGACCTGCTTAAAGTAAACTATCCGCTTCGTGCCCCGGAAATATTGTTCCGTAAAATTGAAGATGCCGAAGTAGAAACCCAAATTGAAAAATTAAAAAGCAATCTAAAAAAAGCAACCGCAGCCATGGAAACTAAACCAACAGAAACCACTACTGCTGAAGCAGCCGCAGCAGCTCCGGCAGACGCGCCTGCTAAAAAAGCGGAGATCACTTACGACGACTTCGCGAAAATAGACCTTCGTGTAGGCACTATAGTTAAAGCAGAGAAAGTTGAAAAGGCAGACAAGCTTTTAAAACTGGAACTCGATATGGGTAACAACGAAATGCGTACCGTAGTTTCTGGCATTGCCATGCACTTTAACCCCGATGATATTGTAGGCAAACAGGTAACCGTTGTCGCTAACCTTGCTCCCCGCAAAATGAGGGGCATTGAAAGCAATGGCATGATACTCATGGCCCAGAATGCTGATGGTAAACTCATCTTCACTTCTCCACTGGAAACAGCGGATAACGGAAGCGAGGTGAAATAATAGAAAGTAGGCAATTTGCAGTAGGCAGTTCACCGTTTGCTGTATAAGTTCTTTCACAACACCTGCGGCGCGCGCGGCCCGCCTCTTTTTGCGGGAGAAATCTTTCTCCCTTCTCTAAGGCCGAAAGCCTGTCCCGCTTTTTTGAGCGGGAGGTCCGGAATGAGGCCACACAACACCTGCGCCACGGCGCACGCGTCCCGCCTCTTTTGGCGGGAGACTTCGATCTCCCTTCCCTATGGGGGAAAGCCTGTCCCACTTTTTTGAGCGGGAGGCCGGGGATGAGGCCACACAACAGATAAGGTCCTTTATTAAACATAACAACAAGAAAACACAAATACAATGGCTTCGAATACTTCAAATGGTTTGCCGCAGAAAAAATCTAATAAAACACTCTATTGGACAATAGGCATTTTGTTGACGGTGTTGATTGTGGTAATAGCATTGGTGAAAGGCAAAGGTGACGAGGGCATCAAGGTAGCTACCGAAAAAGTGGGCAAGCACACCATTACCGAAGTGGTAACCGCAACTGGTAAAATTTATCCGGAAACCGAAGTTAAAATAAGCCCGGAAGTAAGCGGTGAAATAACCATGCTCGATGTGCAGGAAGGTGACAGTGTGCATAAAGGACAGGTACTGGTGAAAATCAACCCAGCCATCTATTCATCAATGGTGAACCAGCAAGAGGCGTCGGTAGAACAAACCCGCGCCAGTGCCACCAATACCAAGCAGATGATGTCGCAGGCAGAATCGCAATACGATCTCGCCAAAGCAACTTACGACCGTAATAAAAAACTCTTCCAGGATAAAGTTATTTCCGCGCTCGAATTCGAACAGAGCGAAGCCAACTACAAATCCGCCCTTGCGTCGCTCGATGCGGCACGTGCCAGCACGTCTGGTGGTCAGTACGGTGTTAAGGGTGCGCAGGCATTACTAACACAGGCCCGCGAAAACCTGTTAAAGACCACTATTATAGCGCCTACTACAGGTGTCATCTCCCAGCTTAATGTGAAGCGTGGGGAACGGGTGGTTGGTACTGCCCAGTATGCCGGCACTGAAATGCTTACCATAGCCGACATGAGCCGCATAGAAGTGCGTGTTGATGTAAGCGAGACCGACATTACCAAAGTAAAAATAGGCGACACTACCCTGCTGGAAACTGATGCATATCGCAACCGCAAGTTCACCGGAATTGTATCTAAAATTGCAGTGAGCTCTAAAACTGGTGCAGTAACATCAACCGACCAGGTAACCAACTATGTAGTACACATTCTCGTTTTGCCTTCCAGCTACCAGGATCTTGCAGCTAATTTACCAAAGGGCAAATTCCCGTTTAAGCCGGGTATGTCAGCATCTGTAGAGATACACACCAACAGGCAGGATAATATCCTGTCGGTTCCGGTAAATGCAGTTACCACCCGCGAATGGTCGGACAGCGCAAAAAAGAAAATGACTGCTGACAAAACACCGGAATCAATAAGGCAGGTCGTATTTGTTTTCAATAAAACCACAGGCGATGTGCACATGAAGGATGTAAAAACCGGTCTGCAGGATAATACCTATCTACAAATAACCGAGGGCCTCACCGAAAACGAAGAAGTGGTGGTAGCCCCCTACGGCGCCATCGCCCGCACCCTCAACGACAAAACCAAAGTAAAATCAGTAGCCAAAGACCAGTTGTTTGAAGATAAAGCGAAAGAGTAATTTCTTTTAATGGTGAATTGTGAATGGTGAATGATAAATTGTGTGGTTGTAGCATTGGGTTTACAACACCCTGGTCTTTGCGAGCCCTTCGCGAAGCAATCTCACAGGAGGTATATTAAGTTGTCGGTGTTATTGTGAGGTTGCTTCCTTCGTCGCAATGACCATGTTTTTTTTATTGTCTTATTTGCCGGTCTTTGCGAGCCCTTCGCGGTTGCATACCTCCCGGGCCCGCAATCGTTACTAGTCCAAGCGTCGCGCTTGGTCTTAGCATTTGCAAGCGTCCCGCTTGCGAGCACTAAACCCCATGGTATCCACCACTAGGATCACAAATATCTATATGCTGAACGAATTAGTTGTTAACTGTTATTTTCTCAACATACTTTTGTCCGTCAATGGAGACCGAAACAAGATAAAAACCAATCTGGCGCGAGTGTTCAGCGAAGCGCACTCGTGTCTGTGCAATTGAGCGGGTTTCCTAACCCGCATTCCAAAGCATGCCACAGCCTCCGTTTGGCGTAGGTTGTACCTACGGCATGCCGGTAGCCGGAATCAGTCCGGCGAAAATGCACTAAGCACACACTCCCCTATTGCCAAAGAGGGGACCGGTTTTTTGGAACAAAAAACCAGGGGTGATGGGGCCTACCCACACTGACGCGAGTTTGAGGCGTAGCCATGTGCGAAGCAACTCGTGTCTACATAGTTGGACCAGTTTATAAACTGGCCGCTCAGGTCAAAGTCCGCTTCGTATCGTTCGGCGAGGGACTGCCTGCGCCTTTGAAATCGTGAATTATTTCCATACAATCACCGCGCCTCACGTTTTTGTCCAAAACAAGCAAAAAAACATACCTTTCAAACCTTCCAAAAACCCACGATAACCGCGCCAAATGGCCGTTTGCGCAAAAGCAAAACACCCAGAAAAATAAAAATCCCGCGTAGTTTTCTACGAATCATTTGCACATTTCTACGCACCATTTTCACTTAGCTGCAAATCATTTTTATCCGATTTTTCTGTGCCTCCAACTAACCCCAACTTTATGCACGAAAAACAACAAAGAGCATGAATATAAAGGACAAAAAAGAACTGGCGCGGCTGCTCATCGAAACAAGATCCTGCTCTGATGAACACATCATCGAAAAACTCGGCTTAACCAACCAGCAGCTTAGCGAGTGGAAAGAAAAAGAGCAATGGAAAATCCCTCAAAAAACCTTGCTCAGCGAACGGGGCGGGCAACTGCTCTCCTTCTACAGGCAACTCACGACCCTGAATGCATCAGTGGAAAACGGCCTTGGATTCCCCACTGAAAAAGAAGCGATGGTACAGCGTCGGCTTGCAGCATCTATTACCCATCTCGAAACAGAAGTCCACATTGGCACAGTAATAAAAGTTGCGATGGATTTCCTACTTTATATAAGAAAAGAAGACGTAGAAGAAGCCCAACGCCTCACCCTCGTTTTTGACGATTACATAAAACAAAATACACCCGGAAAAAGAAGCACCCTTTAAAATTGCGCATCTTAATTCTACACTCGGTAAGCACATGCATTTACGGCTTTGTACCGACTTTTTGTTGCGACGAAACTACTTTTCTTGCGCTTTAAGATGCGCCTCTTAAATCTTGAACAATATGCAAATTGCGGCTTTGCGCCTTTGCACGACCCCTAATTAGATCACCACAATTAATAACACAGATCAATATGCAAAACACATTTGAAACACTTGCCCTCACAGCCTTATGGAATGGCGTGGTAGAAACGACAACCAATGAAAACAGCCTCCTGACAGCTGATAAATTACTAAGAGAAAACAAATCTAAAATTGAAGCTTTCTGGCACATTGGTCGCTTCATAGTCATGAACGAACAAGGCGGCAAGGTAACCGCCCGGTATGGCGAAGAAACAATAGTATCTGTATCAAAATACCTCACTTGGAAATATGGGCGGGGTTTTAGCGCTCGAAATATCGCTTACATGAAAAGACTGTTCGTATATTTTCCAATTTTGCAGGCAGCGATTAACACACGATTAACATGGTCGCAATACACGGAAATACTCAATGCAGAAACCCCTGAAGAAGTCGTATTCTACAAAACGCAGGCTGAAAAAAACTGCTGGAGTCTGCGTGAAATAAGGCGGCAGGTACGAGGACTCATGTATTACCGCCTGCGCTTACGTGGGCATGAAAACCTCACCGTTCCGGCAACCCCGGCATCGGTAAATGCATCAACCTGGTATAAACTGATTTTCATACAATAGATATGTATGGCAAATATATGGCGATAATTGCGGTTGATTTTCCCGCAATTTCTCTTTTGCCTTTTATCTTAGTATTTTTACCGATTAACATTTTTATTTTGGGTAACACAACGGGTCAAATAGGCATTATAGGCAATGGTAGCTGGGGCACTGCACTGGCTAAAATACTTACCGACAATGGCAATGCCATTCATTGGTGGGTGCGTAACGAAGAGGCAATAAAGAACCTCAGGAACAGGCAGCATAATCCGCATTACCTTACGTCGGTGCGCTTTTTGCCGGAAACCATACACCCTACAAATAACCTGAACGAAATGTTCGAAAAGTGCGATACGCTTATTGTTGCCGTACCATCGGCTTATGCGCAGGGCATTATTGACCAGGTAGATAAATCTTTGTGGCAACAGAAAAATGTCATTTCAGCTATCAAGGGTATTTTGCCGGACAGCAACCTACTGCTGAACGACTACATGACTTCAAAATACGGAACCAGTATTGAAAAATACATTTCGATTACGGGCCCCTGCCATGCTGAAGAAGTTGCCGATGAGCGCCTGTCATACCTTACATTTTCGGGGCTTGACGATACCCTGACGCATGATGTTGCCCGCGCTTTCCAGAACACTTATATCAATACCACCTGCAACCATGATATATGGGGGGCACAGTTTGCTGCAGTGCTTAAAAATATCTATGCAATAGGTGCAGGCATAGCCCGCGCGCTGGACTATGGCGATAATTTTCTGAGTGTTTATATTACCAATTGCTACCGGGAAATGTATCACTTCCTGAATGCGCATTTCGAAAAAGTACACCCATCAAGCGAGCGCCCTGATTTCCATACCAGCGCATACCTTGGCGACCTTTTGGTTACCTGCTATTCGCTGCACAGCCGCAACCGCACCTTCGGAACCATGATTGGCAAGGGCTATTCGGTAAAGGCTGCTACGCTGGAAATGAATATGGTTGCTGAGGGTTATTATGCGGCAAGGGGTATGCAGTCGATCTCGCAACAGTTTTCAATACCGATACCGATAGCAACTTTTATTTACCGGATGTTGTGGGAAGGGCATAATCCTTCGGATGGATTTTTGAAGCTGGAGAAGATGTTATCGTAATTGGCTATCATTTCCCCCTCTTTGGGTTAGTGCAGGTTTGCGGTTTACAGTTAACTTTACTTACCTATGCAACGAGACCTTGATATTCGAGTAGCTATAATTGAAGATGACGAAACGATTCGCGAAGGCTATGCGTTTCTTATCGGCAATACCACCGGCTATAAAATTGCCGGTACTTATGCGTCGTTTGAAGATGCTGCAAAAAAAATAGTGCAGGATGACCCGGATGTGATTTTGCTTGATGTGGAACTGCCGGGCATATCGGGCATTGAAGCATTGCCTAAGCTTAAAAAATTATTGCCCGATACGCACATCATCATCCTCACCGTTTACGAACAGGAAATGCTAATCTTCCGTTCGCTAGGTAACGGCGCGGCTGGCTACCTGACCAAGAACACCCAGCCTGAAAAAATTGTAGCAGCCATTAAGGAAGTTACTGAAGGTGGCGGCCCCATGAGCGCTCATGTAGCGCGTATGGTAATATCGTCTTTCAAACGAAATGAATCGACCCCACTCACCCGCAGGGAAACGGAGATACTGGAGCAGATAGCAACCGGCAAAAGCCGCAAGCGGATTGCTGATGAACTGTTCATTGACCTGGAAACAGTGAAATCGCACATCAAGAATATCTATTACAAACTTGATGTGCATTCCAAAGCCGACGCAATTAAAGCGGCCAAGGATAATAAGTTTATATAAGGGTGCACTGATTGGGCAAGGCCGCATGGGCATTGCCATCAAGTTATAACGTTTTGACGGTGAAATTCGGCATGCAGATTTTAACGCAGCGCGCGCAAAGGGTCCGCAAGGAAGGCGCTAAGCCAAGGAGATTTATGGAGATTTTTGAAGTTCCATTAGTATTAAAAAAATCCCGAAGGCAATGCATGTTGCCGTAATGCGACATTATACATGCGATACCTTCGGGATCGGATAAAAAGCTGTCTGTTGCTATAGACATTTGATGCCCCAGGCATCATAACAAGTCCCCTGATTGTTCTTGCTAATCTTTAATAACAGGCAATACCTTGGTAGCGCCTTCGCCTTTTATAACGAGGCTATACATACCGGGCGCCCAGTTGGTGGCATCGATAACGCCGGTATTAAAGTCGGCCCCGGCAACATATAAACTGCAAACGTTGATACCGGTTAGCGAAAATACCTGGATGGTATAAAAGCCAACTAGGTCGACAGTAGTATGCAGGTGAAGTGCATTACTAACCGGAATTGGCCATGCACTCAGGGTAGTAATTCCAGCGGCAGATAACGTCTTAACGTTAACCGGGCCGTCTTCATCAATATCGTAAACAGTGTTGTTCCATTTGTCAGTCAATGTATCAGCCGCTGAGTTGCCATTAACCAGGCAGGCTACTCCGAAGACAGAAACTTTACCTGTGCCTGCCGGTGGCGCTACCCATGTGATTTGCGCATTGTAGATAGAGCCGAAGCTACCGGTACCTGTTGTTGGCGACAAATTAGCGCTCTGCTGGAAAAGGTATGGGTTAACGGAAGTATCTAAAATAGTATTAACCGGTAAAGACGGCCTGTAGTATGACCCAGCCTGATTGTAAGCAGAAGCCACCCCGGTTACTGCCGACAACTGGAATCCGAACTTAGGCAGGTTATCGCTACCCATGTTTATAGCAACCATTTTAATGCGGTGCCTTTTGCCGGGTATGTACTTCAGCATGGCATTACCAGCAGAGTCTTCCAGTAAAAAAGTTACGGTTACATCGTTGCTTTTGCGGCCATGGCAAACATTTGAGCTGCCGCAACCGGTATAGCCTGCGCCATGAATGCCGGTATAATTACCAGTGCTCCCGCTTTGGCTGCTGGTTAGGGTAAAGTAAGCAAATACACATATTATGGGTAGGAGTAGTAAGTTCTTCTTCATGAGCGTAGTTTGAAAGTAAAATGAGTTGTTAATTTTTCGTCCTTATACTAGTAAGACGAGAAAAAAGGAAGGCATCTTGGGCTAATGCCGTTTATTCCGTACATATTTATTGGTGTAATACCGATGTCGTGAAATTTTTGCCATCTTGACTTACTGCCAAAGAATAGATGCCAGGCAAAAATTGGGCCATATTAATGGTAAGGTCTGTTTCATTTGCAGGAACGGCACTACTAAAAACCTGCCTGCCGCTTAAATCGAATAATGTTACACTGGTTTCTTTTGCAGTATGAGAGGCCAGTTGCAAGTGCAATACACTACTAACCGGGTTAGGGAAAACCGCATTCACCACTGTTGCCTCTAATTGGTTCAGGCCGGTAACGGGTGGCAGTTCAGTAAAAGAATTAGCACCTTTGTTCCACTTATCTTCTGCACCTTCAGTTCCGTTACCATCGGCGGCACAAATAACCGCATACATATTTACAGTACCAGTTCCCGCTGGTGGCGCCGTCCAACCCACTGAAAACGTATCCTGGTCGCCAGTAGCACCACTACCTGTTGAGCTGATTGCAGCGGTACTTCCTAATATACTTAGCGCACCAAAAGTATTCACAGCACTACTTGCGGGGAGATCGGTAAATGTGCCTGCCTGTAAAGCGCCAGAACCGGCTGCACTTTTAAAGGCAGAAAGCTGGTAGCCGAATTTAGGTAGTGTACCTGTGGTCGCATTTACGCCGGTTACCTTTATGCGGTAACTCATGCCGGGCTGGTAACGGTATACAACAGTACCAGCCGAGTCGAGCAGTATGCTCACTGCAACACCTGCGGTAGCCGCGGTATTATGGCAGCTGGCTGCGCCACCGCAACCAACAGTTCCGCCAGTGCTCCCCGTAAGGTCATTACTAATACTACTCACATTACTGGTGAGCGTAACATAGCCGAAAACAGCTACTAATAACAGCAGTATATTTCTTCTCTTCATTGCATTAAAAAATAATGGTGAATATACTTAATTATTGCAGAAACGGGAAGCCCACCGCTGAGCTTGGCAAAAAAAAGACTTCCGGCATTAGTGAATTTTACCAGCGCCTGCGAAATGCTTTTGCCAGTATTCTTCTTTCAGGCTGCTGATCATCACCCCGTTGGAGGTAGAAGCATGCACAAAATAATCGTTCATTAAGTACACGCCTACATGCGATATTCTGCGTCCGTGAGTCTTGAAGAAAACCAGGTCGCCTTCTTCGTATTCATTTCCTTTTTTAATGTGGGTGCAACTGGCATACTGCTCTTGCGAAGAATGCGCGAGCTCTGTAGCAAACACCATTTCATATAACTTCTTTGCAAATCCCGAACAATCAATGCCCGACTTATCCTGGCCTCCTAAATGATAGTCGGTGCCGTACCATTCATCAATAAAACTATACAGATTGGTATTACTGATGTCTTTTCTGCCAACGTTAAGCATATTGGCATATTTGTCCGCGAGCTCTTTCGACTGGCCTTTACTTATGCATACCTTGGGTATATCTGCATCTACCTTCCTGACCTCGGGATGCGTAGTTTTTTTAGTTGAGGCTATCTTCTTTCCAGGGTAGGTTTTTGCTGGTGGTTTTACATTCCGGTCAACCCCATCAGCTGTTTTTGCTGTGCGATTATGGCCATCTATATAGATATCATCAATAAAACGGGGTTGCCGTGAACGTGACGATACCGCCTTCCTGCCCGTATGACAACTGGCAAGAAAAACAGGCACTAACACAATAAAATGAAGTAAATATCTCTTCATCCGGCTTTTTTAGGGGGTGTGAAAGTACGAATAAGCTGAATTGAACCAAAATTAATTGTTGCACCTTTTTGCCCTCACGCTGTTACCTCAACTGCCGCATCATTTCCTCCTGCTTATATAGCTGGTATCGATATGCTGTAGAGGCTTCCAATTCGCGCACAACCATCTCTAATTCCTTATCATCGCCTTCGGGGTCGTATTCCCGCTTCAGGTTATTGTTAAAAAAAACGCCCACTGACTGCCACATAAAGGCGGATACACCACCCTTCAGTTCTTTAATAACGTGGTAGCAATCTTGCCCGGTTTGCCGGTTAATGAGTTTTATAAGTACATGACCCTGGTTTATTGACAGGTTTTTGAGCGGCTGCTTAAAACAGGCATCTAACTGCCGGTCAGTTTCTTTCAGGTATTTTTTTCGTGACCTTCGGTCTGTTTGCTTTTCAAGGTCGTCAGTAACTCTTTTAAAAACTGCTGCGGCCGTTATGGCATAGGGGTAAACCGCATAAACATTATTACGGAGGGCGTTGATGCGCTGGCGGTCTTCGTCGTTGAGCATTTTAGCCACCCGGGTAAACTCGGGCAAAAAAATGTAGGGGTAATATTTCCCGTTTACCTCCAGCCCGCCGAGCCGTATAGTATCGTTAGGGCCACGCTGGGGCTCCTGCGCATAGCTTAACTGTGCTGCGGCAAGCAGCAGTATTATAGCTGTGGATATATAGGAAAGAGTCTTTTTCATGGCACCCGGCGATGCTAACAAATTTACTAAATTACCATCAATTTCCGTGCTGGATATTTCAGGCAGAGGAACAAAATGTTAATTTAACCGGATTTTAGAATGTGGTACGTTGTTTGCAGGCTTATCAATGAGTAATTTTACAAGAGCTTATGAAAAAAGTTGCAACTATATTAATTGTTTCAAGTTTGGGATGGGCATCGTGCGTAAAGGAAAAGGCGCCGCAGCAACTGACTAAAAAGCAGGTACAGGAAAAGATAGATTCTATTGTTGCAGAGCGGAACATAGAAATAGAAAAAGCTGGTAAGGTTGATCTTAACCTGAGGTATAAAATTGAAGTTAAGGCTAAGGCCGATTCTATTTTAGCTGCACGCAGCAGGCAAATTGCCGGCGACACACTTAAACCACGAGTGCCTAACTTTGCCCCTGCACATAGCCCGATGGAACAACGCCTGAAAATAAAAACACCCGTAAAACAAAGCACTCAACCGGAATAATTCATGCAAAACGACACCACAAGGCCGGTACTTTACTTTGATGGTGTTTGTAACCTATGCAGCGGCATGGTTAAGTTCGTTATCCGAAACGATAAAAAAGAACAATTTCTCTTCGCCCCTTTACAATCACCGGCCGGAACAGAAGCGCTGCAACATGCGCCTGATGCCAATGAAAAAACAGGGAGTTTCATACTGTACAGTAATGGCCGGTATTATACCCGCTCATCAGCGGCACTACATACATTTAGACTGCTGGGTGGCATATGGCAGTTGTTATATGCAGCGATAGTAGTGCCCCAATTTATTAGGGACGGGGTGTACATGTTCATTTCGCGCAACCGCTATAAATGGTTTGGCAAGTCGGAAAGCTGCATGGTGCCAACAAAAGAATTGATGGCCAGGTTTGTGGGCTAAGACAGGCGCAAATATTGTTGAAAACATGCGATGTATCAAAACGTTGCAACAGGAGCCATTGCCCGTTTGAACCACACTTCCCCTACAACATTGGATAGCCCCTATGGGGCACCGTACAAAAAGCAATACGATATACTACAAACAGACAGCCCCTACGGGGCAAATACTATTTTAATAAAACTTGCAAACGTCTGAAGCGGGACGCTTCAGTATGTTGGGACGAAGCGAGACGCGTCGACCAGTTCTAAGTGTAGATAATTTGCTTTTGGGGGAATTACTGCCCACCGCCATGCCGGCCCCTGCCGCCGGGCATCATGCCATCGAATGGTTGCTTGGTTTCTTCGGGAATGATACCTTTGAATTTGCGAATGGTATAGGTTAACTGGAGTATGAAATATTGCTTCAGGACCATTGTTTCGCTGTTTTCAATGTAGTTGGCGGCAACGGTGCGCGTAATACTCTTATTCTGATTCAGCAGATCGAAGGCGGTGATGCGCGCTTCCAGGGCTTTGTCTTTAAGGAATTTATACCCCACATAGCTGTTCACTAACAGAAAACTCTGATTGCCTGTCGAACTGAAAGCTGTGTAATAATTATGGTTGAGCGAAGCATTCAATACCAATCGCTTCTTAACTATATAATTAGCCTTTACTGATGCTACCGCGTTATAATAATTGCTGTTTGAAGCAAGTTGCGTTGTGTACTTTACTATATTGTAATTACCAGTGTAAGACACCGTGAAATCAAATTGCTCGCTGATATTACTACCCAGCACTACCCCGGCTGACGGAATATAATTATTGCTATAATTCAGCACATTATTGATCAGCCCCGGCGTGCGGGTATAGTTAAAACTACCATTAAAATTAAGATTGCTTTTTATGAATTTTACCGGCATTCCGTAGGTGAAAAATGACCGCATACTTACATAACCATCCAGGTTAACCGGGCGGGTAAGCTGGCTGTTAGCGTTCAAATGAATGGACGTATGGGTAAACGTATCGCGGATGGTGGTGTCTTTATTGCCATAGAGATAGTTGGCGTTACCAATGTAATTGTTGATTACGTTTACATATAAGTTGCTAAAAAAATTGCGCTCTTTTTTCGATTTTGCCTGGCCATAACGGACAATGAATGTTTGTTCAAAATCCTGCTTCAGGTCGGGGTTGCCTGTTCTAAGCTGAAGCGGATTACTGATGTCCAGCACGCTCTGCAACTGGGTTACAGAAGGGGCATCAGTATTGGTGCGGTACATGAGGCGCAAATTGCGACCATCGTTAAAAGTGCGATTGATCAACGCATTCGGCAACACACTCAAAAAGTTTTTGTTCAACTCAAAATCTGTAGGGTAATGCTGGACCCCAGCCAGTTCAGCATACTGTACATTGGCACCAATGCTGTAATTGAATTTACGATCGCCGGAACGGTAGCTCAGCCCACCTTTTTGGATAGTGTAGGTATTATCGTACTTATTGCTCAGGCTGCTATTGAAAAGATTGTAGCTGTTATCGCTAAGATCTTTGTCGTAAGTTTCTTTGTCTGCTTTACTCTTTGAAATGGACGGATTGTAGGTGGCAAGCAACTGACCTTTTTTGCCAACCGGCTCGGTATAAGTAACATTCACGCCCAATGTATTGCTGTTGTTGTACAGGTTGTAGTGCTGATCAAAAAGGCTGGAAGTGTCGAAAGGATAAATGTAGTGGTTGGCTGAATAGTAGGTGCCATTACCACCCTTCTCATTCAGGTTTGCGTTAAAGTTAACGGAAAGGGTTCTGCGCACCTTTGCAAACTTATGCTGCCATAATAAGTTACCGGAAGAATTATACCCATCGTTAAGAGTAGAAGTACTGTTGCTGATAATTGATGAAATAAGGCTGTGAATGCTGGTATTTTCGTTTGCAGCGGTTGTAGTATTGTTATGCTGAAAACTGAGTGCAGGCGTAAAAATTATGGTGTTATCAGAATCTATCGCATATTCCAGGCGGAAGTTGAACCGATGATTGGTGTTCTGCACATTCGATGTACTTTTTTCGGTGTACAGCGTGCTATCCGGCGTTGTGTATTGGCGGGTGATGTCAGAACTATTATCGGTATTGGTTCCATTAAAAAAGTAACTGCCACTCACTTTAATTTTCTTGCCCCATTTGTCGCTGTAATTAACCCCGAAGGAGCTGGTTGTAGCTATACCGTTTTGCTGGCCGGTAAAAAAACTACCGCCACCACCACCAGAGCCGCCACCGCCACGACCGCCACCGAAACTACCTCGGCCACCGCCGCCCGAACCTGAAGTAATACCGAGCAGATCCTGCGAACTGAAATTCTGCTGATTAATATTATTGAACAAACCTAAAAGTGAAATGCGCGTATCATGATGGAAAATGTTCAGGTTGCCACCTGCAATGTAGCGGTCGTCAGTTCCGTAACCTGCATAAGCCTTGCCAAACACACCTTCCTGCTTATTTTTTTTGGTGTTGATGTTCATTGATTTTTGAGAGGTACCGTCGTCAAAGCCAGTAAAAGAAGCCTGATCGCTCATACGGTCAAAAATCTGAATATTATCAATTACCTCTGCCGGCAGGTTGCGTAGTGCCAATGTAGGGTCAGTACCGAAAAATGGTTTGCCATCTACCAACACCTGCTGCACGCTTTCACCATTAACTTTAACGCCGCTATTATCCGTAGTTACTCCGGGCATCTTACTTACGAGGTCTTCAGCCGAGGCATCAGGATGGGTTTTATAGGCAGAGGCATTGAACTGACTGGTATCCCCTAGTTGTTTCGCCCTTACTTCCAGCGCAGATACGGTAACCCCTTTTAATTCTTTTGTGGTGCTGGTCATTTTTATTGTTCCAAGACCGACATTGGCAGCTGCAACATTTACTGTTCGCACTACCTGGGCATAACCAACATAGTCCAGCTTCAACCGATAGTTGCCGGGGGCTATATTAATGATCTGGAAATTACCGTCAGCATCTGTGACACTGCCTGTTTTTATAGTGGTATCGGTTATGCCAGTGAAACTACAGCTAACGCCTATAAGAGTAGACGTGTCCATTGCATCAACGACCCTGCCAGTTGCAGAATAAGTCTGGGCAAATGATGGAAAGCAACAAACAAATAAGAATAAACAAAAGAGTGTAGAACGTGTTTTCATGTAGTTCGGTTGGACTCAAACTTACGAAAAAGGTTTAACCAGAGTTCCACCGAAAATACCGTGTTACTGGTACTTTAACAATCAGCATTTCATGAATCAGCAACAGTTATTGCTTATCCCCCAAAACAGGTGAGCGCAACCTACTTAAAAACATAGTACTTTTATCGCTTCAATTATAAATAATTCTATGAATAAACGGTTATTCGGGGTTCTGGCTATTGCTACCCTGGCTGGTGCATGCACACAACCCGCAACCAAAGAGGCTGCCAAAGCAGACATACTTAATATGAACAGGGATACCACTGCGCGCCCTAACGACGACTTTTTTGAGTACGCAAATGGTGGATGGATCAAGAAGAATCCTATTCCGGGCGATGAAACTTCTTACGGAGTGGGCGAACTGGTGCAAAAAGAACTGTATGAAAAACTGCGGTTCATTAATGAAGAAGCAGTAAAAAAGGCGGAAAAAACCGGAGCCGGCCAGCAAATAGGCGATTTCTGGTATAGCGCAATGGATTCGGCTGGGATTGAACAGAACGGACTGAAACCACTGCAAGCCGAGCTGGACAAAATAGCGGCAGCCAAAACGGCGAAAGATATTATGGCTCAGGCTGCACACATGCACACTTTTGGCGCTAACGTTTTCTTTAATGAAGGTGTTGGCCAGGATGCTAAAAACAGTGATGTAGAGGCTTATGGTATGGACCAGGGTGGACTTGGCCTGCCTAACCGCGACTATTATTTTAATAAAGATGAGCGCACAACTAAAATAAGGGTTGCTTACCCTGAGTATGTTGCTTCAGTCTTCATCAATATGGGTGTAGACAAGGCTGTTGCGACTAAAAAAGCAGACGCCATCCTGGCCTTTGAAACCAAATTGGCCACTGCCAGCCGTAAGCTGGAAGACCTGAGGGACCCCTACAAAAATTACAATAAGTTCGCGATAACACAACTGAATAAAATTGCGCCAGGTACTGACTGGCCTGCTTATTTGGGCATTATAGGTGTTAAACATATAGATAGCGTTGTTGTTGGCCAGCCGGAGTTTTATACTGCGCTCGACAAAGCTGTAAACACAACAGATCTTCAGACGTTGAAAGATTATATGAGCTTTCATCTGGTCCGCACTTTTTCGGGCTTCCTGAGTAAGCCATATTTTGATGCGTCTTTTAATTTTTACAATAAAACCATTCGTGGCCAGGAACAACCTCGCCCGAGGTGGAAGCGCGCACTTGATATAGAGCAGAGCGCAATCGGCGAATCGCTAGGCCAGTTGTTTGTAAAAGAATATTTCAGCCCTAAGGCAAAAGAACGATACGAACAAATGGTTGAAAATGTACGTACGGCTTACAAAGCCCGCATTATGAAGCTGGATTGGATGACCGACAGCACCAAGCAAAAAGCCATTAGTAAACTTGCTTCCATCAAAAAGAAAGTAGGCTACCCTGACAAATGGAAAGACTACTCAACTTTGAAAATCGACCGCAGCTCTATTGTTACCAACCTGATGAGATCGAACGAGTGGGAAGGCAATTATGAGTTAAATAAACTGGGCAAACCGGTTGACCGCAGCGAATGGACCATGACGCCGCAAACCTATAACGCTTATTATAACCCATCGAACAACGAAATTGTTTTGCCTGCGGCTATGATGACCGTTCCCGGCTTTAAAGATGAAGACCTGGATGATGCACTGGTTTATGGCTATACCGCAGCCAGCACTGTTGGCCATGAAATAACGCATGGTTTTGACGATGAAGGCCGCCAGTTCGATGAAAAAGGTAACCTCCGTAACTGGTGGGGACCACAAGATTCGGCTCAATTCACAAAACGCGCCGAAGTGCTGGTACAGCAGTTCAATAAAATGACGCCACTGGATACCCTTCATGTTAACGGAAAGGCAACTTTAGGCGAAAATCTGGCTGACCTTGGCGGTATATTAATTGGCCTGGATGCGTTCAAACAGACCGAAGCTTACAAAAAAGGTGAAAAAATAAGTGGTATGACACCATTACAGCGCTTCTTCCTCGGATATTCCCTGGGCTGGTTGGTTGAACAACGCAAAGAAAGAATTGCATCGCAATTGCTTACCGATGTGCATTCACCAGCTAAATGCCGCGTTAATGGCCCGTTCCCTAATGTGCCTGAATTCTACGAAGCATTCAATATTAAAGCCGGCGATAAAATGTATATACCAGATAGTGCCAGGGTGCATTTGTGGTAGGAGTTAGTAGATCGTACTTAGTAGCGAGTACATAGTAGAGAGTAGAGAGTAGAAAACTGTAGTCCGGGATGCATTTTTGGAGTGCGCAACAAGCTTGGGCGGGTATTATTACATTTATACTTTGTCATCTTGAGTCTCTATGGCGCGCGCTGCAATCTACCTTCAATGACGATTCTGCATTTACATGGCTCCCCTGACTCCCAATAAACGGTCTTTGCGAGGCCCTTCGCCGAAGCAATCTCAAAATAGCAGGGAAACTTCGTGCTCTATTCAGCACTCGTGAGATTGCTTCGCTTCGCTCGCAAAGACCAGTTTTTTGGACTTCTCTTGGCAGGTGCGAAGAATCTTATCTTTAGTGAGTGGGGTGTGCGAGAACGAGTTATATGTGCTCCTTCGCTGCGCTCAAGACGGCAAGTTAGCGCCAGCTTTGCGCGCCACCTGTTTTTTATTAATTTAGTGATATCGGGGTGCCCATGCAAAATTGCATGGGCACTTTTTATTTATGTATGCGGTTTGGTGTTTTTGGGGTCGTGCTTATATCAATAGCTTACAATACATAGTATTTTTATGAAGCATTTAACAGAAATGCAAGGCTTTGCAATATTAAGGGTGAGAGAGGACGCATACAATTGTATTAATTTTAACGCTTGTTAGATATTTTCAGGTTCCGATGAAAATTAACAGGCTTTGTGAATTGAAATCTTGATGCGGGCTATTGTGCTTATAAAGTATATATGTGCTTATTGTATCAGGCAATTTTTCAATCTCATTTCCTGCTATCTTTGCGGCCCTGATAAATATATCAGCACATTACCATACATTCTATATTACCGCGATTAATGAAACAGAATTTTACCAAATTAAAAAGCGCAGGCTTCCTGGCTATCGTCTTATTCCTTCTTTCTGCTACAACAGCGTTTGCGCAGTCGGGTGCCATAAAGGGATTCGTTTACGATAAGAAAAGCGGAGAACCTCTTATTGGGGTTAACGTTATGGTGAGCAATAGCCGCAGTGGTGTGCAAACAGATGATAATGGTTATTTCTCGCTTACGCTTGATGCCGGCTCTTACACTTTAAGCGTTTCCAGCCTTGGTTATGACAGCATTAATTTTACCGCTAACCTTTTGCCTGATGCCATCATCAACAAAAAATTCTACCTTATTTCAAAAAGCACCGAGCTTAAGGATGTAGTCGTTTCTGGCAGAAAGGTTGAAAAGATTACGCGCACCAATGTTGCCGTAACTAAGATCACACCAATGGAAATGAAGAAATTGCCAAGTGCAGGTGGCGAACCTGACCTTGCGCAGTACCTGCAGGTAATTCCGGGTGTTGTATTTACGGGCGACCAGGGTGGTCAGTTATACATTCGTGGTGGTTCTCCTGCGCAAACAGGTATTTATATTGATGGTGTAACTATTTACAACCCGTTCCACTCTATCGGACTTTTCTCTGTTTTTGAAACAGAAGCAGTACGTAGCGTTGACGTGTATTCTGCTGGTTATGGTGCACAGTATGGCAACAGAACATCAGCGATTGTTGACGTACACTACAAAGATGGCAATAAAAACAACCTTGCTGGTATTGTATCCGTATCGCCTGTAATGTCGAGAATTATGCTGGAAGGCCCGCTGGTTAAATCAAAAAAAGTAGATAATGGTTCTGGTATTACCTTCCTTGTGAGCGGAAAAACCAGCTATCTTGACCAAACCTCAAAATCAGTTTATGGTGGTTTTGGCGATGTTTTCAAATACGGATTGCCTTACAAATTTACCGATGTATATGGCAAAGTAACTTTCAATGGCGATAACGGCAGTAAGCTTAACTTGTTTGCCTTCAATTTCGATGACCAGGCCAGCCTGCTTAACGATGCTACCCACAAATCAGACGGCGACTACCACTGGAAAAACTTCGGTACCGGGGCTACATTCGTTGTTTCACAGTCTAACTCTACCGCCCTTATAGATGGTAAGTTCGCTTATAGCAATTACGATATCGGCCTTTCACAGGTCGGCCACCCGATAGATACGATACCAAGCAGCAGCTCAATTAACGGATTTGAGTCTGCTATCAACTTTACCTACTTCCTGCCGCATTACAGCCAGATAAAGTATGGTGTTGAAGTGAACGGTACCCACACTGCGCTTAACTATTACAGTGCCGCGGGTGTTAGTACTACTATGGACCGCCAGAGTACTACGGCATCAATCTACTTTATGTACAGGCAGATATTTAATGGCAAGTTCATTTTTGAACCAAGTATGCGTGTGCAGTATTATTCTGAGTTGAATAAGATTTCACCTCAGCCAAGGTTGGGTATTAAATATAACATCACCGATAACGTTCGCCTGAAAGCCGCAACCGGTCTTTATGCACAAAACATTATCAGCACCAAGAACGATCGCGATATCGTTAACCTTTTCACCGGCTTCCTTTTAAGCCCCGACGAGCAACTTAAGAATGCTGACAAAGAAACTGTAAAAACCAACTTACAGACTGCCTTTCATGCTGTTGCAGGTATTGAAGTTGACATCAACAAAGTTGAACTGAACTTTGAACCATGGTTGAAGACATTCGGACAGATAGATGAACTGAACAGGAACAGGCTATCCCCAACAGAAGCCAGCTTTGTTGCAGCATCAGGCAAGGCATTCGGCGCCGATCTTTCTGCCAAATACAACCACGACAGGGTGTACCTTTGGGGTGCTATGGGCTACCAGGAAGTGTATTACACGAGCCTTGATATAAATGGTGTAAAGCAGACCTACCCTACGCCGTTTGATACCCGTTTCAACGCCAATGCATTAGTTTCTTACACCGCGGGCAAGAAGAAAAACTGGGATATTTCTGCACGATACAATATTCACTCGCCATTTCCGTTTACACAAACACAAGGATTCTTTGAAAATGTTCCAATCAGCCTGAGCGGTAACCCAAACAATGCGCCGGGTTCATTGAGCATTATTTATGATGAAAAAATAAACGGAGGACGTCTTTCCTGGTACCATCGCCTGGATCTATCAACGAAAAAACACTTCGCTCTTAAAAATAAAACAGGTATAGACGCCACATTTGCATTAACCAATGCATACAACAGGCAGAATATTTTTTATGTAAACCGCACCACCAACGTAAGGGTATACCAACTTCCGTTATTTCCGAGTATCAATGTTACCTGGAACTTTTAAAGTATAGTAAAGCAACTGAATGACAGGGCAAAAAAGTAAAAGGCAGGGATTTTCGCTGGTAATTGCCGGGCTGTGCGTAGCAATGAGCTTGAACAGCTTTGCCCAAACCCTATACCCTGACCAACCGGCCAACAGGAATATGATTTTGGCTGAAGAACAGTTCAGGCAGGAACATTATTCCCTTGCGGCCCAATCGGCACGGCTTTTCCTTGCTGAAAAGCAGGATAAGGTAAAAGCAGAACAAAGCCTCGCAGTAGAAAAAGCGCGCTACCTCATTGTTATTTCCGACATCAAGACCAACGAACCGGGCTGCATGGCTCGGGCTGAGGAATTTGCCGAAAACACCCACAATGATGCCTATAAGCAGCGTATAAACTTTGCTATTGCACAGCATTACTTCAAACACAACCTTTTAGCCAGGGCTATACCCTTCTACGAAAAAAGTGGCCTTGACAACCTTACCAATGCAGAAATAGCCGATGTGAAATTCGAACAGGCCTACTGCTATTTCAATAATAAACAATTTGACAAGGCAGCTCCGCTTTTTGCGTCCATTAAGGAATTGAAAGACGGCAAGTATTTTCTTGCAGGCAACTATTATTATGGCTTGCTGGCTTACAATCAGGATAATTATAAAGATGCCTTATTGAGCTTTGAGCGGATAAGGGATAATAAAGAATACAGGAGTATAGTTCCCTACTATATAGCGGAGATCTATTATTTCATGGGCGACAGGGCTAAGGCTCTGGGAGAAGCCAAAGCGATTCTTGCAGGCCGCGATAAAAGCTATTATGATAACGATGTGCACATGCTTGCGGCACAATGTCTGTTTGAAGAACAGAAGTATGCAGATGCCAAGCCGTATTTCGAATATTATTACGACCATACCAGTAAAATAAAAAAAGAAGACCTATACAAAATAGGTTATTGCTACTACCGCCTGAATGAATGGAAAAACGCCATTGAGAAATTTAAGATGCTCAATACTGCCGGTGATTCATTAGGCCAATCATCTATGTACCTGCTGGGCGACTGCTACCTGAAAACGGGTGAACGGCAGAGTGCAAGGAATGCTTTCGGTATTTGTGCTGACATGGCCTATAACCGTGGCCAGCAAGAGGCATCAATGATTCTTTACGCCCGCCTCAGCTATGAAGAAGGCTATAATGATGAAGCGCTGGAACAATTGCGAACACTCATTAAAACATTTCCCTCCTCGCAATATTTTGATGAGGCTAATACGCTGCTCTCTGGTCTTCTGCTTGCTACCAACGATTTTACCAGCGCTCTCAAATATCTTGAAGTTGTCACTAATAAAGACAAGGGATATTGGCAGTTTTACCAGAAGGCAAACTACGGCAATGCGGTTCAACTGTTTCGCCAGGGCGACCTCGGCAATGCTTACACTTACTTTGGCAATTCTATTACCCATCCTATTGATATAAATTACGAAAGTGCGGCCCTTTTCTGGAGGGGCGAACTGGCCTACAGGCAACATAAGTATGCAGAAGCCATAAGTAATGCGCAGGAATTTGTGAACCGTAAAGCAGATAAGGCAAGCCTGGCGGCCATAAGCCCACAGGCGACGCTGCAACATGCTTACATGAATATGGGCTTTGCCGCAATGGAAAGCCAGAATTACAGCGGCGCACAAACCTACTTTAATAAGGCCCAGCAAAGCAATGGCGAAGACGACTATTCCGGAATGGTTGCCAGCCTGAGGGAAGCAGATGCTGTTTTTATGCAACAGAATTACGCAAAAGCAATTTCCCTTTACGATAAGATAATTAATACCGATACAGCCAATGCGGATTATTCCCGCTACCAGAAAAGCATAATACTGGGGCTGCAAGGCAAGAATAATGATAAAATTAAAGTGCTGCAAACCCTGGTTGGTCGTACACCTCCGTCAGTTTACGATATTACCGGCCGCTATGAAATGGCGGTAACCTATATTGAACTGGATAAATACCCTCAGGCGCTCGGAGAATTGCAATTTATAACGGATACAGCGCACGATAAGAGTGCTTCACCAAAAGCCTGGATGAAGATCGGCTTCATTCACCAGCAAAATAACGACATTAATAAAGCGGTCGCCGCCTACAAACATGTGGTTACGGACTTCCCGGCATCTGATGAACGCATAGCTGCACTGGACGCACTTAAAAGCCTGTATATACAAAGCAACCAGCCCGGCTCTTATGCCCAGGTGCTGAAAGAAAACAACCTGCCATCAGCAGAAAACAGTTCGCTGGATTCTACGTATTATGCGGCGGCTGAAGCGCAGATAGCTTCAGGCAAGTGGGACAATGCGCTGAAATCGCTGAGCGACTATCTTAAAGAATATCCGAACGGCGTATTTGCCATTAAGGCGCACTACTACCGGGGCGAAAGCAATTACCAGCTAAGGAAATATAAAGAGGCGCAGGAAGACTTTGATGTGGTGCTAGCCAGCAAATGGAATGACTTTTCTGAGAACAGCGCACGCCATGCGGCAGATATCGCTTTCGAGAATAAGAACTATACCGCAGCTTATGACTACTACCTGAAGTTGCGCACTAATGCTGCCACCAACAACCAGGCAACACAGGTTGCGCTTGAAGGGCTGGTAAAAAGCGGCTTCAATGCCGGTAAGTATGAACAGGCTGGCCTATATGCGGACACCCTGCTTACTACGCGCGGCTTAACTGCGGACATGATTAACAGTGCCCTATTGTTTAAAGCAAAGGCTGCACAGCACTTTAATAAGAGCGATACTGCCATTGCTTTGTACAAACAACTCAGCGAAAATAATAACGGAGAAATTGCAGCAGAGTCGCGCTACCATATTGCAGAGATACTTACACAGCAGGATAGCCTGAAAGACGCAGAAGAAGCCGCTGGAGAAACTATTCGCCTGTCGCCGGGTTATGACTACTGGATAGTTAAATCTTACATTTTGCTGGCTGATATATTCACTAAGGAGCAAGACTATTTTAACGCCAAGGCAACCCTTACCAGTGTGGTGAAACGCACTAAGAACGCCGAACTAAAGCAGGAAGCACAGAAAAAGCTTGCAGAAGTAAAGGTGCTTGAAAAACACCAGAGTAAACTAAAAGAAGATTAATTATTTACAACATGAAGTTGAGGCATATCATAATAGCGGCATTACTTGTTACCATAGGCCCACGGGCCATGGCGCAGCAGGCTGCAGGCGATACTGTGTTGAAAGGCTCAACCATTGAAGTGATACAATCATACAAACCGGTAGTCAAGAAGGCGCCGAAGCCCGAATGGATGCCGCAGTTACCGCCTGCCGATACTACAAGGCCATCATTAAGTTTTGAAGTACCCCAGCAAACACTCTACTATTCTTATACTTCCGGCCAGCTAAGGCCGCTTGCACTTGGTAAAGATTCATTGAAAATACCCTTCCCTAATTACATAAAGGCCGGAGCCGGAAACCTATCTACCCTATTTCTGGATGCGGGTTTAGGTAACATAAAAGGAAAAAACTATTCCACGGGTATACACCTGCATCACCTTTCGCAAACGGGCAGCATCAAAGGACAACAAACCGCATCGAGCGGACTGGAAGCAGAAGGTTTATACTATGGTAAAGAAAAACTATGGCATGCAGCAGTAGCGGCAGAGCGTAACCAGAATTTCTTTTATGGTTACAATCATGACCAGTTTAACTATACCACCGATTCTGTAAAGCAAACCTATACAGGCGTAAAAATTGCCCTGGATATGAAGAGCAAGTTCATGCTGAAGGATAACGATATATTTTACCATCCTGAAATAAATGCATCGCTCTATGACGCGCGCTACAATACGTCGGAAACGCACCTTGGTTTTAGCGCACCGTTCAACTATTGGTTCGATAGCAGCCTGGAAGCACAAGTGACTTTGTCTGCATTCCTCACGCACCTCAAGCTGGATGGCAATACGATAAGTAACAACCTCGGCGAGCTGAAACCGGGTGTAATTCTGCACCAGGGTAAAATTACAGGGCATGGTTTTATTGGGTTCGCATTGGGCAAAGACGGTAAAACATCTGTTTTGCCAGACCTACTTGCCAATTATGTGGTGCCTGGCACCCCGCTGACTCTTAGTGGTGGTTGGGAAGCTTCTATCAGAAAGAATACCTATGAACAACTGACCACCGAAAATCCATTTTTATTCAATAATTACCTGGTAAAACAATCGAGAAGGGATGAGTTGTTCGCTAATGTGACAGGCAATTACAAATCGCACCTCACCTATACCATACGGGCCAGCTGGTGGAATTTCACGAACCTGGCCACCTATATTAATTTGGCGCCAGACTATAAGCAATTTATTGTTGCTTACGATGATGTGAGCGCATTTTCCCTTCGCGGCGCGGTGCGCTATACGGAATCAAGCAAGTGGTCAGCCGGGGTATCCACCGAATTCTATTCTTTTTACCAGGGGTCATTGCCACATGTATGGCACGAACCAACCTTCAGATTCCGGGGCGATGTTGCTGTAAAGCCGATAGAAAAACTTACTATAATGGGCTATGCCTCGGTACTTGCCGGCATGAACGCAATGAATGTAATGAGTCCTTCGGGCAATGCAATTGTACTCAACCCCAATATTGACCTGGGCGTGGGTGCGGAATACCAGCTGGTCAGCCGTTTAAGCGCATTTGCACAAGGCAATAATCTGCTCAACAGCAAGTACGAGCGTTGGTTAGGCTACGAGGCTTATGGACTGAATGTCTATGGCGGTGTTCGGTTGAAATTTTAGTGCAGCTCCTGCTCTCGACCCTCGCTCTTATTTTTTGCACTGGTCGAAGCTTTCCGCTTCGTCCTAACATGCTGAAGCGTCCCGCTTCAGTCTAATATAATTTGCGCCGTTGTTGTTGTTCCCTCCAACAACCATCGGGACGTACGCTATTCATCGCAAACAATATATTTCGCAAGTCATAAGACTTGCAGTTTACTAACACAAGTGGAAAACACCTTGCGCCAATGGGGATAATGCACATTTGTTCATTACAGGTATTTAGTTGGTAAACAACAGTGGCGATACAGGTAGATTAAACCCGCTATTCTTTTAGCAATTTCTGTAAGACCTTAGCTCCCGTAATGTTATCCAGTATCTGCACCAAATAAATTCCTTTTGGCAAATCAGCCACATTAGTTACCTGCCTGTCAGATACGATAGCTTGATGCAACACTTGACGACCTACAACATCATAGAAAACTACATTAAATCCTTTTGCCCCTTCTATTGTCAGTTCTTTCATTACGGGATTAGGATAAAGCCGTATCCCCTGTTTCATGGAATCAAGCGATATTTCAAGATGGCAATTGGTTACGGTAACTACAAGTGCGGGTGTTGTCGCAATGCAACTACCCCCTATATTTTCATAACAGGTATAACTACCACCGAGGGTAGCAATATAGCTGCCTGTAGTTGCCCCGCTTATGTTCACGTAGTTGCGTTTCCATTGGTAGATAACAGGGGTGGAGCCTGTACCACCTGCCGTACTGATACTCAGCGATACGCTGTTGCCCTTGCAGAATGTCGTTGGTCCCGCAGCTACTATAATGGGTAATGAAAGATCAGTTGCCGTAACTGGTGCGGACATAGATGCGCAACCTGTGCCGTCAGTAACTTTTACTTTGTATGTACCAGTTGCAGTTGCGATGTAGATAGAACTGGTTGCCCCTGCTATGGTTGTGCTGCCATTGTACCATTGCCACGAATAGCCTGTGCCTGTGGTGGCGTGAAGTGCCAAACCACCGGAGCAGAAATACGTAGAACCCGCTGTGGTAATGGCAGCCGCAGGCCCGGCATATACTACCGCTGTTACTGCGGAATTTGCTGTGCAACCTGTGCTATTAGTTACCCTCACGGAGTAATTGGCAAGTGTTGTAGTACGGTAACTGGCATTGGTAGCTCCGCTTATTGGGGTTCCACCAATATACCATTGGTAGGTATAGCCAGTGCCCGATGCTG
>CANFKC010000024.1 GCA_947447265.1 Chitinophagaceae bacterium
AGTGATTTTTGCACCTCTCTTTCTCCCGCAACTGTTGTTTGCCAGCCGGGAAAACGAACGATTTTTACTATAGCGTCTATGTCATTCACTATACGCTCTACGACAGCAGGTGTTTTATCCGTTTTTAATTCTAAAAACAGCTCGGTTAATTGATAAATTTGATAATCCCGCCGACTGGCTCAGGTCTTTTAAGGGTTGTGAGCACTACAGTGACGAGGAAGCATTACAGGTAATTTCGAGCCTTGATACATTGGCTGCGATTTTGCTGGAAGTAAGCCCCATAAAAATACATACAATTGATAATCAATTAGTTGTATCTTTGAAGGGAGAACAAAATCAAAAAAATAACGCAGCATGAGTACGATAACATCTTTCGGGCGTTTTGGAAAAACCAACAGGGCGATCAATTTGCCTCAGGCCATTAAAACTGCCGTGATCTATACCCGTGTTTCCAGTAAGGAGCAGGCAGACAAAAACCTTTCCCTTGACTTCCAGCGTAAAGTAATTGAGGAGTATGCGCAACGTAACGGCTTTGCGATAGCGGAGTGTTTTGGCGGTACTTATGAAAGTGCAAAGACGGATGGGAGAAAGGAATTCCAGCGGATGCTGGACTATATTAAAAAGCACAAAGGCAAAATATCGCATATTCTTGTTTATACTCTTGACCGTTTCAGCCGTACAGGTGGCGGAGCTATCAAAATAGCGGAAGAACTCAGGGAGAAGCATGGTACTGCCGTATTTGCTGTTACCCAGCCTGCTGATACATCTAATCCAAGTGGCGTATTACAACAGAGCATTCATTTCATCTTTTCACAGTATGATAACCAGCTAAGGAAACAAAGAGCGGTTGCAGGGATGAAGGAGAAGTTTGAAAAGGGTATCTGGGTTACGAAGCAGCCTATGGGCTATGACATTGTAAAATCTAACGGAGAAAGAAAAATTGTCGTCAATGCCATAGGTAAAAAACTGCGCAAGGCTTTTATCTGGAAAAGCGAGGGCATGAAGAATGACGAGATAATTGAGCAGTTAATGGCTATGGGTGTCCCGATGTACAAGCAGCAGCTGACAAAGGTCTTTAAGAATCCGTTCTATTGTGGTCTGGTTACTCATGGTATGCTGGACGGCAGGGTTGTGGAAGGAGTACATGAGAAACTAATCTCACAGGAGATATTTTTAAAGGTCAACCAGATTCATGAGTTATCACCAGGATATGGTGTTCCGCACAAAAAGGAGCAGGATGCAGTACCCTTAAAGGTGTTTATCAAATGCAGTCACTGCGGACAGCCATTTACCGGCTATGTCGTAAAGGCGAAGAATCTCTGGTATTACAAGTGCCGGACTAATGGCTGCAAATGCAATAAGAGCGCGAAGGAAATGCACAAACTGTTTGGTGAGTTACTGAACAGGTATGCTGTAAAGGAAGAGCTGATTGCTCCTCTGATGGCAAGGATGCAGCTTGTATGGAATGACATCAATAGGGAGAATGTGGAGCTTGAGGCTGCCTACAGGAAGCAGTTATCGGCAGTGGAAGAGAAGCTGGAGAACATCGAGGAAGGCTACTACGTAACCAAGGAAATGGGGCGTGAACAGTTTGATAAGTATTATCCTCGCTACAATAAAGAGCGTCAGGAAATTGCCGAAAAATTATCGAAAATGGGGAATGGCATTTCGAACCCGCTTGAAGCGATTGAAAAAGCTATCCGTATTTCGACAGAACTCAATACCACATGGGCTTCCAGCGATGTTAACGGCAAAGAAAAGTTGCAAAAACTGCTGTTTCCTGACGGAATTGTGTATGACCGCGAAAAAGGGGCATTTCGAACCGAAAAAGTGAATTCTGTGTTTGAGCTGATTGCAAGCCTGCAAAGCGATTCAGGGGAAAATAATAAGGGACAAACAGGTATTGCTACCTGTTTGTCCCCTTCTGCGGAGAGAGAGGGATTCGAACCCCCGGACCTATAACAGTCAACAGTTTTCAAGACTGCCGCAATCGACCGCTCTGCCATCTCTCCGAGGTCAAAATTAGACCATCTCGTCGATTTTCAAAAAGAATTTTGCACAACTGCAACATATTTCTTGCTACAATGTTTGTCAAATCCTTTACCAGTAAGGCTTTCAGCCAAAATATCATTGCAGGAAAAATACTAAAAAAAATTTCGCAGGCTTAACACTGAGGTAATTATCAATGATTATTATCATGCTTTAACGCATTTCTTGCGCCGTTCTAAATAAATAGTAATTTTGCCCCACAATATCATCTCATGAAAATATCAGTAACTATTGCGCTCCTTTGCCTTTCATTTTTAACCAACGCACAGGACATAAAATTCAAGCTGGCAGGGGCAACAAACAAAAAATGGGTGGGTTCTACTATTTACATCGCCAGTAGCGACGAAAATTTCAGCAACCTTATCTTTTATAAAAACCACAGCGTAGTTGAAGAAAACAGGAAATATAAAACCAAAAAGCCCGCAACCGAATGGAAGCTGGTAAAAGGCGATTATGCGAACGATGCCGATATTGAATTGCAGGTAGGCAAGCGTTCTTACCATGTTGAATTTTCGACCACCAACAATGGCAAAGAATTTATGACCCTCACCTGGGTTCCGGAAAGGGAGAATGAGGATATTGTGATCAAAACTTTTTATGTAGAATAATATATAACGACGCTCCTAGAAGCTAAGGTATATATTCATCTACAAATTGCATAAGAAAAGCGCTGTCCGGCATGCCGGACAGCGCTTTTTACACTCAACAAAAACCAAGGTTAGTTCTTAATTATTTTTGCGGTTTTTAGCAATTGATTATCTGAAGTAAAGATGCTGATGAAATAAACGCCATCAGCCAATGCAGATATATCAATAGCAGTAACATTGCGTTGTGCCATTACTTCGCGGCCATCCGCGGCCAGAAGGCTAATATTGACTGCTTTGTCGGCTTCAATGTTTACGATAGCTGTGGCAGGATTAGGATAAATATTCACCTTTACGGCATTGCTTATTTCCTTCACATCTGCAGTGCTGACGCGGTTCCAGATACGCGCCATGTACATATCTGATTTCAGCGAACTGGTTGAGCTGCTTACATTGTAGCTACCCAGCGACATATCGCTTTTAAACTGCCCTGAAACCATTACAGCGCCCATACCCTGGTCAACTGCTATACTCCCGGTATTCGTAAAGCCAAGCGGACTTGCCGATGCGCCACCGGTTGTGCTGCTGGTATTTTTCAGCCAAACTGTGTTACCGGTAGTCTTGTCCACCTTTGCTACAATTGTGTTAGTACCTGCCGAGTACGGAACGACAGTGCCGCCAATGGTATCCGTAGCATAAATAAATGCAGAGATATAAGGGTCGTTCGCAGCATCAACTGCAACTCCGGTAACTGACTCTGTTGCTATACCAAAAGTATGCATCCAAACCTGTCCGCCAGTATCATTATACTTTGCATAAAAAGCCTTCTGAGAAAGGCCGGCAGCCGATGCCACATAATGTATCATGATGCTGCCACCAACATACACATTGCCCAGCTTATCTGGTTGAATACTGTTACCTGCATCCATGTTGCCCGATGTTGTAGTAACAAATTCCGTACATCCGAATGCTTTAAAATACTGAACGTTACCCGCTGTATCAAATTTGCCAATGAATACGTCATCGCCGCTCACATGCGGGTAATTGGTTGACCCAAACATCACATCAGAGCTTATTTTACCGGTAACGTATATTTTGCCATTTATGTCCGTTGCTATTTCGTTCACTTTACAAATACCCAAGGATTTGCCGATATCAACCCAGTCAACCCCGCCAGATGGCGTAAACTTGGCAAGGAACATATTGTAGTATGGGTTTGTGTATACCGTTCCGCCAATGTTGACACCTGTATTAAAAAGGCCGCCAATTATCGGGAAGCCCTGCGGGTCAACCGCTACTGCCCATGCACCAACCTGCGAAGTGCTGCTTGTGGCACCCAATAGCCTTGACCAAACGAAGTTGCCACTGGCATCATATTTTGCAAGGTAGCTGGACCACAGGCCCGGCATAGGATTCACCAAAGAATCAGTGGCTGTAAAGTATGCGGCCGAACTTGCAAAATAACCGCCTACATAAATATTGTCAGAAGCGTCAACTGCCGAATGCCCTGTCATTTCAAAACCAGTACCGCCAATAGTTTTTGCCCATAATACTGTGCCGCTGGAATCATACTTAAGAATGTAACCATCATTTCCACCCCGTGAAGCGAGTGTAGTTGTACCAAAAGTGGCTGTGTCAGAAAATGCGCCGGAGATGATCACATGATGCCCATGGTCTATTGTTGTTCCGAAAGCCTGGTTGTCGCTATTGTGGTCACCACCTTTTTTGAGCCAGGCGACAGTTTGTGAAAAGGAGGTATGTGCGGTAATTAAAAACAGGAGTGTTACAAGTTTCTTCATGTTTGTTTTGGTTGATTAGTTAGTGAATGGCGCATTGCGTTATTGCAATTAATTAGTAAGACGCTAAAAAAAGCACCTTCAGTGGGGTGCTTTTTTAGAAATTATTTTTTACCTGCAATTAAAAATCTTCAAAAACTAACCAACAATTAGTAGCATCGACGCTGTTTATTAGCTATCGGCACTACATATTTATTATAAAAATAGAATGGCAGTCACCTGCCATGAAGCCCGATGTATCGTATTCCGAAGCCCCTGCCAAACAACCGGCTGCTCCAATACAAATGTGTTTATACGGTTTTATTTTCCAACCTTACGTAGCCAATGAAGTCAGTACCCGGAATGGTAGTTGCGCCTGCAGTTCGCATCAGGGTTACTAATTGCCCCCTATGGTAAGTGGCATGGTTAAAAACATGGTGTAAAACTTCGTACACAGGCGTGGAATATGGGTATCCCCTCCTATCTGTATAATGTAGGTGTTCCGCCAGTGTTGTCTCTTCCTGCTCGGCAATAAAATTGGCCAGGTCGTGAGATGAAGTTTCCCAGTTATTACAGGCGTCTTCGAAATTTCCGTCAAAGGTTATTGCGGCCCATATTGGGTCGTCAGACTTCATCAGCCTTTGCAGCCAGATATCTTCCGCGCACCAGGTATGGTACATCGTCTCTCTTATCGATTTGAAGCTACTCTGCATGGGCATATCCAGCGCTTCTGCCGGAAGGCCTTTCATGGTATCAATTATCAGTTTATTTGCCCAGATGTTGTATGCTGCGTACTGTGTAAGAAGGTGTTTCATGTTGTGTTGGATTGTTTCTTATAACAAAAATACTGCTTAATGCGCAATAGGACGACGACTTAACTGAAAACAAAGCACATCGTGGTAATCTAAAAAGGACATACAATAAATGTTAGCAACACCGATCATTGAATATCTAAAAAATAACTTTTTTTCAACCCTCCCGTGTACCTTTAGGGCAAATTTCTACTATAAAATGGCTGATAAAAATACTACCGCCGGCTTTGATACCATTTGCCTGCATGGCGGGCATCGCACAGAAAGTAATAAGGCGCACCTCACCCCTATTTATGCATCCAGCACCTATGTTTTTGACAGTGCAGAAGAGTCTGCCGCTGTATTCAAAGGTGAAGAACAGGGTTATATCTATGGCCGTTGGGGCAATCCTACCATTGCTGAAGCTGAGGAGAAGATCGCATTGCTGGAAGCTTACGGCATTGATGATGCTGCTGGTAACGCGCTGCAGTTGAAAGCGATATTACACGCTTCAGGTATGGCGGCAATTGCTACTGCTTTTTTAGGCAACCTTAAGGCTGGAGAAAAGATGATCAGTCATCAGTCGTTATATGGCGGCACGCACGAGATAATTGAAAAAATAATGCCGGACTATGGCATCAATCACCTGCTCATTGACTTTCATAACACGGACGGAGTAGAGGCTGCTATTAAGGCTGATGCAACTATCCGGCTGATGCACATTGAAACCCCGGCCAACCCTACCCTTCAGTGTTTTGATTTGAAGACCCTCAGCGCACTTGGCAAAAAATACGGCTTAACGGTTGTTGTCGACAACACCTTCGCTACACCCTATCTGCAACAACCTTTCAGGTATGATGTTGATTATGTAGTGCATTCTACCACTAAATACCTGAATGGTCATGGCACGGCAATAGGCGGCGTGCTGGTTGGCAAAGATTTGGACCGCATGAATAAAGCGCTCACGAAAACCCACCGCTTACTGGGCGGCAACAGCAATGCTTTTGATGCTTTTTTACTTACCAATGGCCTTCGCACGCTCAGCCTGAGGATGGACCGCCATTGCAGTAATGCGGAAAAAGTAGCGCAGTTTCTTGATGGGCATAAAGCAGTTGCCGTTGTCAATTACCTTGGTTTAACTTCACACCCGGGTTATGCAGTAGCAAAGCAACAAATGAAACATGCCGGAGGCATGATCAGCTTTGAATTAAAAGGCGGTTTCGATGCCGGAGTGAAATTCCTGAACAATATGCAGCTGTGCAAAAATGCAGTTTCCCTCGGCACGTGCGACACTATAGTTACCCACGCTGCCTCTACCACTCACCTGGGTGTGCCGCGCGAACAGCGCTTGAAAGCGGGCATAACTGATGGCCTGATTCGAATGAGTGTCGGCCTGGAAAACATTGAAGATATTTTGCGCGACCTTGAACATGCTATGGCATAGGTTACCGGCAAACATAATATAGCAACAGCCCGCCAATCGGCGGGCTGTTTGCATTATTGAAGTGTCTTAAATTACCTTATTTATGCTTCCGGAATTCCTTAGGCTTTACAATCGTAAATACCCTTGAAATGTTGAAACCGTAGTGTATATCACCCTTACTCCATGTATCGACCGTCTGACCCAGCATAATACGCTCGGAAATACCCGGTGAATTGGTTACGTGTAACTGGAACACGTGTCCGCCAGTTTCAATGTCGAAACCAAACGACAATGAATTGTAAGTTTTAAAACCGTTGGCAAGATTATCCTGACCGGTAAGACGATAATAGTATTCACCGGTAAACGCAACTCGTTTGCTTATTTTAACCCTGCCACCAATACCTAACGCTACTGTGTTATTGTCAAACTTAGTGCTGTCAACAAGGTTGTTATGCAAAATAGACGGCATCAACATCAGCGACAGTTTGTCGCTGAATTTCCTCGCTATCAACACCTGGTTAAAATAGCAAAGGCGGTTCGAAAAATAGTATTTATCGGTTGAAACAGGCAGCGTGGGAGCCGCAATTGTTTGTACCGACATACCTGTAAGAAAGCTCAACGATATTGGACTACCATTTGTCTGCTGCTTCAGTATCTTCACTTTAGCAAACGCATCATTTTCTTTGCCCAATACATTGTGGCCAATACCAACCATCAGATATTTGGTTATACCGTAATCGAGCCCAATGCGGGTGTTGGCATTGTCAATACCAAAGAAGTTTTCGATGCCCTGGTTTATTTTACCAAAACGGTGCCCAATGCGCATATCCATCACACCAGCGCCGAGGCTTTCTGTAGTACTTCCGTTTATAAGCCTGGTGGTCTTAAAAGTATAATTTACATCTTCCTTTTTAGCCTTGGTATCATCGTCAAGCATTTTCAGCATGCTATCTCCATCATCCTGACCGAAAGACTTTAGTGCCGAGCAGGTAAAAACCGAAGCAATCAATAAAAGTTTACGCATATTTATTTTTTACAGAATCAAAAATTATTTTTGAGTAAGAGCAGCATCAATAGTAATTATTGCCTCTTTCGCTAATTTATCGCTTACCACACCCGGTATAACAATGTTGTAGTCGGCCAGCTTAACATTGAATTTTGCTTTCGCTGTAACTTCTTTACCTTTTACAGTAACTGTACCCGGTACAGATACATCTTTGGTAGCTCCGTGAATAGTTAATTTACCCGCTACAGTAACATTGTAAGTGCCATCTTTTGCCAGGTTAACGCTATTCATATCGCTCAACTTTCCTTTAAAATCAGACTTTGGAAATTTGTCGCTTTCCATGTAGTTTTCGTTAAAGTGCTGCTGCATCAATTCGCGCTCAAATTTGAAACTCTTGATGGGTAGTTGAAACACGAAATCACCTGTCTTACTATTTAAAATAGAAGCTGCTTCATTATTTACCGCTTCTATTTTCTCTGGAGATTTAGGGGAAGTCGCATTGAATGAAATCTTAGCCGTGCGCGTCATGTAAGTCTGAGCGAACACACCATTGGCAGAAGCTACCAAAGCGGCAATTAAAATGATCTTCTTCATATTTATAAGTTTATTGGTTTGAAAAATTGCTTAGTTATTTACAGAACCGTGGCTGAGCCAGTAATACAATTGGTTCTTTTCGCACGCGGTTAACTGAGTTGAAGTAGTAGGCGGCATCGGACTGCTGGTTGAAAACGCCCTTGTTAATATCCTCGCACTCGCCAGGCTATCGGCTGCATATGTGGTAAAGGTATAACCGCTCTGTGCAGTGGTAGCATCATGGCAGCCGGCTGTAGCACATTTGCTCGTAATAATTGAATTTACGTTAGTGCTGAATTTTGCCGGGTTCGTAGCTGTGTCGCAAAGGTCAACCGTTGTTACAGGGGTGGGATACAGCTTGTCAAACTTATCATTATAACAACTTCCCAATGCAACAACAAGGCCGATACCTAAAAAAAACTTCTTCATCTACTTTAATTATTTTATTGCTTAATGTTTGATTTACAGTAACAAAGGTACGCTATCTGCAACGCATCAGTGTTATTTAATTACACAATCAGTTAATGAAACTCCTGTTATTCCATTACCTGAACAGAAACCTTTAATAGTGATATTCTGTCCTTTCGTTGCTGTGGCGTTTTTTTCCCTCATCGTGCATTGCACACCTGCAGTCGGGTCTTCTGTTTGCAAAATCACCATCAGACCGCCATCCTGATTTTTCTCTACTTCACCTATAGTTCCGGTTACTTCTATGGCTTTGTTCAGGTATTTACCATCAGCTCCTTTTTCATCGGCTGTATATTCCTTAGCCAGCGCTGGTGCAGTAACTACAATGCCTTTAGCATCTTCTACCTTAGGGTGTGGCTTAAACCACATAAAAGCGCCTACTGCGCCACCAACAAGCCCTAATACCAATACGATAATAATAATTTTCTTTATCACGAGTAACAGTTTTTATACAAAAATAATATTTCAGCCAAATATAGCAACATACTTAATGGAAATAAAATGTTCCAACATGTATGCTGCCTCATGTAAATCAATAAGCGTGCCACGCCTGTCAATTAAACTATTTCTTTACTGGTTCGGTAAGCAGTGCCTTTAAATATAGCTACAACTTCAGCAGCCTCATTAGTAATGGTAATATCGTAGAAAGATGTTTTATTACCCGTATGTATCTCTTTAGCCTCGACGGTCAGCAGTTCGCCGGCTTTGCTAGCCTTAATAAAGCTGATATGCACATCCAGCGCCACACTTAGCCGCCCGTGGGAATTACAGGCAAATTCAAACGCGCTGTCTGCAGCCGAAAACACAATGCCACCATGCACAATACCAAAACCATTCAGCATCTCTTCTCGTATGGTGTAATGCAGTTTGCAGTAACCTTCGCGATATTCATCTACAACAATTCCCAGCCATTTACTGAAGTTATCTGCGGCAAGCATCGTCTGTAATATTGCGTCTGTGTTCGGCATGGGGCAAAAATACCTTTTTAGCCGTAAGTTGTAAGTCGTGAATCGTAAGTCCTTACCATAAATATGTTTGCCGCCTAAAGGCAGTGACATTTGAATAGCTAATCCCTATTTTATACTTTTGTAATAAGTTGAACCTTTCTTCCGCACCGAAACACTAGCAGAACGACGGACTTACGACTTATCACTTACGACTCACGACTAACAACTTATCACTTACGACTAACCAAACATGTCAACCAAGAAATTTTTCAGAATCTGTTTTACGCTTATCTGCATCATTATAGCAGCACTATTAGTAGAAGGCTTAATACAACCTAAAGATGTTGTGGTGAGCCGCAGCACCTTTATAAATGCACCGAAAGAGGTTGTATTTCAGCAAATGGTTCATTTTAAAAACTGGCGTAACTGGAGCCCATGGACCAGGCTTGACACCAGCATGAAAGATTCCTTTTCCGTTGTTGATAGCGGCGTAGGCAGTTTTTACCATTGGAAAGGAGACCTCAGCAAAACGGGAGAAGCGGAATTCAGAAATAAAGCTATGAGCGGCACTTCAATGACGTATGAATTTGAATTGGTTGAACCGTCACATGTTATTACCTCCGGCTCATTAAGCGCAACGGACAGCGCAGGCGGAACAAAGGCAACCTTCAGTTTCACCAATCACTTTGACTACCCATGGAATGCCATGACCGTCTTCATGAATATTGATAACCTGCTCAGCAAAGACTTTGAACTTGGCTTGAAGAATATGAAGACATACGTAGAGTCAAATAACAAGTAGGATATTACAAGCAGGAAATAACAATTTCCAAGCGAGAAATTTCAAAGAAGAAAATACAGAATATAAGTACCAAAGAAGGGTATCCAAAACCTGTGGCGCCTATATTTTAGTGAATTTACCATTCACCATTTACCATTTACCATTACTTCAACTACTTTTGCAGCATGCAAGCAACTTTAAGCGAACAGGAAGTAATTCGCCGCGAAAAACTGGCGGAATTACGGGCTATGGGTATTGACCCTTTTCCAGCCCCACTTTTTGAAATTACACATACGGCCGAACAAATAAAACGTGATTTTACCCTTGAAACTGCTGATCAGTTCAAAGAAATATCTATTGCGGGCCGTATTATGGGCGTTAGGGATATGGGTAAGGCCAACTTTGCAGTAATTCAAGACAGCACAGGCCGTATCCAGATCTATATTAAGCAAGATGAAATTTGCCCCGGCGAAGACAAGAGCATGTTTGCCATCGTTTGGAAAAAACTAATGGACCTTGGCGATATTATTGGTGTTAAAGGCTATGGTTTCATTACCAAAACAGGTGAAACATCGATACATGCAACTTCTTTCATTTTATTAACCAAATCGCTGCACCCATTACCTGTTACCAGGGAAAAAGACGGTGAGGTGTTTGATGCAGTTACAAACCTGGAGTTTCGCTACCGTCAGCGCTATGCTGATCTTATCGTTAACCCTGCGGTAAAAGATACCTTCATTAAGATAACTAAAATGAAAAATGCCATCCGCGCATTTTTGAATGAGCGTGGCGGTATTGAAGTGGACACTCCTGTATTACAGAGCATTCCGGGTGGCGCAATTGCACGCCCTTTTGTAACACACCACAATGCGTTAGATATTCCATTATACCTGCGTATTGCCAACGAACTATACCTGAAGCGCCTTATTGTGGGTGGTTTTGAGTGGGTATATGAATTCAGCCGTAACTTCCGTAACGAAGGCATGGACAGAACCCATAACCCTGAGTTTACAGTACTGGAATTCTACGTTGCCTACAAAGATTATTTGTGGATGATGGATACCACAGAGCAGCTTTTGGAAAAAACAGCTATTGCTACCAATGGTACTACTGTTACAACAGTAAACGATGTTGAAATTGACTTTAAGGCACCTTACAAGCGCATAAGTATTTATGATGCGATAAAGGAACATACTGGTATTGACATCAGTGCGATGGATGAAGAAGGCCTCCGTGGCGTTTGCCGCCAATTGCATATTGAAGTTGACCCAAGTATGGGTAAAGGCAAACTGGTAGATGAAATATTCGGTGGCAAGTGCGAAAAACACTACATACAACCAACGTTTATTATCGACTACCCTATTGAAATGAGTCCGCTTACCAAAAAGCACCGCGAAAAAGAAGGTCTTGTAGAGCGCTTTGAACTTATAGCCAATGGTAAAGAAATTGCCAATGCCTATACCGAGCTGAACGACCCTATTGACCAGCGCGAACGTTTTGAGGACCAGGTAAAACTCATGGAGCGCGGCGATGCCGAGGCTATGTACATTGACTATGACTTTTTACGCGCATTGGAATATGGTATGCCACCAACGGCCGGTATCGGTTTCGGTATCGATCGTCTTGCTATGTTGTTGACAGGGCAGGTATCTATTCAGGATGTTTTGTTCTTCCCTCAGATGAGGCCGGAAGCGTAGTCAATTATAAATGGTAAATTATAAATTATAAATTGCCACTAAAGCCATGCGGCACGCCGCAGATATCGAACTTCCTCTCTATGGGAGAGGACCGAGGAGAGGCCATTATAAATTACAAATTGCCGATTAAGCCCTGCGGCACGTCGCAGATATCGAACTTCCTCTCTATGGGAGAGGACCGAGGAGAGGCCATTATAAATTATAAATTGCCACTGAAGCCATGTATCATTCTTCCTCTCTATGGGAGAGGACCGAGGCGAGGCTAGCTCTTTTTTTAAATGACCCTTGCTTTTTTAGTAATAAAGGTGTCTATAGTAAAACTTACAGTTGACTACCAGCAGTTTATACTAAAATCAACGAATGAAACACATCAGATACATACATTTCTTAGTACTGGCAATTGCTTTGCAATTGCCAGTACTTGCTATTGGGCAGACCTACAAAGACACTATTACTCAATTCAGGAAAGCCTATGTTGCCGACCTGCTTAAAGAACCGCGTAAACCCATTTCGGCAAACGACGTACGTTACCTCCGTTTCTTCGAGCCCAACCCTGCTTACAGGCTGGTTGCCAGTTTCGAGCCAACTCCCGGAGCTACCCCATTCTTAATTGCAACGCACAGCGGCAAAAACAAGCCGTTTAAAGAATATGGCACCTTCACCTGCATGTTGCACGATACGTTGATAGTATTGCATGCCTATATCAACCTCGACCTGATAAACGACAATAACCATAAGGACGACCTCTTTATCCCATTCAATGACGAAACCAATTATACGGCAACGTTTGCCGGTGGCAGATATATCGACCTTACCGTAAATGATATTCAAAACGGGCAGGCCGTAATTGACTTCAACAAATGCTACAACCCTTATTGCGCCTATGCTGAGGGCTTCTCCTGCCCCATCCCACCATCAGACAACCATCTTTCAATTGCCATACAGGCTGGTGAAAAAATGTATGCAAAACACACGGCTGAGTAGTAGTTAGTAGTTAGTAGATAGTAGTTAGTACATAGTAGTTAGTACATAGTAGTTAGTAGACCCTATTTTATTAATGTACGCCTCATCATTACGATATCACTGTTTAGCTATCTACAGACAACCAGGTGTAAAACTCAGTTCCTCCCCGCAGTAGTTGCCCCAGAGGGGCTCTCCCGTTTGTAGTATAATATTAAAGCATTAGCACGATACCCCATCGGGGCTATCCAATCTAAAAAATGAATTATAGCCGTGCCATGTATGTGGTCTTTTGCTTTACTCTACTCGCTACACATTAAGCCCATTCGTTGTTGCGCCATTCACCCATAAATCGCCAGCACAAAACACGCTCACCTTTCAGCAATATCCTTTAATTTTGAAGGGTGAAGATCTTTATTGCACAGCAAAACTACCATATAGGCAATTTCGAAGCCAACACTGATAAAATTATAGCCGCCATTGAAGACGCTAAGCGACAGAATGGTGACCTGATTGTATTTTCAGAGCTTTGTATATGTGGCTACCCGCCACGTGATTTCCTGGAGTTTGACGATTTTATTGATAACGGTCTTGCCGCGATTGAACGCATAAAGCAGTTTGCCGATACTATCGGTGTGCTGGTGGGTTGCCCGTCGCGCAATAATAAACCCCTCGGGAAAAATCTTTTCAACAGCGCCTTTCTGCTACATGAAAAAGAAATAAAAGGCATTGTACATAAAACGCTATTGCCGAATTATGATATTTTTGATGAGTATAGATACTTTGAGCCGGCATACGATTGGCAGGTGTTAGAATTTAAAGGGAAAAAGCTTGCGGTTACTATTTGCGAAGACATCTGGAACCTAACCGACGACCCGCTGTACCGGCTTTCACCGATGGATGAGCTGGCAAAGCAAAATCCGGATGTGATGATCAACCTCAGCGCATCGCCCTTTGATTATATACACGCTGACAGCCGCAAGGGCATCGTAAAGCAAAATGTACTGCAATACAGCTTGCCGATGATATACTGTAATACAGTAGGTTCGCAAACCGAGATCGTATTCGATGGTGGTTCGCTGGCGATGGATGCCAAGGGAAACATCATTGCAGAGTTACCCTATTTTACTGAATCACAACAATTTATTACGCTTAATGATGATAACACATTAAGTGGTGGTATACAAACACCCAAAGAACAAGTTCCCTCGGTGCAATCTTTACCACTACAGTTCGAACCCGAAAAAGCTACCGACAAAATACACCAGGCCCTCCTAACCGGTATCCGTGACTACTTTAGCAAAATGGGCTTTACTAAGGCAATTGTGGCCTCATCGGGTGGAATTGACAGTGCGGTGGTCCTCGCGCTTGCCTGCGAAGCCTTGGGTGCCGAACATGTCAGGGCATTATTATTGCCATCGCAATTTTCAACCGACCATTCTGTGAACGATGCGGTGCAGCTATCGCAAAACCTGGATAATCAATATGATATCATTAGCATTAAAGATATTTTTAACTCTTTTGAAACCGCTCTCCATCCTGTTTTCAGTGGCTTACCTTTTAGCGTGGCTGAAGAAAACCTGCAGTCGCGCATTCGGGGGGCATTAGTGATGGCCTTGTCTAACAAGTTCGGTTCCATACTGTTAAACACTTCTAATAAAAGTGAATTAGCAACTGGTTATGGTACCTTATATGGCGATATGGCCGGCGGCCTAGGCGTGCTGGGCGACTTATATAAACAACAGGTATACGCTATTGCCCGCTACATAAACCGCGATAAAGAAATAATACCGCAGAACATAATTGACAAAGCACCTAGTGCAGAACTGCGCCCTGGCCAAAAAGACAGCGACAGTTTACCCGAGTACGATATACTAGACGGCATCCTGTACCAATATATAGAACGCAGGCTCGGACCAAAAGAGATCATTGCCATGGGCTTTGATGCCCCGCTGGTAAACCGCATCCTCAAATTGGTAAATACCAACGAATATAAGCGCAACCAGTTCTGCCCCATCATCAGGGTATCACCAAAGTCGTTCGGCATTGGCAGAAGGGTGCCTATTGTCGGGAAGTATTTGGGGTAGTCCGTCTGAACTATGATTTTTAGGATTGGACAATTATAAGATGGGCGTCTCTCACTCGTGTACTTTGCACTCGTCCGCGAATGTTTCGCGGATGCATCGGATTGGCGTTTGTAACGCCCGTCAGCACAACCTGTCTGGCCTATGATTTTCAGAATTCAGGATTATAAGATGTCCGTCGTAAAAAATGACTCCCTCACTCCTCCGCTAATATTTCGCGGATCCATCGAATTGGCATTTGTAACGCCCGTCAGCATAACCCCAGTTGAAAATTTCAGCAATTCAACACCCAGAAACAATTTTTAACCTCACTTTCCCACACGCTATTAACATTTTTACCCGTTTTAGTGTAAATTTGTACCCTTATGCGCTTACAATCCCTTCTCTTATTGACTGTTACACTACTACTGCTTGCCGGCTGTGGGGTTTACAGCTTTTCAGGCGCGACTATTGAAGGGAAAACGATCAATATTCACCTGCTGGAAAATAAGGCGCAAAATGTGGTGCCCAGCCTTACCGCAACCCTTACTGATAAACTTAGGAGCAGGATACTTTCACAAACAGGTCTCCGCTCGGTAACTAGCGACGATGCTGATTATGATATTAAGGGCGCGGTAACCGGTTATAACGTTACCGTTTCTGCAGCACAGAATGTGCAGACGGCCACCAAAAACAGGCTTACCGTATCCATTTCGGTTACTTTTAAGAATGCTAAAAACGACAAAGCAAGTTTCACCCAGACTTTTGCGCGTTTTTCTGACTTTGACGCATCACAGAACCTGCAGAATATTGAAAGCACTTTAATTGAGGACATTGGCAACCAGCTTGCCGATGACATTTTTAATAAAGCGTTTGTAAACTGGTAACTCTTTACTTTTATGACAGACAATCACGCAATACAGTTAATATCGGGTTTGCTGCTATCGGGCACGGGTTCTATGGCCGATGAGCCACAGACCATTGCAAAACTGGGACAGAAATATCCCTATTTTGTGCCCATAAGGTATATTAAGGCCAAACAACAATATAAACATGATTCATTTTCGCAGGAAATGATGAACCAGGCTTATCCCTATGTATCCAACCCGCTACTTTTCGTCAATTATCTTGAAGATGCTACAGGCCATGATGTTACCTACCCTACCCACGAAGAAGATTTGGAACCAGTAGCGGAAGTAGAAGTATTTCATGCCGCACCGCCGGAAGTTGCTACTTCCGTTGAAGAACCGGAGGTGACTGTAACCCCTGAACCAGAGGAAATTATTGCAGAACCTGTTGCCACATATACTGCCCCAGAACACAAAGTGGAATATATAGTACCGGAACCAGTTAATGCAGAACCCGAACGCATACCCGACCTTACTGTAATACCTGGACCGGAAACCATTTTCGCTGACGAAACTGAAATAGCCGAGGAGGTCGCGACAGAAAATCAGCTTGAAATAATTTTAAAGGAAGAAGAACAAATGACCACTACTACGGCTGAAATTGAAGAGCCATTATTTGCACCTGTTTTCTCAGAAGACTACTTTTTACAACAAGGTATAAAAGTATCGGGCGAGTTACCGGATGATGTTACTGAACTTACCCCTGAAGAAATATACAGTAAAGAAAAGGCCCTCATGGTAATGATGAGCTTTAAAGACTGGTTGTTGCATTTCAGAAGTACATCAGTAAAACAACAGGAAGAAATTGCTGATAAAAAGGCAGTAAAAACCATGTGGCAGAAAGAAAAAATGGCTGCCGCCATACAGGAAGAAAACGAGGAGATACCGGAAAATGTATTCGAGATGGCGGTAAATTCTATAACCAGCGAAGAAGGCCTGGCAAGCGAATCGCTGGCCGAAATATATTTAAAGCAACAAAAATATGATAAGGCAATAGAAATGTATCGCAAATTAAGTTTGCGTAATCCTGAAAAAAATGCTTACTTTGCCCAAAAAATAAAAGATATTTTAAAAGAGAAAGAACTATGACCATCTTAATTACAGGAATAATACTTTTAGCTTGTGTTGTTTTAGGATTTTTCATTTTGGTACAAAACCCTAAAGGCGGTGGTCTTTCTGGTAGCTTTGGTAGCATGAGTACTCAGGTAATGGGTGTTAAGCAATCAGGCGATATTATGGAAAAAGGCACTTGGGTATTGATCAGTACTATTGCTGGTCTTTGCATCGTTTCAGTTATGTTTATGCAGAAGCCGGAAGGTTTCGATAAGAATGCAAAACAACAAACCAAGCAGGCGCCTCCGGCTAAAAATTCTGCTCCGGCTAAAAAATAATTTTTACAGTATTTAATATTTACGGTATGCAACTGATCGCTCAGTTGCATACCAGTTTTAAGACAGTCCCACCTCTAAGTACAATTACAAAACCTTATCGCGCAACAATAGTTTTGTTATACAAATAGACCAACCATGGTTCATTTTATAACTTTAGTATGGTGCGCTCATGGTACGCAAACGTATAAAAATAGATTTTTGTTATTTGAATCCCGAAGGGATGGCATGATTATAGTAAAATTATGCCTACAACCGGATCAAACCCCGAAGGGGTGGCATAACATACATTGGCATTGAAAATTATATCACCGCATTCGGGTTTATTTGTATAATGTGTTAGCTCCCGGTAGCTATAAAACAAGCTCAGCGTAAGGCGAAGCTTATTTTCGGCAACCAGGCAATTACCAGGTATTTTGTTGCAATTACTTCGCATGGTCATTTATTTTAAACGGCCTATGACTTTTCAAGTCAAACGATTATATTTGCAGCCTTCAATTATTTAACTATTTATTATAGAATATGAGTTCTTACTTCTACCTCGTACCGGGGTTTGGTGTTTTGGCACTATTGTACACATTCATTAAGAGCGCCTGGGTAACCAAGCATGATGCCGGCAACGACCGGATGAAAGAAATTTCAACCTACATAGCCGAAGGTGCTATGGCCTTCCTGAAGGCTGAGTATAAGATACTCACCTACTTCGTAATTATTGCCGCTATTCTGCTGGCAGTTATGGGTAGCAGCAGCGTCAACTCCAGCTGGATGATTGCTGTTGCATTTATTATTGGTGCTGTATTCAGTGCACTTGCCGGTTTTATCGGTATGCGTATCGCAACAAAATCTAACGTACGTACTGCACATGCTGCACGTACCAGCCTTAGCAAAGCGCTTGCCGTTTCTTTCGGTGGTGGCTCTGTAATGGGAATGGGTGTTGCCGGCCTTGCAGTATTAGGCTTAGGCAGCTTGTTCATTATCCTTAAAATGATTTTCGCTCCAAACGCAGGTGTTGATAGCGCTGAAATGGAGAAGGTAATTGAAGTATTGACCGGCTTTTCACTGGGTGCTGAAAGCATTGCGCTTTTTGCACGCGTGGGTGGCGGTATCTATACTAAAGCTGCCGACGTAGGCGCTGACCTTGTAGGTAAAGTTGAAGCCGGCATTCCTGAAGATGATCCGCGTAACCCGGCTACTATTGCCGATAACGTAGGTGACAACGTAGGTGACGTTGCAGGTATGGGTGCCGATCTTTTCGGTTCTTATGTGGCTACCGTATTGGCTACCATGGTATTGGGCCGCGAAACAAGTGCTGTTGGCGCCGCAGATGCATTTGGTGGTTTCGCACCAATTCTGTTACCAATGTTGATTGCAGGTGTGGGTATCATACTATCTATGATAGGCACTTTATTTGTTCGTATCTCTGATACCGCAGGTGTTAGCACCAGCGCGGTACAAAGGGCATTGAACATGGGTAACTATGGTTCTATAGTGCTTACCGCTATTGCATGTTACTTCTTAGTAAATACCATACTTCCTGAAACTATGTCGCTTCGCGGCCATGAATTCAGCCGTAATGGTGTATTTTATTCTATACTGGTAGGTTTGGCTGTGGGTACTTTAATGAGTATGATCACCGAATACTACACTGCAATGGGTAAACGACCTGTACTGAGCATCATCCGCCAGTCTGCAACAGGTGGCGCTACCAACATTATCGGTGGTCTTGCTGTAGGTATGGAAAGTACCTTCTTACCAATATTAGTATTGGCTGGTGGTATCTATGGCGCTCACGCCTGTGCAGGTTTGTATGGTGTGGCTATCGCAGCTGCGGGTATGATGGCGACTACTGCTATGCAGTTGGCTATTGATGCCTTCGGACCAATTGCCGATAACGCAGGTGGTATTGCTGAAATGAGTGAATTACCTCCTGAAGTTCGTGAAAAAACAGACATTCTGGATGCTGTTGGTAATACTACCGCTGCAACCGGAAAGGGCTTCGCTATCGCTTCTGCTGCATTAACTTCACTGGCTTTATTTGCAGCCTATGTAGGGGTGGTTGAAAAAAATGGTTTTGCGCTGAATAACGCTATCAACATTTACCACGCTGACGTATTGGCTGGTTTATTCGTGGGTGCTATGATTCCATTCATCTTCTCTTCATTGGCCATTCGTGCTGTGGGTGAAGCCGCAATGGCGATGGTGGAAGAAGTTCGCCGCCAGTTCCGCGAAATTCCAGGTATTATGGAAGGTACAGGCAAACCAGAATACGACAAATGTGTAGCTATCTCTACTACTGCTTCTCTGAGAAAAATGATGTTACCTGGTGCTATCGCAATCATTTCTCCATTGCTTATCGGTTTCTTATTAGGCCCTGAAGTATTAGGTGGCTTCCTTGCTGGTGCTACTGTTGCAGGTGTGTTGATGGGTATGTTCCAGAACAATGCCGGCGGTGCATGGGATAACGCTAAAAAATCTTTCGAAAAAGGTGTAGAGATCAACGGACAGATGTACTACAAAAAATCAGAACCACACAAAGCAGCCGTAACCGGCGATACAGTTGGTGATCCGTTTAAAGATACATCAGGCCCATCAATGAACATCCTTATCAAATTGATGTCTATCGTTGCCCTGGTTATCGCACCAACCATATCTATGCTGTGGGCTAAGAAAGCTACAGTAAACACCAATAACCCGGTTAAAACCGAGATAGTGGTTGCAGCTAAGACCAAATAATTTTCACGTTTTTATATTAAAAAATCCGCAAGCAATGCTTGCGGATTTTTTTGTTTGGGATGGTTTGTAAACGCTCAGGGCATAATTCGAGATAAATACCAAGGTTTCGAACCAAAATATTTTCTATATTTGGTTTCAAAACAGACCAAATGAATTCATTTTGCAGCGGAGGCAATCCTGTACTTGGTGGTTTAATTTGTTACAGATGAAATTTTTTATACTCGGACTTGCTATTTTGCTATTGTTTGCTCATAAATCGATGGGGCAAACCGGCATCATTAGTACAATAGCCGGTAATGGGTATCCACACGATACCGGTGACGGTAGGGCCGCTACTGCGGCTGCGTTGGCTTTTCCTTTTTTTTGTGAGTTTGATGCTATCGGCAATTTTTATTTTAGCGCACGGGCAAACCACACTGTAAGAAAAATAACACCATTGGGTGTCATATCAACTATTGCGGGAATTGGAATTGCAGGATATTCGGGAGATGGCGGTCCAGCGAGTGCCGCAAAGTTAAACAACCCTTATGGCATAGCAATTGATTCTTTTAACAACGTATACATTGCAGAAGTGGATGGATCAAGAATTCGAAAGATCGATGCTATTTCGGGTATAATTACAACGTATGCTGGAAATGGATCAGTTTTGGACACAGGAGATGGCGGTCATTCTTCAACAGCTGCATTAGGCTATCCCGCATTACTTTGTTTCGATAGCAATTATAACTTGTACTTTACTAGTGGTTACTATCGTATTCGTAAAATCGATCGGGCAACTGGAATAGTCACCCATTTTGCTGGTACTGGTGTTAGTGGTTATGCTGGAGATGGGGGGCTGCGACATCTGCCCAATTCAATCAGCCTATGGGTATATGCTATGATAATGCAGGCAGTATTTGTATTGCCGATTGGGGCAATGCAAGAATTCGAAAGGTTAACCTCACTTCCAATATTATTACCACAGTTGCTGGAAATGGTAGTGGCACCTATAACGGGGAAGGTCTTCCTGCTAGTTCCGCACAAATAGGCCCGCTAGATCTAAAATGCGATCACTTTGGCAATCTTATTTTCTCAGATAAGAATAATCACCGTATCCGGGAATTAACAACTTCCGGAATTGTAAATACAGTAGGAGGTAACGGGACTAGTGGATATAGTGGTGATGGAAGTTCTGCGACGAGTGCAAATATTTCGAATCCGTATGGGCTCGCGATAGATATATGCAATAGCATATACTTTGCAGACGGCTCGAATTACCGGATTCGTAAGATAACATCGTCAATGCCAGTCAACCCATCAATTACCATCTCCGCTCATTCAGGAAATGTGCTTTGCTATGGGATGCCGGTAACTTTCTCTTCCAATACCACCTACGCAGGCATTTCGCCTGCATATCAATGGAAAGTGAACGGCGCAAATGTAGGCGTAAGTGCTCCTACCTATACCTACGCCCCAGTAAATGGAGATTCTGTACAATGCCAGCTCACCAGTAGCATAGCCTGTCTCACCACAAGCCCGGTCGTAATAAGTAACACTATTCATATGCGGGTAGATACATTTATTGTGCCAGTAGTAGCGCTTACTGGAGATAGTATTGCCGGCGCAGGCGCCACTGTACATCTGACTGCTTCGATAATGGGAACAGCTGGCCTGTATACCATTCACTGGAAGAACCATGGCATTGAGTTTACTACTACGACAGTGCCATCCGTTACCTATACCAAAGCCGCAGGTAATGATACTGTAACAGCTACATTGGTATCTATGGGACGGGGATGTTACGATAGTGTAGCGAGCAGTGCACGGTTAGTATATGACCACAATGTTTCAGTCGGCAGTTTACATTTGGCATTTATGAGTCCCCGGGTTTATCCGAACCCTGTTGATAATGTGTTGCATGTAGAAGCTGTATCAGAGATACACGAGTTAATTATTACCAATGTATTAGGGCAAACAGTTGTAAATAGCGGGCAGCAAAATGGCGCGGTGAGCATGGCACTTGATGTGTCGGGGCTGAGCAGCGGCGTTTATTTTGTGAAGGTAAACGGGGTGTGTACTAATAGGTTTGTAAAGCGTTAATTTAAAACATGGTTCAAACAATAGTTTCCAAAAGCGAATACGTCTCGATTACTGTTAGTAGAAAATACCAACAGCGGCGGAAAAGTTTTCGGAGGGGATAATCCTGCCCATCATTTAATCCTATAAATCATAGTTCAGACAATTACTTTTCCGAAAACAAATACGTCCGGATGGCTGTTGGTGGGAAACACCAACAACTGCGGAAAGACACCATTCACCATTTACCACTCACCATTCACCATTCACCATTCACCATTCACCATTCACCATTCACCATTCACTTTCACCATTCACCATTCACCATTCACCATTCACTTCCACCATTCACTTCCACCAATTGCTACTATACTCCCCACCCCTAAAATCAGTCGCTACACCGGGCTTGGGCAGGAATAATTGAATGTCTTTTTCTTTGGCAAATTGAATGGCCTTTTCAACCGGCTCGCGCCACGCATGGAACGCCAGGTTGAAGGTGCCCCAATGTATGGGCATCATGACCTTCCCTTTCAGGGCAAGATGGGCGTTGGTGGCATGGTCAGGGCCCATGTGTATATCCGGCCAGCCTTCGCCATACGCGCCAACCTCCAACATTGTAAGGTCAAACGGACCGAATTGGTTACCGATATCTGAGAATCCCGGGAACCAGCCCGAATCAGCGCCAAAGAAAACATTGTGCCTGCTCCCCTTAATTACAAACGACGACCACAGGGTCTGGTTACGGTTCGTTACTCCCCTGCCGGAAAAATGCCTTGCGGGAGTGGCTGTTATGGTCAGGTCGTTCCCTACACTGGCGGTTTGTCCCCAGTCCATTTCTGTTATTCTGCTTTTGGCAATACCCCATGCCTCCAGGTGCGCGCCTACGCCCAGAGAACAATAAAATGGTGTGGTAATATTGGCCAGTTGCTTCATTGCCAGCACGTCCAGGTGGTCGTAATGGTCATGCGAAATAATAATAGCATCCAGCGGCGGCATTTGCCCCATAGGCAAAGGATACTCAAAAAAGCGCTTAGGTCCTGCCCACTGCACAAAAGACGCACGGCCTATTACAGGGTCGGTAAGTATGCGTTTACCATCAATTTCAATCAGCACCGAGGAATGCCCCATCCAGGTAACACGCAGGCCTGTTTCAGGTGGTGTTTTATACGCATTTACATCAGCAGGGAACGGCCCGATGGGTTGTGCAGGCACCCGCTCTTCTTTGGCGGTCATAAATTTCCAGAGAATCTTGAAAAAACCACCCTTCATCTGGCCGGTGGGTATCGGGTTCTGGAACTCTTTGCCTATTCTTTTCGCGGGCTGTATTGCAGACATATAATTGAAATTGGGCACAAAGAACGTACTTATTTGCAACGCCATTTATAGAATGAAATGCTAAAATAGGGTTTGACAATTTTGTGATGTTTCTGTATGAACTATGATTCTAAAATGATTTGTTTGATGCCGATGAATGGCGACATCCACAAACTTCGATTTGACAACTTTCTAAAAAGTTGTCAAATCTGTTTTTACACGAGCACATTACACCGGGCCTGCTGTGAATAGCTTTGACAACTTCTGAGAAAGTTGTCAAAGCGGTACTGAAACAAAACAACGCTATCCTTCATTAGTTCGATTTGACAACTTTCCAAAAAGTTGTCAAATCTTATTTTACACATCGTAATAGAATATAGCCTTTGGCGCAACACCCCTTAAACTTTCGTACTTTTGCCGAAATGCAAGAGAAAAAATATTCAATTGACCAGATACTTACCTATTTAAAAATTGATAAGCTGAATGAAATGCAGCTCGCATCAATTGAAGCTAATAAAGAACATAAAGATGTGGTGTTGCTCTCCGCAACGGGTTCGGGCAAAACAGTGGCATACCTGCTGCCGGTGCTCGATCTGCTCGATGGCGGCAACAAACGCACCCAGGCGCTGATTATAGTTCCATCGCGCGAACTGGCCCAGCAAATTGAGCAGGTGTTCAAATCAATGGGCACTGGCTTAAAAATAACCAGTTGCTATGGCGGTCACCTTAGGGAAACGGAAGAAAACAATTTAAAGCAACCTCCGGCGCTGCTTGTAGGTACGCCCGGCCGCTTGTGCGACCATATCCGCAGAGGCAATATCACTACCGACTCGATTACCACAATAGTGCTCGATGAGTTCGATAAGTCATTAGAACTGGGCTTTGAAGAAGAAATGTCGTTTATCATCAGCTCCTTACCTGCTGTCAGCAAGCGCATACTTACATCGGCTACGGAAGCAGTAGAAATACCCGACTTCCTGGGTTTAAGAAACCCGGCACGCATCAACTTCCTGGTTGAGGAAGAAGAAGGTGGTTATAAAAGGCTGGATATTAAAAAGGTTGCCGCTGACGATAAAGACAAAACCAATACCCTGTTCAAGCTGATTTGCCATACCGGTGGCAAATCGACCATTGTTTTCTGCAACCACCGCGAATCGGTAGAGCGTACCAGCGCATACCTCGCCGACAAAGGCATTATCAATGAGTTTTACCATGGCGGCATGGAACAGCAGGAAAGAGACAGCGCACTCTGTAAATTCAGAAATGGCACTGTTGACGTTCTTGTCACTACCGACCTTGCCGCCCGTGGCCTGGATATACCTAACATCAGGTACATTGTGCATTACCACTTGCCGCTTTCTGAAGATGCATTTATACACCGCAATGGCCGTACAGCCCGTATGGATGCCAGCGGAACAGCGGTGTTGATACTATCTGCCGACGAAACGCTGCCTGACTATATCGATGCCAATACCGAAGAGATTATTATTCCTGAAGAAGTAACGCTGCCGGCAAAACCAAAATGGACTACCCTCTTTATTGCCGCAGGTAAAAAAGACAAGGTAAATAAGGTGGATATTGTTGGCTTCCTTTCACAAAAAGGAGAATTGAAGAAAGAAGACATCGGCCTTATAGAGGTAAAAGACTTCTTCTCTTTTGTGGCTATCCGCAAACTTAAAGCAAGCCATACGCTGCAATTGATTAAAGAACAGAGAATAAAGAATAAGAAAGTAAAGATTGAGGTGGCGAAGTAGGACTTAATTGTCGCAGTTGACTTTTATACGCAACAACTATATTAAAGCAACCGTAGGGGTAACACCTTACGGTTGTCTCATATAAAACCAGTAAAATAATTGCCCGCAAAGTTCATTCCGAATTATCGTTTAACTTTGCCGGCGGCCTTAAAATGCCTTCTGTTTACTTTTGATACTCCCTGCCCCACTCCTTACTCAGTTACGTACCATTCAGGGTTTCGATGAAGCCTCGTTTTTGGCTGCCCATGAGCAGGATGCGGTTACATCGGTGCGGTTACACCCTGTTAAGGGAACAAACATCGATATTAAAGGCACTCCCATACCCTGGTGCGAAGATGGTCGCTACCTTCCCAGCAGGCCTGTCTTCACGCTTGACCCGGCCTACCATGGCGGCGCTTATTATGTACAGGAAGCTTCCTCTATGTTTCTTTCCCACGTATGGAAAAACGTAGTCGACGATACCAATAATTTACGGGTTTTAGACCTCTGCGCTGCCCCCGGCGGCAAAAGCACATTGCTGGCTTCGTTACTGAAGCCGGAAAGCCTGCTGATATCAAACGAAGTTATTCGAAGCCGCGCTTCCATTTTAGAAGAAAACATGGTGCGCTGGGGCTACTCCAATACATGGGTCACCTGCAACGACCCGCGCGATTTCACCAAACTGGATGGCTATTTCGATGTTATAGTAATTGATGCGCCATGCAGCGGTTCCGGCCTTTTCCGGAAAGATATTAAAGCGCTGCAAAACTGGACGCAAGATAATGTAGCACTTTGTCGGGGCCGGCAGGAGCGCATTTTAGCCGATGTATGGACTTCACTGAAAGAAGGTGGGATCATCATCTATGCAACATGTTCTTTCTCGCAAGAGGAAGATGAGCAGGTGCTGGACTGGGTTGCCGACGAATTTGACGCACGGACCATATCTGTTCCGGTAAGCGATAATTGGGGCATAGTGGAAACTGCATCGCCGCGAAAAGGGATGAAAGGCTATAGGTTCTTTCCGGGAAAAATAAATGGCGAAGGCTTCTTTATAGCTGCCTTCCAAAAGCAGGATGCGGCTAACACTCTTAAGTCACCCAGGGTAAAAGCGCCGGATATGACAAAGGTGGCTCAGCAAACTGCTCCTTTACTGGCCCCAAAAGACTGGCAATACATTGAATGGAGCAAAGATATGTTTAGCGCTATTTGCGCCCCCCACCTCAGCGACTGGCAGTTGCTGCAAAAGGCGTTATATTTTCGTAAAGCGGGCTTAAATATAGGTTCCCCCGCAGCCAAAGAATGGCTGCCAGACCATGCCATTGCCCTGAGTATTGATGCAAACAGCGCCATCCCTGCAATACACGTAAACAAAGACCAGGCACTCCAGTTCCTGAAACGGGAAGACTTTGGCACGCCCGAAAACGAAAAAGGCTGGCGCATGGTAAAATTTAACAACCTTGGTTTAGGGTGGGTGAAATGCCTCGGAAACCGCTCTAACAACTACCTCCCGAAGCATTGGCGCATCCGCATGGAGATACCCGATGAGGAGGTATTATAGAATTGGGCATTATTTTTGTACTTTTCGCCATAAACTCCGACATTATGTCAAAGCAACTATTAACTATATTTTTCTCCATACTTTGCCTGTCAGCAACTGCACAAGACGCTGATAGTATTTTTGCAATTCGTAAAGGTCCCGGCCTCGCTATCAGTTATACATCTAAAGCTGGAGAAAGCGTGGCTATGCTGGCTAACCGCTTTTTTTCAACTACGGAAAAGGTGGAAGCCGCCAATATGGTTGACGGTAAAAAGAAGTTACCGGTAGGCACTACCCTTGCCATACCGATGGGCAGAGAAAACTTTCTTGCTGCTCGCGAGCCAGTAGGCATACAACACCAACAAGAAATTTACTACCACGTAAGGGAAAAAGATAACATTGCCCTTATCAGCCTTTTGGTAGGCGTTCCTAAGCAGGATATGATTTTGTGGAACAACCTTCGCGGCAACAGTTTACAGGAAGGTCAGCCATTGTTTATTGGCTGGGTTAAGGTTGTTGAAAAAGATTCCATAAACGTCGCCAATGGCCTGGCTTACCCTTCAAAGAAACCAAGAGCAGTTGCAGCGCTAGATACTTCTAAACACGCCTTCGGCGAACTGGACAGCGCATATAATTCCCAAACCCGGAATGGCACCAATACCATTTCAGAAAAAGGCACGGCGGTATTTTTTGAAAAGGCAGGAGCCAATAAAATATTTTATGCCTTTCACAGCACAACCCCTCGCGGAGCGGTAATTAAGATAACTAATCCGGGCACCGGCAGAACAGTATACGCAAAGGTGTTAGGCCCTATACCGGACACCAAACTGTATGCCAATAGCATTATTGGTATTTGCAGCGCTGCAAAAGATGCTTTAGGCATCAACGACACTAAGGCCTGGGTCGAGCTTCAGTATTCGCCAAACTAGGCAGCAGTAACAATTTCTTAAAAATCTGGCGCAATTTTATTAAACACTTAATGCATTCCTGCATATAAAAGTCACCCGGTTAATGAAGGTTCTCATCATTCGTTTTTCTTCTATTGGAGATATTGTGCTTACCACCCCAGTAGTGCGTTGCCTTAAAGAGCAACACCCGGAGGTGAGTGTACACTTTTTGACCAAATCAGTCTTCCAGTCTGTACTCAGTGCCAACCCGCACATTGCCAAACTGCACCTTTTCGATAAAAGCCTGGACGAAACAATTGAAGAGCTGAAAAAAGAAGATTTCGATTTCGTAATCGATCTGCATAATAATTTACGCACGGCAAGAGTAAAAAAAGCGCTGGACGTACCCAACAAAGCCTACCCGAAGCTCAACATAAAGAAGTGGCTGCTCAGCAATCTGAAACTCAGGTTAATGCCTGACAAAAGCATTGTGGAGCGATATTTTGAAGCTGCAGAACCAGTTAACGTACATAACGATGGCAAGGGGCTAGACTACTTCACACCCGAAAGCGCGCAACTAAGTAATGATGACATCCCGATGAGCCATTGGGGCGGCTATGTAGGTTGTGTTATTGGCGGTTCTTATGCCACCAAAAAGCTGCCGGTTGCACAATGGAAGAAATTTTGTGAAACCATTCCCTACCCTGTGGTACTATTAGGTGGCCCGGAAGACCGGGATGATGCCAGCCTGATAGCAGAAATTGACCCGGTTAAAATTTATAATTCCTGCGGCAAATTCAACTTAAACGAATCGGCCGAACTGGTAAAGCATGCGCGCGTAATTGTAAGTAACGATACCGGCCTCATGCACATGGCTGCCGCATATAAAAAGCCCATCATTTCGTTATGGGGCAATACCTCGCCTGATATGGGCATGTTCCCCTACTATGGCTTCAATAACCTTAAGAGCAGGATTGCGCCGCAATCTGTTATCATGGAAAATAAGGCCCTCGGCTGCCACCCGTGCAGCAAGTTAGGCTATAACAAATGCCCTAAAGACCATTTTAAGTGCATGAACGACCTCGATATGGCTCAGGCTTCGGCACATGTGCAGCGGTTGTGGACAGTTGAAAAAAAATAGCGCATCAGTATCCTTGCCAGTTATGAATTCAGCGCCTCACTGTATGCTGAAGTTATTCACATTTATGGGGTAAACCCGTTAGCAATTACGCACTTAGGGGCATGTTAATAAAGGCTAATAATACCTACATTTGCACAAAATAAGCAAATCGCATGTCGTTATTAGTAATAGGCACTATGGCCTTTGATGCACTGGAAACCCCATTTGGTAAAGTTGACCGCATAATTGGTGGCTCTGCTACCTATGCTGCCTGGGCGGCGTCAAACTTTGTTTCCTCTATTAAGCAGGTTTCCATCATTGGAGGAGATTTCCCTAAGGAAGAAATTGCAGCGCTGGAAGCAAGGGGTGTGGCATTTGAAGGCGTGGAAGTTGTGCCTGATGGCAAGAGCTTTTTCTGGAGCGGCCGTTACCACATGGATATGAATACCCGCGACACATTAATAACCGATCTTAATGTATTGGCGCAATTCAATCCGCAGATACCTGATAGCTACCAGGATTGTGACTATGTAATGCTGGGCAACCTGGTACCTGCCGTACAAATGCAGGTGCTTGACCAACTTAAGAACAAGCCTAAGCTGGTTATTATGGATACTATGAACTTCTGGATGGACATCGCTATGGATGACCTGAAAAAAGTGATTGCACGTGTTGACCTGTTAATGGTGAACGATAGCGAAGCCCGCCAGTTAAGCGGTGAATTCTCTTTGGTTAAAGCGGCTAAAAAAATACAGGCAATGGGTCCTAAATTCCTTATCATTAAGAAAGGAGAACATGGCGCATTATTGTTCTATAACGATAAGATATTCTCTGCTCCTGCCCTTCCGCTGGAAGAAGTATTTGACCCGACCGGCGCAGGCGATACATTCGCTGGCGGCTTTATTGGTTATCTGGCACGCACTGATGATATTACTTTCGAAAACATGAAGGCTGCTGTCGTTATAGGCTCTGCAATGGCTTCATTCTGCGTAGAAAAATTCGGCCCTAACCGTATGCAGGAATTAACACCTGCTGATATTGAAGGTCGTGTAGAACAATTCATTTCTTTAATGAATGTGCATATTGAAGTAGCATTAGCCGTTTCAGCTTAAATTTTTGCCTAACGCTTATATTTTCAGACTAAGGCGCTAACCGAAAAACGTATTGTCTGGCAAACCCAAAGGTTGCAAAGGCGCAATAACATTTATGAATAATATTTGTAGTTGTGCCTTTGCTGTCTTAATAACACTTAATATTCTCACGCCTTTGTGCGGCACCCTAAATACAGAATTCTAATGACCATAATTCCATCAGAGATAAAGACTGCGCAGTTGCACGCATACTTATTAGGCTCTATAGCGCCGCGCCCTATTTGCTTTGCCAGCACTATCGATAAGGATGGCAATGCTAATTTGTCCCCGTTCAGTTTCTTTAATGTGTTTGGGTCTAAACCACCAATACTCATTTTCTCTCCTGCCCGCAGGGTGCGCGACAACTCCATCAAGCATACCCTTGAAAACGTTTACGATACGCAGGAAGTGGTAATTAACGTAGTGAACTACAATATTGTGCAGCAAATGAGCCTTGCCAGCTGCGAATATGCTAAAAATGTTGACGAATTTGTAAAGGCTGGTTTTACTCCGGTCAAGTCTGATCTGGTGAAGCCTTTCAGGGTAAAGGAATCGCCGGTGCAACTGGAATGCAGGGTTATGAAGGTTATGGAAATGGGTAAAGAAGGTGGCGCTGCCAACCTGATTATCTGTGAAGTGTTGTGCATGCATATTGACGATGAAGTACTGAATGAAAACGGTCAGATAGACCCGCATAAAATAGACCTGGTGGCTCGCATGGGTGCCGACTATTATTGCCGCGCCTCCGGCAGTGCAGTGTTTGAAGTACCAAAACCTAATATGCTGCTGGGTATTGGCGTCGATGCATTGCCTGCATCGATTAAACAGAGCCGCATTCTTACTGGTAATAACCTTGGTTTACTGGCTAATTGTACTTCGATACCAGTAGTCGCGGAGATTATTGAAGACGGCCGCCTTACTGACATTTTCAAATCATACACCCACGATTCAGAAGCCCGTAAAACGGCACTGCATCAATATGCTAAAGACCTGCTGGAAATTGGCGAGGTAGATAAGGCATGGCAGGTGTTAATGGCATAAGATTGGGGGTATTGATTCCATCCTTAACTTTATGATTAATGAAAGTACTACCTGAAAGAATTCCGCTAACCACGGAAGAGGCCGATTGGCTGATGACCATCTATAACAAGCGCTTCGACAGCTTGTTTTTTGGTGGTCTTTTCAGGTGTTTTATTTTATGCTGCATTTGGTTTGTCGTGCTCGATCCGGTTATCGGTATGTTTCATGATCAATTATTCCCCGGTACGGAAACCTGGCTGTCCGTTAAATTTCTCTTTTCAGATTGGGACGTTAAAATATTGGCGTTCTCTGCGATAACGCTTATTATTTGCGCTTGTACCTATTATGTGAAGATAAGGCCCTATCAAAGCGATGTAGCCTCGGGTTATAAACTAACGGCTGAATTTATTGTAACCTGGAAAAAATATTACGAGTTGACCGGGCAGTACTTCATATTTGTGCGCGGTGGCGATATCAGGGGAATTGAAGTTACAGAAAAGACATTTAATGCCTGCGAAGAAGGCGGGGTATTCCATATTGGCATTACTAGGCGGTCGCGACATCTGATACTGGAAAACGACCACATCAAAACAACAATGTTTGAAATAAGGCGGCCCCGTGGTATGTGGGGATTTTGAATGATTGATCCGACCATAAACACCAACATTATGAACAAGTTTTTCCTTCTTATCGCAATTTTATTTACCTCCTGCGGGACGACAGCGACGAATTCAACTCACAATTTGCAGGAAAACACTGTAATAAATAAAGCGGGTAAATACTTTTCAAAGCAAAGGAATGTGCTGCTGGATATAAAGACCGTTGATGGACTTGTGCGCTTTGAGGTTTATGACAGCACGAATAAAAAACTGGTTGAACTTTGTAATTCAGCAATAGCAAGCGATTACCAGGGTTGGTATTTTATGCTGGATACAAACAGCAATCTATGGTTTCATAGTTCTGATATCGGCGAGACATTGATGCTCTGGCAACCGGCCACTCACAATTATTTATGCCATCCACTCTGGCCACATGATTCTTTTGATAAAATTATGCCAAAAAATTTTTTTGATGCGATGCCTTCAAGCGCGCAACAATACCATAAAAATCAATAAAATGGAAGCCTAGGTAAAACAACGAGGCTTCCAACTCTTAAAATTCTCTTAACACCAAAGTTTCACCCAATATATTTCGTCTAAATAGGTGAAGGCTCATTCAGGGCTTTTGTATAAACCTATTTACTATGAAAAATACCATTTCAATACTGACTTATGCGCTATCAGCATCCTTGCTGGCAATCTTCCTTATCGGTGCGTTCATCGCGTTAGTGCATCACAATTAAAGATGTATAGCCCGCGAAGTAATTTGCGGGCTATACCTTTTATACCAAAAACGCTGAAACCCGGTATACTTGACATTACACTGGCACATCTTAGTAAAACCGCTTCACTCCTTCGCTTGAAATAACTCATGCTTAAATTTTCGCATTTATTTTATAGCGATTACGTCGCTTAATCCGCTTAGAAAGTTTAAATACAGTTTAACAAACAAGACAATAGACTATTACCCCGTCCGTTCGTACTTTCACTTTGTAAAATAACCAAACGCACAGGCTCATGAAAACTGTATTTGTCATTTACGGCGGCCCAACAAAAAGTTTACTCGATGATGCTTTTATTAATGCAGCTATTTAAAAGCTACACACGACCGTAAATTTCTAACGCTACGACAACATACACGCTTTGCCCCATTTCGGAAATGACGAAGAAGGCAAAGAAACTGTCGCTGTATTTAAGAAAAAAATAGCCGCTTCTGATTGCATTCTGATAGTGTGTATGGATTATCCTTACAACCTTCCGGAAACTGTTGGCAATGCACTTAAATGGGCAGCGGCAGATATTTCCGGCATGCCCCTAGGACTGATCACTTCAGATTCCGGCAGGTATGAGATACAGCATTCGTTGGTTACGACGTTAAGTAATAATGGTGTTCCTGCGCGCGAGGACAATACGCTGGTCCTCGAACTGAAAAATATGGTCACCATATCCCACAAAGAGATAGTCAACCTAAGATTATTGGAGGAAATTAGGAACTGGTAGCTAACACAGTCAATTTAGTCGACAGAGCAAAGCAAACACAGACTAACTAAAAAAGCATAGAGTAGCCAGAATAATGGTTGGTTTACGCTTTAATCAACTTAACAATATAGTAAGCCAATACCACAAATAGCAGACCTACCGTAACCGGAAGGAACGCCACGCCTAGCCCCGATGCCTGGCCCGTAGCAGTTGCATAGGTACCCAACAAAATACTAAAGAAAATTGCCGCTATCACCAGTTTTAACGCTCGTATCATACGAGTGGCTATGGTATACTTCTTTTGCGCATTTTCAGGTGTTATCTCTGTAGGGTAATTGAATGATTGCGGGTAGTTGTTGAGCACCGTAAGCACACCAAAGAGTATAGAACCAATAAGAGGCAGCACAAATATTGATGCCTTGCCGCCATAATTATCTGGCTTCCCGGCTCCATCAAAGTGCATAGGTATAGTCGGCGGCAAATGTGTATAACTCCACACCGCAAAACACATCATTCCTAAAGCTACAACCCAACTAATTCCTTCAACAATTTTATCTCCAACCGAAAGCTCGATTTTAATTTGCGGTCTGGCATCCATAATCATGCATTTTCAAAAGCTAAATTAATACTATCGCACATTGTAAACCAAGATATTGGCGCTAAACATTTTTACTCACTAGTATACGCTTACGCTCTTCTCTGTAGGCTTTCCAAAGCCAGACGCTCAGCAAAGCTGTTAATGGCAATAGCCACATAGCCCGGCAACCGTATCTGCCGTTTATCTGAGCAAAGGTCGCGCAAACCCAGGTATTGATAATAACACCCGGCACTGCTATAGCTGCAAACAACACAAAGGCCTGATTTTTCTTTAGTAAGACAGGGATAAGCAATAAGAGCGTGATTACGCTTACCACTACTGCAATTTTGCTTAGAATATTAGGCACATCAACTACCTGCAACAATTTTCCGTTGTATTGCCGACTGGCCTGGTAAACTGGCAAGTCACGTTTAATATAGTTATTAAGGGCACCTTCTACCGGCGCTTTAAAAGGCACATTGCCATCTCCCACCCCAAATTCCAATGCCTGTTTCCAGGTAGAAGCCAGCGAACCTTTGATGCGCAACCATGCAAACTGCGGCTCTATCGTCGCCTGCCACACAATTTTTGAATACTCAGTTTTATTTTTTTCCCAACCGCCGGTAACATATAAAGGGCTTTCCGGTGACCATAGAAAGTAATTAGGATTGGGATTTTGTGCGAGCACATCTTTATAGTTACATATTTTATAATGTTCCGTCGGGCATTTCACATCCAGATATTTAGTGAGCACGCCTTGCTCCAGCAAGGCCCCCATGGCAAATACATGTTTCGATTGGCTAATAGCATAACCCATGGTAAAAACACAGCTAATTGTCAACACCAACGCCAGACTCATGCGGTAAGTCGCAACCTTCAACTGAGCCGGCTGAAACAGTTTCTTCCGGAACAAAAAGACCATCAACAGTACCGTAGAAAAAATAAGCAGGTGCGACATATGGGTCGCAATGCATAGAGTATAAACAAAAAACAGGAATACGGTCACTACCCTGCTCTCCTTCTGCAACATGATCAAATACAGGCTCAGCAAGGCTATTGAAGTACAAACGTCTGGCAATATCTCACTGCTGATCCACGCTACCGATGAGCAAAACGATAGTAAGAGTATGGAAATAATAGCCGGGAGCCGGTACTTGAAACCCGCTAAAATGCTGCTAAAAACTTTGAGTATCAGACAGGATACCAACAGACATTGAGCAATAGCAGTAAGGAATAAGGTAACGCCATTCAGGCTGGTAAGCCTTATAAAAAGACCGTAAGCTATTGGGCGATCGACCGGCGTGCCCGGAAAAAAGCCCGACCACAAATAGGTACCGTCATCAGTATTCATAAGCGGGTACCCATTATATAGGGCAGGCAGCAGCAGTATACAGGCTCCGGCAATTACAGAGAGCCAGAAGCCTATGTCAATTCCATTTGTTTGATACTTTGCAGGTCGGTTAGGCATAAGGTGTTCTGCTATTCGTTGGGCAATGCATTAGGGTAATATTAGCAATTATCTGCTAAATGTATGCGTTCCTGATAAAAGCCCGGATAGAAAACTGCTCCGGCGCTTTTTTCAATGAGATAAAAAAAACTCCCGCCTAAAAAGGCAGGAGTAGTAAAATATGATCAGAGACAATAATTAATTTTCGTAACCTTGTTGGTTGCGGTAAGTAGTGTAGCCTTTATCTTCAGTACTTGTAAATACAATACACAAATGACCAAGGAAACAAAGAGCCCATGCAGCAACTGTCCAGGCTGGCCAAGGGTAAACCCATTTACCATTCGCACCTTTATCATAAAGCATTAACATAGCAGCAGATCCTATTGCAAAAACTACAAAATGTAATAGAAGCATGGATATCTGTTTGCTGGTTGGTTTCAATTTTTTAGGCATTGTTGTGATTTTAAGTTGCCGCAAAGGTAATACACAGCCGAGAAATAAAAAACAAAAGTTAAAAAAAGTCTGGAGGCTGCTAAACAGACAAAAGACGTAATTAAATGACCTCATCACGAATATAAATATCGTTGAAATATGACACCGGGATGCAGGCATGCAATAAGAATAGCGGACTTAGACCAATGCCCATGAAACTAAAGCCTATCTTTTATTTTTTCAAAATCCTTTATCGAGAGCGGTTTCTCCCAGTATTCTAAGATAGACTTATATGATTGCGCCCTTTTCCGGTCGGCCGGATGCAGTGAAGAAGTAAGCATTATTATAGGGATATTCAGGGCACTGAGTGTAATGCTACTTTCAATGGCATCTAAAAAGCCAAAACCATCCATTTCAGGCATACGGACATCCAGAAAAATAAATCTCGGTAGGTCTCTTCCGGCTGAACTATTACTATTCAAGAATTCCAACGCCGCAAGTGCGGAGGTAAATTCTACAACCTCCGCATCAGGAACAACTAAATTGATTTGTATTTTAGATAACAAATTAAAAACCTCATCATCGTCAATAAGAAAAATCTTACCCATACTTTATATAATTTCTACCTGTTAATTATTATTGAAAATGTAGTACCTACACCCAAAGTTGACTCTACTTCAATCCGTCCACCTATCTTACCGATTACCTCACTGCATATATAAAGCCCCAAACCTGTGCCTGCCCCTTGGTTCGTACCTCGGAAAAACATATCAAACACTTTCAACTTTGTCTTTTCATCCATACCGATGCCGTTGTCATGCACAGTTATCCTTGTCTCGCTGTCATTACTGGAAACTTTCAGTTTTACATAAGAATCTGTAGCACCTTTCTTCAAATACTTGACTGCATTACCAATAATATTCTTCAAAACGGTATCTATGCGGGTCTTATCTGAATGTATTAAAGCTGCCCCTTCAATGTTCAGGCTAAACTCAATAGGATTGCCGGTCGAATACCGCAGGTCATCAAAAATGGTAACTATCAATTCCTCCAGATTAAAGTCTACAAACTCAACACCCAGTCGGGAATTACGGGAGTAGTCAAGAATTTCCTTTATATTCTCGTCAAGCCTGCTCACTGAAACACCAATAAGCTTAAGAAATTCTTTTCCCTTCGATGAGAGTGTAGTATCAACCGTGACAATATCAATTAAACCTTTGATAGAGAGCAGCGGGGAGCGAAGGTCATGAGAAACACTATAAACAAAATTATCTAACTCATGATTTATTTTAGAAAGTTCAGTATTCTTGCGCAAAATATTCGCCTCAAACTCTCTTTCCTGAGTAACGTCGATATTGGTTCCAAACAATCGAATAACCCGCCCCGAATTATCGCGTTCAGCTACTGTCAACGACTTAATTACCTTTTCCGTTCCATTATTTCCGGTAATGACTTTCAATTCCAACTCGTTGTATTCTTCTAGTCCGCCCAATAATCTTTCAATAGATTCCCGAACAGGGCCTATAAATTCCGGAGAAATACGGGAAAACCAGAATCCAAAATAATCGTGCTCTATATCCGCCCTGTTAACATCAAATATCTCCACCAATGTGTCGCTCCATTTGCATAATTGCGAATCAATTTCCCATTCCCACATGCCCAACTTCGACTTTTCTGCAATAAGGGCAAAACGCGAATTCATCGCTTCTATTTCAAACTTGTGCTTGTATTCGTTAGTAATATCTTTTTGTAGCGCAACAAAATTCAATAATTCACCGTTTTCGTCAATGATGGGTATTATCTCCAGATTGTTATAATAAATTTCGCTGCTTTTCCTGTAGTTAACAATAACTTCTTCAATAGCCTCTCTTCGGGAAAGGCTCGCAGATATCCTCGCAGTCACTACAGGATCCGTTAATGGCCCTTGCAAAAAATCGCCTGGTTTTTTACCGAATGCTTCTTCACTGGTATAACCTGTAATTTTTGTAAACGCCTGATTGACCCACTCAATTTGCCCCTTAGCACTGGCAATAATTACCGAACTTTTTGTTTTGGTTGCAATAAGCGATAGCTTCTTGTGCTCAAGATTAACTCTGGCGAGCTCCGCTAGCTGCTGGCTAATCGTTTGGCTTTTAATACGGTTGGCGATTCCAGATTCAACAGCATGAAAAAATAACGTCAAATTGGGAATGTCCGAAACCTGTATACTAGTATATTGCAAAGCATTATTGCTAGATATCATAGCCACTAAATACCCGGAATATTTCATATCTGGCGAACGGAAATAGTACATTACTCCGCGTGAACACTCACAATAAGCATTCAATTCCCGCAAATTGCTCTTGCTAAGCACGAATGCCTTGCCGCTGCAACCGAAAGTTGAAATCTTTTTTAGCGCCTTTAGCGCCCTATCTCTATCAGCCTCTGTAATAGAGGTACCCTCCGAAAGCATACAGTGCTTGGAAGCCGACGATTCATCTTCGATTGCGACGATCACTACCTCCGATTCAAAAATCTCAACGAATGCATCAACCGCAATGGTAAGATATGTATTGACGTCCTCAACCGCAGCGGTTCTGGAATTGAAGTCTATCAATTTCTTGTAGTACGACAATTCATCATCGAGCTTGTTGCGGGTATTGATCAACTGCTGCTCAATCGCTGAAAAACGCGTAACGCGAAATTGCAACTCCCTGTAGTCAGCCAGTAAAGCATCATATTGCCCGGTTAGGTCCATTTTCTGTTGAGTATTAATTACGGTTAATCACATACAACGCAGTTGTATAGTTATGGAAAGTATTATCACCACCCAGCCTTGCAAATTCCCCAAAGCCGTACATGCCAAGCCAGGGAGGGCATTCCCCGTTTACGAAAAACGGATTTTGCATTCTGCTTACCAGCTCCTCTTTTAATACCCTATTAAATAAAAACCTACCACGTGCAAGGCAATCAGCATGAAAAATTGCAACAATCTTTTTGCCTGAACACTCATTTGCAATGCACCTGGTTAAATTATCCATTTCAGAAAATATCCGTTCCTCATCCCGCACGGTCAACCAAAGCTCTGTACCCACCGGGCAGTCTGTCGCATAATGCATCTTGTTACCTTCGTGGCTGGTAACAACCCTTAAAATGTGCTTATTCCCATATACTTTTGCCTTTTCATCTGTTAGCTTCTCTGCCAAAGCACCTATAGGTATCGTATCTCCACAAGTTGCTTCTTCGGAAAGCCCAAGGCGCTCTGTGAACTCGGCCCATGCCGGTTTTGAATTAAGTTCCTCTATTATATTTCCACTTGACTTTGTAACAATCATTGGTTCGCCTATCGCTAAAAAACCATGTGTAGCCTGAGTAGATATGCTCAATGTCTGATCAAAAAAGCCTACCATAAAAGCCCCATGCTCAAATACCTGATGTTGCACCGCCTGATAGCTTTTTTCGCCCTTCATATTATCAGACGAAGTCGCGCCGAACACAGTAACATTATTGCCAAAAACTGCTTCAATAGCTGCGATGCATCGATCATTTGCTATGTCAATCCCGGAAGCCATAAAATAGATCATGTTGATATCTGGCGCCTTAACCTTTAATTCCAAAGCCATTTTATAGCACTTTTCGAAGGAGTTACTTCCGTATATGCCATCAGTATGAGAAATAGCAAAATCACTGCCTTTTATAGCCATTAACGCCATATCTTTCATTGATTCGCTTACACCTTCTCTACCCACAATGCCACAACACGATGCCGCCAGTATTTTAGCACCAGGGGCTAGTCTGCCAGCCTTTTTTACTAACGTTTCAAAGGAATGTCCAATTGAAGTGTGAAAAATGAGCAAATCAACATCATTGTAATTACTACCCAATGCGATTTCCATGCATTCTTCAACAGCCCGTTCCGTATTTCCAATCCTAGTACTTCCAGAAAAAAAATCAAGCATAAAAGTGTTATTTTATCGCTCAAAATTAATATTCTATCAAGCGCGCAGTATCCCTTTGGTTAGTAGCCTGTAAGGCTTTCCATAATGCCTCAATTAAGACTCCGACATCATAAATACACTACTTATATCACCATAAATCGGATACACAGTATAGTAATGGCATTATCCCCGTTATCGATGAATCTCAGAAACAAACCTTGACAGGCAATTAAGACCCTCCCGCTGAAAAAGCGGGAGGGTCTACCCCAGTGCTATCAAACGCTCAATATAAACCCGTGATTTACGATTCTTGATTTCCTTTTCCCGCTTCTTGGCATCAGGTAATGAAGGGAGCTCTTCCCTATATTTCAATTCCCAAGGCACCCCGGTCGATGTAAATGTAGAATGACCAATATTATGCTCATATAAGCGACGCTCCAGGTTGGTACAAGCACCCACATAGTATTTGTTCAGCTTTGCAGAATAGATGATGTATACGTAAGGCATGGGATATATAATAAAAAAAAGCCTTTGCTTTCGCAAAGGCTTTAGCTTTAAAAGTGATTCCGTTGGGAACTAATATCAAAATCAGCTTTTCGGCTGTAATACTTGATTTTACTGGTGTTTTAAAGAACTCGCTTCAGTACTCATAGTGCCTGACGCACTATATACGCACAAAAGTAAGCATTTTCAGTGTTTTGCAAGTCGTACAGTTTCACTTTCTGAAATATCCCCTAACCAGGTCAACCAGTTGTTTTAGTTGTTGTCTTGTAAGAATGTAAATAAGTGTCAGCAGCAGCAGTAGTACCACCCATGATAACGGGTTATCAAAATTAAGTGTCCAGCCGAGGCCGTTACCCTTCGGCACAAAAATGTCATCGATACGCATAGCAGATGTTATTGTCACAATATACAGCCATGTATTAATATTTCACAAATCACAACGTCAACGACGTGCTGAAAATTCCCTCATTTTTCCAGTCCCAAATTTTTTTCAAAACTCCCCATCCAAAAATAACTTTGGCTTGTTTTACGGGTTTGACACCCAATATCCCTCTGCCCGTCCACCCATAGGGGCTGGGATACCCCCAGCCCCAGTGTCAATTTCTTTTTTGCAGCTATTTATATGAAAGACACTTTATGCAAACAACAAACAAACGCCTGGTGGTTAGTGAACCACAGCTACAACGAATATTCGAGCACCAGATGCTGAAGACACTCGAACAACATTACAACCCAGAACAACCTACACCAAGTGTTACCGTGAAGAAAGATGAACTGGTGAAAATGATGCATGACGTTAACTATGAGGGTATTATTTGTGCTGGTACGGCAAACGAACCCACACCCGCCAGAAAAAAGATCATCCAGGTTAACACCGAGCAACTTAACCGCCTGGTAGCTAAATTGCTTACCATCGAAAATACAGTGGAAAATGACGGTTACGTGGAGGGTTTCAAAAAGGGTACTATCTTCTACGGCGACAAATACCACGAAATGCCGAGCTTCGGCACCCTGGTTTCACCATAATAATGCTCAAAAAACTACAGCACCTTCACACGGGCATCTAACCTCTTTGGGTTTTTATGGTAGTGTCATTTCGTCTGTAATGCTTTACAGAAATGTGTTACACTCGTTTTTTACACCCAAAATAGCTACCCTAATATCTCGGTACCCTAAGCATACGCTGTCGGTTGTGTGCCTCCAGGGTAGTTGGTATATATATGCTGGTATACACTCATAGTTTTTGCTGCTACATCATCATCGGTATATACCCTTTGTGGCAGCCATTGAAAGGCATTATATATCATGGTCTTCACCTGTGCCTGCACCTGTCGGCTTTCACGCCAGCGTTCAACCCTTAGTTTCTCGTTCTTCAGATCGTTAAGGGTACCAGCGGCTATCTTCTTTACATCCTTCAGCTCTTCAGGTGTCAGTTCTTTACCAGATCGTAACAGGTCGAAAATGGCCAGTGATTCATCGGTAAGGTTCTCCCTCATCGCTCTGGCATCTTCCACATTCAAATCTTGTATAAAATCATTCAACTTGTCGAATGAACGCATGGTGTCTTCCAGGCTCTTACCCTTGTTGTATTCCTCTATTATCTTCTGGTATCGTTCGTAGAACTCCATACGCATCGGGTTCTCCTGTAGCATCCTTTTTAGTTTCTGGTCTACCGCCCTTTGCAGGTCGAATACAATGGTGTTCTTTTTGCTGGTTCTGGCAAATGCCGCTTTCAGTTTCTCAAAATCCAGGTGCGCCAGGTCAACATACACCTCTTCTCTCTCACTAACTATGCTCATATCCTCTGCCACCTCAACGTTCTCATTCACGATACGTTGCAGCTCCATCATTACCTCTATTATATCGGCATCTTTGGTTTGCTGGTTCAGTTGCTGGTATATGGCTTCTATGGCGTTGAACCGCTTAATAAATGGCTTTACCTGCTCTTCGGGGTATAGTGCTTTGTACTTTCTGAACATATCCCTTGCCAGTACCTCATACTTTGCCCTGGTGGTTTCATTCAGGCAGATACAGTCCACCGCCTTCTTTATCTGCCCCAGCTTCTGCATAGGTTTCAGGTCGGCGTTGGTCAATTCATCCAGGTTATAACCCAGTTCTTTCAGGTAGGCAATACATTCATTGATACATTTCTCCAGTTCACCCGCCAGTTCTATCAGCAGCTCGGTTGGTTTATGTTTTGCACCAGCATCCTGTCCTTTACCACCACCTTTATCTCCTTCGCCGTACACCGAGTATGCCTTCTCCAGTTGGGTGTGTACATTGCCATAGTCCACTATCAGGCCGTTCTCCTTCTCATCATCGTACACACGGTTGGCTCTTGCTATGGTTTGCATCAGGGTATGGCCTGTAATAGGTTTATCCAGGTACACGGTTGATACACATGGTGCATCGAACCCCGTTATCCACATGGCGCAAACTATGGCTAAACGAAATGGGTGTTCTTCATCCTTAAATTGTGTCTCCAGGTCACGCTCCACCATTTTCTTGCGGTGTGGGGCAATGTCCAGTTTCATCCTTCTGAACTTATCCACCTCGTTTTGCTCCGAGCTGACCACTACACATACTTCGGTTTCCTTTACCTTTTGCAGCTTTCGTTTCATTAGCTGCACCTCTTCCAGGTCGGTAAGTTTATCTATGTGTTTCTCCAAATCGGCGGTGTATGTAGCCCAGTGTTTCATGATCTGGTCATACATCATTACAGCCGTTGGTTTATCCAAAGTTACCAGCATGGCCTTACCCTGGTATCCCCTTTCGTTGAAGTGCCACACCAGGTCTTTAGCTATGGCATCCAATCGTTTCTCGGAGGTAAGTACTACATAATCGGTGTTAAATTTGAAAGATAGTTTTCTTCTTTGGTCTTCGTCCAGGTCTTCCCGTTCCAGCACCGCCGCCATCTCTTCATTCAGCTTCGGGTTCTGTATCTTCAGCTTTTCGCCTCGGTTCAGGTACCTTAATGGTAGTGTGGCTCCGTCCTCAATGCTTCGCTTAAAGTCATATACCGACACATACTCACCAAATATGTTCTTAGTTACCTCTTCCTCTTCTTTTATTATGGGTGTACCTGTAAAGCCCAGGTAACTGGCATTAGGTATGGCATTGAACCTCATATTGCGGGCAAACGTACCAGCTTGTGTACGGTGCGCCTCGTCTGATATAACTATAATGTTGCTACGGTCTGATATGCGGGGGTATTCCGATTCCTCCGCTGGGTTTACCGAGAACTTATGTATGAGGGTGAACACATACCGCTGGTTATCTTGCAGTAACTTACGCAGATCATCTCGGCTCTTGGCCACATTGTCTTTATTCTTACTTACAGGTACGGCTCCTACGGCGGTAAAGGTATCGTATATCTGTCGCTCCAGTTCGCTACGGTCTACCACTATCAGGAACGTATATGAACCGCCCAGTTTGCGTAGTATCTTCTGGCAGATGAACACCATGCTGTAGCTCTTACCACTGCCTTGTGTGTGCCAGAATACCCCCAGTTTACCTTTTAGTTCATCTATATGGTTTACCTGGTTCAGTACTTTGTTTACACCTATATATTGGTGGTTTTTGGCCATTATCTTTACTATATCGCCACCGCTATCATCAAACAGTAGAAAGTTCTCAAATATATCCAGCAGGTTGGCGGGGCTGCATGTCCCCCTCAACATAGTATCCAGGCTCACTACACCTTCTTCATCTTCGGTAATACGTTTCCAGTCCAGGAAGAACTTGTAGGGGCTGGTTATGGTACCTACTTTTGCATCGGTACCATTGCTTAGTATAATGAACGCATTGGTATGAAATACGTGCGGTATGGTGTCTTTATAGTCGGTTATGTTGTCGGTATAGGCATTGCGAAGATCGGTATGGTGTGCCTTTAGTTCCATAAACACCAGCGGTAGCCCGTTCACAAAACATATTACATCGGGTCGGCGGTTATACAGTTCGCCCACTATCTCCAGTTGGCGTACCGCCATAAAATGATTGCTGGTGGGTTCCTCAAAATCTATTACCCGCAGTTTCTTTGTTTCTGTTTCGCCTTTGTTGTTGTTATAGCTTACTTCTACACCGTTCTTTATCTGGTGGTATTTATCCTGGTTATTCTTCACCAGTGTCCTGTCGGCCATAGCGGTGGTAAGGGTGTCTATGGCTTGCTGGTATGCGGTTTCGGGTACACCTGGGTTTAGCTTGCGTAGTGCCTGTAGTAGGTATCGGCGTAGTATTACCTCTCCCTTATGTTCCCGACCGAGTAGGCCATGTTCGCCATAGGTTTCCTTTGTCCATGCATAGGCCACATCCCAGCCCAGTTCTGTAAGTACATCCTGGGTGGCGGTTTCTACCAGATTATCTTCGCTGTATTCGTAGCTCATGGTTTACGGCGTTACAGTTATGGTGCCATTCATTAGGCGGGGTAATAGAATATCACGGGATTCTTTCAACTTTCTGATTTGCACCGTAAGTGTTTCAATTTGCTTGTCAATGTTTTGAGCAAATGAGTTAAACCTCTTTCCGATATTACTTTCAGGAACGGTTACTAAAATTCTTTCCACATCACTCTTCGTAACTGAATTGAAAATAGCACCACCACCGATTATATCATCTTTAAAGAAAATGTTCTGTAGCTGATAAAAAAATAGATTTGTCAACCCACTCCGCTCTCTGATTGCTGCAAGTCCTCTACCCAATATTATTTTCTCAATCGCAATGTTAAGTCGGCCAACAGGCGCTCTCACACTAAATAGTATATCGCCTTTTTCAGCGAACCTGTTCCCATCGGTGCTCCATGATGAATTTTCTGGGAACCTGAACCCGTAATCTGAAACACCTTGGTGAAATGGCAACCCTTGTCCCTCGTTGTTATAATACTCTGATTTTGGGCTTTGTCCCATCGTAAGAATAGCAATGTCAACCAACATCCTTTTTTCCCAACCCACTGGCAACCCCGTACTATCATCTATCGGTAACTGTTCACCGTTCACTCTAAAGCGTACAAACCATTCTTCATAGGTGCGTTGCGCCAGCTCTTCCAGCAGCTTTATGCGTTTCAGGTTGTTCTCTATCAGATCATCATACGCCGATAGTATTTCGGCTATGCGCTTTTGTATGGGCAGGGGTGGACACAAAAATTCATACCTCCCAACAAACGTAGCATCTGCCCGTTGACGACCAGATGCACCAACCATACTACCAATTGCGTAACCCCGAAATTCTTCGGTCAACGACAAATAGTAAATAAAATCGGTATCGCTAACACCCTCAATCCCCCTGTAAATAAAGAACTCCGTAGAACCAAATCCCTTGCCTCCTTTTAATCCCTTTACCTGGCATATTTTGCCATTCTGAAGACATGGGGTAATTCGTGCAAATAATGTATCTCCGTTCTCAAATTTTGCACCACCAGCTCCCTTCCATTCTTTTTCTTCCTCGGCAGCTACATATTTTACTCCGCTTGATAGTACATCCATAGGGATAAAGGGATAGGATTCGCCTTTAACCATAGGTACTTTGGGAGGGAACAGCACTATGTCACCAAAGTTTCTCAATACCCAGCTCATATGCCGATCGCTTTTAGGTTAAGTGATATGGTTTTTGCTAATTGTAGTGCCTCGTTGTTTAGGGCATCCAATTCAACTTGTATTTCAGATAAACGGCTGGCGTAATCAAAATCATCATCCACCGTCACAGTCACCCCAACATACCTACCAGGTGTCAGACTGTAATCGTTTTCCCGTACTTCATCTAACGTAACTACCTTGCATAACCCCTCTACATCCTGGTAGTTGCCTTCGGCGAAAAGCCCATTAAACCAGGCATTGTCTTTTCTTACCGCTGGTTGTTCGCCACGGTATAGCTTTATAATGGCTGTAAGCCCCTCCAGTTGGTCTTCGCTAAAATCATTTACCGTAGTGGTTACTTTGCGGTACACATTTCGGGCATCCAGCATCAGTATCTTATCTCGGTTCTCCTTGCGTTTACCTTTATCATAAAACCACACATGGCAGGGTAACGATCGGGTGTAGAAGAAGTTATTACCTACGGCCACTATGCAGTCCACATCGCCCGTTTCCACCAGTTGTCGGCGTATCTCTTTTTCACTATGTCCCGCATCGGTTGCACTACTGGCCATTACAAAGCCAGCACGGCCTTTATTTTCTTTTAGGTAACTATGAAAGTACTGTATCCACAGGTAGTTGCCGTTATCGGCCTTCGGTGTACCAAATGGCAACCTGGGGTCGTTCTTCACATAGTCTTTATCTTTATCTATCTTATTTACGTTGAACGGTGGGTTAGCCATCACAAAGTCGCACTTACCTACCAGGCTGTGCGGGTCGGTATAAAAGCTGTTGGTTTCTATTATCTTACCTTCTATACCATGTATGGCCAGGTTTATCTTGGCCAGTTTGGCGTTGTTGGTCTTCAGCTCCATGCCATAGCATGTTATAGCCTCGTTCACGCTCTTGCGGGTATGCTCCTGCACAAAGTAACCCGTTTGTACAAACATACCACCAGAACCACATGCAGGGTCAAGTATCACCCCTTTGCTGGGTTCTATAAAGTTTACTATTAGTTGCACCAGGCTCGGCGGCGTAAAGAACTCGCCACCCTCCTGCGCACCAGCACCTTGCATACTGAACTTCATCAGGAAGTACTCGTATATCCTACCAAACACATCACCTGTAGCCTTCCTCACCGCATCTTTATTAAACACCCTCACCAGCTCCCGCAGCAGGTCGCTCTCAAACTCCTGGTAGTTCTTGGGTAGTATGCCTTGCAGGTCGGTATAGTCGACCTCTATCAGCCTCATAGCGTTGTTTATGGCATCGGCTATATCCTTACCTTCGGGCAAACTGGCCAGGTAGTCGTACTGTGCCTCTGGTTTCAGCATCATAGCACCAGCGGCCATAAAGTCCTCTTTGGTTAGTTGCCTCTTACCCCTCGGCCCAGCTGGTATGCTGGCCTCTATTGCGGTCTTCTTTTGTTCATAGAGGTTTTGTGCAAACCGCAGGAACACCAGCCCCAGTATCGGGTCTTTATATTCGCCAGCGGTTAGTTTACTATTTGCCCTTAGCGAATCGGCGGCATCCCACAGTTCTTTCTCCAGTTGTTTTATGGCTTCGTTGTTCATATTGTGTTCTGTTGTTTTTTTGTAGGCACCAGCAATTCACGTATATCTACATCCAGCAGTTGGGCTATCTCCTGTAGCACCTCCAGCCTCGGTTGCTGTAGGTTGTTACAATACAACGATACGGTACTGGTGCTTAGTTGCAGTTTCCCCGATAACCATTTCTGGGTTCGTCCCTGCTCCTTCATAATGTTGCTTATCCTGTTCATTTTCCACCTGGTAAATGTGCTGGTAAAGATATATCGTATTGAACGAATGTTTAGGTATTATTAAACCTATTTTTCGGGTTCCCGCTTTCTTCAATTGAAGAAACCTGCACCAGTTACCCCTTTTTGTTCTTGTAGAGGTAATCATAACCGTCTGAATTCTGTGCCACTTCTTTCAGCAAGTAACCAATACCACCTTCATTCGGGTCATACTTCTCTATCTTGGTATTGGCAAATGGCTCGGCAGCATTACCCCTAAAATGATTCTCGGTAAATGAACGTACCTCTGTTTTGTTTTTTACGTCTGTCCACAGCACAAAGTGTACATGGTATCCATCCCTGGTTTTGTTTTGTTCGCAAACGTAAAACAGTCGCAGCTCGGCTGTTTTATACTTTTTGCCCAGTTTCTCAAAGTAACTGTTCATTCGCTCCTTAGCGGTCTTTAGCGATATACTCCAGCGGAAACTAACGCACCCGAAATAATCCCAGGCATGTGATCGCAGAAACTTTTCCCAGTTGCCGTTTATGGTGTCGGTATGGCTGAAGTGTTCATCGGCCAGCATGGTTATACTCGGTGAAACAAAAATCTTGTTGGCCAGCTTTATGAAGTAATCGTTGCAGTTACGGTGTTCTACCTTCTTTAGTAACCGTCTTACCGTTGAATCAGACCTATTGCCTATGTTGTTGCAATAGTGTTGTATCTCGTAATATACCCTATGGTTTATTGTAATGCCCGTTATGTTATACTCATCATCCATTCTTCGGGCTGGCAGTGTGTACCCATCATTCAGTGTCAGGTTTATGTTTATCCTGTTCATTGTATTCTTTTTTATTCCTCTGGTGTATGGTAATATCCATGCTCCAGTTATTTTATTCTATCCTGTATACTATATTATATGGTATACCAGGTTCTAAAGACCATCCCAGCGGGGTACGGCCAACTATTTTTTGTATCGGGTTGTTTACATAACAAGCCCCTTGCTACAATAAATAGCTTGTTTTTCAGGAAAGTACAGTGGCTTTTAAAAAATAGTTGCTTGACTAAGTGCCTGGTATTTTTGTTTTGGCATCCCAGCCACACAACATCATATTGCCTGGGGTATAAATACCTGCTCCAGATCGGCAATGGCATAGTAGTTTTCACCCAGCACTTTCATCGGGTGTATGCCATAGTGTCCACACATCTTTATAAGTGTGTTCTTGCTGCAACTTAGGTAGTAACAAGCATCGCTCGTCTTAACGTGCGTGCGCCTCATAGCTGGTAATTCCATAGCCTTTACCAGTAGTGATAGGGTGTCCTTTACTCCGTTCAGTTCACGTCTTACATCATCAGCATTCATTGTTAATTGTAATTAACCATCAGTTTATCGGGGGATAAGCTCCCTTCTTCGCAGGTAGTAGCATGTACCCTGCTGGCTTCCTCAACAATACGCTTAGTTCTTACTTTACCGTACCGTTGGGTTGTGCGTATTGATTTATGACCGAGTATCATTTGCAGCACCTCAAGTGATCCTCCTTTGTTCAACCAGTTGGTAGTGGCCATTGTATGCCTTGCAACGTGGCTGGTTAGTTTTATTCCTATGTTACAGGTTAACTGTATTACTTTCAGCTGTTCGTTATATTCGTTGATGTATAATACTGGCAGTACTCTGTCTTTACCTGTACATGCTGGGTGTGTCTGGTACTTTGCCAGTATGTTCAGTGCCGTATCATCCAGCGGTATGACACTTTCTACGCTTGTTTTCTGGCGTTTCTTCTTCACTACGGTACGCCCATTCTCTCTGGTTATGTTTCTATAGCTAAGGTTATACATATCAGAGTGCGCCAGCCCAGTGTGTGCAGCGAAGATGAAACAATCGGTCACCATTTGTAACCGTTCATCGTCATATACTTTGTTTTTTATGGCGGTTAGTTCCTCTTCGGTAAGGTACTTTATATCACCCTCCGAATATTTGTATTTACATCCTTCGAACGGGAACCGTTCAATAATTCCAGCTTCATAAGCATCCCGTACCACAGCATCCAGCACCTTCATGTAATTGTTTACTGTGTCTGGTGCATAGTCGTAGCTATCGTATAGATAGTTCTTAAACAGCTGGTGGAACTCTCGGTTCAGCTTCTTTATGTCATAATTCGCCCCGCCCATTTCTTCCTCGCAGAACTCCTTCACCCGTCCTTCAACGAACGTGTACCTGGTTTTTCTGGAATCCCCCAATTCTTTGGCATGTAACTTGGTATATCTGCCGAATAGCTCGTGAACAAACATGGTATCGTCAAATGCACCCGTGGTCTTAGCACCAAATACTTTTTTATCTACCAGTGCTTTGAACCCCAATTTGGATAGAACCGTATGTTTGGCCATGTATTCCTCATGTACCTTATATATCTTTTCGATAAACATGCGGATACGGGCGTTGATACGTTGTGCTTCGTTCGTTGAACCCTTAACAGGTTCAAGCCCCCTCCTAAGCTGGACAGACTTAACATCTTCCCTTGTGGAGAACACCAGCTCATCTGGTTCTTGCCCCCACAATAACTTAACCCTTAAATAAATTGTGCTAACACTTTTGTCTTTTTTACTTTTTTTAGCCAGTGTTACGATTTTAATGCTATAACTCATTTTAAATAAATTTTCATATTTATTTTAACGAGTACTGCGCAGCACCATCTTTACAATAGTAGGTAAAATCATGTGACAAGTCAAGTGGTCACAGCAAACAATTTGACGCACAGGCCAAAATCGGTGACGCACAATATACGCACAGAAATTCTGACGTATTTTGACTTAGTTTGAGCAGGCTAAAAACAAAAAAGCCGCTCCAGTATTGCACTTTGAGCGGCTTTGATTTTGTTTGACTTGCGTCACTGTGATCCCGTTGGGACTCGAACCCAAGACCCATACATTAAAAGTGTATTGCTCTACCAACTGAGCTACGAAATCAATATTTTTAAAGAACTATTTTACTAACAAATTATGTGATTCGAACCCAAGACCCTCCCGCTTTAACGAGCGGGATGCTCTACCAACTGAGGTACGAAATCATCTTAATTAAGAACTTTTGTTTCCACCCCGTTTCCGAATTGGAGTGCAAAGATACGCGTCAAATGTTTCTAACAAAATAAATTTTTGAAAAAAATGAAAATATTTTTGAAACCCTTTACCAGCAAGGCTATTATCGCATTAGCCTGAAACTTTATTTAAAAATTAAAGAGCAGTTTTACGTTCAAAAGCCTTGAAGTAAGCCTGTTAGGAACAGCAAAACGTTGGTTCGTACTATTGTCCTGTATCCATGTATACGAAAGTGTATTCTGGATGCTCAGCAGATTAAAAACTTCCAGGCTGGCCCATACGCTATGTAATACATTAAAATAGCTGTGCGCCGGGTGATCATGCCTTTCAACGTCCAGTAACAAGGCCGAAAAACCAATGTCCACGCGCTTGTAATCAGGCAGCCTCAAAGTATTCTGGTAAAGGTGACCTGTAGGCGGACCAACAGGCAAGCCTGTCGAATACATCATGTTGATGTGTGCCTTGAAATTTTTATTCTTGCGCAGATAATCTTCAAAATACATGCCGAGCATAAAACGCTGGTCGCTAGGCAACGGATAATAGCTATTATAACCCGCTATGGTCGGGCTATCCGTTATCTTTTGTTGTGCCTTCAGCAAGCCAATGCTCACCCATGATGTCGCATCTTTAACAAGGTCGCCAAACAAACGCAGCTCACCACCATATATACGACCTATTGCATCATTTTTACCGGTATACCTTATGCGCACATTGTCATAAAAATACGGGTCCTGATCCCAAAGGTTTTTGTAGTAGGCTTCCGCGGTAACTCTGAACTCGCGGTGGTACATCTTGAAATTGTAATCAGTACCCAGTACAAACTGCGCTGATTTCTGTGCTTTCAAATCTTTATTTACACCACCAGAAAGGTCCCTCATTTCCCTGTAGAATGGCGGTTGTTGGTACAAGCCGGCTGCTAGTTTAAAAATAATGTCGCGATCGCCTTTGGGCTTATAAGAGAGCTGGCCGCGCGGGCTCACCAATAATTCATTATTCAGGAAGCTGTAGTTAAAACGCGCGCCAATCGAGGCATTCAGCGTATTGTCAGAATCCAGCTTTATATTATCCTGTATAAACCCACTCAGGCGGGTATAGTTAAATGAAGCCGTGGAATGGAAGAAATAAGCTAACTCCAACTTGTAAGGATCGTAAGGCTGATTAAACCGGCTGGAATCCCTGCGCTCCCACTCGTGCAGTTCATCATTGATATTGGTCACCGTTGCATTCAGGCCAAATTGTAGTGAATTCCGGCCTCTTTTGCCCGCAGCGTAAGACCCACGCATACCAACATCACCTACAGACACCTTGAGATAATTTCGTGCAAAATCATGTATGTAACCCGTACCTAAATACGTCTTTATCTGTCCAAAATCTTTCTTACCCAAATCCGTTTGCAATTCGCCAAAAAGATACTCCCCACCTATATCATAGGTCTCATATTCATTGGTCTGAAAACCGGAAGCGAGAAATTTCAATTTCAGCTTTGATGAATCCGGATGATAGCTTGCTGAAATGCCACCAAAACGGGAATCGAACTGATCAAATTCTCCACCATCGTAATACACATCAAGCTGGTAAGCCTGGTTCAGCACACCGAAACTGGCCACCCTTCTTTCCGGAAAAAAAGTGAATCTGTTGCGCGCATAGTTGCCAATAAACTCCAGGTCCCAATTACGGTTTACTTTGTAGTTAACCAGTGTTTGTATATCGGTAAAAGAGGGATTATAAATACCCTTGGTAGGCTGCGATTGCAATATATACTGGTTGCTTTTTTGCCTTGCCCCAAATAAATAAGTGAGTTTACCGTTCTTCGAAATCCCTTCCAGGTGCAGGTTTACGCCTAATAGGCTGGCCATTAACGATCCTGAAAACTGAGTCGGCTTTTTATAAGTAACATCGAGTACACTGCTCATCTTATCGCCGTACTTCGATTGGAATCCACCCACTGAAAAATTCACATTGGCAACAAGATCGCTATTCACAAAACTTAAACCCTCCTGTTGCCCCGTACGCACTAAAAAAGGCCTGTATATCTCGAAATCATTTACATACACCAGGTTCTCATCATAATTACCACCCCGTACACTATACTGCGAGGTCAACTCATTATTGCTGCCTACCTGTAACTTAATAAGCGCCTCTACCCCTCCAATTATGCTAGGGTTATACTTATCTTTAAGAAAGCCAATATTTACCATCCCTACCTCTCTTGGGTGTTTCGCCTTTATCGTCACTACACCGAGGTCATTGTTCTTTTTCTTCAGTTTAATGTTAATACTCTTGATCTCGCCTTTTTTAAGATTTACTGCAGCCCGGGCTATCTCAAAGCCTTCAGCATAGTAGAGCACTTTTACTTCTTTACTATAAGGCACGGTAAGCATGTAATAACCTTTCGCATTAGTGCGAACGCCTAACCCTGTTTCTTCGTCTATAACCAATACAGAATCAATGCCCTTACCGACTACATTATGCACAATGCCATCAACAACAGCCTGCTGGGCACGGCTCAACAGCGAAAAAAACAATAAACTTATAAGCAGTAGTAGCCGTGGTTGACGCATATCTCTATTAACGAAGGTAAACTTACTTTATTTTCCTGCCGATTTTAATCTTTTGATCGTATCAGTAGGGTCAGGTGAAGAAAACACAGTATTACCTGCAACCAGCACATCAGCGCCGTCACTAATCAATTGCTCAATGTTATCTAATGTAACGCCGCCATCTATCTCTATCAGCGTACTTGCACCACGTTCCGTAATTATCTTTTTCAGGTCACGTATCTTCTGGTGCGTATTGGCAATAAATTTCTGTCCACCAAAACCTGGGTTCACACTCATTAAGCAAACCACATCAACTTCCGTTACTACATCAGCCAGCAGACTAACTGGTGTATGCGGATTAACCGCCACTCCAGCCTTCATACCCAGGGCTTTTATCGCCTGCATACTGCGGTGCAGGTGCGTAGATGTTTCAATATGAACCGTAAGAATATCAGCCCCTGCTTTTGCGAAAGCTTCAAAATAATGTTCCGGCTCTACTATCATCAGGTGCACATCGAAAGGTTTTTTAGCCTTCTTCTTCATGGCAGCAATTACCGGCATACCAAAAGTGATGTTAGGCACAAACCTGCCGTCCATAACGTCAATGTGAAACCAGTCTGCTTCGCTCGCATTGATCATCTCAATATCGCGTTCCAGATTCAGAAAATTTGCGGAAAGAATTGAAGGTGCTATTAAAGCCATTTTTTTGAATTATAAATGATAAATTGTGAATGATAAATGGTGAATGGTGAATGGTGAATGGTAAATTGTGAATGATGAATTATGAATCATAACTGGTGAATTTCCTCCCTTAAGTATGCATCCAATTTATAATTTATAATTTATAATTCCCTACTTGCTTATTCGCTTTAAGGCTATTCTCGGGCTCTGGTAGCTGGTGTCGAGCGTTATTGCCCGTTTATAATCAGCTGCGGCTTCCGTTATTTTTTTCATCATTTCATTGCACACACCACGGTCATAATAGGCAGTCGGGTTATCAGGCTGCATTTTGGTAACGAGGTCATACATACGGAAAGCCTTTTCAACAGAGTCCTGCTGCATAAGCAGGTAACCGAGGTTAAAATACGCATCAACAAAGTGTGTGTTTAAAATAATGCACCTTCGGTATAATTGCTTGGCGGTTATAAGGTCATTATTATTCTGGTAATACACGCCCCGCGCAAAAACGGGATATACATCGCTGCTGTCCATGCGGTAAGCATTATCCAGGTACTTGATAGCCATGGGGTCGTTGCGCGCGCTGTAAATGAGGCCGAGTTGGAGCACGGCTTCCTTAAAGTTAGGGTCTACCTGCACTGCGGTCTGGAAATTGGTTATAGCCTTGGTAGTATCTTTCATATCCTTATAGACCATTGCCTTCAGGAAATAAGCTTCCGGGTTATAGATATCCTGCCTGAGTACCACATTTATCTGTTCGAACGCCTTAGGATAATCCTGGGTAAAGAGGAACATCTTTGCGATCTTCAGGTGCGCCTTTGGGTCTTTCGGATTAATCTTAATGGCTTTCTGCAACCACTCAACAGAACCGGCTATGTCTTTATTTTCAAAAAGCAGGTCGCCTATGGCGCTGTAGTAGGTTGAGTTGCTGGAATCTAATGCCGAAGCCCGCTTGAAGTCGCGTAAAGCAAGGGTATCTTCATTCAGTTTGGCCAGCATCTTACCCCTGGTAAAATACAAGCTAGCATCGTTAGGCGAGCTTTTAATTTTATCCGTCACGTCTTTCAGGCGTGGGTCGCTCCTGTAAACGGGGCTGTCATCTGTCGGACCCTGAGTATGTTTACAAGCCGCAAAAAGCAACAATAAGCAGAACGAAAGTAAATATTTGTGCGATGCACTCTTCATGGTGCAAACTTATTAAAAATGAAGTTATGAAAATTGCAAAAATTCCAGACGGCTCGGGCGAGCCGCAAAGCTAATGGTAATGGTAAGCGAAGGTCGTCAACTCACCCTTTAATAAATTTCACTATAGCAGCAGCAAAACCCGGGCACAAAGGCAATGACGGTTTATTGTAGGTTTCAAAATTACCAACTCGGTCGGTTGGTGCTTCTTTCATCGGGTGGTTCATCTTTTTAATGATGACCAATTTAGCTTTAGGCGCTGCCTTTTTCAAATTATCAGCATTCTTAACGCTTACCTGCAAATCATTGTCGCCCTGCACAATCAGTATCGGTATCTGCAATTTCTTAATTTCTTCCTGCGGATCGTATTTGAGCCAGGAACGCATATACGGCTGCATCGCAGGGCTGAATAACGGGTACAAAGGCGCAGGCACATTTACCGCTTCCTTTCCCATCATAATAGTATCCATAATTCGGGTGGCACTATCAGCCATAGCCGCCGACTGCACAGCATACTGGTCCCTGATTGTTTTATTGATGCGCTCCCCTGCTCCGGCAATGGAGATATACTTTTTTGCACCGGCATTTTTGGCTGCTATCATACCTATCAGCGAACCTTCACTATGCCCTGCAACAATCACTTCACTGAAACGCGGATCGGCCTTCAGCATTTTTATAAAGCCTTCAGCATCATTAACATAAATACCAAAATCTAAACTTGATTTAGAACTCAAAGCACCGGCACTCTCGCCCACCCCACGCTTGTCATACCTTACTGAGGCAATACCTGCCTGCTTCAGTGAATCGGCAAGCATTTTGAAAGCATTGCTCTTCAGGTTAAGGTCGCTGTTGCAATTGCGGTCAGTTGGCCCTGAGCCAGCAATTATAAGCACTACAGGCACTTTTTTTGCACCTGCAGGCATAGCCAGCGAACCGTAGATTTTGCCAGTGGGCGTTGACAACACCATATTCGAAACATCTGCAGGCTCAGTCGTTGCTTCCTTGTAGGGCACAAAGCGGAATGTCTCCAGCTTATTATCTGCATCGGCAGCTACCACCAGAGTAAGGGTTGCGTTGCTAAATTCCGACTTATAAAAACTCATACCACCCTCCTGACGCGAAAGGCTGCAAGATTTCAGGTCGCCTACCTGTTGGTGCAGGCCTGCCATGGCACTGCCCAATTTATCAGCAGGCATTAATTGCTTGCTGCGGACTGAAAGCATATTGAAAATACTATCCTTTTCATCTTTATTGAAAAACTGCTGAAACTTACGCACTGCAGCATCAGTAGGACTATACATCTGCGCATTAGCGCCATTAAAACTCAATAAAACACAACCGGATATTAAAAGAAATTGCCTCATAAATCTTCAATGCATTTAGCCGCACAAAGATATAAGAATTAACGGGCCGATATCCCCATCAGTTGAGAGGCGGGCAACAGCTACAAGCTACTCAAATAAAAATGTTCATTCCAGGCAAGCCCGGAATGAACATTAAACAAATTACATGATACTTTAGAACCTGTAACCGATAGTGGTTTGAAGCCACATGTTTTTATACTTTGGAGTTGTTGAGGTACCATCGCCATTATTGGCCCTCACATCCCAGCCGCCTCTGCCACTCAACACAATGTGTTTCAGGTTAAGGTCCACACCGCCTACAAAGCACAAGGTATTGCGGCGTATATTATCATTGCTAAACTCCTTTTCTTGTGCAATACTGGTTGTACCATTGGTAAAAACATCCCTCTGGCTTAACAAATAAGAATACTGCGGACCTACCAGGAAGGTAATAGATTTGATAGGGGTAAAAGCTAAAAAGATAGGAATATCAAGGTAGCTGGTAGTTCGCCTTAACTCATAGGTGCTACCAAGTAACCTACCTGTGCCTTTAAAGCCTTTTTGCGAAAAAAGCAGTTCCGGCTGAATGTTGATGTACTTTACTATTGGCAACGAAATATACCCGCCGGCCGCCAAGCCTATCTTAGTGTCTGCCTTAAATCCTTCTCCCGATTCGCTGTAAACATTAGAGAAGTTAGCACCAGCCTTAAGACCTATCATATAATTCTCCGTTGGTTTTACATGATTCGGGTCATCAAACTGCCTGTCCGTAGGCTGCGCAATACAATTGATGCTACCTAACATAATGAGCGCGGCAAACAGAGTTTTTGCTTTCGGTTGTTGACTGGCAATTACTTTTTCAAGCATGAAATTTCTAATTGTTTTTACATTGATTTTCATGATGTAAAGGTCCGCCACATAAGGCTAGCCAGTGTTACACGCAACAAGTAATTACCTACATAATTAACATGTTACAGATGGCTACCTTTAATAAGGATTGAGCACCCTTTTCAGAGTTTTGCTTTACGTTGCATTTTCTTTGCAGACATAAAAAATGGCTATGGATAGCTACCTTTGAGAGGATTTTGAGTAGTTGTTTGAGAATAAAATAATCCGGCAAACAAACTTCAGATTTTATGGAAAATAAAACCCAATGTACTTGTTGTGCGTACTACACTATCGAATATACTTCTGATGTATGCCCCGTTTGTTTCTGGCAGGATGATGCCATAGCCGAATCTCCCTATTTTTCTATCGGAGGTGTAAATGGTAATTTAACGCTTTGGCAGGCTATCGCTAACTTTAAAGAATACGGTGCATGCGAACTCGCTTCTAAACCATTCGTCAGGGCACCCAATGCAGCAGAAATGGAGCAGGCAAGTGGGTGATTTCTGCCGCTGATGCTATTCTATGTAACAATGAAAAGGCGTCCCAAACTTTAAAAATCTGCCGCACCTATTAAGCCATTACATTTATCAACACCCGCATTGCATCAATACCGGAATTTACTATTTTTGACTATATGAGAACACTGCTACTTATTTTGCTTGCAATTAGCACCGTTTCTTTTGCCCAAGAGCAAAAGAAAATTCTGTTCATCGGCAATAGTTTGACATTTTTCAACGAAATGCCCCAAACTATTCAGAAAATGATGGATGAGCAAAAAATAAACATAAAAATTGATCAGAGTACATACAATGGTTTTGACCTTACTGATCATATCAAATCTGTGATTGATGAAGAAGGAAATCGAACTCATTTACCGTCAAATGTCGTTTCAAGAACCGTCTCTAAGTTGCGAAAAGAGCGCTGGGACATTGTAGTGTTGCAAGAACCTACTCTTTCTGTTGTCAACCCTTATACGAGAATCATAAGATCAGAACCTGCTTTCTTATGGTTTGATAGCGTTATTAAATTAGGTAACGCAAAAACTTTGTTATATCAGGGTTATACAACGGGAGATTACTATTTCCCATTAAAAAATTGCGAAAATGCCTTAACAATAAAATATTTTGACCAAGAAGCACGTGAAAGGTACTCTGATACCATTAGTACAAAAGATGAGTTGCAAAAACTATACTTCACTAAATTGTGTACTGACAGTTTCCGTAACAGCAGCGACGAGTTCGTGGAAATTAAGTTGGAATATGATAAAATTGCTAAAAAAATAAATGGACATGTAGTACCGGTAGGCTTTGCCTTTCAGTTGTGTAAAATAAAATTTCCTGAAATCCCGCTCTACGAAAATGACAAATCTAATCATGCCTCTAGGCAAGGAGCATATCTTATTGCATGTGTATTCTTTAAATATATTACAGGCGTAAGCCTGGCTAAAACAAAATATAATGCAGGCCTGGATGACATGACTGCTAGGAAGATTAGAGCCTTGGTAGAATATATACCACTTTATTAGATGAACATAGACGAAAATAGTATATATTTTTGCTCATGTTGGTGTTCTCACCAACATACATCGGGACGTACTCGTTTTCATAGCCTCCCCAATATTTTGTAAGTCGAAAAGACTGGCCAATGGATGTTATTCCGTTGTTGGTGGGAAAGACCAACAACGGAATAAAAATTGCTAATTCAGGCATGTTTGTATGGATTGCAGAGCCTATTTGGAAACCCCCGATGACAATTACAGCAAAACACTAAAATGCGGCTACGATCCCTTTACAATGGAGTGGGAAGAATGGAGTACTAATCGATTAAAGCAAAAAGCGATTCAACATTACGGCTTAAAAGATATTATCTAACGCATTACACAACTATACTTCTTAATTTTTTGGGGTTAAATTCAGTCGTCCGTTGGCATCTATCACCTCATCTTTCCCACCTCACTTTCACACCGTGAAAACCAGGTGCATAACTGTTTGTCCACCGAAAAAAACACCACAACTTTGTGCTATGAGCACAAGAATATTACACCCGAAAATGAAAGCAACAGCAGATAATTATACTGCAACAACCAAAACGTTTTTCATTTTTGCAGGCACCGGTTAACAACCAATTAACCACAAAAAAATGACCAATTCGGGAGACGCTATGGTATAATACCAAATGAACATCAAAACTCTGCATACATCTCGTTGACTTAGCGCTTTCTTTGCGAACACTCCGCGCTCTTTGCGTTTAAATCTGCATGCCGAAATTTGCCATCTAAATGGTATAAAGTGTGCCACACCTATCGGCAACCTCGTAGGGGCTACCCTTGCGGTCGCCCTGCAACAAAACGAGGTTTAAAATCAGTTCTTGGGGCCGAGGTGTCCCACACTTTAAAAGTGTGCGACACCTACTGAACCAGTACATTAACCAACACCCGCATTTTTAATGTAAATTTGCCGTATTGAAATACAATAATACAAAGCCGGCCGCAAAACAGCTACCCTTACTCATTGGTAGAAAACCAATTCTCGAAGCAATAGAGCAAGGGGCTGCAATTGAAAAAATATTCCTGTTGCGCACCGCAACAGGCCCCGAAATAAATGCCATTAAACTAAGGGCGCGCGAATTCAATATCCCTATAAGCCAGGTCCCGGTTGAAAAACTCGACTACATGACGAAGGCGCAACACCAGGGTATTGTTGCCTGGACATCGCTCTTACAATACATCGACCTGCAGTCGGGCATCTCCCATGTTGTAGAACAGGGCCTTACCCCACTCTTTTTGCTGCTCGATGGCATTACGGATGTAAGAAACGTAGGCGCTATAGCCCGTAGCGCATTATGCTGCGGCGCACAGGGTATAATTTTACCAACATCTCATGCCGCATCACTTACCGAAGAGGCAATAAAAACCTCGGCAGGCGCACTGCGTAAAATATTGTTGTGCCGCACCCCATCTGTTCCGCAGGCTATTGATACGCTGAAACTCAACGGCATTCAGATACTGGGCACCCAAATGAAGGGCAGCGTCCCGGTATATGAGAGCGACCTTACTATACCATCCGCAATTGTGATGGGTGCTGAAGATACCGGCATCAGTAAAGATGTGCTGAAACGGGCTGATCAGCTCATCCGCATACCTATGGCTGCCAACTTCGATTCGCTGAATGTTTCGGTTGCCGCGGGCATGATATTGTATGAAGCCATCAGGCAACGTACTATCGGCCGGTAATTATCAGTCGCAAACTATTGCTCTTCAATAAACACGCACATATTAGCCTCAATCGTTTTTGATTAATCAACAATGGTTTGGTAATTTTGCACCACGAAATTTTAACACAACCACTCATGATAGAAATAAAGGTCCCTACCGTAGGCGAATCGATAAGTGAAGTTACACTTGTGCAATGGCTGAAAAAAGAAGGGGATTATGTAAACAGAGACGAAGTTTTATGCGAACTGGAATCAGAAAAAGCAACGTTTGAATTAACGGCTGAATTGGCCGGTACTCTACACATTGTTGGCGAAGAAGGCGCAACTCTGAAAATAGGCGATATCGCCTGCACTGTTGATGAAACTGCAGCTAAGCCGGAAGGAGCCGCACCAGCACCCGCACCTAAAAAGGAAGATGCGCCTAAAAAAGACGCAGCACCCGCAGCGGCAAAAGCAGCACCGGTAGCTACTGATGTAAAGGCAACTCCGGTTGCCAATGCAATAATGAGCGACAAGCAGGTAAAACCAGCTGAAGTTAAGGGCACTGGTACCCAGGGCCGTATATTGAAGCAGGATGTGTTGGAAGCCATAAACAACCCGGGCAAAAGAGGTGGTGATAAGGCGTTTGGCCGTGAAGAGAAACGCGACAAAATGAGCAATCTCCGTAAAACTGTTTCTCGCAGATTGGTTGAGGCGAAAAACAGTACAGCAATGCTCACCACTTTTAACGAGGTGGATATGACGCGCATCATGGAGATCCGCAAACAGTACAAAGATGGCTTTAAAGAAACCCATGGTGTAAACCTTGGCTTTATGTCATTCTTCGCAAAGGCTTGCAGCATTGCTTTGCTGGAATGGCCTGCGGTTAACGCATACATTGATGGCGATTCCCTGATCTATCACGACTACTGCGATATTTCTATCGCCGTATCTGCACCTAAAGGACTGGTAGTACCGGTTATCAGGAATGCGGAAAGCATGGGCATGGCCGATATTGAAATGAAGGTGGTGGAGCTGGCTAAAAAAGCGCGCGACAACAAATTAACTCCTGATGAAATGTCAGGTGGAACATTTACCATCACCAATGGCGGTGTGTTCGGCTCTTTAATGTCAACCCCTATCATTAACATACCACAGTCAGCAATATTGGGTATGCACAAAATACAAGACAGGCCAATGGCCATCAATGGCAAAGTAGAAATACGCCCTATGATGTACCTGGCACTGAGTTACGATCACCGCATCATCGATGGTCGCGAATCAGTTGGCTTCCTCGTTAGGGTTAAAGAACTACTCGAAAGCCCTGAGTTACTTTTATTGGGTAAAGACCCGGTTAAAGCCCTGCTTGAGCTCTAAGAAAAATCAAATAGCAACTAAAATAATATCAAAGCCCGGAGTTCACTTCCGGGCTTTATCGTGCTTGCTAATTGATAACCAGCGCAAAACTCACGTGCACAAATAACCTTATACCCCCCTGCCATAATACCGGCTCAACATGCCGCTGATCATGAATAAAACTGGCGGAACCACTGCTAGAAAATAAAAGGGCACATGCCAGGTGTGGCAGCCTAAGTTCAAGCCCATTATAAGGGCGAATGCTACAGCCCCCGCAGCTACCGGCCATTTACAAGCCAACACCAGGCTTATACAATACAGCCCAATAGCGCAGAGTATGAATAAGGCCTTCGCGTCATAGTTGGACTGCGAATGCCCGCGCAGCAAGCTGCTCATCTCACCAATAAAAAAGAAACTAAAAATCGCAATAAAAATTATAGCCCCGGCAATTGCCACAAACCTTGCGAAGTCGATAATACCTTGTGCTTTCATAACTCTTCATTTCAGGACAAAATAAATACAGTACTCCAAAACAAAAATTGACACAGATAAAAAACTAAAACCGATGAGAGAGCGGTACGGAACCAATTAAAATGTTACTCATGTTAAATAAATTGCCATTTACCCAAACCCAGTCAACAATGGCTCCTTTACAATAAACATAAACGCGGCAACAACTGAATCCGCAACAATATCAATTACTGACATAACGGGTCGCAAAATAATAACACTAAACGCCAACACTAATCAGAGCATCCCGGTACAACTCAACGCACCCGCCGGCTTGTACTTTGTTACCGTTACTACCAGCCACGGTGTATCGACTGAAAAGTGTGTGATGGAATAAAATTGGCACCCTTTCGAAATACAGCAAATCAATCCTGCACGGTAAATGCGAATTAGCATGCAACCATTGTAACATACAAATGCCCCGCAAAAGCGGGGCATTTGTATGTTTAGATATATTTGTGCAACTACAATTTCTGTACCGGTATTCTCGCTTTTACGGTTCCGGTATTGTCTTTCACAATAAGTACATAATGGCCGGTGGCCAGGTTAGCGATTGAAAATGTATTCAGACCATCAACAGCTGCGTGCAACGCTGGTATTACCTGCCTGCCGGTTAAGTCGTAATAGGTCAACTCATCATTTATAGCTAGCCCTTTAGCATTAAGCGTATTGGCTTGTGGGTTTGGATATATAACTATATCAGCTTCGTTTACGGTACTGATGCTGTGAACGGACAGGCTGGAATCTACTGGAATTACAGCAGGCGTTAGCCGCACAATAGCAGTATCTGTAGCTGCGGACCCGAACGAACTGAAATAGGTAAATGTCATGCTGTTAGCCGGGTGAGATGTCGTTCTGCCCACGCTGTCTGCCGCACTGTCAACAGAGGCCAAATGCCCTATCTTGAACATTATCCCAATGGCCACATCATTGGTCATAGAATCAAGCGCTCCGTAGTAAGATGTGCCCAGATATGTCGATGTATTGTTAAAAACAGAATCAAGGGTCGTTGCTGCGGATAGAGGCCATGCTGAATAGATAAGGCACTTGGCAAACGTATCAACAGTGCCCATTGCATAATAAGCTGAAGAATAGAGTATCCCCTTGGAAGAAACGACTGTTGCATTCAAAGAATTTGGCAATTGGTAGTCAATCACATTCCTGGTAGCGAAATTAAAGGAAAAGGTCTGGTCGTTATCCGGATCAAGGGTACGCAGGTAGTAGATATCGTTTTTAGCTGCAGAACTGATATTGGTAATGGTTACCCTTGTGGTAAAATACAACGCGCCGGTATCAAGGGTAGTCACTTTATGAATGGATAAACTGTCGAACATGCCATCCCAGGTCCCCGAAACTGACGTCCCTGAAGAAGAGTAGCTGGTGTTACTACCGGTAAAGCCAGTAGGTGCTGTACAAACAGTGCCGTAAAGCGAAGCCCTTAATGAGCCCGACTGTATTGCCCAACCTTCAAACGGAGAACCCGGTAAAAAGTAGTCGCCAAATGCAGCGGGAGTGCCGGTTGTCCAGCCATCAGCAGCAGGGTCGGCAACCAGCCCGAGTGGATGCGGCGTGCCACCGCAAATGGTATAAGTAGCCATCGTGTTATGGTAACCGGCGGGCGCTGATGTATCTGTACCGTAATTACCTCTTGGCCCTATGCCGACCTCTATGTGGTTACCTTGCAGAAATATGTTACCACTTACCATTTGCGCTTTTGCAGCAAAAGAAGAAAGAGCCAGGGTTAATGTTAGTTGTGTAAATTTTGAAAGTTTCATAAATGGTGCTTTTTTGCTAAACTAAAACAAAATAGACCGGAAACAAAATTTATTTAATAATATAAACTTTAGGTTAAAGCCGAGGAAAACAAGGCAATTGCAGCACAATATCACTACTCTTCTATTACAATTTTAGTCTTGATGAGTTCCACAAGGTCGTCCTCGAGGGCAGCTTCAGCAGCATAAAAATGCTCATCCAACTGGTTGAGCAGATTGTTGGCGAACTCCGCTTTTTCATCAGCCCAACTGGATATGACATCATTACGCTCCGCAATATCTTTCGAAGGTTGTGCATTAGGGAACAGTGCGTTAATAGCCCTTAGGCTATCAGCAATTTCAGGGAAACCAAGTGCTATAAGGCTCTCAATGGTTTCTTCGTTCAGATCTGCACCATAATTGTAGTAATGGCTTATGAAGCCACCATTGTCTACATCCTGAATCAGTGCCTGCACGGTATACCATATCTTCTCTTCCGCAGTGAGCGAGCCAAAATTCTCCATCGCCTTATTTACCAGAGCAACCCATTGTTCCTGGTAATGGTAAAGCGTGTCATTCAAATGATTTTCCATAACTATGTCAGGTACTCCCTTGGTTTACTCATCCAGCTTCAGCACCGCCAGGAAGGCTTCCTGTGGCACGTCTACACTACCGAACTGGCGCATGCGTTTCTTACCTTCTTTCTGCTTTTCAAGCAGCTTACGTTTACGGGAGATGTCACCACCATAACACTTGGCAGTCACATCTTTACGCATTGCCGAGATGGTTTCGCGGGCAACAATTTTAGCACCTATAGCAGCCTGTATGGCAATTACGAATTGTTGTTTAGGTAGAAGGTCTTTCAGCTTGGAGCACAGCTTACGGCCAAAATCATTGGCACGGCTGCGGTGAATCAACGCACTCAACGCATCTAACGGATCGCCATTGAGCAGGATATCCATTTTAGCAATATCACTTTCCCTGTAGTCTATCGGGTTGTAATCGAACGACGCATAACCACGGGTACATGATTTCAGCCTGTCATAGAAATCGAATACAATTTCAGTAAGCGGCAACTCAAATATTAATTCAATACGCGTTGGCGTAATGTAATGCTGGTTAATGAGTAAACCTCTTTTACCAAGACAAAGGCTCATAATATTACCAATATAGTCAGGCAGGGTAATGATCTGGGCACGGATGAACGGCTCCATTATCTTGTCAAGGCTGCTTGGTTCCGGCATTTCGCTCGGATTGTTGACTATGATCAGTTTTTCCTTATCCCTTGTTTTATAAGCATGGAAGCTCACGTTCGGAACCGTGGTAATAACCGTTTGGTTAAACTCGCGTTCCAGGCGTTCCTGAATAATTTCCATGTGCAACATACCTAAGAAGCCGCAACGGAAACCAAAACCTAGCGCCTGCGATGTTTCCGGCTCATAGGTAAGGGATGCGTCATTAAGCTGCAGTTTTTCCATGCAGTCACGAAGGTCTTCAAAGTCGTCTGTCTCTACCGGGAAGATACCGGCAAATACCATCGGCTTTACTTCCTGGAAACCCCTTACCGCATCGGTAGTAGGGTTAGCAATGGTTGTAATGGTATCGCCCACTTTTACTTCTCTTGCATTCTTAATGCCGGTAATTATGTAACCCACATTACCAACACTCACTTCGTTCTTCGGCGTGAGCGTGAGTTTCATAACGCCAACTTCATCGGCATTATACTCGGCATCGGTATGTATGAACCTGATTTTATCATTTTTGCGCAAAGTGCCGTTAAACACCCTGAAATAAGCTATAATTCCCCTGAACGGGTTAAATACGCTATCGAATATTACCGCCTGTAATGGCGCATTAGGGTCGCCCTTTGGTGCAGGCAGCCTGTCAATTATAGCAGCCAGTATCTCTTCAATACCAATACCGGTCTTGCCGCTCGCATGAATAATTTCTTCAGGTTTGCAACCAATAAGTTCCACTATCTGGTCAGTAACTTCAGGTATCATGGCACTTTCCATGTCCACCTTATTCATTACCGGTATTATTTCCAGATTGTTATCCAGCGCCAGGTAAAGGTTAGATATGGTTTGCGCCTGTATACCCTGCGATGCATCTACCAACAACAGCGCACCTTCGCATGCTGCAAGTGCACGCGAAACCTCATAAGAAAAGTCAACGTGGCCGGGAGTGTCAATCAGGTTAAGCGTGTATTTCTGGCCCTTCCACTCATAGTCCATCTGTATGGCGTGGCTCTTGATAGTTATACCCTTTTCACGTTCCAGGTCCATATCATCGAGCACCTGCGCCTGCATGTCGCGGGACGAGATGGTTTTAGTAAATTCCAATAAACGGTCAGCCAGGGTACTTTTACCGTGGTCAATATGTGCTATTATACAGAAATTGCGAATGTTTTGCATATATGTTTTCGAGGCCGCAAAGATACGGTATTAAATGGGTAAAAAATCGCAGCCGGCAAATGTGGTTTTTCTGTTGTAAAACAGGTAAAAATCTGCAGTAAATCATCACAAAAAATAATTACGGAGACAATTTTTTCTAATTTTTATGTCTTTTCCAATTTATTTGACAAAATACTCCTATCTTCATATCCTGATGAAGTACTCAGATAACGCAATAACAGCTAAAAAGGATGCCATTGTCATGTATATTGACATGAACAGCTACTTTGCGAGTTGCGAGCAGCAGCGCCACCCGGAATTAAGAGGCAAGGCAGTAGGTGTAGTGACTTACGATAGCCCCAACGCCTCGGTTATAGCCGCTTCAATTGAAGCGAAAAGAATGGGCGTAAAAACAGGAATGCGCCTGCCCGATTGCAAACTGCTTTGCCCGCACATTATACCTGTAACCACCCACCCCGGTTGGTACCGGCAGATACATGTGGAAATAATGGCCATACTGAAAAGTTACTGCGATGATGTAATAGCAAAAAGCATTGATGAGGCAGTAATGAATTTTACCAGCTACCGGCTGGTGTATAAAGATTTTACCGTTGTTGCCAACCAGATAAAAGCCGATATTAAAAAGAAGTATGACTACCTCACCTGCTCCATTGGTATCGCACCAAATTCGTTTCTGGCTAAGCTGGGTACTGAACTTCAAAAACCCGATGGCTTAATACAAATAACCCCTGAAAATATTGATGGCTACCTGGCTACCCTGAAACTCACCGACCTTCCCGGCATTGCCAGCCGCAATGAGCGGAGACTACTGCTAACCGGCGTGCGCACCCCGTTGGAAATGCGGCACTCCTCCCCCGCCCTGCTAAGAAAAGTATTTGGCGGCATCGTTGGTGACTACTGGCACAACCGCCTCAACTTTAAAGAAGTTGACCTGTATAATAACACTTTTAACCACACCATGAGCGCTACCCGCACTTTGAGCAGGCAGCAAACCGCCAACCCGCAAAGCATAGAGGCCATGCTGATAGCCCTTTGCACCCGTCTGGAACAACGCATGGTAAAGGGCGAAGTGTTCTGTAAAGAGGTATCGTTCTGGATAAAGTACAGGGATAGCACGGTATGGGAGACCAAGGTAAAACTCGCCAACCCCGTGCAGGATGGTCTGGAACTGAGAAGATACATAAAAGAAAAGATGCAGGAATTTGAAACCAGCCACAACAGAGTGCTATTCAGCAACCATGTACAGAATATAGGCGTGGGCATACAAAACTTTATGAGCGATAAGGTGCTGCAATACAGCCTCTTCGATAACCGCATTCAGCAAGACGTAGTTCGGAAAGTGATGTACAACATAAAAGATAAATACGGCAAAAACAGTGTGCGCAAAGGTTGCGAACTCATAGACCCAACTATAATGAAAGATGCCGTTGGCTTCGGCTCCGTCCGCGACATGACCGCCAACGACGGTGTTGTTAGAAATAAATATATGCTGGAGGAGGAAGAATTTTAAGGCGGTCTGAACTATGATTTATAGGATTAGGCTGATTTTTTGAGATTGCATCTGAATCATGAAAAATGTATAACAGTATAACCAAACAAAATAAAGGAACCCAAACGCTATCATATAGAATCAACCTAATCATATAAATCATAGTTCAGACAATACAACAAGCAACCAAACGCCAATCTCGCCACAAAACAGCTTTCTACTTTCTACTAATTACTTTCTACTAAAGACTTACGACTTATTACTTACGACTTACGACTAAAACAATGATCAACCAGATAGCGAACGACAGATATGAACAAGGCAGGGGCGCACAGTACAACCCCAAGAACAGGTTCCTGAAAGGAGCTTATGTGCAGGAGCATGTGGAAGGTATTGACGATTGGGAAGAAGAAGACCGCAAAACACAATATATTTTCGACCGCAGCAAAACTATTGTGAACAAGGTGGATAGTCCCGATGTGGGGATGGCCTATTCACTAAATCCCTACCAGGGCTGCGAACATGGTTGCGTATATTGCTATGCGCGTAATTCGCACGAATATTGGGGCTATAGCGCGGGCCTTGACTTTGAAAGCCGTATAGTAGTGAAGCGTAACGCACCCATGCTCCTGCGCGAATTCTTTAATAAAAAAAGCTGGGTACCCACGCCAATTTCATTAAGTGGCAATACCGATTGCTACCAGCCCATAGAGCGCAAAATGAAGATAACCCGCGCACTGCTGGAAATATGCCTGGAATACCGCAACCCTGTAGGCATACTCAGCAAGAATGTAATGGTGTTGCGCGACCTGGATATTATACAGGAACTGGCAAAGCTGAATTTAGTACGCGTATTTTCTTCCATCACCTCGCTTGACGAAGACCTGCGCCTGAAGCTGGAACCTCGCACTGCCACCTATAAAAACCGGCTTAAAGTGGTAGAAACGCTCAGCAAGGCTGGTGTGCCTACCGGCATTATGAACGCCCCTCTGATACCCGGACTGAACGATATGCACATGCACGATGTGCTGAAAGCAGCCAGCGAAGCAGGCGCAAAATGGGCCGGCTACACTGTAGTCAGGCTGAACGGTGCCATTGGTGGCATATTCAAAGACTGGCTGGAAAAAGCATTCCCCGACAGGGCCGCCAAAGTGTGGAACCAGATATGCGAATGCCACGAAGGCAATGTAAACGACAGCCGCTGGGGCAACCGTATGATAGGAGACGGAAAATTCGCCCAACTGATAAAAGACCAGTTTACCCTCTACACCAAAAAATACGGCCTCAACGAAACCCAAATGGAATGGAACACCTCTGATTTCAGACGAGGAGTAAAGAAAAGGCAGTTGGAGTTGTTTTGAGGGGCAAACAGCCACTTAAACCAGCAGTTCTGGTCGAGGCGTCCCGCTTCGTCCCTACATGCTGAAGCGTCCCGCTTCAAATACAAGCGGGACGCTTCAATAAAGAAAGACGAAGCGGGAGGCCAACTAGTGGATTATTATCGATTACTATGGTTTCAAGCAATCAATAATAGGCAATTACAAATTATTAATATTATCTTGCCCCAAAAAACAATATGGAAATCAACCACTTTACAATTCATAAAGTAATCATCAATGAAGGGTTAGTAGAAACACTACCAAACCCTCCTGAGAAAACAGATTTCGAACGATATATTACGAGTGTAATTAAGGAAATTGCCGACGAGGAAAAAGGGGAAAAATTTAAAATAAGAGATATTCATACTCAAGTAATAAACATTGTCCACAAAAATATTTTGGAGGGGGTCAATAATGACCAGCAATCTATTGCTGATAGGTTATTACAGAAAGAAATTGAAGCGCAGCAAAATGTTCAGAAGCTAAATATAGCTATCCAATCTGGCTTATTGATTCAAGCAAATATAATACATGGTGGATGTCGAAAGTATGTCATATGCAAAGCCGAAAATTCGAGATACATAAATGGAAGAAACTACAAAGGAGACGACGGATATCCAGAAAAAAAGAAAATAATAAAATCGTTCATAGTTGTCTTTAACGACGATGACAGCATTAAAGAAATATCAATAACTGATTCCAATTCTAGTATGACCAAATATTGGTGGGATGACTTTTTAGAGCTAGATAAATTCCATGACGACGTATATAATACAACCACCGCGTTTAATGGTGTTGACAGAATCCTTTCTCAAATTAAAGGCAAACATCCGGCGGATCACGTACATTTAAGAAATGCGACCATAAAGGCATTTAGAACAGAAGGAGATTTTCAGTTTGATACATTTGTCGAAAGCCTATATCGACGTTACACACCAGTTGATCCAGACTTAAATATGAATGAACTGGCAGATAAAATTAATAAATTGCCCGAAAAACTGAACTTTGACAGGCGGTTTGATACCGTAACAACCGAAATTAAAGCGAGACTAAAATCCATAATTAATCTTACTGAGAATATAGACTTACTCATAAAACAAGATATTGATATTGACCACATAATTACCGCATTTAAAGTTGATAATGTTAAATATATTAGAATAAGGACGGAGAAAGGGTACAATACCTTTACGAAGGAAAATGACTAAAAAAAATGGAATCTCTAGAAAAAATAGTCAAACTTTTTACGGCTGATTATCGAATCACACTTGCTTCAGAAGATTTCACTTTAGCCCGTATTATTTGCCAAACTAACAATGTAACTATCCCTGATATAGCTAGATTGAAAGATGGAATCGAAAATATTGGAATCCAAGACAGCCTATCGATCTACATAAAAATATCGGAAAACGAAGCAGACATTTTTTCAAGTACAAAGAGTAATTATTCTGAATTTTTACAAGAGCTTGGAACGAGTTTAAGCCAAAAAGAAGGAGGCGAATTAATAAAAATAACAATAGATATCAATAAGAAGAAAGTAAATGAATTTCTATCATTGTATAGTATTGATTTGTTTTGCGCGTACTTGGGCGAACTTAACCTACAGCAGACATTATCGATTTTCAGCAGTACTTTAACTGCTACAAGTAATCTTGTATTTAAATGTTTTGGCATAGCAGACGCTATTGAAACATCATCAATTAGTTTTATACCGTTCGCTGAAGAGAATTATACCGCAAGGCAAATTATAGACCGGGCAGAAAGAATAGCAACAATATATTCTTCTATACACTCTTCATCCTCTTTTAAGCCGTTATTACTACCTGAAGAATTCATTATCATCACTTCGTCACAAGAACCGACAAAACTTGCAACTGTATTTAGTCAATGTGCATTCGCACTATTAATTTTATCGTTGTTTGATTTAATCCAAATTGATGATGATGAAATAAGCTATAAACTTAATGGCTATAAAACAATCGAGGGCAAATATGTGAGTGGGAATGCGACCGATTCCTATGCCGAATTGATATCAATTTATAATTGGGTTTATAATTCAGGAAACCTTGTTGATAAGTTAGGCCTCGCTAGAAACATTCTTTCCCTTCATTTAGAAGACACCAATAAATTAACTATTAAAGGCAATCCATATCAGTCGATATTATCAAGTTATCAAGTTTACCAAAAGCAAAATATAAAGCAGTATATTGAGGTAAGGAATAAAATTTCCGACCAATTAATTGATTTTAACAAAAGGGCGACAACGATTGTCGATACGTTTGCCAATGGTTACCAAAAAAGTGCACTTACTCTAGTAACATTTTTTTCTACGTTAATTGCAATAAGGTTTTTAACTGCCTCAAATTTGTCTCTCACATTCTCACTGAACGCGTTTATAATAGCGTGTGTATTTTTATTGGTTTCACTAATCTATTTAATTATTCTAAGGCGAGAAACAAAAGAGCAAAAAAATAGGTTTGAACGGAGTTATATTAATATGAAATCTAGATACACCGATTTATTGACTTCAGGCGACATTCAAAAAATACTCAATAATGATATCGAACATCTAGACGACGAGAAATTTATCTCTGATAAATTAAAATGGTATACTGCGATTTGGGGAACAACTCTCGGATTAATATTCTTTGCTACGTGTATTTTATTTATTTCGGGAGCTTATGAAACAATAAAAAACATGGTTGATATCTTTATTTTTGGATACATTAAATCATTAAAATAACATCAGCCACACTGCCGCTAGTTTGCCCCGCACAGCCAGAGTCATAGCCAATTTGACGTTACAGAAATAATCGCAGTTTATTATTGCCATACGTCCGGAATATCACCTTCCGACTAAACAAAACAGGCCAGCCACTGGCCAGCCTGTTATTAAAAAATGCAGTGTAATTATGGATTCAATGTCGCCGAAACAGGCACATTGTTAATATGCTGGTTGCCGAGTGTCCAGCTGGCAGTGCCATAAAGATGCGGAGGGAAGATTGCTAAGGGACTTCTGTGCAGTATTAAAGTAGCAGTAAACGGAACCGATACAAACCAATTAACAGTATGATCAAAACCATGAATTGTAATGTGGTAACTGGCCGGGAACATCGGTAGAATTACGACATGACCACCCGTAATTTGTATGTGCCTGTTGCCTAATGGCGGAGCAATTGCCTGTGTAATATTTACGGTTGAAAAAGGCGATGGTAAAATTACATTCCCATTCGAGTGTAATGAGAAATGCATAATCGGAGCACCTGGCATTCCTGAATTTCCGGCATTACCATTAAAATTTGACATCGTATTGTTGTTTTTAATTACACCTACTCTGGTTAGGCTTTTCGGTTTACGCCTATTCAATTACATATAACATAATGAACAAAGCAAAATTATAAATCTATTTTAAAAATTAAAACAGTATAAATACCTGTTTTTTTAGAAATTTTATTTTTTATTAACTCATGCTCAGTTTACGGGATTTGGAGCATTTGACGATCAAAATTCAGGGTAGTTTTAATCAAAAGCTGGGAATGATGAGCGACGTACATATCAAGTATGGGTTCGCCAATCTTACGATTAACATCTCCAGCAGAGTGCCGGGGCGACTGCGCAAAGCAGATCTTCTTAACTTCAATACACCTCTTCTATTTATTTACGCTGTCTGGCTGATTTCAATCTATTCTTATGTTGCGGGTGCCCATCATGAACTTCATCATACGCAGTCTTCAAAAAAGATGTCATTGTTGAATCGTTTGTAAATAATTTCAAGCCATTAATTTTCAAGGTCTTTGTGCCTATGCAAGCAATAGCATCCTGGGTAAAGGTGTATATCCAGAGTTTTTGGTCCTTGCCATCCAGATTTGGGTCGTGGCAGCAAACTATTTTATTATCTACAAATAGGAATGCCAACAGGTAAGTCCCCAGCATGTCTTCGCCATCTTTTACAGCCACAATCTGGTGTGTATTCAGATTGACGGTAACTAAAC
>CANFKC010000025.1 GCA_947447265.1 Chitinophagaceae bacterium
ATTATTCATGGATTGCCCTTTAACAACTCCAACACTTGAACTAAGTTTGCGAATAGTAAGATTATAATAAGCATCTTCTCCGTTTATATGCACCACATTGTCTATACTAACTCTTGCTGAACGATTTGCTGAATAGAAGGTTTTGCCAGATAAATAGATATAAACCGATTGATCATCATCAAAAGTAACTGGCGCATTGGTACTGGAGGTGTTATTAGAATTGGAGCTTGCATAAGTATTCTCTATATTTTTATTAATAGGACTGATTTTCAAATCCCTTAGTAGTTTGAAGTCTTCTATTTTAATAATAGTAAAAAGACCTGGCTCATTCTTGATGATATCTGTGGCAATATCTTTAAAGTTTTTTTCCGCATCTACATTTGCGTATTTCAAAGATGTTGTGGTTTGATATTGTAGGTCATAGCCATATTTAGTGGCATAGTAATATTTTATATCAAATTTATGGTCTGAAAAGTGAGTTTCGCTTTCATCATTCATATTCCATATACCAGATAAAAGCAAAATGGATTCTCCATTATCACTTACACTATAGAAAGACAATTCACCCGTTCTAATTATTTTAGATAGATTTATCTTTCCGTTTTTATTATCTATTGTAAACAAATTTTCTATATAGCCAGATCCACCACCTGATGAAAATCGGGTAAAAAATAACCTGCCTTTTGAGTTTAAAGGTGCGTTATTACCTTTAAATAGATTATACCTATATGATGCAAACAAATTCAATGTTGTATCAATGAATGCCAGACTCTTTTCAGTTTCATCAATAATTACTAAACCAACATATGACATGCTTTCAGGATCTTCATTAGTTCCATTTTGTTTGGTTTTTAGCACATAAAATGTAAACATTTTTTCATCTATATTTACACCTGTTATTGTAGTGTCAATAACATATTTAGATGTATCAACATACAATGAGCTATTACCAGGGTTGGATTTTTTATTACTTGAACAGGAAAACAACAAGAAGACAGATACTATAATAATTGAATATTTCATAAACCTATAATTGCTTGAAGAAAATATAGCCTTTCGTTTACTATTTACATTAGCTAACGGTAATGTGTATGTATTTCCCAACAAAGGTAAACACCCTTTTCAAAAAATATTTTCCTTGTTTGAGAACATAATTATTAATGATGTAATCAAGTCTATATAAATCAATACCACAACTTATGTTCAACAGGTACATGCCGTTGGCAGTGAACAACGTGGATATGCCTGTGTGTCTGGAAGATCCAATACATTATATATAAATATATATTTTATGTGGCTCTATCCTTACGCCAAATGAATTATATATATTATAATGTTTTCGGTCTTGCCTATGCCTTTTATATATTCATCCTTTATTGCCAGGGGTGGACATGGACGAGCAAAAACATCACTTTCATAAAGATTTTTTAAAAGTGGCATTAGAAAATGTTATTAAATATGGTTATCAAAGAATGCAGAATAAGTTTCAAAAAACGCATATTCTGCTCGTCCACGTCCACCCCATGTTACGAAGGATGATACAAAAACAAAAAGACCCCAGCATTAAATCATTTAATAACTGGGGTCATTTGGTTGGGTAGATGCTGAACAGAACTATAATTACGCATCCTCCTTTTTCTATTCTTTTATATAAATCTGTGAGCGCACTTGATCCATTGTGAGGATATACATTTTGTTCACTGGTGGATTCGGTCTTGGCTGTAAGTCAAGTTTGACCATTCCTTTGTAATTTGCATCGGCAATCATTTTATCCAGCTCTGATTTGACGATTATTTTAGAAATGTATACATGTTATTCTTTATTAATAAATAGATCAAAGCTGGTTATTGTTAGTAATATTATCTTGGATTACTTGTGAGCAAAGGCTATGGCTTAAAACACAGTTAAACACTTTTTCAGGATATTCTCGCCTCATCAAATCATCAGGTATTTGCCTCTTCTTATCGATTTGTTTGAAAAAATAGGCTATACCTTGGGATTCGCATTCCAATTTCAATTTTCTGCCCCATTCCAAGTCAAAATAACGTTTATGATGACCAGATTCTCCGCCCTGGATAACCCAAGAGATCTGTTTGGACTGCAACCAAGGCATTAATGATATTTCAGACAATTGCGGCTCAACTGACAAGAATCTATTACCATTTACCTTGAGTAACTGCTCTATTAACGTTAGAGCCGTTTTCTGGTTTACGGGGGAGGTGCCAAACATTACATTTTCGGGTGGATTTGACTTCCAGCTTTCAGGAATATACCTATTTATATTGCTGGGGCGTTTGGTCAAAAGCAAAAACATAAGATTTGGATACATACCATCGGTTATGTTCTTGAAGAACCTATCCCTTAGTTGACCAGTAGTGAAATTTTGCAGGTTTCCTTTCCAATCCACAACAGGCATTGGATTTTCGAATATATCCATCATGGATCCCACAAACACACGATGTATTTCACCAGCCTCCCGAGCTTTCTTTTGAAACGAGTCTAACTTAGACCAAACACTGCCAACCAATGCCCTCGGTTTATCATTTCCCCAAACGTCTTTGCCAATTCTTTTTGACGCACTTAGCGCATAACAATTATCGCAACCTTCGTGTACCTTGGTGCAGCCCCACCATAAGTTAGCAGTATGGTGCGTCCATTCAATCTTACTATTTTCTGCCATAAACTATATTATTATTGTTTTCTAATGCCCTCTGGTAAATAGTTTATGAAAGAGATGCATTCTTTTCACGATTCTGTAAAGATTTGTAAACCAATTTTCTAAATTTCCTGGCATACTTCGCTCTTTCTATGATGGACTCTTGCAGAACTGGAGTAATTTCAAATGGCAGACTATGGTTGTTTTCGCTTAAGTATTCAAAGGAATGCATCCCGTTTACCAAACCATTTGAATTACATATTAGGAACTCTGCCATTTTATTTTCATCCACTTTTCGTTTCTCCACACCTACCACATATTCCGAGGAGATTGTCAATTGGTTTACAGTTAACAAACCATCATCGCTGATAGTCAGTCGTTTTGTACTGTCTATTCCCATGGCATCTATTTTTATCAGGGCGTAGCTTTTTAATCCGAGAACATCATTAGCCACAAAGTCTGGTAAATATGCTTTCGTATCCCAAATAGGTTCAAATTCTTCAAGTTTGTCAAGTACAAATATCTTACCATCTGCATTGGCTTGGATGCCATCATTCTTAACGATTTTAGCCATGTCGATTGGCATTACACACCAGTAATATTTTGTTGGTAAATTTTGCGACTTTATGCAGTTTGCACTGCTACACTCCATTTTCTTTTTCATACTTATCCTTTTGATTTTAGTTTAACGAAATAATTATTCTATTGCCTTTATGAATCGATAGCACAAAGATGGCAGGTATCTGTGCAGTGATTCTTCATAGATGTTTTAGCTTTTTTATCAGCCATGATGATAAATTATCACCAGAGAAACAAAAGTAAATTACCTTTGTGCAGTACATATGCATAGGTATTGAATTGTATATGTTTGCGTGTAATTGAAGGCAACCTTTTAGATAAAAAATATGGCAACTAATAAACATGCAACTATTCGCTATCATGCTTTGGATCGTTGTTTCAGTAATGGTGGTAAGAAGTATTTTATGGAAAATCTTATCGAGGCATGTGGCGATGCGATTTATGCTTTCACTGGCACATCGGAGGGAATTAGTAGACGGCAAATATTTGAGGACATAAAGTTCATGGAAAGCGAGCAGGGCTGGTTAGTGCCTCTCGAACGGTGTAAGGAAGACAAAAAGGTTTATTACAGGTATTCGGACTCAAATTATTCAATTAAAAAGCAAGCAATAAATGAGTCTGAAGCCAATCAGCTAAAGGAAACGCTATTAATTCTAGCTTGCAACCAGATATGGAACCCCATTGCCTGCCATTAACCAGCAGGTAAAGGAACTGGAAGAAAAAGTAAATGCTCACCTTGCTAAAATGGGATTTGTATGGAACTAAGGAAAGGGTATAAGCAAACTGAAGTGGGGGTAATTCCAGAGAGTTGGGAAGTTAAATCGTTGGGGAATATTACAGATAGAATTTTAGGTGGCGGCACTCCAAGCAGGTCAAATACTACATATTGGGGTAATGAAATACCATGGGCAACGGTTAAAGATTTTGCGACATTTGACCCATACGCCACACAGGAATACATTACATTGTTAGGTTTGAAAAAATCCTCATCAAATCTTATTCCCAAGGGTATATTAATCACCTCTACAAGAATGGCATTGGGGAAAGCAGTTATATACAATAATGATGTTGCAATAAACCAAGACCTAAAGGCACTCTTTTTTAATAAAAATATTGATACTAAGTATCTATATTATTGGTTCCAAGCAAACAGTAAGAAAATTGAAGATTTAGGTAGTGGGAGTACGGTGATGGGTGTTTCGCTTGTTGACCTAAAGAAATTGTTTTTGGCTCTGCCAAATAAAAATTCCGAACAGACAGCCATAGCCAATGCCCTCAGTGATATGGATGCTCTTATCAGCAGCGTGGAACAACTGATTGAGAAGAAGAAAGCCATCAAGCAGGGAGCCATGCAGGAATTACTGAAACCTAAGGATGGGTGGGTGACTAAAACATTAAAACAGGTAGCCACCTATAGGCGTGGTAGTTTCCCACAACCCTATGGTCTTGACAAATGGTACGATGATATTACAGGGATGCCATTTGTACAGGTATATGATGTTGATGATAACAAGAAACTGAAAAGCGAAACAAAGAGAAGAATAAGTAAAGATGCTCAAAAAATGAGCATTTATGCGCCTACTGGTACAATCATTCTTACCATACAGGGTTCTATAGGTCGTATTGCAATTACCCAATATGATGCTTATATTGATCGTACTTTATTAATTTTTGAATCTTTCTTGGTTGAATTTGATAAGTATTTCTTCTTGTGGTCGGTTTACCGTTTGTTTGAAAAGGAAAAAGAAACTGCACCAGGCGGAATAATTAAAACAATAACTAAAGAAGCTCTTTCGAGTTTTCCTATAAGTTACCCAGACATTGCCGAGCAAAGGAAAATTTCAGCTACTCTGTCTTTATTGGATGATGAAATAGCGGTTTTGGAATTGAAATTCAAAAAGCTCACAAACCAAAAACAAGCAATGATGCAGGTATTGTTAACTGGTAAAATAAGGCTGGTATGAGAAAGGAACGCATCACCCAGAACCGTGTAGCTAAGTTGTTAAATGAGCAGCTTGGTTACCGTTATATAGGAAGCCTTGAAGACTTGGACAATACCAATATCCGTGAAGAAGACCTGAAAGCCTATCTCAAAGGAACGGGAAAGCACTCTGATGCCATCATCTCAAAAGCACTGTTCAGCTTAAAAAAGGCAGCAGCAATAAGCCCAAATGATGACCTATACCCCGTAAACAAAGAGGTGTACTCCAAGCTGCGCTATGGTATAAAGGAAAAGGAATCTGCTGGTGAACCTGACCAAACAGTTAGGCTGATAGATTGGGAGCATCCAGAGCTGAACGACTTTGCCATTGCTGAGGAAGTTACCGTAAGAGGTGTAAACGAAAAGCGACCAGATATAGTACTATACGTAAACGGTATAGCATTGGGTATACTGGAGTTAAAGAGAGCCAGCGTATTGGTAAACGAAGGGATAAGACAAAACCTGGATAACCAGCAGCATAGATTCATAAAGCCGTTCTTTACCACCATACAGTTGGTACTGGCAGGGAATGATACCCAGGGCTTATACTACGGTACTACCAAGACAACTGAGAAATACTTCCTGAAATGGAAAGAAGAAAACCACAGCTATGACCCCGATCAGAACCTGCTGGATCAGCACTTGCTTCAATTCTGCACAAAAGCCAGAGTGCTTGAGTTGATCCATGACTTTGTTGTGTTCGATGCTGGTATAAAGAAGTTATGCCGACCCAACCAATACTTTGGGGTAAGGGCAGCACAGCAATATATTAACAGGAAGGAAGGAGGCATCATCTGGCATACACAGGGCAGCGGCAAGAGTTTAACTATGGTATGGCTGGCTAAATGGATACGAGAACACCAGACAGATGCCAGGTTACTGATAATAACCGATAGAACAGAGCTGGACGAGCAAATAGAAAAGGTGTTCACTGGTGTTGATGAAAAGATATACCGTACCAAAAGCGGTCAGGATCTCATAAATAAACTAAATGACACAGCACCGTGGTTGTTATGTACCCTTGTTCACAAATTCGGCAGAAATGAGGATGCTAATGTAGAAGAGTTCGTAAATGAACTTAAAAAGCCTAAGGACTTTAAACCCAAAGGGAATCTGTATGTTTTTATTGATGAGTGTCACCGCACCCATAATGGAACCCTGCATGATGCAATGACCGAGCTTATACCCGATGCTCTGTTTATAGGTTTTACAGGTACACCATTACTCAAAGCTGATAAGAAGAAGAGCATAGAGATATTTGGCAGGTATATACACACCTATAAGTTTGATGAAGCGGTTAAGGACGGTGTAGTATTGGATCTGCTCTATGAAGCCAGGGATGTTGATCAGCACGTGCAAGATCAGAGAGGCATAGATGATTGGTTTGATATTGTAACCAAGGGAATGAATGACCTACCAAAAGCGGAGTTAAAGCAAAAGTGGGGAACGATGCAGAAGATCCTCAGCACGAAAGATAGATTGCAAAAGGTTGCGTTTGATATCATTAAAGACTTTAAAATAAAGCCAAGGCTTAGAAATGGCAGGGGTAATGCTATTCTGGTAAGTAAAAGCATTTATGAGGCTTGTAGGTATTACGAGATATTTCAGGGCTTTAATTTCAAGAATTGCGCTATTATCACCTCATACGAACCAACAACAACAAGCATCAAAGGCGAAACTACGGGTGATGGTGATACCGAAAAAATAGAACAGTATGCCATTTACCATAGAATGCTGAATGGTAAGGACAGGGAAACATTTGAGAAGGATGCCAAAAAACAGTTCATTGATGAGCCAGCCAACATGCAGCTGCTGATTGTGGTAGATAAACTGCTTACTGGTTTTGATGCTCCTGCATGTACCTACCTATACATTGATAAGGAGATGAGAGATCATGGTTTATTCCAGGCTATATGCAGGGTGAACCGTACAGAAAATGATGATAAGGAATTTGGTTACATCGTAGACTACAAAGACCTTTTTGATAGCCTGAATGCTTCTATATCAGATTATACCTCCGATGCATTTGACGAGTTCGATAAAGAGGATGTAAAGGGCTTATTGGTTGACAGGTTGAAAAAAGCCAGGGAACGAATGACCGATGCTCTTGAAACATTACATGAGCTGTGCAGCCCTGTTGAGCCTCCAAAGCAAATTGAACAATATATTAAATACTTCTGCGGCAACACCGAGGATAAAGCTGCATTAAAGGATAATGAGGAACGCAGGTTAACCTTCTATAAGGCTGTTGTATCATTGATACGGGCTTTCAACAATATAGCAGCCGAAATGACCGAAGCTGGTTATACCCAGGCTGAGGCTGACAAAATCAAACACACCGTTGATGAATACACAGAACTAAGGAACTCCATAAAAATAGCCAGTGGCGATTATATTGACCTCAAAGCCTACGAACCAGAAATGCGCCAGCTTCTGGATATGTACCTAAGTGCAGATCCGAGCCGCACTATCTCTGATTTTGGTGATGCAACTTTGTTGCAGATCATTGTAGAACATGGTATTGAAGCAGCTACAGGTAAGCTACCAAACTCCATAAAGCGAAATAGAGGGGCAATGGCTGAAACCCTGGAAGCAAACATGCGAAAGGTTATTACCCAGGAAATGCCCATCAATCCCGTTTACTATGAGAAAATGAGTGTACTTCTGGAAGAACTAATTCGTCAGAGAAAGCTCGGAGCAATAAGCTATGAGGAGTTCCTGAAGAAGATTGAAGAGTATGCCAGGGATATACAACCGAAGAAAGGTAACCACAATTACCCGCCAGAGATTGATACTAAAGCAAAAATGTCTTTGTACGATAATCTGAATAAGGACATTGCATTGGTGATAGCTCTGAATGATGAAATCATTGCTAAAAAGAAAGATGATTGGATCGGTGATACTTTAAAGGAACGAATGATAATCAACATCCTTAAAAAACACATTGCCGACCAAGATAGAAGGGATATCGTTTTTGAGATCATTAAAAATCAAAGGGAATACAGATAAATGAAGATAGCGGGCATTGAGGTAGAAGTTATTCGTAAGGACATCAAGAATCTACATCTGGCTGTTTATCCACCAGATGGCAGGGTAAGGCTTGCTGCACCAGCTGATGTCAATATGCAAACCCTGGAGCTTTATACCACATCAAAGATCGGTTGGATCAAACGCCAGCAAAGAATGTTCCTCAACCAGGATAGGCAACCCCCAAGACAGTATGTGGACAGGGAAAGCCATTATTACCTGGGTAAAAGGTATCTGCTTAGGGTTCATGAAACTGATAATATTAATCGATACCCCAGGATAATACTCAGGACGAAGACCTACATTGATATATATGTAAAGCCTGGCTATACCATTGAACAAAAATCGGAGCTGTTTAAAGAATGGTATCGAGCCAGGTTCAAAGAACTGCTGCCTGAGCTGACCAATAAGTGGGAAAGGATTGTGGGAGTGGCTCCCAGTACCTACATGATCAAAACCATGAAAACCAAGTGGGGGTCGTGCAAAATAGAAACTGCCAACATCAATCTAAATCTGGAGCTGATTAAAAAACCAGTTGATTGCATTGAGTACGTCTTGGCTCATGAGCTTACCCATCTATTGGAACGCAATCACAACGATGTATTTCAGGCTTATATGGATCGGCATATACCCAAGTGGAAATCTATAAGAGATGAATTAAACAGATTGCCTGTGGGTGAGATTGATTAAATTTGCATGTATGGAAATAACTATCAAACACCAAATGGAGTATACGAACCACCCATTTGATGTGGTTGATCCAAACAAACTCACTTCAATTGAAGTAAGGATGATTTGTACTGAAATGAATGTGCAGGCGGTATTGGTTAATGGGAAATATTATGAGTGCAAATGATGATTCTGATATCTGGCTGGTTTTTAAAATCAAAATTCAACATACAATGCCAGGTATAGCACAGTATTAATAACTATTAAAAACTCTACGATGAATATTTTAAAAGTAACGAACGGCAAGGTTGAAATCCGCAAAGACAACGGATCATTGGTAAGGACTGTTGGTAATGGCGATGCAATAAATGCAGACTTTAATGCCGACCAGTCTTTGGTTGCAATTACTACAGTAAAAGGCAAGGTTGAGATCCGAAAGGAGAATGGCTCACTAATAAGAACCATAGGTAACGGTGATGCAACCAATGCCAGGTGGCATGGTTCATATATAGCTGTAACCACCAGTAAAGGAAAGACGGAGTTAAGGAAGGAGAACGGTTCATTGATCAGAACTATCTAAATTTATTGTTTAAACAAACAACACCATGGGTCAGCTTTGCATTAACTGCGGCAATGAAATACCAGCTAAACGCCTCCAGATCATTCCAGGAACCAAAACATGTGTGCAATGCTCGGATACTTCTAAAGTTGCTGGACACGCCATTGTGGCTGGTAAAACCGATTATAATGAGCTGCAAATTGTTAATGATAGTGAGGCTGCAACCCTTCGTTATCTCGGAAAGAGAACTTCATTTTCTGTTTCCGACATACAGAAGAACCAGCCGAAAAAACGTCACCCCAGTCAGTTATAGCAATGCGCTTTTTAATATTTATGGATCTGCCAGAATGGTTTAGGGTACATACAGGAGAGTATGTATTCTTGGGTATTTTTTTCTATGCTCATCCAATCTGAACATACCCTATGACCACAATAACAACATTGCCAGGTTCCGTCTGCATTAACTGTAGTTGGTGCAAACGGAAAATAACACCCCAGACACCAAATATTATCCTTGTATTTTTCGCTATGATCTGCCATTCTCTTATGTCTAATTATAGTTAACTGAAGAATCCCAATTGTTAAACATCATCTCCATTTTAAAAAGGCAAAATGATAATGTCTATGATACTCAGACCATTTGGTTCAAGCTGAAAACCATTTGTTTTCTCATGTTTTAGATGCTAAAGATACCGAGATAAACCGATATTGATAATTAGCTGAACTCCTTACCCATAAAGCCTTTCAGGAAAATAGGCATGTCGCTTTTTGTAGTAACATACCGAGGCGAACAATAATAACATGCAATCTGAAATACAATGAAAACCTTTCCAGCAAAGGGATAGGGGGGGTGGCTACCTCGGTAACTTTCCCCTAGCCCCCACTACGGGCTACTGCCATATGGGGGTTGGCTTCCGAAAATGAACCACTTTTTCAAAAAATCTGGAAATTTTTTTTTGTTCCAAATATTGGACTCGTTTTAAAATCGGAACGGATTTTTAAAAAAATATTTTTTTATAATTTTTCTTGGATATTTAGGTAATCTCTTTGTGTTAATCAACTTAGTCAACCTTTGCGAGTTTTAGTCCATTGGGGAAGGCGAGTTTCTTTATTTTAGTAACAGTATTATAATGCACCTCAGCTGCCTTGGCAGCATCTCTTCCCGACAAACCTATCTTCAATAGATCGATTACTTTTTTGTTTTGTGGCTTATTGAGAAAAGCATGGACATCTTCTGTGTTGCCTGGCTTACGACCCTTATACAATCCCTTGAGCTTGGCGATCCTTATTCCGTCTTTCTGCCGTTCCTTGATCTGGTTGCGCTCCATTTCACCAACAATGCCCAGAATGGAAATGATGAGTTTGCTAATGGAGTTTTCTTTGCCATTATCATCCAGGGTTTTCAAACCCTGGTTAACGAAATGGATGGTTATGTTACGCTCGGTGAAATAGTGGATTGTGTTCAGCACATCTCTGAGGTTCCTGCCCAGGCGGTCGATCTCCCATACAGACAATGAAGTTAATATTCCTTCTTTTAGGTACTTAAGAATTTCCTTACCCCCTTCCCTTTCGAAAAATGGTATGGCACCAGAACATTTGTCCTCGACAACTAACGCATATTCTTTTTCATTAACACGTTGTCTGTCGGTCTTTTGGTCTATGGTGGAAATTCTTGTATAAAGTACCTTCATTTGTCACAATTTTAGTATGGTGTATATAATACCCTAAAATTATGACATTTTATCGATTTTTGCAAGTCTTTCAATAAGAACCAAGCAAAAAAAATATCACACCGTAGGGTGTACCCCATTATTATGATAAGAAGTTACCTTTGTGTGGGGTAGCAATAAAAAAGAAACAAATGAATCTTAAAGAAAATATTGAAAGTCGGGAAAAAGCAGTTCGATTACATATAGAATATTTAAGGTCGGTACTCAATGAAGGGAGTAAGATAAGTAAACAGAACCCAAACGATTGGAAGTACTTAATGATGCTTACAACTTGCGATAAAGCACTTACTACACTCAACCAAGAGTTGGATGAAATAAAGAAATAAATATATAGTATTATTGTATATGTTTTACAGAATAATTATTGCAGTAGTATTATCGATACCTATTTACATTGCATTATGGCCGCCTGCGGCTGCAATTTCCAGCGCGCGCTTTACATTCTCCTGGCCCTTAACATCGTTAAAGTCGATATCGAATACATTTTGCGCGTCAAAAAACTCTTCGCGGGTATTTACTTTTACCGGCTTTAGCTCGCCGCGGCCGCTGAAAAAATCTATGACCTCTTTTATATTTTCTACCCCGTACACGTCAAGGTTATTCACCAATGCGGCTTCGCGGGCGTTTTCTTTTGGTACTATAAGGCCTTTGTACTTTTCTGCGCGGGTTTGTATGGCAATGGGTAACGCACCTTTTATTGCCTTTACGCCACCATCAAGCGAAAGCTCGCCCATTATTACATATTCATGTAAAGGGGCGTTAGGTAGCTGTCCAGTCGCAGCAAGCATGCCAATAGCAATCGGAAGATCGTATGCCGCACCTGCTTTTTTAATATCGGCCGGCGCCATATTGATAACTATCCTGCCTCTTGGCCGCTCAAATTCGTTATTGAGGATGGCAGAAAGGACGCGGTCGGTACTCTCCTTTACGGCATTGTCAGGCAGGCCAACAATAAACACGCCTATCGCGCCACCCGGGGTATCTACTTCAATAGTTATGGTAATAGCGTCAACACCATAAACTGCACTGCCGAAAACTTTTACTAACATGGTTTTTACTAGCGGTTAAGAATTGTAAATGTAGCGATTAATGGGATTCACAAACAAAAAAGGAGGTTTCGCGCAAAGGCGCAGAGGCGCAATGTACTAAAACTGGTAATCTCAAGGTTTCAAAGGCGCAATTTGCTGACAATAATCAGTATAAGTACGTGTACAAATAGCCAAGTCCGTTAGGGCGTGGTGTCGGGCATTGGTATTACCGCTTTAGCGCAATCAAATCAATAGCGGTTTGGCTAACGCCGGTTCTTTACATTCATATAGCATTTACTAAAGGACGTGGCTATTAAAAATGAAAATTTGCAGGTCACTGAAGGAGGAGACCCGCTATGAACTGAGCGATTAAAGGGATTGACAAACAAAAAACGAGGATTTGTGCAACGTTGTTCAGTTGCAATATATCTTTATACCATAATGCGCGCCCTGAAACTAATTTGTTTGACTTTCATTATGACCACTTTGCTTTCGTGTGCGCAGAACCCTAAATCTGGAACGGAGGTAAGAGAAGCAACGCAAAAACGAGATACCACGATTACACCTCCGCGCCAAATTTATACTGCAATACCCGATACAGTAGTTAAAACAATTCGAGCCTACTTCGTGGAAAATTTCGGAGATAGTACCAGCCGGCTGGAGGAAACTGTTTCGGACACCTTGGATAATATGGTGTATTATGCTATACCCAAAGCCAAGGATGACTGGGGCGGCTTTTTAATTGACATTGAAATCCCTAAAGCGGATTACCAGGACACCAACCACCGGTATAACCCTATTCATGGCGACCTGAACGGTGATGGCGTTAACGATGAAATTATCTATGTGCATACGGAAGGCGATGGCGTTGGTGGCAACACTTTTACCGACTACTTCTTCTTATACCTCAGCAACAATGGAACTCTACAACCGGCAGGCATATATTGCGGTTTCGAATTGTGTAACTGTCCTACAAAACCCCATCTCTGGGCTAATGGTTTTTTTCCGCAAAAAATAGAAAATGGCTACCTCATCGGCGAGTCAGCTTGCTATACTGAGAACGATGGCCATTGCTGCCCGTCGCTACACTATACCACAAAAGTGAAATTGGTTAACGGGAAGCTGGTGTTTGCTGAGCAAAGGGTGCTTCAGAAAAAGCCGGTTGAAGGAAATTAAATTGATTGAATTTCGATCCCTATTGGTATCGTTTTATTAATAGCCACGTCCTTTAGGGCGTGGTACAAAGTGTGGGTGTTGCCGCTTTAGCGCAACCTTATCAATAGCGGTTTGGCTAAAGCCGTTTCTTTACATTCGTATACCACGCCATCAAGGGCGTGGCAATTGAGATGTGCTCAAATTTCCATGAGCCCCAAAACGAACATTGATTCAAATAAAAAAACGAGCCTCAAAAATTGAGACTCGCCAAAACTAAATGCTATAAAAACCTACGCCAAATCAATCTCCGTATTATCACCAATATTCAAACTCTGGCTAAGGCCGCGCACATAGGCGTCGCTGCCTATAATGCTTGAGTTGAGCACTACATGATGAAGCTCGGCATATGAGCCTATGATGGAGTCTTTTACGATGGACGATACTATTTTGGTATGCTCACCAATCGTTACATTGGGGCCTATTATGGAGTTACTGATATCGCAACCTTCGGCTACGTTAACGGGGTGAATGATAACCGTATTATTGAACTCATAATTTTGTTTCAAGCCCTGCTCATCTTCCATTTGCTTCAGCAGCGTGGCATTGGTAGAAAGTAATGTCTCCTTCTTACCACAATCGAACCAATTATTCACACGGAAGGCATGCAGTGTAATACCATCTTCTACCATGTGCTGCAGGGCACTGGTAAGGTGGTATTCTCCGTTTTCGTCGGCTGTATTATTCAGATGCCTATTCAAGGCTGCATACATAGATGCCGCTTCTTTAATGTAGTAAATGCCAACCATTGCCATGTTTGACTTTGGTATCATTGGCTTTTCTATCATCCTCACCACATTATCTTGTGGGTTCAGTTCAGCAACACCAAAACTGCGCGGATCATCTACTTTTCTTACACCTATTTGTGATACAGGACTACTTAGCACCTCTTTAACGTTGTAGTCGCAAACGGTATCGCCCAATACAATCATCACTTCGTCGCTGCCAACAATATCCTGCGTAAGCCAGATGGCATGCCCTGTTCCCCTGCGGTCATTCTGCATAACAAAAGTACACTTCAGGTTCGGGTAGCGCCTTTCAATATAACGCTGTATTTTTTCGCCCAGGTAGCCTATTACAAAAACAAATTCAGATACACCCGCATCAATCAGCTGATCAACAATAACGCCGAGTATGGTTTTACCTGCAATAGGTATCAATGCTTTAGGCTGGGTATATGTGAGCGGGCGGAGTTTGGTACCGGCTCCGGCAACTGGAATAATAGCTTTCACAACAACAAATTAAGCGGTGAATTTACAACTAAAAGAGAACTAAAAAACCAATTTAACATTACCTGATTAATTTAACATTCAGCAGGATAGGCCAGTTTAGGCGAATATTCTTTCCAGTGCCCAGGCCTTTAGCCGCATCTCCTCCCATTCCTGTGCAGGTATGCTATCGTAGGTTATAGCCCCACCTGTCTGGTAGCCCAGGTATTGAGTCGCGGCATTATAAAACAAGCTCCTGATAACAACGTTAAAATCAAAATCCCCACCTGGCGTTATATAGCCTACGGTTCCCGAAAAAAGCTCCCTGCGTGATGGTTCATACCGTTCTATCAGCTGCATTACTTTATGTTTGGGTGCACCCGTCATGCTACCCATCGGGAACGAATATCGTAACGCTTCGGTAAAGGCCGTATCTGGTTTCAACCTGCCGGTAACAGTACTTATCATCTGGTGCACCTGTGGATAGGTGTATATCCCGAAAAGTTCTTCTACTGCTATGCTGCCGGTATTGCAGGTTCGGGCCAGGTCGTTGCGAACCAGATCGACTATCATCACATTTTCAGCGCGCTCCTTAATATCATTTTGCAACCGCTCTTTTATAGCCGCATCTGTTGCAGGGTCTGCATCACGGCGGGCTGTACCCTTTATGGGTTGCGATAATAATTTACTTCCATGTTTTTTTATATAGCGTTCCGGGCTGGCGCACATCATGTGCCTATTGTCGAGCCTGTAATAACTCGCAAACGGGGCTGGAGATATAGCATTAAGCGCTTTAAACACATGAAGTGGATCAACTGCCGCGGGCTGGCAATATCCCTCTGTGCAGAAATTAATTTCGTAGCAATCTCCATCAGCAATGTGTGCGCGTAATTTATCGATGGTTTGTACATAAGCTTCCCTGCTCACCACCGCATTAAAGGCCAGCTTTGGTAGAGCTTGGGGTTCCACGAAGGCTTGATTTAGTTCAAGATATATCGCTTCCGGGTTACCGAAAGTTTCTATATAAAATACGGTCTGGTCCGCATTGATGTAGCACACGGTTTCGGGGACAAAAAAATAAAGTTCCGGGAATCCGGTTTTCGCCGGATGCTCAGAATGCAATTTGCTTTCCAGTTCGTTCTTAAAATCGTAGTTGATATGCCCGAATACCCAGTCTTTTCGGGTATTATGCAGATGTTGCAGGTGAGCAAGCGGGTCGCTGGTGGCATTATCAACACTGTCAATAACACCCGTTGCCAGCAGGCATTCAAAACTCTTGTGTCTGGATGGATAGCTGTTGCTATCTAAAAAAATATGGATGCTGAATTGGTTAGCCCAATCCAGCATCCGTACTTTCAAATTTTTAGCCTCATCGGGGCTTATTGCATATCTGGCTACCTGTCTTTGTTGAAGCACAGGCATTAAAAATCGTCGTCATCGTCATCAAAGCCGCTGCCACCTTCGCTGAAAAAGCCAAGGTCCTTAAATTCATCGTCAAAATCGTCGTCTTTTCCTGACTTCTTTTTGCCGGCAGCTTTAGTTTTTGATTTTGGTATTTCGAACTCTTCAAAATCCTTATCGAAATCATCATCCTTGTCGAAGCCATCGTCTTCGTCTTCATCATCTATATCATCGTCATCTTCATCGTCGTCATCATCCGATTTTTTAGATGCTGATTTCTTTGCAGCCGATTTCTTTTTCGGTGCATCGTCCTCATCATCGTCGTCATCGTCATCATCACTTTTCTTCTTCGAAGATGCAGTCGCTTTTTTAGTTGTTTTTTTAGGAGTCTCCTCCAACTCATCATCGTCATCATCATCGTCGTCAATCTTCTTCGACTTTGCTGCTGTCTTCTTAGATGCCGCTCCTGCGCTTACGTCAGCGCTTTTTTTGCTGGCGGTTTTCTTATCCGTGTTTGATTTCATAGCGCTCATACTTTGTTCCGTAAAATTTTAATAGTTTGATGAGATTGCCAAATTTTTTTGAAAAATATTGATATAATTTTTTTTTTAAGAAATCGCTATCAACTCATTTCTGCCTGTCCCGTTCGAGATGAAAGCTATTTTTGTACCAAGGTAATCTTCAACAAAACTACAATAGTCTTTAAATGTTTGTGGTAATTCGTCAAAATTTGTTGTGCCGGAAATTGGTGTATCCCATGCCTCAAAGGTTTTATAGACCGGAACAAGACCAATATCATCATTCACATCGTATGGAAACTCGTTCGTTTCAACGCCATTAACGGTGTAGGCAACAGCAGCTTTAATCGGGTTAAACTCGTCCAATATATCAGCCTTGGTAATGATCAGTTTGGTAACGCCACTCAGCATAACTGTATAGCGCAGTGCCACCAGGTCTATCCAGCCACAACGACGCGGGCGACCTGTTGTCGCTCCAAACTCGGCTCCGGCCTTGCGCAGCGCATCACCTGTTTCATCAAACAGCTCGGTCGGGAAAGGCCCGCTGCCTACTCTTGTGCAATAAGCCTTGGTTATGCCATACACATCGCCAACCATGCCCGGCGCAACGCCAAGACCACTGCAAACGCCGCCTGCAATAGTGTTACTCGAAGTAACAAACGGGTACGTACCAAAGTCAATATCCAGCATGCTACCCTGCGCACCTTCTGCAAGTACCTTTTTGCCATTTTTAAGATGGTTATTCAGCCAGTACTCACCGTTCACTATCTGTAGCTTACCCAACTGTTCAATTGCCTCTAAAAACGGAGCTTCCCACTGCTCCCATTCCACTACCTGGTCATATTGCTTCAGCATCTGCAGGTGCTTCTGCTTTAGCTTGTTGTATTTTTCAGTGAAGTTCGGAGAGAGTATATCACCAACCCTGAGCCCGTTACGGCCCGTTTTATCCATATAAGCCGGGCCAATACCTTTAAGGGTAGAACCTATCTTATCAGAGCCCTTTGCTGCTTCAGAAGCAGCATCTAAAGCCCTGTGCGTAGGCAATATGAGGTGAGCGCGTTGCGAGACAAACAAGCGACTCAGCAAATCAGGGCAAAGCGGTAATATTTTATGCAGTTCCGCCTGCAGCGTAACCGGATCTATAACAACACCATTGCCAATAAGATTGAGGCAATGCGGTTGAAAAACACCTGAAGGTATGGTATGCAATACCACCTTGGTACCGTTCACATAAAGTGTATGTCCTGCATTAGGCCCTCCCTGGAAACGTGCAATAATATCGTACTTATCAGCAAGGTAATCTACTATCTTACCCTTGCCTTCATCGCCCCACTGTAACCCCAGCAAAACATCTATCATGATCTAATTTTGAACTTGAATTAAAAACGTTGGTGCGAAAATATGAAAACATGATGAAAGCGTTAAGCTAAACCACTAAACAAAATTATTGACGTTCGTCATGGTCCGTCAGAACAACCGGAATGCTCGAAGGTATTTCTTTTCAGCCATGCATATTTTAGAATAAAAAACGACCATCAACTGTCGAAACTGACACCACCGGCACCCGCATTTCAAACACTGGAATAAAACACAAAAAAAGCCGTACCACTCTTACAAGCAGTACGGCGTTCACAACCAATGTTGTCAATTATTTTTGCTGACCTACAGAAGGACCAGGCTGCGGAACAGGCTTTGTTCTTGTGCTTATGTACTTGGCATACTGTGCTGCATTCATTACCTTTTTAAACTTGGCATCTTTTTCAAACAGCAGTTTTTCATAATCCTGCGTTGTCATCTGCTTGTTTTTGGCTTCCATCTCATTTTGTTTATTGATGTGCTCCATGCAAGCTGCATAAATGCCTTTGTATTGTTCTTTGGTTAAGCCATACTGTCTTTCAAAAGCCCGAGCCTGGTTTTCAACGAAATTCAATTTCATTTGTTCCGGTGATGGGGCGTTTGCCGGACGCGACATAGGCGTCAACGGTGCTGGCTGGCCGGGAGTAGCGGCTGTAGCCACATTCTTTCCCGGAGCTTTAGAATTCTGAGCGAATGCGCCTACTGTTGCACAAGTTAAAAGCGCACATGTTACCATTAATTTCTTCATATCTTTACCTTATTAAGTATGGATAATTTTCAACTAAATTAGACAATTAGTTACGAATATCCATAAAAGTAATTTTATTTTTCTGAAATTAACTTTTCCAAAATCGTGAAAGCCGCACTGGTTAAGGGTTTCGTAAATCTGATTCCGTTCTTTACCAAATGAATGCAATTCAATTTGTGGTTAATAAAAATCAGCATTTTCATTTTAACGCCACCAGCGTTTTTACTCGAAATCGGGGTATAAAAGATACTTTTTCCGCACTTTTTTAAATGCCTTAATTCCAACTTGCCAACTGCGGCTAATTTCTTCGGCACCGAGGCCCTTTTCTATCTGCTCTTTTAACTTTCTTGTACCACTCAGTTTGACGAAGAAATCATTAAAGAATTTATTCTTTGAAGGATACGCTTTATAGGCTTGTATCAACCATTTAAGCTGAAGTTTGTTGCCTGTATTTTTGAGCACCTGTTCCGGCGAATCGCCTACAGTCATACCGTAACATTTTTTAAACTCAAAGAGCGGATTTTTCGCACCCGGCTTACTTTCGGGGGTAAAATCATATTTAAAGCTTGCAGCTATTTCTGGGTTGCCGAATTGTTCAAATGGCCGGTCCGTGCCACGCCCTACACTTATGCAGGTACCTTCAAAAAAACATAAAGAAGGATATGCAAAAACAGCCATCATGGTGCGCAAATTTGGCGATGGCGCCACAGGCAAAGCATATTTTTTGGCATGGCTGTAATTTAAACATTTTACGACCTCTAGTTGAATACTGTCAGCGCACGCGAAAAGATGCTCGCCAACCAGCATTTTTGCGTACTCACCAGCCGTCATACCATATACAACAGGTATACATTGCATACCCACAAACGACTTGTTATCAGGGTCCAGCACCGGGCCATCAACATAAAAGCCATTGGGGTTGGGCCGGTCCAGTACCATAAACTGCTTATGTTCAGCTGCACTGGCCTCCATGCAATACTCTAATGTACTGATGTAAGTATAAAAACGCACACCCACGTCCTGCAGATCATAAACCATTACATCTACATCAGCAATATCTTCAGCCGTAGGCTTTTTATGCTTCCCGTAAAGCGATATCACCTTTATTCCCGTTGCGCTGTCTACCGTATTATCAATGTGAGCACCTGCATCTTCCTTCCCCCTGAATCCGTGTTCAGGCACAAATATTTTAGATATGCCAATACCCCTTACCAGTAAAATATCCAGTAAGGAAGAATCGCCCACACGGGAGGTCTGGTTGATAATAAGCCCTACCCTTTTGCCTTTAAGCATAGGGCAATACTTTGCCGGCACCGCATCAGCAGGCCTTATAGATGCATCAAACAATCCTTTTGCCGAAATACCTAAAGGAAGCAAAAACAACACAATGCATAAAGCAGCAAGTTGCCGTATTACCATACTGTAAAAATTTTCATAAAGATAAGGTTGCTTTAAGGTTAATGGTGTAAATTGTGCGCTTATTAAACTTAAAATATGCAACAAGTACAACAAGGCGATACTGTTAACGTACACTACCACGGTACTCTTACAGATGGCACAACGTTCGACAGCTCTGCAGGCAGAGAGCCCTTGAAATTTACAGCCGGAACAGGCCAGGTAATAAAAGGCTTTGACGACGCAATTATGGGAATGGCTCCTGGCGAGAAAAAAACTGTTCAGATACCGGTTGACCAGGCTTATGGCCACCGTAATGACGATATGATGATGGAATACCCTATCAGCGATTTCCCTGCTGACATGCAACCTCAGGTAGGCATGGAGCTTCAAATGGGCGATAATGCAGGTAATGTTTTCCCTGTTGTTATTGTTGAAGTTCAGGATGAAACTGTTTTGCTTGATGCAAACCACCCTCTTGCCGGTAAAGACCTCGTGTTTGAGCTGGAATTGGTTTCAATAGGCTAATTTATCCTACCAATATATTTACACGTAAAGGCAACTCATTCGGGTTGCCTTTCGTTTTTTGTGCAACTGTATGTTTCATGCAAAGCACACCAAGAACTTCGTAGAGGAGACGCCCACCGCCTAAGCAGGGATTTGAATGTTAGTGACATCTCTGCAGCGTTACTCCGCGAAACCGCTGCACCCGTTACAGGAACAAAAAAAAATCCCCCGCCAGTGCGAGGGATTCCCAAAATATCTTAAAAGCATTGACGATTATTTTACGATCTTAACAGTTGCTTTTTTGTTGCCTGCATTGTCAATTACCTGCAGCAGGTAAACTCCAGTTGCAAGGTTGGCAACAGGGAACGCTTGTTCTGCATTGTTACTTACAGTCCATAGCTGGCTTACCTGACGGCCAGTCATGTCATATATGGCAACCTTGTCGTTAACATTCAGACCCATTACGTTAATTTCAGCCTCTGCAGGGTTAGGATATACTTCGATGCCGTTAGCGCCGGTTACATCGTTAACACCAAGCGTGATGTAGTAAATCTTGCGCACCCTTTGGTTGTTATCGTCTGCTATGTATAAAGTACCAGCCGTATCTATAGCCAAGCCATAAGGGTTAAATAAATTAGCCCCCAACGGATCACCAAGATCGCCACCAAAGCCAGCAAAGCCATTACCTGCAGTAGTGGTAATATTGCCTGTAGCAGATTCAACCTTACGGATAACATTATTGTCAGCATCAGAGATAAATACGTTTAATGAGGTATCAACCGCAATGCCTTTTGGATGGTTTAGCGTTGCCAATGTTGCCAGGCTGCCATCACCAGTATAACCATAAGTACCATAAGTACCTGCAATTGTGTAAATATTACCTGTTGACGCATCAATAGCGCGAACTACGTTATTTTTATAATCGCAGAAATAAACATCACCAAACCGGTCTACAGTTACAGCGTAAGGCGAATCTAGACTTGCCGCTGTTGCCGGGCCGCCATCACCCGCATAACCTGCAGTATTATCGCCTGCAATTGTAGTAATAGTGCCGAAAGTATCTACCTTCCTGATAACGTTGTTAGCTGCATCGCAGATGTATAAATTACTCTTCCTGTCAGCGAACAAACCAACTGGTGAAGAAAGACGCGCAGCGGTAGCAGGTCCACCATCGCCGGTGTAACCAGGTACTCCCCTACCAGCATAGGTAGAAATAATTCCTGAAGCATTTACCTTACGGATAACATTATTAACGGGGTCAGAGATAAAAACATTACCCCTACGGTCAGCAGCAACACCCTGTGGCCTCATTTGCGCACTTGTTGATGTGGTTCCGTCACCTGTATAACCAGGGATACCCGCACCTGCGTACGTAATTACCTGGGTTGAAGCTTTTATTACTTTACGGATCCTGAAGTTGTAAAAATCAACAATGTAAAGGTTGCCTGAAGAATCGAGGGCCACATCTTGCGGACCATGGAAAAACGCATTGGTAGCGGTATAACCGTCACCGGAATAACCACCACTTCCACCTTTACCGGCATAAGTAACTATCCTTCTGTACTGTGCAGAAGCTGAGAGTGAACAAACAAACAGGGCAATAAGTAAAAAAGAAAACGTCCGTTTCATAAGCAATCTTTGGTCAAATGTAATGTAATAAGGTTTTATTTCAAAAGGGTAACGCAAATTGAGCCCTATCTATTTATGAGTTACCCTGTTTTAGCAAGCCTTCGCGCACTTTCTTAGGTAATTTAGAACTTATAAGCGCGTATGACTGATTCAAATAATACCCCCACTCTTTGGGCTTCATCTTGTTGAATTCGATGTTTACCCATTTATTTCTGGCCATATAAGCAGTAGATTTAATTCCATCCCGCTCTATCAGTTCATCAAATTCTTCCGGAGTAACTTTGATGCTTGCACCGCAAAATTCGCCGGTAATGCAGAACATCTTGTCGGCCACCATAAAGCAGAAATGATCTTCCCACTTAATACCCTCGGTAACGCCGGGAAATGACATACAGACTTCTCGTACCCTATCAAGCGTCATGGTGGAGCACTATTTTTTCAATTCCCCTTCTATCGTCCCGGCCAGCTTTTCGGCCCAAACCGCGTATTCTTTACCTGATGGGTGTAAGCCATCTCCAGCCAGATATGCCGCATTCTGGCCATTCTGCCTGGTGCTTTCGGTAATTTCTATGTAGTGGCATTTGTGCGCAAGGGTTATTTCTTTTTCAGCAGCATTATATGCGTCTATTTCGTGGGCAATTGCAGCCCGGTCCCTGCCCTCGGCAAAGGGAGTTACACCCCAGTCGGGCGTAGACAAAACAAACACCCTGTTGGGTTTGCCATCAGCAAATGCTATCGATTTATTGAGTAACTGCTCAAATTCCTCGCGGTAGTTTTCAACGGTACGGCCACGATATTGGTTATTCACACCAATAAGCAGACTAACAAATGAAAATGTTTCGCTGATATTATGCTCTCTTATTGATGCGGCAAGTTCATCAGTGGTCCAACCGGTGGTGGCAATAATAACCGGGTCTCCCACATCAAGTTTGTTTTGCTTAAGTAATTCAACAGCCTGGTGAGGGAAATTCTCGTTAGAAGATACTTGTTCGCCAATGGTGTATGAATCGCCTAGTGCCAGATAAGAATACATATGTTTCGATTTTTGAACTTTATTTTTTGAGTAAGAACATACCGCCAAAGCAATACTCAGCAACATGAAACATGCTGTAGATATAAGAAAGCGGTTTGCCCACATCAGGTTACTTGCCATACTATTTATTTTAACCGGTTTCCTTTTTAGGATTTACGGCGAAAACTCTCTGATAGTTTCCTATACATGGCAGGCAATTTTACATCTTACTAGTTTATGCCTACCTGGCCTAGCTTAAACTATAATTATGCTGTAACTGTTTCCGGATCGCGCTCTATCCTGCCCTTCCTCATAGGGTTAGCGGTATTATTAGCGTATTCGGTGCGTTGTTCCAGCAAATCGAGACAGCTGTATACCGCTTCGCGGAACGATGCCGGGTCTGCCAGGTTTTTACCGGCAATATCGAACGCGGTACCGTGGTCAGGAGAAGTCCTGATTACCGGTAAGCCGGCTGTATAATTAACCCCTTCGCCTTGAGCCAGTGTTTTGAACGCAACCAGTCCCTGGTCGTGATACATAGCCATTATACCATCGAATTCCGTATAAATGCCATGCGCAAAGAAACCATCAGCGCTGTAAGGACCAAATACCAAGTTGCCGGCATTTCTTAGCTGGTCAACCACTGGTTTTATGGTAGTCTGCTCTTCTGTACCTATTTGCCCTTCATCTCCTGCATGTGGATTTAAACCCAATACCGCTATTCTAGGCTTATCTATACCGAAATCCTTGATAAGCGTTTCCTTCATTATCGCCAGCTTTGAGAGCAATGCCTCTTTTGTAATAGCTGCAGAAACCTTTGAAATAGGAATGTGCTCTGTAACAAGGCCTACGCGTAATTTGTTGTTATACAACAACATCAATACATCTTTAGCGCCAAATTTATCTTTCAGGTACGGTGTATGCCCAGTGAAAGGGAAATCAGAAAGGTTGGTATTGCTTTTATGAAAAGGTGCAGTAACCAATGCATCCAGCTCACCATCTTTAAGACATTGTGTTGCCACCATTAACGACCGAATGGCATATTTACCACCAGCTTCCGTAAGTACACCGGGTTGCAATGGCACCTCGTCTTCCCAGCAATTGAAGATATTGATCTGCTTATAATTAAGCTTGGTCATATCTTTTGTACTGGTAAAGTTGAAGGTATGTTCGGGCGTTATGCGCCTGTAATAATTAATTACTTTATTTGATGCGAAGATAACCGGCGTGCATAGTTCCAGCATACGGTTATCAGAAAATGTTTTTATAATCACTTCCAGGCCAATGCCATTCAGGTCGCCTGTAGTGATACCGATAACCGGCTTATTTGTATTTACGTGCATGTAATATTCTTTTTAGAAAAATTATGCCTTACCCAAATGCGTAAGGTAATCGAGCAGCATTCGCATACCGTAGGCTGTGCCGCCGGTTGTAAAATACCCTTTTTTGCTCATATTGAAAGAAACACCCGCAATATCAAAGTGCATCCACGGATAATCAGTAAAATGTTGCAGGAACTTTCCGGCTGTTATAGCACCGCCGGTAGCACCACCTACATTTTTAATGTCGGCAATGTCTGATTTTATCTGGTCGCCATATTCGTCCCATAACGGGTATTCAACCAGACGCTCGTATTGCCTGAAACCGCTTTCTCTCAAAGCCTGCTTCACATCTTCTCCCGCAGTACCCATGCAAACGATGCCATGCTCCCCTACCGCTGCTGATGCAGCACCTGTAAGCGTAGCGAAATCCATTACCAGTTCAGGCTTGTAGCGTTTTGCGTAGTGCAACGCATCGCCCAAAAGCATCCGGCCTTCAGCATCTGTGTTTAGTACTTCAACCGTTGCGCCGCTCATCATCTTAATAACATCGCCGGGTACATAGGCATTTTCACCAGGCCTGTTATCTGTAGCCGGAACCAAGGCTACGACATGGATCGGCAACTGCATTTTAGCTATGGCGTACATTGCGCCGGTTACCAAAGCAGCACCACTCATATCGCTCTTCATGCGGTCCATTGAGTTGGCTGTAGGCTTAAGCGAAACACCGCCGGTATCGTACACAACACCCTTACCTACCAGCACATACGGCTTTTTATTCAGCGCCTTTTTAGGCACATACTCCATTATTGTAAAGGTTGGAGGGTCAATACTACCCCTGTTTACTGAAAGTAAACCACCCATACCTTCTTTTTCTATTCTTGCCTTGTTAAAAACAGTTACTTTAAAACCGCCTTCCTTTCCTATCGCAACAATTTCTTTCGAAAGTTGTTCGGCGCTCAAATAGCTTAGCGGTTCGTTAACTAATGTACGGGCCTTGTAAATTGCATCGCTGATGATAGAGAGCTGGTTTGCTTCTTTTACCGTTGCCGATTCTTTGGTAAAGAAAATACGGTTAAGCGTATTGGTTTGCTTTTTCGCTTCCGTACGATACTTCAGGAATTGATAATTGGAAAGCGCAATACCTTCTGCCATCAGGACAGCTGCATTTTCCCTGTCTGAAAGGTTAGTTAGTGTAATTTCATCCAGCTTGTACTTGTTGCACAAGGCCTGGATCTCAACGCCTGATTTACGACAGGCTTCTCCTGTTTGCCAATCAGTTTTTTTGTCTTTTAATTGCGCTATAAAAATGAAGTAGCTATAATGATTGATAGTTACCAATGACTGCTCACTCACAAAAGCGGCGGTAGCGTAGTCAATTTCTTCTTTTTTTAAACCTGGAATAAGGCCCAGCTTATCTGTGCCACTTATTATAAATACCCGGCTTTTAGCGGATGGTTTTGGCGATATCTTAAATTCCATGAGCGTAAAGTTAACTTAAAACTAAAATAAACCATTACCACCTCAAATAATATTCATCAATTAAGACAAGTAGGTTTCATTATAATTATGGGCATAAAAGAAGGATGCCATGTGGCATCCTTGCTTTAAAAGATTCATTATACTAAAATATTCTCCGATACTACAATCCGCATGAGGCTGAATAACCTACGGTTGCGCCGCCACCTGCTGCTGTAGCAGCTGTAATTGCGCTTGACTGTAATGCACTGCAAGCCGACGTAGCGTCGCTTTTTGTTGTATTGGTTAAAGGATAAGTGTATTTTGTTGTTGCCATGCCAGTTGCGCTAACTGTACAAGTGCAAGTATAGTCTTTTTTGCAAGATGTAAAAGTTGATCCTACAAGTGCAATAGCTGCAAAAAGAATAATTTTTTTCATAACAATATTGTTTTTTTGTGTGTCCAAAAGTAGGGATTATGTATTAACATTCAAAAATAGCTGCAGATAAAAAAAGAACATTCCGGCAACTAATTTTGCTTCAAGATAAATTTTGCAGGAATACTGAACGGTAATTCGACATTTTTATCAAATTCCACGCTCTGAAAATCCATTTCAAGCAAAAACTTATCTACGTTATTCTGTATATTTATAGTACGAGACATTGCGATACGCTTACCGCAACTATATTCATAGCGGTTAAATTTAAGCGTAGCCTGCGGCCCGTTGGGGTCACGGGTATTTACCTGGTCGGTGCTTATAGTGCTATCTGTTTTTGAACAATTTATACTTTGCAAGAAGCTGCTGTCTGCCACGTGTACCAGCCATGAATTACCTAGTTCGGCAACATCCAGGATAGCCCCGTCGCGTAACGGCTCACCTGTAACCAGGTTCTGTAATGAGGTAAAATCAACATCCGTCGGAAGCACTTTTGCAACATCTTTCAGCGCCAGTTTGGTCACTTCTTTCTGCAGGTAATTCAGCATTACAAAACTGTCATTGGTAATCAAAACGCGAGCGGCATGCACCATTCCACCGAGTGCCGTAACATCAACCCATATGGCGCTATCTTTTTTGACCCGAATACTGGCTGTAAAATCCTGGCTTTCCTGAGGACCTTCGAAATGAACCTTAGCCTTACCTGACATAGTTTTAAACGACAAGCGTGAATTCCAGACCGGTGTAACCATATCTACCAGCCGCTTCATAAGTCCTGAGGTATCAGGTACCACCCCGAAAGTATCGGGTTCGGGCAAATTTGCCCTGCGAACGACTATTGGCGCCGCAGTTTTAGTTGAATCGGGAATTATAACATTAGTTGTAACTGGTGTAGGGACAGTTTTCTTCCTCCCGATAAGCCGCTGCAACGAACAGGAACTTATGCAGCATGAGAAAATAATTAAAATGCTGCCGCACAAAAATCTATTCATACAATTTTTCTTCGCTTATTTTTTTGGGCAACAGCGGATTTTCGCTGCCTTTTTCTTTGGCTATTTTCCAGTATTCAACAGCCTTTGCTTTATTGTTCAACTTGAAGTAAACATCACCGAGGTGCTCGTAAAGTGTGGCATCGGCTTTCTTATCGTTAGCACTTACAGCCTTTTCAATGTATTCTTTTGCCTTGGCGAACTCACCGTTCTTATAAAGTATCCAGCCATAGGTATCTAAAAAGGTAGTTTCGTTCGGCCTTAATTTCAATGACCTTTCAGACATTGTTTTCGCCTTATCCAGGTTTTTGCCACGCTCTGACAGGTAATAACTGTAATTATTCAGTACTGTAGCGTCGCCTGGTTCCAGCTCCAGCGCCTTATCGAAAGCCTTATCTGATTCCTCAAATTGTTTGCTGGAATTGTACACATCACCGAGAAAAGCATACATACCCGCCAGCGTCTTGGCATCAGTATCCGGCAAAAGATCGATTGCGCGTTTCAATGCGTTAGCGGCCTTTGGATAGTTCTTTTTATTGTAATGGCCTACCCCATTATAATAATGCGACAATGCATTGTTCGGAAACAGCTTTATTGCCTTTTCGCTATACTTGATGAGGGAATCTGAATATTGCTTTTCAGCATAAATATTCAGCAGGTCTTGCCATACAGCATAGCTGGATTGCTTCATTGCCAAGGACCTTTTGTATTCCGCTATTGCATTATCAGTTTGCTTATCCGCTTCAAGAAATTTACCATGAATGGCAACCAGCGGTGCATAAACAGGATGCTGCGAAAGCAGGTTTTGCAACATTTGCAATCCTTCCCTTATACCAGTAGAATCGGGCAGCGTTTGTATGTAGGCGTCAAACAGTTCCAACTGTGTTTCCACATCCAGCTTACTGTTCTCAATTGCCTTTCGCGCATATACACGAAACTTTACCGTATCCTTTAGGTTGAGATAATGTTCCTGTAAACCCAACTCGATGGCAGGGTCGCCGGGAACTGCTTTTTCGGCATCTTTGTATACCTGCAAAGCCTTATCAGGCATTTTATTATTGTCATATAGCTCACCAAGCAATTTGTAGTACTTACCGTTCCTCGGATCTTGTGCTATCAGCTGCTTTACAACGTCACCGGCTTTACCAATGTCATTCATGTGCAGGTATAACTGCACTTTCTTCATCAGTATTTCATCGTCCTGACCACTCTTAACAAGCGCCCTGTCTATGTATTGCACAGCATCGCTATACTTCTTGGCCTTATCAAAATACTCAGCGGCCATTATCGCATAGTTTACGTCCGATGTTTCTTTATCGGCTATAGTTGCCATTTGTTTGGCAGCCTCATCATAGCGCCCCAATACGGCAAGCACTGATGCATACTGCTCATTGTACCATTTATTATACTTCACTAATGCAAGCGCCTTCAGAATATTATCTTCTGACTTTTGCATCTTCTTTTCTTCCAGGTACAATTTTGATAGCTCGTAGTAACCGGGTGCACCTTCCTGGGGTTCGGCCGATACGAATTGTTCATACAATTCTATAGCCTTTTTAACGTCATTATGGGCCTTGGCCTTAACAGCGTCAAAAAACAAGTCGTTAACTTTAGCAAAGTGTCCGGTAACAGGCAAGGCTGTTGAATCAGTGCTTAACTGACCAAACGCCCGCCGCGCAGGAACTAAAACAACAAAACAAAATCCGATAAACAGGCAAAATTTCAACCTCATAGTTGTGTAGAGAAATCACCTAGGCTAAGTTCCTTTGGCTTTTCATTGTAATTTACTTCTTTTCCTAACATAGAGGTATGCAGGTTAGCATTTTTAACAATACTATTAGCGCCTATCATGGAATTAACAATGCGGGAATCTTCCACCCTTACACCCTGTTCCAGAGAAGCGTGCGGACCCACTACTGAATTTTTGATAACTACACTATCACCTATGAAGCAAGGTGCAATTATTACTGAATTTTCAATAATAGCAGTTGACGATACCAATTGCTCCTTGCTGCTCTTTAATTCCAACACCCTTTGATTGGTATAAATAGTAGCATCTTTATTACCGCAATCTAACCACTCCTGCACCTGGTCGGTGTAGAACTTAACGCCATTTTTCAGCATGTGGTCCATTGCATCTGTTATCTGGTATTCGCCTTTCAATTTAATATCTTCGTCTATCAGGCGCTGCAACTGCTTCTTGAGGCCATCGCCATCCTTAAAGTAGTAAACACCAATTATAGCTAGGTCAGAAACGAATTCCTTTGGCTTTTCAACAAATGCGGTAATCTCATTATCGCTATTCAATTTCACCACACCGAACGCACTAGGGTCTTCCACCTTCTGTGTCCAAACTATCGCGTCCTTATTCTTGTCAATGCTGAATTTAGCATCGAACAAAGTGTCAGCAAAAGCTATGAAAACGTTGCCGGTAAGGGTATCGCCAGCACAAAGAATAGCGTGTGCGGTACCCTGCGGGTTTTCCTGTACACAAATTTTACCTTTTGCACCCAAGGCAGCTGCAACAGAAAGCAAATGATCCTGAACTTCCTGGTTAAAAGAAGCGCCCGAACCTATGATAAAAGCTATTTCTTCTACTTTTTCATTACTTGTAGCCAGTATATCTTCAACCAAACGCTGAACGATAGGCTTACCGGCAACCGATATTAAAGGTTTTGCTGTTGTAAGTGTGTGTGGGCGCATACGTTTGCCCATGCCCGCCATTGGAATAATAATGTTCATTGTGTGCTATAATTAACGTTTTTAAAAATCATTTTAAACTCCTGAATGCCCGAATCCACCGGCACCACGTTGTGTCTCTTCTAAAAGGGAGACCACTTCCCACTCCACCCTTTCATACCTGCTAACGATCATTTGCGCAATGCGCTCTCCGTCACTGATTACCTGCTCTTCGCCCGATAAATTGATCACGGGTATCATTATCTCACCGCGGTAGTCGCTATCTATAGTTCCCGGTGTATTCACCAAAGTAAGGCCTTTTTTAATAGCCAGACCGCTGCGCGGCCGCAGCTGCGCCTCATACATTGGTGGCAGGGCCATATACAAGCCTGTTGGTATCAGCCTCCGTTCCAGCGATTTTAAAGTCACCGGCTCCTGCAACCATGCACAGATATCCATACCACTGGAACCCTCAGTTTGGTAGGCCGGCATTTTATGCGGCGATTTATTAATAATAGATACCTGTATCATTTAGCGCGGGCAAAGGTAGAAAATATGAGACTAGTTTCAACGTCGGGCAATATTATTATAAGTATACGAATAGTACATGTTTAAACGGACTGCATTTAACAATGCAAATCCCGCTTATCGTTCAATAACTTCCAGTATCCGGGTAGCTATCATTTCGCTATGCTGCGCCGCAGTTATTTCAAGGTGAGTAGATTTTACATTAAATATTTTAAAATTACCTTTTACATGAGCCTTCCAGTTGTAGCCGTGGGTCGGATGCGTTACAAAATCACGAGTGGCGCGGAAAAAGACGCAGTTATGAGGTATTTCATGCTTACCCTCCCCGAACACCTTCTTATAATAGTCATGCCAGAACATGTGTTTACGGTTAGTGCGGAAAGGACTGGCGATTGCACCTTCATTATTTGCTTTGGGAAACCTGCCCGCTATAAACTTCTTCAATATGTGCGAATCTCTGGCGACAACAGTATTCTTGAGCATAAACAGTGCCTTTAGCACCTTGGACCTTTGCCGCGCATACCCGGTTATTTTGAAGTAATTAAAGGTATCGAGCAGCACACAATCTCGTATCTCGGCTATAGTTGCGGCCAACTGCTGCGCAATAAAACCCTGAAAACTCAAGCCAAGCACTATCGCTCCGCGGTCGTTTGGCTGCGAGCGAATGGCATCACCCAGTTCGTGTATTAATGCTTCGGCCCCTTCAATATTTTCAAGCGCTTCCGACTCATGCAACAAATGCATGATATTGAAGTGAGGCGATAATTTGGCGATGATAGGCGCGTAATCGTTACCTCCGCGAAAACGATTAATAAAATAGAAGTTCCGCTTAGCCGGCGAATACTCATTAAACAGGGCACAATGCACCTTTTTACCCCAAAAGCCCGAATCAAGATAAACCGCCAGCTTCTGTGGTGTGGGATATACCCATAAACTATAGGCAGGAATTTTGAGCTGTAACCTTGCCTCAAGCGAGGCTATTACGGCCAGGCTCATAAGCGAATCGCCCCCCAGATCATTGAAAAAGGAGTTATCGGGTTGTGTATTTTCAATTTCCAGTGCAGCATTAAATGCATCAATAATAATTTGTTCCAGCTCGCTCCGAGGTTGCTGGTTAGTATGTCGCTCCCCCACAAGCTGTGCGAACTCCATAGTCTCCAACCGCTTTCGGTCCACTTTATCAGTATGTGTTTGCGGAAAATCGGCTACCCTGCAATAAAAATGTGGCAGATGACCTCCCGGAAGTTTTCCGTTGAGGGATGTGTTCAGCTCAGCAACGGTAAGTTCGGCTTCATTTGACTGGATAAAGGCCACCAGGTGCTTTTTGCCCGGCCGGGAGTCGTTGATCACTACGACAGCACGTACAACATTGGGTAGCTGTTCCAATTGCTGCTCGATCAGGGAGAGATCAATTTTAACGCCATTCAGTTTTACCTCATTGTGCTTTCTCCCTTTGTAAAAAATCTCACCTGCGTCATTTACAGACCCTAAATCACCGGTTCTATAAATGACAGTACCGTTGTCTGAGCTGAAAGCATTATCGGTTGCTAGTGCATCGCCAACATAGCCGCTGGCAATATAACCCGAATCTACTACGATTTCGCCTATTGTACCAGCTGGCAGCTCTATCCCATGCTCATCTGATGCATATACGTTTTTGTGCGCCACAGCCCTACCCAACGAATAGTTATACGAATCCAAGTGATCATTATTTCCTAAAATGAGCTGAGCAATAGTTCGGGTTTCAGTTGATGCATATGCGATCTTTAAACGAGTGGACGCCGGAAACCGGGACCTGAAAAGGTCTATTGCCTGCATGGTGATAGGCTCTGCACCTATTGCCACGCAGCGTACCGGCAAATGATGCAGCGACGGATTAAACTTACAAACTGCCTGAAATGTTGACACCGACATGGTGGTATACGTAACCTTCCGTTCCTCCCAAAACCTTACCAACCCACCCATACCCAACTGTTTCACGGGGTAAAGGCACAGCTCAGCCCCCGAAACCAGGGCCGGAAAAATACATGACAATGCCGCGCTGAACGACATGGAAAATATCAGGTCGAGCTTATCGGCAGCAGTTATACTGTTATCTTTTATTTGCCGGGTGATATCTTCATTAATTGTTTTGTGGGTATGCACTACCACCTTGGGCGCACCGCTGGTACCAGATGTAATAAGCGCACAAAAATTGACATCATCAGCAATTGTAAAATTCGCCAGAAAGGGCTTTCCCAGCGGGACGATGTCCTCAAAATATATGTGCGAATAATTCCCTTGCAGGCGATTGTTATCGCTTAGTGATACGATACTGTATTGGATTTGCAAAGGAAATGTAGCGGCAATATGATGCCTATTTTCCGGAGTTACAGTCAGGTAATAGTTACCCGAAAGCAGAATGCCCAGTATGGCAATAATATGTTCAGCCGGATTTTCGATTTCCACCGCAATACATTGCCCACGAATACCTCTTTCGGATAGAAGTGTAGCGATAGCGCAGCTGCGATTACCCACTTCAAGATAAGTAGCGCTCTTGCCATTAAAGAAAATTGCAGTCTCCTTCCCGTAGCGTTCAAAATTTGCAACCAGCCTGCTAACTATCCCCATGTATGCTTCTATCCGATGTTTCGGCCAAAAATAGCAGTAAAATCAAACTATAACAAAAAGGGAAAACAGAAAAAAGTAGCACTAAGCAACATTGCGTTTACCACGCCACGTAAAAAAGAAAAGGCTACTGAAAAATGAATAAAAGAATAAGCCATGCTGCGTTGCCAGTACACTTTCCGTAAAAAAGGTAATTATCAGTATCAATATCAAATACAGATAAACAAAATCTTTGTGCTTAATGGAGGTTACAACATGTGTAATAACTGCGGCCAGTAGCAATACAATGCCGGCTAAACCAAATGATATCCATTGATAAAAATATTCGTTGTGCGGGTCGTAGGCCAATACATCATAGCCATAATGTAGTGAATAAAACAGATAACGTACATGCAGCAGGTGCATTAGCCGGCCTGGTCCGCAACCGGCAAGCCAGTAATGCTTCACCAAAGTCGTATCTACTGTCCATATCATTTTACGCACATAGATGGAGTTGTCGGTCACATTACCCTTCATTGCACGACCAGAGAGCCCTGTCATTTCCTGCACGCGCTGGCTTACAAAAGGCACAAAAAGGTAGGATAGTACAAGAACGGCCAACATGCCAGCGAATACCCATTTATATTGCCACAGGGTTTTGCGCCTTAACCACGCCTGGTGCGCCATTATTAAAGCCAATGCTATTAGTGGCGACTTGGCCAGTAACGGTAACAAGAAAGCAATTATAGCATAGAACATCGTATACTTCAGCATACGGTTCAGGTGTTGACCACGAACCAGCAAATAACCTGCACCCATTACCAGATACATGCTCATGTAGGTTGGGTGATGGCCGCATATCTCTTCAAATGAAACGCGGTAGGCTACATGGGTTACGCCATGGAAACCGCCGGGCGCCAGGGCATACTTAGCAACAAACGCGATATTGGTAACCACACATATTGCTATCTTAGCATAGACAAACCACACCAGTTCGTTATAAATAATTGCCAGTTTATCTCTAGCTATCAAAGAAAAAACCACCGGTAGCAGTAAATACCCCAATCGGTATTCGCATAATTTATGGAGCACACCGCTAAACTCAGCAGGCGTAAACGGCAATGCCACGAGGTATAAGAGATAAGAAGCACCAAGAAGAAATGCAATGGCAAGGTTGCTTACCGGAACACCACCCGGGCTTTTAAAACTGCGGAATATAAAGTACAAAGCAGACAGAAACACCCCAACCGGTTGCAATTGCATCGGCAGGAAAAACGACACCATCATGATGCGCGCAATAACCTTATCTGCTAGCGTGGCTTCGTTCATGGCATTGGCTTTTTATAAAAATCTAAATAGCACTTTTTCACAAATTCGCTCATCTCCTGCTTAAAACGGGTATCAGAAAACCGCAGGGAATTCATCCGTATCGCTTCCCTGTCCGTTAATGGTTGCTGCTCAAATTTATGAACGCAGGCTATAAGGTGTTCCTCCGTTTGGTCTTCAAACAGGTAACCTGTAACGCCATCAATTACTGTCTCCTGATAACCACCATAGTCGAGTGCCAAAACAGGGGTACCACACGCCTGCACCTCCACGCACAAAATACCGAAGTCTTCTTTAGCCGCAAAAATGCATGCCTTAGCCTGTTGTATATACTGAATCATTTCCGCGTCTTTCTTATAACCCAGCCATTGAATATTAGGTGAAGTCTTGAGCAATTCGGTAAATTGTTTAGATCCGTAGCCATCCCCTATCAATACCAGCTTTTTATCTGGCATTTGCTGAAACGCACGCACAATCATGTCTATCTTTTTATAGGGCACAAACCGGCCAAGGCATAAATAATAATCTTCACGTGGCTTGCTGCCTATCAAAAACTTACCCGTGCGCACCGGTGGGTAAATAACCGTGGCCGTGCGTTGGTAACTATTTTCAATGCGCTTCTTTACATGTTCAGAATTGGCGATAAAGTAATGCACATTCGCGGCGGTTCTAAAGTCCCACTTGCGGATGTAATGAATGAACCACTTGTACAAAAAAATACGCGCTATCGCGTGATGGGCCACATAATCGTCATACATATCCCATACATAACGCATAGGGCTGTGGCAGTAACATATATTGAGTATCGCTGGGTCGGCACCTATTCCCTTCGCTACGGCATGAGAAGTAGATATGATCAGGTCATAATTTTTCAGCCTGAACTGCTTCATCAGCCATGGCATTATGGGCAAGGTATAGCGGTAAAATTTATCGATAAAGGGTATATACTGCAGCAGCGATGTTCTAATAGTGTTATCCTTCAATATCTCTTCACTGTCAGCGGGAGAAAACTTGTTGAATAGCGTATAAACGGTAACATCTTCATTTTTATAAATATCCAGTATATCGCCGGCTACCTTTTCGGCGCCGCCATTTGCTTTAAACCAATCATGTACAAATGCTAGTCTTACCATTTACCTTGTCACTATTTATTACCTGCGTTTTGCAAAGAACTAACTTTTTCCACTATTGTTTGGGCTGATGCAGCATAATTATATTTGGCAAGCATGGCTTTCACCACATTAGGGTCAGGAAAATGGCTATTTACCGTGAGCTGCTCCAGGGCTCCAACTATGGAATTTACATCTTTGGGAGGGCAAAACGCGGCTACATCACTAAATAGCTCCCGGTAAACAGAAATATCAGAGCATAATATTTTGCATCCGAAAAATAAGCCTTCCAGCATAGGTATACCAAAACCCTCATATTCCGATAGGGACACCACTATTTCTGCCCGGGCATATATTGCTGCCAGTTCGTCGCCACTTACTTTTTGTAATACTGTAATATTATTCTGTTGAAGATCATTTTCGTTAATGCCACTTTCAGCGAACACTTTATTCTTGTCACCAATTAACACGAGGCGATGCGTTTTTCGCACCTCGCTCTGCAAAAAGGCCTTCACCAGCATTTGCTGGTTCTTTCTTATACTGAAGGTACCAACAGAAAGCACTATCTTTTCCTTTGCCGTACCACCCTGCCATTGCAACCAGTCACCAGATATCCCATTATACGTAATCCCTATTTTCGATGCAGAAACCCTGTAATTGTTTACAATCTCTGCTTTTACCGTTTCACTTACCGTAAAAATATACTTGCTGCGGCGCGCTAAACGCGGAATAAGAAAATTATACCAGGTTGAAAATGCTTTGGAGTTCCAATCGGGATGGTGAAAGAAAGCCAGGTCGTGGATAGTTATATAATTATTGCCATAAAAAAGCGGCGCTGTATTAGCCAGATTCAAGAGCGGGGCATTTCCATTTTTCCGTAAAAAAGACGGCAAATCCAGCTGCTCCCATTTATGTCCGGTGCGTGTGCCAACTACTTTAGCATCAAGCGCTTTGGCAACATCCGTATGCAATATATTATGCGGCGTAAGGAATATCGTTTCAGGGTATAACTTTTTAATTTGTAAGCTACATTCTATTCCATACCTTTGCACCCCCGAAATCGGTTGAGTAAGAAAGCGAGCGTTAATAAATAATTTCATTTACTTTTATGTGCGGCAACAATTGCCGATGTAAAATATCAACAAAATTGTCAACGTGCAAAATATCACACGCATATATGCATTAAGTAAGCGTAATGTTATTTTAAGGTACAAAAACTCGCTCGTTGGCTTTCTATGGGGTTTTTTTAAACCTTTGTTATACTTACTGATACTTATTATTGTTTTTAGCAGAATGTCGGGTATCGACAATTTTGTGCTTTACGCTACATCGGGCCTTATTTTCTGGTTTTACTTTGCAAATGTCACCAACCAGTCTATAGCGAGCATCATTGCATCAGCAGGCATTATTAAATCGCTGAATGTGCCTGTAGCATTTTTCCCTTTGTCTGAAATACTGAGTGAGCTGTTTAACTTTATGCTGACCATCTTTGTGTTCCTGGTGGCTATGAACTGGTTTGGCATTGTATATTCCCCTAAACTCTTTCTGATACTGCCTGTCGCATTGTTGTTTAGCTTTTTCACTTTAGGTATTACACTTGTGCTGTGTGCACTGAACGTCTTTTTCCGTGATGTAGGTATCTTATGGACAACCGTACAGCCCGCTTTATTCTATTTAACACCTATAGCCTACCCTGAAAACCTGATACCAACGCATTATGCGTTCGTAGTAAAATTTAACCCTGTATACCATTTTATAAAGCTCGCGCGCACAATTCTGCACGATAACGCCTATCCGTCAAGTGCATTGTGGTTGCATTGTATTATTATTGCAACACTCAGTTTCGCAGTGGGTTACTTTGTTTTCAACAAACTTAAAAACCAGTTTATTTCGTCTATTTAAGCAAATGAGCAACGACACACTTATATCGTTCGATAATGTTTCTATCAGCTTCTGGCAGAACAATATGGGTGTGCACTCTATCAAGGACCTTATCACCAACCGTAAAAACCCTTTCGTAAATAAAACCATTCTCAAAAACATATCTTTTGAGGTGAAACGCGGTGAGTGTATGGGCATACTGGGCAGAAATGGTTCTGGCAAAAGCACACTGCTTCGCACTATTGCAGGCCTCATTAAGCCACAGGTAGGCAAGATGACTATTAATGGCACCTTTGCCCCAATATTAGCTATCGGCGCAGGGCTTGAACTGGAACTGAGCGGATATGAAAATATGCACCTGTTGCTGTCTCTTTATGGCAAGGCAAGAAAAAACACGAATGCGATACAAAGCATAATTGATTTTTCTGAGCTGAGTGATGAAGTATTACGCATGCCTGCAAAACGATATTCATCGGGTATGCTGGCCAGGCTGGCTTTTTCTATTTCGGTAGCTAATGATGCCGATATACTGATAATAGATGAAGTGCTTGCCGTTGGCGACCAGGGGTTCCAGACGAAATGCATGGAAAAAATATACCAGGTAAAGGCTGAAGGGAAGACCATATTGTTCGTTTCACACTTTCCGGATGATGTGATGAGGTTATGCGATACCGCAATTTTGTTGGAAAACGGGACCATAAGTTACCGTGGACCATCGAAGCTTGTTTGCGAGCAATATAATAACCTGTTTTAAATAATTTCTAGAGTAAAACTTTAATTGTGGGATTAATTACGCGCACGGTAAAATTTATTAATAAAATTGGGTCCCCTGAAAATACTAAAGCACAGAACATATTTGGTTTTATTAAATTTTTAGTTACAAAACCAGGCCTGAGGCTTGCTAAAGACAAGATTAAGCGCCTATTACTTAACCAGGACCAATACAACCTTAATTTTTACAATACCTGGGTAACGGACAGGCTGAATAAAGACTTGCTTGAAGGGCAGTATAATATTGGCAGTAAAACTCTAAAAACAAGGCCAGTATTCAGTATTGTAGTTCCGGTATATAACCCTCCGGTAAAATACCTGAAACTTGCTATAGATTCTGTTCTTGAACAGTTCTACCCTAACTGGGAACTTTGCCTTGCCGATGATAATTCACCCAACCCTGAAGTAAAAAAAATGCTACAGGCTTATGCCGAAAAGGATGCGCGTATTAAAATAAACCTCCGCACTACCAATGGCCATATCTCAGCTTGCTCAAATTCGGCATTAGAGCTGGCAACCGGCGAGTATATTGTTTTTATGGATCATGACGATCTGCTCACACCGAATTGCCTGTTTGAATTTGCCAAGCACATTAATAAAAAGCCCGAAGATGACATCATCTATTCTGACGAAGACAAAATAGACGATAAAAACTTTTTCAGTTCGCCGCATTTTAAACCTGATTGGGCACCCGATAACCTGCTTTCCCGCAATTATATGGGGCATGTTATTGTAATGAAAAAGGCGCTCGTAGACAAAACTGGTGGTTTCAGGCTAGGTTACGAAGGCAGCCAGGACCATGACCTGCTTTTAAGGGCTACAGAACTGACCAAACACATAGGCCATATTGCAAAAATACTGTACCACTGGCGCATACACGATATGTCTGTAGCGCAGGGCACGGAAGTAAAACCTTATGCCTATACTGCCGCAGAACGCGCCCTTAACGATGCACTGGAACGCAGAGGAACACCTGGAACTGTTGAACATGTGCCCGATACGCTCGGTGCCTACCGAATAAAATACCAGGTAATTCAGCCGGGTAAAGTGAGTATTATAATACCTACTAAAAACCAGGCACTGATACTTGATAAGGCATTGCAATCAATAATTACGCTGACTACTTATAAGAATTACGAAATTATATTACTCAATAACAATAGTGATTCACCAGACTTCTCCCAGCTCGTAGACCGCTATAAAAAAGACCATGGTGATGTTTTCAGTTGTTATGAGGCTGCATTCGAGTTCAATTATTCTAAATTAATGAACCTCGGTGAGTCGAAAGCTACGGGAGATTACATATTAATGCTGAATAACGATATTGAGGTGATTCACGGCGACTGGATGACTGAAATGGTATCGTTTGCAGAAAGAGAACACACAGGTGTGGTAGGAGCAAAACTACTGTTCCCCGATAGCACCATACAGCATGCCGGCGTAGTATTAGGATTGGGCGGTGCCGCAGGTCATGTTTTTGCCAAAAAGCATAAGGCTGAACGCGGTTACTTCAATTACATACGCATGCTGAATAACTATTCGTCGCTCACGGGGGCATGTATAATGGTGCGTCGGAAACTATTTAAAGAAGTTGGCGGATTTGACGAAGCACTGCGCGTAGAATATAATGACATTGATTTCTGCCTGAAACTGGTTCAAAAAGGGTATTACAATGTTTACGTGCCTGATGTTGAATTGCTGCACCATGAGTCAGTATCGCGTGGCCAACCCTATCTTAACAAAGAAAACTGGGCGCAGCACGAAAAAGATTTTGCCATTTTCAGGGGTAAGTGGTTACCATATATTGAAAATGATCCTTTCTATAATCCTAACCTTAGTGTATTTACCGATGATTTCCAGATAAACCCGGACGCAGTATGGTAAATAAATAAATACACGCGTTTTACCCCTTTAATTTTATTTTTGGGAAATTTAGCACGATTTTTGCTGCAAAATAGGAAAGTTATTTTATTTAAATGAAGCAAAACGGCACCTTAGAGTTTACATTAGACCAACCGCAGTTAGCACCGCTACCGCAGTCTAATATATCAAGCATACGTTACATGTTTCAGGAAATTGATCAACTCTACCTGGACCACAAGCCGGCTGCCTATTATTATGTTACCAAACGCGTGGTTGACATTGCCATCTCTTTTGTTTTCATAGTAATGGTTATGTCGTGGCTCACACCTATTTTAGCGCTACTTATTAAACTATCATCAAAAGGACCGGTATTTTTCATTCAGAAGCGCACAGGGCTAATGGGTCAGGAATTTGACTGTTATAAGTTCCGCACGATGTTTGTAAACGATGAGGCTGACATTAAGCAGGTTTCTATTAACGACAAACGGATAACCTGGATTGGTAAGTTCCTCCGTATTACACATATAGATGAAACGGCACAATTTTTCAACGTCTTGTTGGGCGATATGAGTATTGTAGGCCCTCGCCCGCACATGGTTTACCATACCGAATACTATTCTGAAGTAATCCCCTATTATAACCTGCGCCTTGAGGTTAAACCAGGTATGACAGGAATGGCCCAGATTAAAGACTACATAGGCGAAATTAACGGCGAAAGAGAGCTCCGCAAACGCATTCAGTGGGACATCTACTACATGAAGAACCGTAGCATGCTACTCGACATACAAATACTGACTACCACCTTCTTTAAAGTTTTTGAAAAAGCTTTTGGGATGTTGGGGAAGAAAAAATAATTAAATTATCAATATTGAAACGGGCTGATACTTTTGTGGTATCAGCCCGTTTTTCGTTTTATGGAAAATTCCAACAAAATATTTTCTCCAAAATGCTATCCAGTAACCCAACCGAGTTCGCAATCTTTGCGCCTGCTTTGCTAGTCACAGCGTTCTTTGCGTTGAAACACTGTTAGGGGAGTAATTTCTACCACTCTTGTTGTTGGCTCTAATCTCTTACATTTTTTATTTTATCACCAGCAACTTCTGCGTAGCAGATATTTGCCCGTTCACTACAATATTGTAATAATACATGCCTGGTGCCAACTGTGAATTATCCAACATAATAAAACCAAAGCGGTTATCTACCTGGTAGGTTCTTATTCTTTTACCATCCGTAGCAAAGAGTTGTAATTCTCCTCTGCTTACACCCTCGGGTAATGTAAACGTTATCTTAACTTCATCCTTCGATGGATTGGGGACGGGTTGGCTGAGGATATTATTTATTGGCTTTTCTATGCTGACCATGCCAAGGCTGCCACCGCAGGCATCACATGGTAAACTTCCAGGAAGACCATATATATCAATTCCGTTAATCGTGGAAACCACCAACTTATATGCTCCGGCACTATCCTTGTATGCCCGGTACGAGGTTGCATGATACGCAACAGCATTGGGCATGGAATCTACGATACTCCCATTCTCATTTATAACATAATACTTTCCTGTTTGAAAACTAGCCGAAGTAGAGTTGCTATCAATATAATAGACTGCAACTTCAAGGAATGTATCGGTATTGAAAAATAACTCAGATGGATAATGGACAGTTACGTCCTGTTCCTCAGAATAGAAATTGAACCTTCCGAAAAGACCTCGCAAGTGAGGACAGGGTATCATCTTCCAGAAGCTAAAATCCAAATTGTAAAAAAATATTGTATCGGGAATTGGCAGATCTGATTGCATTTTCATAACCATCAACTTCTTGCCAGACCGACTTAGGTCAACAATTGCTCCTTCTACGGCCGCACCACCAGAGAAACTGTGAAGAAGTGTTGCCTGCCCAATCGACAAATTGCTAAATGTGCACAAAATCGCGATAGTGAGAATACAATTTTTCATATAGTATAATTTTGCAGAAAGATACACATAATAATTCTCCCAAAACAACAAAGGATGCTCAAATGAGCATCCTTTATCTATTTCAATTACTTAATGTCAATTATTTCAAGCCAAAAGCTTTCTTTACTTTACTTACGTAGTCCAGCTTTTCCCATGTAAACAGTTCCACTTTTACTTTTTTGTTTTTGCCATCGGCAGCAACGAAAGTCTTGGTAACTGTTTCTGGTGTACGGCCCATGTGGCCATAAGCTGCGCATTCGCTATACATTGGCTGACGCAGTTTCAGGCGCTCTTCAATAAAGTAAGGACGCATGTCGAATACTTCCTGAACGATAGTGCTGATTTGGCCATCGGTCATTTTTACTTTAGCAGTACCCTTGGTATCAACGAAAATGCTGGTTGGTTTAGCAACACCAATTGCGTATGATACCTGTACCAGTACTTCGTCGCAAAGACCAGCAGCAACAAGGTTCTTAGCAATGTGACGTGTAGCATATGCCGCACTCCTGTCTACCTTGCTAGGATCTTTACCGCTGAATGCACCACCGCCGTGTGCACCTTTACCACCGTAAGTATCAACAATGATTTTACGGCCCGTAAGGCCTGTATCGCCATGAGGGCCACCGATAACGAATTTACCGGTAGGGTTAATGTGATACTTTATCTTATCGTTGAATAAATGCTTGTACTGAGGATAGCTCTTGATAACGCGTGGAATCAAAATAGATTTTACGTCTTTTGAAATACGCTCCTGCATTGCCTTTTCTTCAGCGAAATCATCGTGCTGAGTTGAAATTACAATCGCATCAATGCGCACTGGCTTGTTGTTATCATCATACTCCAGTGTTACCTGGCTTTTAGCATCCGGGCGCAGATATTTCATCTGCTTGCCTTCGTTACGGATTGCCGAAAGTTGTAGCAAAAGGTTATGAGCGAGGTCTAATGCCAAAGGCATGTAGTTTGCTGTTTCATTGGTAGCATAACCGAACATCATACCCTGGTCACCTGCGCCTTGTTCTTCTTTTACTTTACGCTCTACGCCCTGATTAATATCGGCAGACTGCTCATGTATAGCTGTAAGCACAGCGCATGATTCAGCTTCAAATTTATATTCGCTTTTGGTGTACCCTATTTTCTTAATCACATCACGCGCAATAGTCTGCACATCAATGTAAGTATTGCATTTTACTTCTCCCGCCAACACTACAAGACCAGTAGTTACAAGGGTTTCACAAGCAATTTTTGACTGAGGGTCCCAGGCAAGAAAGTTATCTACTAATGCGTCAGATATCTGGTCAGCTACTTTATCCGGATGACCTTCTGATACTGATTCTGATGTAAAAAGATATGGCATGCTGTTTCTAAAATTTATATTTAATAAATGAAATTCAAATTTGCCGCAAATTACTCTACAGTCACTGATTTTGCAAGATTACGCGGCTGGTCTACATTACATCCCCTCATAATAGCTATGTGATAAGCCAGCAATTGCAAAGGAACTATAGTGATCAATGGCGAAAGTATCTCTTCAGTCTCAGGCACCTCGATAATATGATCTGCAAGTGCGCGAATCTGGGTATCACCTTTATGCACTACTGCAATAATGCGGCCTTTACGTGCTTTTACTTCCTGCACATTAGAAACGATCTTATCGTAGGCGCTCTTATTGGTTGCCAGGAACACGACAGGCATGTTCTCGTCGATCAACGCGATAGGGCCGTGCTTCATTTCTGCAGCAGGATAGCCTTCAGCATGTATGTAAGAAATCTCTTTCAGTTTTAATGCGCCTTCCAACGCCACCGGGAAGTTATAACCACGACCGAGGTAAAGGAAGTTAGTAGCATCTTTATAGATGGCAGCTATTTCTTTAATCTGGGCGTCCAAAGCAAGCGTTTCTTCAATCTTCTTTGGAATGTTCTCCAGTTCATACAGAATCTCCCTTATTTTAGAAGTAGGCATAGTACCCTTAACCATTGCTATTTGCAATGCAATAAGTGTAATTATAGATATCTGTGTAGAAAATGCTTTTGTTGATGCCACGCCTATTTCAGGACCGGCATGTGTATAAGAACCGGCGTGAGATGCACGGGCTATTGAAGAGCCAATAACGTTACAAATACCATATATCAACGCCCTGCGCTCTTTAGCAAGATCAATAGCGGCCAGCGTATCTGCAGTTTCACCTGATTGTGAAATTGCGATAACAACATCATTCTCGTTAATAATCGGGTTACGGTAACGGAATTCAGAAGCGTACTCCACTTCAACCGGTACCCTTGCCAGGTCTTCAATAAGGTATTCGCCTATAAGGCCGGAATGCCAAGATGTGCCACAAGCTGTAATAAGAAACCTGTCTGCTTTATCAATACGGTTAATGTATTCATTCAAGCCACCTAGCCTTATCCAACCACCGGAAGCGCTCATTCTGCCACGAAGCGAATCAGCTATTGCCTTAGGTTGCTCGTAAATTTCCTTAAGCATGAAATGCTCAAAGCCACCTTTCTCAATCATCTCCAATGAAAACTCCAGCTTCTGGATAGCGTGAGATTTCTGAACATTACCGAGGGTTTTGATGGTGTATTCGCCGTTGCGGTTAATTACAGCATATTCCTGGTCATCAAGGTATACAACGTTCTTTGTGTACTCTATTATAGGCGATGCATCAGAGGCTATGTAAAACTCATTTTCACCAATACCTATAACCAACGGACTGCCTTTACGGGCTGCTATCAACTGGTCAGGGTTATTCAGGTTCAGGACTACAATAGCATATGCACCCACCACTTCATTCAGCGCTATACGAACAGCATCATCAAGTGTTGAATTTTCTGTTTTCTTTACTTCTTCAATCAGGTTCACTAATACTTCTGTATCGGTGTCAGAATGAAAAACATAACCACGCTTTTTAAGTTCTTCTTTAATAGCAGCATAGTTCTCAATGATACCATTATGAATAATGGCTAACTCACCCGATTGCGAAATATGAGGATGTGCATTCCTGTCATTTGGTTCTCCGTGAGTTGCCCAACGTGTATGCCCTATGCCTATAGTTGCAGTTGGCTTTTCATCCCCTACAACTTTCTCCAGATCAGCAACCTTACCTGCCTTTTTAAAAACGGTCATACTGCCATTTAACAAAGCAATACCCGCACTATCGTATCCACGGTATTCTAACCTTTTCAGGCCCTTTATTATTACCGGATACGCTTCCTTGTTACCAATGTAACCTACAATGCCACACATTTGTTAGTTTTTTAAGGATGAATGTACAACAATTAGCTTTGTTTTGTACCTACTATCGGAATAATTTCCGCCTGCAGCAATCATACGGTAAGCACCATAGTAAATCTGTGTGCCATGTATATGAAGGTGCAATGTGTCATTCTTTGCTGCAATGCTAGCAATCACTTCTCTCGGCAAGCCTATTGTGTATGTTGTTATATTAGTGTTACCATAGGTTATAGTATGAGATTTACCATCTAACACACCATAAGGACTTAAACTGGTAAGGGGTTTGCGGTCTTCAACAGCATATTCCTTACCTGCGTCAATACCCGCTGGGTAAGTGCCATTACCAATACCTACAGGAAATACCTGGTCAGGCACAAAAAATGAAGCACTATTCAAATTACTGATAAGCGATATTTGCAATGTAGCTTTATTGATCACAACGTCTTTTGGAATATCAGTTGCAATACCATAAACCTTAACGTCAATTGAAGCACCCGGCTGGTTAGCGAGCCCTATCAGGCTATCGTTAGCCTGAGTAGAATTAAAGAAGTTGGCTACCGGGAATCTGCCGTAGCTTTTTGTAATCGCATTAAAATGCGAACAAGCAGCCTGGGCATGATAAAATTCAAATGAATCTTTAACTCCGGAGTAGTTGTGATAATGCATCATAATACCGGCTTCACTATAAGCACCAGTGCCATTAAGCCTGAAGTAAGGCATTGCTTTTGTAAACGTACGGGTATCAGCAGGCCTTACGCATAAACCTTTAAACGCACTTACGAAAGAAGCGTTTTTATCAGATGCCGAAAAGCTGGTTTTCAGCGCGTTGTGAAGCTTGCTTAGAATAGCGGTCTTATTCAATTTAATGTGCAGACCAGGATGGTAATAGCGGCCATTTACATAAACAGAATCTTTTAAATGTGCGAGATTAATAGTTACCGGGTCGCTCACAGGAATTTCAAGAGGCTTGTCAGAAAACGGATAGTAGTAGGTACTATAACCTAAAGTATCGCCAATATAAAACACCTGGTAGGTCTGGGTGAGGTCAGTACTCAAAGTATCACCATATCTAAAACCGCTGTAGGGCAATGTAAGAAATAATGAATCGACATACATACCCGTATCAATACCGTTGATGTAAGACTGCGGAATGATATTGAAGAAGGTAGAACCTGTCATGTTACCGAAAAAACTGTCGGTAACATTACCAACCGCCTGGTTAATGTCGAGCCCGCCAATATTAACACTGGTAAGCACATCATTATCATAGTAGGTATGAGTAATACAGCTCAGGGTTGTAGCATGCACCCCCACAGTGTCATTTGCAGGAGATACCTTCGAACTGATAAGCGTATTTTCGCGGCAACCGGAAGTTGCAATTAATGCGACTGCCAATAACGTAAATAAGCCCTTCAGGGTATTGGAATTACGATTCAAAATGCAAAATTTAAGTGCTAAGATGATAAAAGAAAAACTAAGACTCTGTTAAGCTTTTATAAAGCTCTAAAAGAGGCGTTACATCTTCTGTCCAGGTAGCGTCATAAGGTATCACTTTTTTAGTGCGGCTTGGTTTCAGTTCGTCTGTTATAGAAGACGGAATTTCTTCCGACCCGAATACCACAACATCTGCAGCCTTGCCAGCACCAATTGTAAGTGCACTATTGGTGCCCTCTTTAAAATGTTCAAAGTCCTTGTCTTTTATTTCAGCGCTTATCATTGCCTTTTTAGCAAAATTAGCGTGTAATGTTTCAGAGAACTGATCGGCCTGGGCAGTGTAAATAACCTTAGAATATCCAAAAACAGGTTCTTTCTTGTACGTTGTTTTCAGGTATAAAGGCGCAAGCGATGTCATCCAGCCATGGCAATGAATAACGTGTGGAGGCCAGCCAAATTTCTTAACGGTCTCCAGCGCACTCTTGCAGAAGAATATCATACGTTCTCCATTGTCATCGAAGAAGTTATCCTGATCGTCGCGAAAAACTGCTTTGCGTTTAAAATAATCTTCGTTATCCATAAAATAAACCTGTAATCTTGCACTAGGCAAAGAGGCTACTTTTATCATTAACGGATAGTCATCCTTATCAATAATTACATTGATACCTGAAAGGCGAACTACTTCATGCAGTCTGTGACGGCGTTCATTTATCAGGCCAAACCGAGGCATAATAACCCGTATTTCAAGACCTGAATCAAAAGTTTTGATTGCTAACTTGTTAAGTATGTGCGCAAAGTCCGTAAACTCAGTGTATGGAGACAACTCGTTGGCAATAATTAATACTCGTTTCTTTGTGTCTGCTGACATTCGTAAGATTAATTATTAATAATTATTATAACAAATAGTCTGCAAAATTACGAAAATATTGAATTGCAACCGTATTTTGCACCACATTTCCATCTAAAAAAAGAATATGGTTATTTTCAAGACGGCTGCGACGTTGCAAAAGTACCTGCAGGAACAGCGCGAAAAAAATAGTGCAATTGGCTTCATACCCACTATGGGCGCGCTTCACGAGGGACACCTCTCGCTGATTAAGCGTGCGAAAAACGACAATTTACTTACTGTTTGCAGTATATTTTTAAACCCGACACAATTCAACAATAAGACTGATTTTGAGAAATACCCGGTATCAACAGACGAAGATATCGCCTTATTATTAAAAACAGAATGTGATATTTTGCTTTTGCCCGCGGTTGAAGAAATTTACCCTAATGGCACCAATGAAGTAAAAACTTACGATTTTGGCTACCTAGATACGATACTGGAAGGTGCAAAAAGGCCCGGGCATTTTAAGGGTGTTGGCCAGGTGGTTGGCCGCCTGCTGGATATAGTTAAACCCGACACTTTATACCTTGGGCAAAAAGACTACCAGCAATGCATGGTCATCAGTAAGCTAAAAAACATGCTTGGCCTTAGCAGCCTGACCATTAAGGTATGCCCTACCCTTCGGGAACCCGATGGCCTTGCTATGAGTTCGCGTAACCGACGCCTCAGCGAACCGAACAGGAAACAAGCTGCCGCAATTTACCAATGTCTGGTTTCCATACAGGCAAAAAAAGACACTGCAGACTTCAATATTGTTAAGAAAGAATGTACTGATCTGCTGAATGATAAAGGTTTTGTTACCGAATATGTTAGTTTGGCCAATGCCGATACATTACAGCCCCTTGAAAATTACACGCCTGGATTACCTATGGTCGCGCTAATAGCAGCCAGCATTGGTGAAATAAGGCTGATAGACAATATGATTTTGTAGTCATTTATTTCCCTGAAATTGAACTGAGGGCGCCCCATAATTATTTATCGGACGATCAAAGTCATTGCCTGTTTTTCACGTCCTATTTCAACTGAAACATTAAATAATCCTGACGGGAGCCCGGACTGAATCAGTGCATCTTCATTCGGCTGTACTGTCAATTCCCGGACTACTTCGCCCAGCACATTGGTAATAGTCACAGTGGCTTTTTGCCCCTGCGTGGCTGTAGAAATCTTCAAAGAAAAATTACCATCGGATGGATTGGGCCAGGTTTTGATCTCGAAGATTTTACTTCTTATCGTTGCTAAGCCGGACGGCGGCATGGTAACCTTCCTTATCCTGTTATTATTGGCATCTGCCACATACAAATCGCCCCGTGCATCAACCGACAACCCTGATGGCCTTGATAATTTTGCATTGAGTGCAGGACCGCCATCGCCTGAAAACCCTGCTATTTTCGGGGAGTTGATAACCAGGCTTACAATGCCGGCAGCATCAATTTTATATACCTGCGACCAGGCAACAACTGAAGTATAAAGGGTGCCATTATTATCAATAGCAATACCCGTAAGGAGATCAAAATTCGCAGCGGTGGCCATAACTCCGTCCGCTACAACGTATGTCCCCCCCCCTGCTATTGTAGTAATAACACCTGCTGTACTAACCTTGCGGATTGTTTTGTTGCTCGTTAAATAAATATTACCCGCAGCATCAGCTGCCAATGCAGTTACCATGCCTATCTGAGCATCAGTTGCCGGGCCGCCATCGCCTGAAGCTCCATTAGTACCAGTTCCCGCTATTGTTGTAATGGTACCTGTTGTTGCAACCTTTCTGATTCTGAAATTGCCCTGGTCAGCTATATAGATATTCCCTGAACCATCGACAGCAACATCGGATACCCTGGCCAGCTGAGCTGCATAGGCAGGACCACCATCACCGCTATACCCTGCAGTTCCATTCCCCGCCAAAGCAAAGATGGTACCCGCACTATTAACCTGCCATACAATGTTGTTAGCGTAGTCGGCAAAAAAAATGTTATCTGTAGCATCAGCGGCTACGCCGTAAATAGCACCCAATGTTGCATCTGTTGCAGGCCCGCCATTGCCGCTGAATCCACTAACGCCATTGCCAGCCACCGTGCTGATAGTGCCACTTGTTGTAACCTTTCGCACAACATGGTTGAAGTTATCTGCAATAAACATATTGCCATGTGTGTCGAACCGGACGCCGCAAGGCCTTTTTAGCCTTGCCGCAGTAGCAGCGCCGCCATCACCTGCATAGCCAACGGAATCGCTACCAGCTACCGTCGTAATTATTTGTGCTTCAGCAGAGTTATTCCAGCAAAGTGAGGAAAGTAAAAGCAATGCAAAGTGTAGCCTTTGGGCAATTGTAGATATGTTCATAAAAGTGCTATTGAGGTATAAGCAAATGTTGCTCATTGAATTAGACGTTAAAAAGCAGTCCATTCTTGGGTAACGCTAAACTAATACATTCCGGTTGTAATATCGTGATTGAATTTTCAAAATATCGGGAATGAGCTGGCTTTACCTACCCGAAAGACGAGCCACCAAAAAGCTACATTGCCAATAGCTGCCTAATAACCAAGAAGCTGATTAAACCTTTGCACTACATTTTGGTCAAAAAATGAATTTATTAAGAATGAGCACTTTGAACATCAACAAAACAATAACAATTATCGGGTATTGAAACCTCTCCTATTGTATATTTTTGCACAACAAATTAAATTTGAGTTAACAATGAATAGAAATTTCTTCAAATCAGCCCTATTAACACTAATGGCCGGGATAGCACTTTCAGCCAATGCACAGAACATTTATACCTATGCCGGCATTGGCATGGCCTCCGGTTATACCGGCGATGGAGGCAATGCGGTATTGGCACAAATAGCAGGCGCAAGGGGTATTGCGGTTAGCCCGGCAGGCGATGTGTTTTTCAGCGATGTGCGCAACAATGCTATCCGTAAAGTGAACGCAGCCGGCATAATAACCACCATTGCAGGTAACGGCACGGCCGGCTATACAGGCGATGGCGGAGCTGCGACCGCGGCACTTATTAACAACCCTACAGGTTTAAGGGTTGACAGGTATGGCAACATCTTTTTCAGCGATAGCCGTAACAATGTTATCAGAAAAATAACCACATCGGGCATCATTACCACAGTTGCAGGCAACAGCACTGCGGCCTATACCGGTGATGGCGGACCGGCTACAACGGCTAGCCTGAACCGGCCCGGAGGTTTAGACATAGATACTGCCGGTATTCTTTACATTGCCGATACCCGCAACAATGTAATAAGGTCAGTGAATACATCTGGCGTTATCACCACTATAGCCGGGACCGGCGCTGTAGGTTACAGCGGTGATGGCGGACCCGCAACTGCGGCATTATTTTCTACCCCTACCGATGTTGCAGCACTTGCCAACGGAACTTTGTATGTTGCTGATGCGCGCAATAATGCCATCAGGACAATTAGCACAGCCGGCACCATTAATGCCTTTGCCGGTAACGGAACCGCAGGCTATGCTGGTGATGGCGGACTCGCAACTGCAGCCAGAATAAATAATCCTGTGGCTGTAACTGCCGACGCTGCCGGAAATGTGTTTATAGCAGACCTCAACAATCTGGTTCGTGTGGTCAATATTCACGATACCATTAGCACAATAGCAGGCAATAGCATCGCAGGTTTCAGCGGAGATGGTGGTCCTGCCCTATCTGCAAGGCTGAATGGCCCACAAGGCACAGCCGAAGACGCATCAGGCAACATTTATATTTCAGACAACGGCAATGTTGCCATCCGCAGGGTTGGTGCACCGGTGAAAAGTATTACTATAACTACCAGCCACCACGATACCGTTTGTGCAGGTGGTACTATCCATTTTACCGCTACCGCTTATGCTGACGCATATCCAAATTATCAATGGCGCGTTAATGGCGCTGTCGTTGGTTCTGACAGCGTATCATTTACTTCATCAACACTTACCAGGGGCAACAGGGTTGTTTGCTTCCTTATGGATAGCGCAGGCACTACCCGCATTGCTGTATCAGGAACTATTTTTGTAGACTCTGCTGCATTTGCCGGATACATACTTGGCCCTAACACTATCTGCACGGGTTCTACCACTGTACTCAGGGACAGCGCGAGCTCAGCTGGTGGTGGCGGAGCTGCACCGGGAGTATGGTCGACCGCTGATGCAACAGTCGCAACAGTTAGTAACGGCACTCCTCCGGGCAGGGTTACAGGCGTATCCTTAGGAACCGATATTATCTACTACATAGTTACTAATATATGCGGTGCTGACACAGCAAGCTATAACATTACAGTGGTGCCTAATTACATGGGCACCATAACAGGCCCTGCAAGGGTATGTGCACTCGACACCGCAGTATTTGCAGATACAGCCACTGGTGGAACCTGGCGCAGCAGGCCTGGCTTCATAGGCGCAATTGACCCTGCTACGGGCGTTTTCGTTGCCAATGCAGCGCCGGGCATCGCATACATTTCTTATGGAGTTCCTGGTTGTACCGCTATCGACTCTATTATTATCGACTCCCTACCTGTAGTACCAGCTATAGCCGGACCAACTACTGTGAACACAGCTTTTATTATTACACTTACCGATGCCCTTGCTGGTGGCACATGGAGCAGTAATGCACCAGCTATCGCTTCAGTAAACGCCACAACCGGTGCTGTTTATGGTGTAACCGTTGGCACTGCTACCATTACCTACACGGTGACCAGTGCTTTCGGATGCAGCGGCTTTAACACTTACGATATAACCGTGGTTGATGCTTCTGGGATAGCCAATGTAGGCAACAATGCTGCGATTAGCATTTACCCTAACCCCATTAATGAGGCAACAACTATCAATTGGACAGGCCTTGCAACCGGCAGCGCGGCGGTAACAATAACCGATGTAACCGGACGTGTAGTACTTAATACCCCATTGCAACTTAATGCACCGAATGGCAACCTAAAGCTAAATCTTCCGTCTCTTAAGCCGGGAGTTTATGTTTTGCAGCTTACCGCCAATAACAGTAAATACTACACTAAGATTGTAGTTGAGTAATTGCTTAAATTGAACACTATTGTAGAGTCCCCGGTTGTTCCGGGGACTTTTTTTTGTGCTCAATTTATTTTAACTCTTTGGCTTCAATGTATATTTCAGTTCTCACTTTTTGACAACCGAACCTTTATAACGATATTCGCTCTCATACATAACACTCATGAACAGGATATTTGTTACACTATTAGCGATATTGACATTTTCGGCAACAGTTTTTGGGCAGGAGCCAAAACTGGAAACTGATCTTGCACTTAAATACATAGCATTCACGCCGAAAAAAGTGGTACATGCCCCGGTAATAATTTTATTACACGGTTACGGCAGCGATGAAAAAGACCTTTATGGCCTTAGGAGTGTTTTCCCGCCTAACTACATTGTCGTATCTGCAAGGGCACCCTACCCTTTAGCTGGCGGGGGCTATCAATGGTATGAAAGCACACTCATTAACGGCCAAAAAGATGGCAAGAAGGAAGAGTTAGATAACAGCAAGGCACTCCTTACCAAATTTGTAACCCAAATAGTGAACAAATACAATGCAAACGCACGGAATGTATATGTTATGGGCTTTAGCCAGGGTGCCATTATGAGTTATGCGGTTGGCCTATCGGCACCAGATAAAGTAAAAGGCATTGGAGTTCTGAGCGGTATGCTCTACCCTTCGGTTAGAGAAACGATTGTAATGAGCCCGCAATTAAAGAAGCTTAAAATTTTCATAGCACACGGCACTGCCGATGAGCGAATAACTTTTGCCTATGGCAGGGCCGCTAAAGACCATCTTGTATCCATCGGACTCAAGCCTGAATTTCACCAGTACGAAGCGATGGGACACAGCATTAGTAATACCGTAATGAGCGACCTGATGGCATGGTTAAAATAAATCTGTTTATAGCACTATTGAGAACCGACTAGCCAAAAATAGCAGAAGGATTTTATCTTTGTAAATACACATATGGCACTTTCAAGTCAGAAATCAAGATTAAGAGATATTAATAATACGGGCTTCGGCCCAAATAGCAGCGTTGAAGGCGGACGGCTCATCAATTCCGATGGATCGACCAACCTGAGAAAGCGTGGCATCCCGCTTTGGGAGCGTACCAGCATCTACCATACCCTGCTTAAAATGGAGCGGTCTTATTTCTTCCTCTCCATTTTTGTGTTTTATACTATCATCAACATCAGTTTTGCCATCGTTTATTTTATGACTGGTGTTGAACACCTGGTGGGTGCTGAAACTGCCAAAACCTTTTTTGAACAATTTTCCGAAGCTTTCTTTTTCAGTTCCCAAACACTTACCACTGTTGGATATGGCCGTGTTGCGCCTACGGGCATGCTAACCAACTGTATTGCCTCACTGGAATCGTTATTGGGCATACTCGTATTTGCTGTAGTTACCGGGCTTATCTATGGCCGTTTTTCCCGGCCAAGGGCATATCTGCTATTCAGTAACAATTTACTAATTGCTCCCTATAAACAGGGGAAAGCGCTTATGTTGCGTATAGCAACCTATAAAAACAATCATTTAACCGATGTAGAAGCCAATGTTACACTGGCGCTGCATGTTAATGAGGGTGATAAAAAAGTAACGCGTTTCTACCCGCTTAATCTTGAAATTTCAAAGGTTAATTCCCTGGCGCTGAGCTGGACGCTGGTTCACGATATCAATGAAGAAAGCCCGCTTTATGGCTATACGAAAGAGCAGATAGCAGATTCTAAAATGGAGGTTATCGTCAACATAAAGGGCTTTGACGACCATTTCAGCAATATGGTGCAGCAGCGCACTTCTTATACCTATAAGCAGGTAGAATACGGAGCCAGGTTCCTGCCCATGTTTGAGCGCGCAACCGATGGCGAATACACATTGCTGGAGCTGGATAAGATCAATGCCCACGAACCTTATGTTTTTGAGGAAGATGCTGTGGTGGCGTAACATGCGCTTGAGAATTGCGACAAACCACTGCTACTTTAGTATATTCGCTTTTACAAATAAATATTATGAAAGCTATACTTATTTACACAGCCCTTTTCATTAGTTTATCTTTCAATAAGTGCTTTGCCCAGACAGGCTGGGTTTGGGGTGTTGGCCAGACGTTAAGTGACCCGGTGGGATTCACTGAGGCTTTGGCTGGCGGCATTGATAAAGACGGAAATATTCTTACTGCACTAAGTACAAGCTGCGATTCCGCGCACTTCGGCTCATTTGTAATCAGGAATACAGGCCATGTTCAAAAATTGGTGGTAACTAAAGTTGATACTGCAGGAAATGTACTTTGGGCATTCGGCACTAAAAAGGCAAAGGCCGCACCTGCGGGATTAGCATGCGACACTGCAGGCAATGTATACGTTTATGCTATTTTCGAAGGCGACAGTATTAATGTTGGCGGAGTAACACTATTTGGCAGCGTTGGACATCTTAGTGATTTTTTAATAAAGCTTTCGCCTACGGGCACAGTAATATGGGCGAAAATAATTGCAATGGCCAACTACGGGGGAGGAATGTATATGCCCATTTCCGGACCAAGGTTGGGCATAGATAAAGCCGGATTCTTCTATGTTCATGGCTACTTTTCAGTAACTACGCCAATTGTTATCGGTACAACAACGCTGATGTCGCGTGGCGCCAGCGATGGATATATTGCGAAATATGACCAAAGCGGTAATGTTATCTGGGCTAGAAGCTATGGTGCAGCTTCAGGCTCCGAAGTTGCAAGAAATATTGCAGTATCGCCAAAAGGAAATATTTATGGCTCGGGTTCTTTCTCTTCCGACACTTTAGTAATTGGCAGCGATACACTTTACGATCCGTATCTTACTTCCATCGGCACAAAGGCAATGCTCAACTACCTGGTAAAATTTGATAGCAGCGGCACTGCTGTCTGGGCTAGGGCATTCGATAAACGCATTACTATATCTGAACTGGCATTAGATGCTATTGAAGGTGTCTACGCAGTTGGCCGCATTGATTCTTCTATTATTTTGGGGCATGATACGCTGATTACCGCTGGCGACAGAGACGTTCTGACTATGAAGTTTGATTCCTCAGGCTCGCTTTTGTGGGCGCGATCTGCAGGGGGTACAGGGTCAGATTATGGGAACTCTATAGCTATTGATTCCTGCCGCAATGTATGGATAAACGGTGCATTTGGAGGCAATACCGGATATACTATGAATTTTAGCGGCCATACATTAGCTGCGCCCGGTGGCACCTATGGCGACCCAATGTTCATGGTAGAATATGACTATATGGGCAACTTCGTAAATTCTGCAACACTTGATTGCGGTGGCGATGACTTCTGCGGCATGTATATGGATGGCCGGGGCAATATAGCCCTTGCTGGCGATATGACCTGGCCAATGGTAGTTGGCCATGATACCCTTTCCTTCGATACAACCACCGTTACTACAGAATTCTTCTTTAACGCACGCTATAACTATCGTTTAGAAGCCTGCGTTTTCCACGATAGTGTCGCGCATATTGACAGCAGCTACTTAGCGGTTAATGCATTACAATTTGATGCGGCATCTTTACAACTTCACCCTAACCCCGCAACAAGTGAGTTTACCATTAGCTGTAATGTACCTTTTAGTGAGGGTAGTATAGCCAGTCTGTATGACGTTACAGGAAAGCTAATTACCACGTATGCTGTTACAGGTAATGACGTTTCGCTACAATTAAGAAATATAACTTCTGGCCTATACTTGTGTAAAATAACCAACGGCAATGACCTATACGCTATCAAAAAATTAGTAGTAGCGAGATAGACTCACTTTGGAACCAGCGCTATTATATAAAAAAAGCGAACCCAAAACAGGAGTCGCTTAACTATTATTTTCACAAAGAATTCTAGATTTTACCGATCAGCCCTTTCAGGTATTTGCCATAGCCGCTCTTCATGTAGAAACTAGCTAACTTTTCCATCTGCTCATCGCCTATCCAGCCGTTGCGATATGCGATCTCTTCTATGCAACCTATTTTAAGGCCCTGGCGTTTTTCAATTACCTCTATAAATTCGCCAGCTTCAATAAGCGAATCGAAAGTACCCGTATCGAGCCATGCTGTGCCACGATCGAGAACACCAACTTCCAACTTCCCTTTTTCAAGGTAAACCTTGTTAACGTCGGTAATCTCTAACTCTCCCCTGTGCGATGGCTTAATTGCCTTGGCAATTGCCACAACATCGTTATCGTAAAAATACAGCCCGGGAACGGCAAAATTTGACTTTGGATGTTCCGGCTTTTCTTCGATGCTGATAACCCGGTTGTTCTTATCAAACTCCACTACGCCATAGCGTTCAGGGTCATGAACCTGGTATGCGAATACTACTGCACCATCTGGATTAGCCTTTTTCTTAAGTAAGGTACCCATTCCGGAGCCATAAAATATATTATCTCCCAGTACCAATGCAGCAGGGTCTTTGCCGATAAAATCAGCACCTAAAATAAAGGCTTGCGCCAGGCCTTCAGGCTTTGGCTGCACCACATATTCAAAACGACACCCAATATTACTACCGTCACCCAACAGCTTTTTAAATGCAGGCTGATCTTCCGGAGTTGTGATAATCAATATCTCATTAATACCAGCCAGCAACAAAGTTGACAGTGGATAATAGATCATAGGCTTATCAAAAACCGGCATCAACTGCTTACTAACAGCAATAGTCAATGGATATAAACGCGTTCCGGAGCCCCCGGCAAGTATGATTCCTTTCATGTTTCTAGTCGTAAGTCGTAAGTCGTGAGTCGTAAGTCCTTCTAAAATAGAAGTATATTAGTTTTCGCTACTTAGATTAGTGAAAAAATGCATTTTATTTATTGTAAGTCCTTCGTTCTTAAAAGTAAATACTCCCAGCTATTAACAATTTAAGCCACTTACAACTTATTTGGTCAACGATTTTATTAGTCCTCTTATAATTTTTGACACCTCATCTGATTGACGAATTTGGTCAACCATTTCATCTTCACTTATATAATTCAATTTTTGCGCAAGATAAAGCATTGATTTTGTTTCACTAGCCGAACCAATCGCATAATACAAAAAACGAGTAAAATCTGCATCAGAGCCTCTGTCAAAACCTTCTGCGATATTGTTTAATATTGAAACTGCCGCTTTACATATCTGGTCTCTAAATCCCCAATCCTTACTTTCCCTGAATTTGCTGTAAATATTGACTGCTAAATCCTGTCCTTTCTTCCAACAAATCAAGTCTTCAAACTTATTAATAACCATACCTGAGATTTGAAATATTCCATTCAGAAGGACTTACGACCTATGACTTACAACTTACGACTAATTATACTGCGTAGAATAATATTTCTGGTACTCACCCGAAGTTACGTTGTTCAGCCATTCGTCGTTAGCCATGTACCAATCAATGGTTTTGCTTAAGCCTTCTTCGAATGTTACTGATGGATACCAGCCCAACTCTTTGTTCAGTTTGGTAGCATCAATTGCGTAGCGCCTGTCGTGACCCGGACGATCTTTAATATAGTTGATGAGTTTTTCAGATTCACCTGCCTCTCTGCCTAATCTTACATCCATTTCTTTGCAAAGCAGCTTCACTAGTTCAATATTCTGCCACTCGTTAAAACCACCAATATTGTAAGTTTCACCGTTGCGACCTTTATGGAATACCAGGTCTATTGCTCGCGCATGGTCTACGACGTACAACCAATCGCGGGTATATTTACCGTCACCATAAACCGGCAGCGGCCTGTTAGTTTTGATATTATGGATGAATAACGGAATCAGTTTTTCGGGGAAATGATTAGGACCATAATTGTTAGAACAGTTGGTAATAACAAATGGCATATGATAAGTGTTGCCATAGGCACGCACCAAATGGTCAGACGCTGCTTTCGATGCCGAGTACGGAGATTGTGGATCGTAAGGCGTGGTTTCGAGGAAGAAACCTGTTTCGCCCAGTGAACCGTACACCTCATCGGTTGATACATGATAGAAGCGTTTGCCTTCTTCATTACCCTTCCATAAAGTACGGGCAGCATTCAGCAGATTAGCCGTACCCATAACATTGGTTTGTATAAACGCATTAGGGTCGGTAATGGAACGGTCCACGTGACTTTCAGCAGCCAGGTGTATTACGCCATCGAACTTATACTTTGCGAATAGGCCATTGATCTGTTCTGCGTTATTAATGTCAGCATGCTCAAAAATATAATTAGCTGCATTTTCAATGTCCTTCAGGTTTTCAAGATTACCGGCATAAGTCAATGCATCGAGGTTTACTATTCTGTAATTAGGATAGGTATTTACAAATAACCTCACCACATGCGAGCCAATGAAACCGGCCCCACCTGTTATCAACAAAGTTTTTTCCATGTGGCGAAAATAATTCAAAATAACGAGGGTTGAAAATCAGATGGTCAGTAATAATTATTTTTCACTTTTTTTATAAAAAAATAAGGCAGCGCTTTCGCGCTGCCTTGCTCACTCACTACACACTTTTACCACTAGTTAATTACTATTTCTTTTACGGGTTGCTCACTCTTTTCCTTCTTGGCTATGGCAAGATGCAGTATTCCGTCGTTGTATTTAGCTGAAATATTTGCTGCATCAATTTTGTCGTTAAGCAAGAAACTTCTCTTAAACGACTTAGTCTGGTATTCAGATCTAAGCAATTTATTATCAGTTTGTTCGGTTGTTTCTTCTTTATGCTCGTAAGCAATAGTCAAAACGTTTTTATCAACACTGATCTTGAACTCTTCCTTTTTGATTCCGGGAGCGACCAACTGCATTTCGTAGCTTTTATCAGTTTCCTGTATGTTAACTGGCGCAACACCTACATTTACGTCTTCCGTAAACCGATGCATCCCGCCTGGGAACATTTCTTCCAATAATCCACCAAATGTCCTTGGCATTAATCCGAAATTTTTTCTCTGGTACATAGTTGTTATTTTTTTTAGTTTTTGAATAATTTGATTTGCAGCTATCAGTACAAACTCAATACCAACTCAAAAAACACGCCATTATGTCTGAATTTAAAAATACAAGGCGCCAAATTGGCACTTTTGTAAAATTTTCAAGTAGAATTTGCGACAAAATGTTCAAACTATGATTGTAAACAAGCAGGAAAACAATTGGCTACCTCGCACAAAGCGCTCATTAGCAATAGGAGGAGATGCAAAGTGAAAATAATTATATGTTGATTGAAAATTAAAAAGGTGAGATTTATTTTAAAATTCCAATCCTTTTTCTGATATTTGCTACGCTTACGATGGGTTAGTAAGTGCAGTCCCTTCCCGACATACCAAGGTATGTCGGGACTTTTTTTGTACTGACTACAAAAAATGAAAGAGCAACTTCCGCCTCAAACGTCGGTTATTATCCCCTTCGCTATTCCCCCAAAATAATTGATTTACAATTTCAACCGCAATCTGTCTCAACTAAATTTAGATTTCGGGACAGAAGAAAAAACTAGTTTCTTACTACGAATTTGTTGGTAACAATATGATTGCTTTCGTTGTGAGCTCTGTCGGTAATATATACCTCGTAATAGAGCGTATCGCCGTTAGCCTGGTGGTTAGCATCTGCGCGGGGAGCGGGCATGCCGGGTGAAAAAATACAAACACCAGTAAGTCCTTTTTTAGGATCTTCCACAGTGGCATCAATATCAGGAAAGGGAAATGTTGTCTCGCTCATGGTATCGGTTCTTATATCCTTAACATGAATCACAGAAATGGTATCGTTGCCAATGTCACCGTCACCATCAGTTAATTTAAACTCCAGCCAGGTGGTATCAATATTAACGATCATAGAGTCTTTCGGAATGAAGGCTACAAACGATATTCGGGGTATCTTTGACACCATGTTCTTAGTGCAGGAAGAGATGATGATGCAACCCAGTAAAAGAGCAATACCGTACCTTTTCATATTAACCAAAGTTAGTGAAAGTGAGCAATAAAAACGCGTTAACGAAACCTGAAAATATAATACCAGAAAATGCCGTGGCGTTTGAAAAAGCAGCGCTCGATATCTTTCATTACCAATATCACAACAATGATATTTACCACAAATATTGCAATGCGCTTCACATTAATACTAACGCTGTAAATCGCCTTACAGATATACCCTTCCTTCCTGTTTCTTTTTTTAAAACGCATGTTGTGAAAACCGGTCAGTGGGCTAATGATGCGCTCCTGTTTGAAAGCAGCTCTACCACCGGCGCTGTTACTTCAAAGCACCATGTGCGCGATGCCGCATTGTATGAAACCGCATTGCTGCACGGCTTCAGACAATACTATGGCCAGCCCGATCAGTACGCGATATTAGCGCTACTCCCCTCTTACCTGGAACGTAAAAATGCCTCGCTGGTTTACATGGCTAAGGTGCTTATGCAGCGCAGCGGACACGCCGATAATGGCTTTTATATAAATGAATGGCAGGCCCTCCATGATAAACTGCAAATGCTGAATAACGAAAACAGAAAAGTGATTTTACTCGGCGTCACATTTGCATTACTTGATTTTGCGGAAGCCTACCCAGTGAACATTGAAAACACGATAGTGATGGAAACGGGTGGCATGAAAGGCCGCCGCGAAGAATGGACCCGTAAACAAGTGCACGATTTTTTGAAAGAGCGCTGGCATGTGAACAACATACACTCAGAATATGGAATGACGGAACTGCTGTCTCAAGGCTATAGCAGCGGCGATGGAATATACGCATGTACTGACACTATGCGCGTTTTTGTCCGCGACATAAACGACCCGCTTGAAGTAAACGTTGCCGGCAATGGCTGCATTAACATTATTGACCTGGCCAACATTGATTCGTGCGCATTTATTGCAACGGAAGATATCGGTAATGTTTTTGCCGATGGCAGTTTTGAAATATTAGGTAGGATGGACCATAGCGCGCTTAGGGGCTGCAGCCTTATGACTGCTTAGCGTGCGAGCAAATTCCAGGCGAGAAATTCCAAAATCTACAACTCAGGTGTGGCACTCTTTAAAGTGCACCGTACAGCCATGTTACAACTTTGCCACAGGCATTTTTACGTCATGGTAGAATAAAAACTGCCACCCTTCCCTTGTGCCTTCTTCGGCATATTGTGCTCTCAGATTCATGGCTTTTTTGCCATCGAAGTCGTACTTGGCTATGTACTTTATTTTAAGTTGTTTGAGTTGGGGTGCTTCGTCTCCGCCATAAAAAACTTTATCAGTTCCATCGTCAATAAGGTATACGATGTGTTGCGGACAATGCCCTCCGGAATGCCGGAATTGAATATAGCCATCTATCATTCCTTCCTCTCCGTCCAGCCACTTTATCTGGTTAGTAGCAAACAAAGGTTCAATATCTTGCGTGAAGTAAGACGGAGCGCCTGTTTGCAATGCATAGTCGGCCTCTGCCCTGTAAATGTAATAATCGGCAGATGGGAATGTGGCTTTCACCATGCCGTTGTCATCGCTATATACCATACAACCTGCATGGTCTTTATGCAGATGCGACATCAATACTTTTGTAATGTCTTCCGGCTTATAACCATGCGCAGCAATATTTTCATGTATTTGCAACTGTCCGTTCTTACTGCTGAAGCCAAGGCCAGTATCCAGCACTATTACATCTAAGTCTGTTACTACCAGAAACGGTTGCACTTCAACGTGCAATGAGCCTGTTGCGCGGTCGTTCAGTACATCGGTTTCTTCGTTAAACGGAATAAATATTTTATCGTGACCTATTGTAAACTGCCCCTCTGATAAAGGAAATATTGTAGCCATGGTGAAGCAAAGGTAGGGCAATTCGACAATTAGTGAATTCGACAATTCGGCAATACCAAGCATGACGCAGACAATTTAATGCCCTTTGCTAATCAATAATTATTTTCCTTACCCAATTCGTTCTCCATCTGACAATTGTCGAATTGCCGAATTACCGAATTGGCTAATTATCTGATCATCGCATTTCTATCTGCATCCAACCTGATAAGGATGAACATGAGGGCACTGAAAGATAACAGGGACGAGCCTCCGTAACTAAGGAAAGGCAGAGTAATACCAATTACCGGTGCAAGGCCAATGGTCATGGAGATGTTTACCGCAAAGTGGAAGAACAGAATAGAAGCAACGCAATAAGCATAGATACGCGTAAACACCGAGCGCTGTCGCTCGGCAACAAAGACAATTCGCAGCATCAACGATACATAAATACCTATTAGCACAAGACTCCCGATAAAGCCAAATTGCTCCGCAATTGCGGTAAAAATAAAGTCGGTATTCTGCTCCGGCACAAACTGGTTTTTGGTAGATGTACCATTCAGGAAACCCTTACCCCACAGTCCACCGGAACCAATAGCTATTTTAGATTGCAGTACGTTGTATTCTGAACTATTCGTTTTATGCTCATCACCTTCTTCGGCGTTCTTATTGTATTCTACCGGCACTTCCTTTCCCAACATCGAGTAGATCCTGTCTATCTGGTGTTGTTTCAGTCCGTGTTTGAAAACCATTGGCACAGCCACCTGCGAAAATAAAATGCAGAACAGCCACGTACCTACCAGCAATATTTTAGCAATAAGGTCGCGCTTCAGAACTGATCTTGTAAGGAAACCAATCAATACCGCTACCAGCGTAAGAATAACAAAGAGTAGTTTTCGTTCTATAAGCAAGGTACCTAAAACAAGGGCAATCATTGAAAACCCAACCACCAGTACGGCATTAGGCAAACCCTCGCGATACATAACCAGCAGAAAACAGAAATACACCAATGCAAGGCCGGTTTCATTTTGAAGCAACACAATAACAGCGGGGCCCATTGCTATGGCAACACCCACCAACCGATGTTTAAGCGTTTTAAAATTGGTTTCGGGTAACGAAAGAAATTTGGCAAGGGCAAGAGCCGTAAATATTTTACAGACCTCCCCGGGCTGAAACCTGAAACTACCAACACCCAGCCACGAATGCGAGCCCTTTACATCGACCCCTATGAATATGGTTAGTATGAGCACGACAATGCCTACGGTGTAACCCAGAAAGGCCGTTGAAGCAAACAACTTACTATCTGTTAGTAAAATAAGCATACCCAACGCAAGCGAATAACCAAACCAGATGAATTGCTTCATATAGTTCTTATTCGCAATAAAAATTGTAAGGTCGGTGGTACGGTGCTCCACTGAAAATACAGCAAGCAACCCGATGATCACCAACGATACATATAACAGTACCATAATACCGTCTATGCGCTGAAAAAGTGATTTGCCTATTGAATCCATTGAAAAATTAAAACTAAAAAATTAAAAATTAAAAACTCCCTTCCCTGCCTTACAAAAGCCCGACGCAATACTTACGACTTATGACTTATGACTTACGACTTATTTAAAATGCTTCTTCATCCAGCTGGTGACCATTAGTGAATCATTCGCCCGTTTAGTGCTGTCCGCTGTGCGGCGGCGTTGCATACGGGCTTCATAGGCGCGTTGGTCGTGCTGGCGTATTGCTGAGTCAATAGTATACACGTACTTATTAATAATGTGTGCATTCACCATTTTATCTTCAACAGCTTTTCGTTTGTAAGTCACGCTGTCTTTCAAATATTTTTCCATCAGCAGACTGGCAATTGGTGCTGCCCATGTGGCACCAAAGCCAGAGTTTTCAACGGCCACTGCAATAGCTATCCTTGGGTGTTCCCGTGGTGCAAATGCTACGAACATGGAGTGATTGGCCATTTTTATTACCTCGCCGTTTACTATTGCCTTATTTTCTGCAGTACCCGTTTTAGCACAAACGGTAATACCATCAATTTTTGCACCGAGGGCCGTGCCGCTTTCAACCACATCCTGCATTGCTTGTTGCACAATACTAAAGGTAGAGTCAGGGATATTGAGTACCTGTTGCTTCTTATGGTATTTTTCAAGTACCGGGTCGTTAAAGTTCTTACCAATCGATTTTACAAAATGGGGCGTATAGTAATACCCTTTGTTTGCAACTATACACATCCCATTCGCCATTTGCAGCGGCGTGAGCAATATTTCACCCTGACCCATGCCCACAAACACAACGGTGCAGGAATTCCATGAACCACGATACAATTTATTATAGTAAGTAGAATCGGGCAGGTTACCCCCTTTTTCAAAGGGCAGGTCAATACCCGTAGGGTGACCGTAACCAAACCTGTAATAATATTCATGCCATGCCTGCAACCCTTGCTTTACATTGGCAAAACCTTTATAGTCCACCGTAAGCCGGAATATATGACAGAAATAAGAGTTGCACGAGTGCGCCAGCGCCACCCTGAAGTTCGCGGCGTGGCCGGCATCTTTGTGTTCGCAGGCAATAGCGCGGCTGCAATAATGGTAGCCACCGAAACAGGCAAGACCAAACGAAGGTGTAATTGCACCAACATTTAAGGCCACCAGTCCCGTCATAGGTTTAATGGTAGAGCCCGGAGGGTACATGGCCTGAGTAGCCCTGTTAAATAGCGGCCGGGTCGCCTGACGGTAAAGTGCGCTGTAATTCTTTGCTCTTTCACGACCACGGAGCAAATTCGGGTCATAGCAAGGGCTGCTGACCATGGTAAGTATACCGCCGGTTTGCGGGTCAATGGCCACTACGCTGCCCACTTTATTGGCCATCAGTTTTTCTGCATATGACTGCAAATCGGCATCCAGGTATAGTTCCAACGATTTACCCGAAACTTCCTGACTATCCAGAGCACCGCCTTTGTACGGGTCGCGCGGACGGTTAAATTTATCACGTTCCAAAAAGTGAACACCGCGTTGCCCCCTTAACACCTCTTCATATTGCAATTCTAACCCGCTACGGCCGGTATAATCGCCCTGGCGGTAACTCTGATAGCGGGGCACTTTCAGCATTTCGGGCGAAACTTCTGCTATGTAGCCTAATACGATACCAGCAGTCTGATTCTTGTATTCCCGTATGTTGCGCTCCACCAATTCGAACCCGGTGAACTTAAACGCATTTTCCTGGAAGTTGGCTGTTTGTTCCGGGCTGAGCTGCTCCATAAAGGTGCTCTGGCGCACATCGATATTCCTGATGGATATCAGCTTCATGATTTTGAGGAAGCCGGGCAGATCAAGCCCCATTGCCTTGCAGAAGTCTGCTGTATCGAGCCCCTTAATATTGTGGGGCGTAACCATAAGATCGTAAATAACAGTATTGGCCAGCATTACCTTTCCATTACGATCATAAATAATACCACGGGGAGGATAAACGACCTTTTTATAAATAGCGATATCATTCGCCATAACCTTATACTTCGATTCGAAATTCTGAAGGAAGAAAAGCCGGAGCAAAATAATTGAAGCCACGCCTATAAAAATAAGCCGGATCATGAATTGACGCGGGTTTGCCGCAGATGACATAGAAAAACCTGTTTAAAAGTATGGAAGTATACAAAGCTATCATAAAAACAGGGGTATTGTCAATACTATTTTAAACAAGTTATTAACATGGTGTGAGTCTGAAGTCGAAAGCCAAAAGTAGAAAGTAAAAAGCTGTAACTGGGGTGGAAGCGCTACGTCCCTGTCTTAGAAACAACAATTGTAAACTGGCTGCATTTTGGTGTTGAACAATGAAAAAGCCGCAATTGCCACCTGGTTGATATTGTGTGTGAACGAATTCATGGATCGCTTCAAATTATCTTAAATAATAACGCAATATACTTACCACCCCTCACCACAACTCCAACTGCTCCGGATTATACCCTTTCCTTGCTTTAGGGGCAGCCTCGCCAAAGTTAGAAAGCGTAATGCCCAGCAACCGGATTTTTTTATTGGTGGTATCCGTAGTTGCGAGTAATTGCAGCGAAGCCGCTATTATGGTTGGGAGGTCGTTGATTGGGCACAGCCATGATTTATTGCGGGTGATCTGTTTAAAGTCGTGGTACTTAATTTTCAGCGTCAGGGTGCGGCCTTTGAGTTGTGATTTCTGGAGGCGGTCGTAAACTACCTGGGCAATTTTCGCCAGTGCCGCATTCATTTCTTCTATGGTGGTCAGGTCGTGCGCAAAGGTGTCTTCGGCGCCTAGCGATTTGGTTTCCCTGTAGGGTTCTACCTTACGATTGTCAATGCCCCGCACCACACTGTAATAGAAACGACCAACTTTTCCGAAATGACGGGTAAGTTCCTCTTCAGCCAGTTGCTTAAGGTGAGCGCCGGTATGCAAACCCATTTTATGCATCTTTATAGCAGTTACCTTCCCCACCCCGAAAAAGTCATCAACAGGCAGTTGTTCCATAAATGCTTCTACCTGTGTGGGAGCAATAAACGTAAGCCCATCCGGCTTTTGCATACCCGAGGCTATCTTGGCTATAAACTTATTTACCGATACACCAGCTGATGCTGTAAGGTTGAGTTCGTCTTTTATAGCCTGCTTTATTTGCCGCGCAATGGCAATGGCGGAGCCAATGCCGAGTTTGTCAGTTGTTACATCGAGGTAGGCCTCATCCAGCGACAATGGCTCTATAAGGTCGGTATGCCGTCTGAATATTTCGCGGATGCCTTTAGAGACTTCTTTGTAAGCTGCAAATCGTGGATAAACGAAAATCAATTCCGGGCACAACTGCAACGCTGTTTTTGAAGGCATTGCCGAGCGCACCCCGAATTTCCGGGCCTCATAACTGGCTGTTGCCACTACCCCACCGCGACCTTCCGGTGAGCCACCTACCACAATAGGCTTCCCCCGGTAGTCAGGGTTATCCCGCTGCTCTACCGATGCGTAAAATGCATCCATATCTACATGAATGATCTTGCGTTGAGGGATATTTGCGTTGGCCGATAGCAGTTCTTTTCGCTGGAGTTTTAGATGTATAAAATTAGGGAAGGTTTTTCAGTTGGAAGGTGGTAGTTTGTAGTTGACGAGCTTTGCTGCCCTGAAAAAAAGAGGTTTTCGGAACAATATATATAAAATATACACACTAACATGTCAATCAAAAGAATTAGCAACCATTTACAATTAACCATTAACAATTAACCATTAACTTAAGTACTTTTGCAACGTTTTCTAAACATACATCATGGGGTTATTTGATAAACTCTTTAAACGCAACAAGGAGCAACAAGAACAAAAAGAAGTACTGGACGAGGGACTTAAAAAAACCAAGGAAGGATTTTTTTCCAAACTGACCAAAGCTATTGCCGGTAAAGATACCGTTGATGCAGAGGTGCTCGACCAGGTAGAAGATGCCCTTATTAGTGCTGATGTTGGTGTGGAAACCACTGTTGCCATTATTAAACGTATTGAAGACAGGGTTTCGAAAGATAAATACCTCGGCACTTCGCAACTCAACCGCCTGTTGCAGGAAGAAATAATGGGCATGCTTACCGACGCCCCAAGCAATGAGTTCACAACCTTTGACGTCACTTCAGGCAAAAAACCTTATGTCATATTAGTTGTAGGTGTCAATGGCGTGGGTAAAACAACCACTATCGGCAAACTTTCTCACAACTTTAAAAAGAACGGCAAGAGCGTACTTATGGGCGCAGCCGATACCTTCAGGGCTGCAGCTGTTGACCAGTTGACTATTTGGAGTGAACGCGTAGGTGTACCTATTGTAAAAAAGGAAATGGGCAGCGACCCGAGCGCGGTGGCCTACGATACTGTAGAAAGCGGCATTGCCCGCAACAGCGATGTTGTAATAATTGATACCGCAGGCAGGCTGCACAATAAGGCGCACCTTATGGAAGAGCTGGGCAAGATACGCCGCGTAATTTCGAAAAAAATGCCTGATGCACCGCACGAAGTGCTCCTGGTGCTGGATGGTAGTACCGGGCAAAACGCGATTGAACAAGCCAAACATTTTACCGCCGCTACTCAGGTTACGGCAATTGCAATTACAAAGTTAGATGGTACGGCAAAAGGCGGCGTTGTGCTCGCCATAGCTAACCAATTTAAAATACCTGTAAAATATATAGGCGTAGGCGAAAAAATGGAAGACCTGCAGATCTTCCGCAAAGAAGAATTTGTGGATAGCCTGTTTAACCTTGAAAAGTAATTTTTAAAAGATATTCATGTCATTGTACGATAAAATACAGGCAACTGCTGCCTTCATACAAACAAAAATCCAGAATAACCCTCAAGTAGGCATCATATTAGGAAGCGGCCTTGGTGGCTTAATTGATATGATAGAGAAAGAGGCAGAACTGCACTATTCGCAGATCCCTAATTTCCCAGTGTCTACTGTTGAAGGCCATGATGGCAAACTGGTATTTGGTAAAATTGGCAACAAGCAGGTGATGCTTATGGCCGGTCGTTTCCATTATTACGAAGGCTACAGCATGGAAGAAGTAACCTTCCCGGTAAGGGTTATGAAAGCACTTGGTGTGGATACCGTAGTTGTTTCTAACGCTTCAGGTGGCACCAATCCTACTTTCAAGATTGGCGAGCTGATGATCATCCGCGATCATATTAACCTTTTCCCGGAGCATCCGCTTCGTGGCAAAAATGATGAGCGTCTGGGTGTGCGTTTCCTCGATATGAGTGAACCATACAATCCTGAATTGATTGCTATGGCAAAAGATATTGCCGCAGAGCAGGGTGTGGAAGTAAAGACTGGTGTATATATCGGCTTACAAGGGCCAACATTCGAAACACCGGCCGAATATAAATGGCTGCACACTATTGGTGGCGATGCAGTAGGTATGAGTACTGTGCCTGAAATTATAGTGGCACGCCATGCTGGTTTAAAGGTATTTGCTATAAGTGTTATTACCGACTTAGGGGTTACTGACGTTCCGGTAAAAATATCGCACCAGGAAGTATTGGATGCAGCTAATGCAGCCGCGCCTAAAATGGCCGCGCTCGTTGACGCTCTGATCAGGAAGATGTAGTATTGGTTTTAACACATTGTTTTCAATGTCATTGAATTAAAAAAATAGGCGCGCAAAGGCGCAAAGCCGCAATTCAGATATTACTCAAGATTTAAGAGGCGCAACTGAAAAAGACAGGATAAACTGAAATTAATAATATTCAACTGATACCTCCGTGTTAGGGAAAGGAAAAGGTGCAATTTGTCCCGCTTCGGCCGGTAACATGCTGAATTGCGCCGCTCAAAAAAATTTATTGTTGTAAAAATAGTGGCATAGTGAATTTCAAAAACTATTATCCTTTATTGAAGTTTTTATTACTGCTACTGTTACTCACCGGCAACAGGCATACCATTGCGCAAACCACCCTACCGAATTCCCCTAAAAAAGATACCAGCAGCAACAAATCAAACGACAACAAGTGGAAGGACGATGAAGCGAACATCAGCTTTGAACAACTCAACTCCGCAAAAATAAGCCGGCCCGATACCAACCTGCATACGTTTCACCGCAGGCCATTTGAACAACCGTGGTACCGCAATCTGGGCAATCCCGGCAGCCCCACGAACAACCTGCTGTTTACACATGAATACAAAGTAGGCCCAACCCTTGGCTATCATGTTAACGATGTATATCGTTTCCAGCTCGATTCGCTTAAATTTTATAATACTACCCGGCCCTATTCTGTTTTTACTTACCAGTTAGGCAGTAAACTGGAACAGGTTGCCGGACTGCTACACACCCAAAATATAAGGCCAAACTGGAATTTCATGGCCGAATACCGCAAGGTGAATGCCCCGGGTTTCTACAACATACAACGTAATAACAACGATGATTTTGCATTCAGCACCAATTATAAAAGCCTGAGCAAACGGTATACCGTGTATGCGGGCATGGTTTACAGCTACCAGCAGCATGATGAGAATGGCGGCATTGTAAATGATAGCGCCCTGAGTGATGCTACCTACATTGACCGACGTACTGTAGATGTTGCCTATCAGAATAGCCAGTACAGCACCAGCCGTTCAGGTGTAACCAATTTAATGCGCAACTTCGGCCTGTTAGTACAACACACCTATACCTGGGGGCCGGTTGACACAACTTATAATGCTGATTCCACGGAGTATACCGCTCACCTTAAGCCAAGGTTCAGTATTACGCACAAAATGGAACTGGGTACTGAAAAGCATAGCTTTAAAGATATTGCTCCAGACTCCTTGCGCTATGCTGACTTGTTTCATGTTACTTTCCCTAAAAAAAGCACGTCTTACTATGTTGCAGGTGGCGACTCTGTTTTTACACAACAGAAATGGTTTTGGGTCGACAATAAGTTCCAGTTGAATGGCTTTATAGGCCCTGATGATGCACAGTTAAAATTCAGTGCAGGCCTGGGTAACCGCTATGACCAGTTCATTAGCGACCCTACCCCATATTACCACCTTGACCGTAGCCGCATAGTTAGCAACTACCTGTATGGCGAAATAAAAAAAGAAGCAATAAAAGGTGGTGAGTGGGAATATGCAGGCAAAACAACACTTTACTTTACGGGCGACTATGCCGGCGATTTCGTGCTTGATGGCGTTATTGGTAAAGGATTTAAACAAGGCGGCGGCTTTTTTGCCGGCGTAAACCAGCAACTAGGTAGCGCTCCCTACAATTATACCCGTTATGAGAACCGCTATGTTGATACTGGCCGCGCGTATAATAAAGAGAACATTACCACCCTGTATGCCACGCTACAAAGCAGCAGGCTAAAACTTTCTGGGGGTGTAAGAAACTACGTAATAGGCAACTATATTTACCTGAACCAGAAAGAGGCATTTTCGCAAAACGCTGCAACTTTTAATGTGGCCCAGGTTTGGCTTCGTAAGGTTATAAAAATAGGTGGTATTGTTTTCGATAATGAGTTTGTTTTACAGCAGGCTACTAATGATGCCCCGGTTAACGTTCCACTATTTATGGGTCGGCATCAGCTAACCTACGAACATAACGGCCTGTTTGAACATAAGTTAAAACTGGCAACCGGCATTGAAGTGAGGGAAACTTCGCCTTATGCACCAGCCGGCTACAGCGCAATCTATAACAGGTTCTTCTACCAGAACCATAAGGTTATCTATAATGTGCCGGAAGTGGCGGTTGTACTCAATTTTGCGCTGAAACATTTCCGCGCATTTATTATGGCCGATCAGTTGCAACAGTTGCTCTACCCTAACACCATCCTTTACACGGGAAGTCCCATCACCAATTTCAATGGCAATCGCGCTACCCGTATCCCCGTTTATGCCGCCCAGAATATGACCATTAGATTTGGTTTTAGTTGGATACTAATAAATTAATGCTTGATGGCGGAATAGCTTGATGACTCAATTGAGAAATCCAACAATGAGTTGACGAACGTCAGCATTATTTAGAATGCTATCAACAAATTGGCAAATTGCCGAATTCCCCCTACTTCATATTTACATAGTTTTCTATCGGCTGGCGTTTGGCTATTGATTTCGCCAGGGTCATTTCATCGGCGTATTCGAGTTCGCCGCCGAACGAGATACCACGGGCTATGGTTGTTATGGACACAGGTAAGTCCTTTACCTGACGGCTGATGTAATATACTGTAGTATCGCCCTCAATTGTAGGGCTAAGGGCCATAATAAGTTCGGATACTTCATTTTCTTTGACCCTTTTGTGCAACGTAGAGATGTTCAATTGTTCGGGGCCTATGCCATCCAACGGAGATAGCACACCACCCAGCACGTGGTACAAGCCACTATATTGCTGGGTACTTTCAATAGCAATTACATCGCGGATGTTTTCAACAATACAAACCTGCGTTCGGTTACGCCCGGGGTTTACACAAATAACACAAACATCGCTATCAGCAACATTATGGCATTCCTTACAGAACTTAACATCATGCCGCATGCGGGAAATAGCCCCAGTAAATGCATCAACTTCCGTTTTGTCCATTTTCAGCAATTGCAATACCATCCGCAATGCAGTTTTCTTCCCAATACCAGGCAATCGTGAAAACTCCTGAACGGCATCCTCAATCAATTTTGACGAAAATATCATAGTCTTTAACTCCGCTGCTAAGTTCCGACAATTTTAGTAGATACCCATCGGAATGCAGATACCTTTTTCACTTTTACCCCAACAATAGATAGTTACTCGTCAATATTCGATTGAATTAAAATCCATGCTGCATCTTTGGGTAGTGAAAAGGAAATGAGAAGCATTGGCAGCAATCAACTTTAAAATTCCAATAAAAATATTTCAGGGACAAACCCTGCCGGACAATCCGGAAAGTAGTTTTCATGGTGATTACAGGTGACAAAAGCTCCTTATTCTTAAGGAGCTTTTTTATATCACTAATATTAGTAGTAATTGCCCCAACAATTATTACATACACCTCATTTATTTATTCTTTCAAACTTGTTTTCTCATCTTTGGTAAAAGTGA
>CANFKC010000026.1 GCA_947447265.1 Chitinophagaceae bacterium
ACGGAAAACTTGTCCTCAAAATTGCATTAAGCAAAAAAAGACGAGCCTGGTTCTCCGGCTTATGGAATTACTCAAAAGAATTTGAGTATCCTTTTATTTTGTCTAATGCGTAATCTGGGATTAAGCAAAAAAAGACGAGCCTGGTTCTCCGGCTTATGGAATTACTCAAAAGAATTTGAGTATCCTTTTGTTTTGTCTAATGCGTAATCTGGGTTAAACGTAAAGAACGCGCAAAGTCACGAGGGATTTCCAAAGCCTAAAATGCAAAGAACCGCGGCTCTTTGCATTTGTACACCCTAACCTAATGGGGCATCGTATTATTTTTGACGGAATTTTAATGCTCAAATATTATTACTTCCCCTTGGCTTCCTGCATCGTCATTTCTTTTGCCTTTGTAAGGAACTCGGATGCGAATATGAAGTTATTCAGCTTTTCGTCATTGCTGAATATGATCTCTTTGTTGGTGCCTTCCCACTGCTTATACCCCTGGTACATATAAACGATGTGGTCGCCATATTCCATAACGGTATTCATATCGTGGGTATTTACAATGGTGGTGATGTTGTATTCTGTGGTAAGTTCTTTTATCAGCTTATCAATAACCAAAGATGTTTGCGGGTCGAGGCCGGAATTGGGTTCGTCACAAAACAGGTATTTAGGGTTTTGCACTACTGCACGGGCGAGCGCTACCCTTTTCTTCATACCACCACTTATCTCTGACGGGAATTTCTTATTGGCGTCTTTCAGGTTTACCCTATCCAGCACCTCGTTTACGCGCTTCAGCTTTGTAGCGTAATTATCTTTCGTAAACATATCCAGCGGAAACATCACATTTTGTTCCACGGTCTTACTATCAAATAAAGCACTACCCTGAAAAAGCATACCCACCTGCTTACGAAGTTCTTTCAATTCAGAAGGATTCATCTTGGTCATGTCCACACCCTCATAAGATACCGAACCACTATCTACACCCATTAACCCCACGAGTATTTTCATGAGTACGGTTTTACCGCTACCGCTGCTGCCAATTATAAGGTTAGTTTTTCCCGCCACCATCTGCGCCGAAACATCTTGCAGAACAACTTTGTCCCCAAAACTTTTGCGCACATTTTTTATTTCAATCATTCTGTTAGTACATAGTAGTTAGTAGATAGTAGCAAGACTTGATTTGTCAAAAGTATGAAGTCTGGTTTGTTTTCCGGCATTCGTAGTTACCCGCAAATACACTCTTAACGTTTTAAAAATATAAAAGTGCTGCAAACTGCAGCACTTTTCTTATAAAATTCAATCTTAAATGTACTTTATGCCTACCGGAGACCTGCTTATTTAGTTTTCATTCTACTCACGATACTCGTCAGACCAAAAAAACTATCTGTTTCAAATTACACCTGAAACACCCCCATCTTAAACTCCTTATTATCCTGCGAATGGTTGGCGGCATTGATACCTTCTGATATTACGCTGCGGGTATCTACAGGGTCAATTATTTCATCGACCCAAAGGCGTGCTGCTGCATAGTAGGCTGATGTCTGTGTATCGTACCTGTCTACTATTTCTTTCAGCATAGCTTTTTCTCTTTCCGGGTCAATCACTTCTCCCTTGGCTTTTAACGTGGCCACTTGTATCTGCATGAGCGTTTTAGCTGCTGCTTCACCACCCATTACAGCTATCTTGGCATTTGGCCACGCATAGATAAACCTTGGGTCGTAAGCCTTACCGCACATAGCGTAATTGCCAGCGCCATAAGAATTACCTATTACAATAGTTATTTTAGGCACAACGCTGTTCGCTACCGCATTTACAAGCTTGGCGCCATCTTTAATTATACCGCTTTGCTCGCTGCGGCTACCCACCATAAAGCCGGTAACATCCTGCAAAAATACCAGAGGTATTTTCTTCTGGTTGCAATTCATAATAAACCTTGCCGCCTTATCCGCACTGTCGTTATAAATAACACCGCCCATCTGCATTTCGCCCTTGCCGCTCTTTACAATTTTACGTTGGTTGGCTACAATGCCCACAGCCCAACCATCGATGCGCGCATAACCGCAAACTATCGTCTTGCCGTAATCTTCTTTAAACTGGTCGAATTCTGATTTATCAACAAGACATTTTATCACATCAACTACATCAAAATTCTTGTTGTTCTGTGCCGATATGAGGCCATAAATTTCGGCCGGATTCTTAGCCGGTGCTTCAGGTTTTATCCTGTCATAGCCTTTTAATGGCTGATGACCGGTTTTATCCATTATGCGGCGCACCTGGTCCAGGCACTCCGCTTCGGTATCAAATTTATAGTCAGCAATACCACTTACTTCGGTATGCATTTTTGCACCACCTAATGCCTGCAGATCAGCATCTTCGCCTATTGCAGCCTTTACCAGGTAAGGGCCAGCCAGAAATATAGAACCATTCCCTTCTACCATCAACGTTTCATCGCTCATAATAGGCAGGTACGCACCACCGGCAACGCAGCTTCCCATTACAGCCGCTATCTGGCTGATGCCCATAGCACTCATTTGTGCATTGTTTCGGAAAATACGGCCAAAGTGCTCTTTATCAGGAAATATTTCATCCTGCATAGGCAGGTAAACGCCCGCGCTATCTACTATATATATTACAGGCAGGTAATTTTCCATGGCAATTTCCTGCATACGCAGGTTCTTCTTCCCTGTTATCGGGAACCATGCACCAGCCTTAACTGTATTATCATTGGCCACTATTACGCACAGCCTGCCACAAACATAACCCAGACCGGCAACAGTGCCACCTGCAGGGCAACCGCCATGTTCCTTATACATGTCATAACCGGTAAATGCACCGATCTCTGTAAAAACACTATCCTTATCAATAAGGTAATTAATGCGCTCCCGTGGGGACATTTTCCCTTTTTCTTTGGCTTTTTCAATTGCTTTTTTACCACCGCCCAAACTTATTACCGCGTGGCGTTGCTTCATCTGGCTTACGGCCAGCTTCATACCATCTTCATTTTTATTGAATTCCAGATCCATTGATAAATCGTGTTTTGTAATTTTTCAGATTGTAAACTTACTATCTTTTGTACTATTCGCATAGCCGGACCCAACCAACTATTGGTCCCATACCCACTTTTCAAAATCTTTGCGGCTAACTGGACTGGCTTTGTATTGCATAACGTTCTCCCAAATCCGTAGCTCCCTGTTCCAATGTTCTGGAATTGCACTCCACAATATTTTTTTATCAGAGCTAACTATCAGCGACCTGCAATACAATGTAGACATAGAAACAAATATATCGCCACCCGGCAACTCCACCACATTACCCCCGTAAGTAAACTGGAAACGGCTTTGTGTAGGGCCTTTCTCCCCCTCTATCGGGCATACATATTCCCAAACCTTATTAATACGCTCACCATCGCTGGTATTGGGGTCAAACATTACTACACTCGGGAAGCCGGTAAAATGGCAGGCATTATTATTATATAATAAAATATTTCCTTTCGAGGTAACTTTAAGGCTATGCTGCTTACAAAACACACCATTCCCGGCTTCGCGCTCATGCGGTTTTAGTGTTTCTCCATACGCTTTCAGCACCTTACCTTCCGGATATTTTATTTTCAACACCCTGCTTATATCGCGGAAACCAACATAGAGCATTTTTGCCTTCTCATCAAAAAAGAAGGAGTTCTCATGCGCATTAATATCAATATAATCTCCCTTGGTAAGGTGGTTAAAAATATCGCTGGTCTTAAAGTAGTTTGCTGATCGCCATGACCATACTATCTGCCCCTTTTTATTATATTCAATTACAGTACCGAACGGGGTTTTCTGGTACCCGGAATTGGTCGCAACCTTTTTGCGGCCATCACGTGGAAAATAAAGGGCAGTACTATCGTTGGCTGCGGCGAAACTGCGGTCATGATCGGCTAGCTCGCTGCCCATGGTCATATAATTACCATTGCTCAGCCGCCTGAATTCATGGTGGATATACTCGTCTGTATCCGTGCTCACCTTACCTTCTTTCGGTGTGCGGAACAGTATTTTGCCATTATAATTGATCTCGTAACCAGCCAATCCATCATATAAAAATGTAGCCGTACCCTGGTTGGTTACCTGCATATCTTGCGGAGTAGCGTATTCTGATGTCACCCCATCAACCGGAGGCAAGCACCATACCGGACGGCCATTCATATCGTAGACCGCCTTATAGGCCTCAATAAATACAAAATCGCTTTTATATTTTTTGGCAGAATCAATAATTCTTAACCTGTTTTGTGTGGAATCGACCCATTTGTAGTATTGGGTACTAAAGTGGTGCAACGGACTTTTGGTCAATACTTTTTTATCACTGGTGTACACCACCCGCCAGGTATAATCGCGGCCAAAGGAAGGCACCTCTTCTATCAGTTTGTTGGTTTTGCTGGGATGTTTCACAAAAACCTTACCAACAAATGAGTCCTCAATAAAATGTGTTCCTCGGGCAATTTCAAGCACATAGCTGTTTTTTGCCTTTTCCGGGAAGGAGAATCCAATGATGCGGTAATTAATGAACGAGCCATCCTTCGGCAGCACCTGTGCCACAAGAAGCAATGGAAAAACAATTGCAAGGCAAAGCGCCGTTACATTTTTAAACATAGTATAAAAGAAGAATGGTGAAGGTAGTACAAATGTAAAAGGAAAATGCGGAAAAGTTAACTCTCTGGCAAATACAATGCAGCCTGCCGATGCACCACAAACACGATTATCAATTAAAAATTAATAATAGATAAAATAGCGTAAAAACGCCGCCCGCCTTTTTACCCAAATATTACCCCTCCGGCTATTAATATTGCAAAAATTAGCTTATTTTTATCCCAATATTTGAATACTGCCTCCCCGAAAGGAGACGGAAGTCATATAATTTGCTGTGAGCGAACCTTACAGCAAACGTGATATGGTATGGTATGCCTTTGCCGGTATGCCCGTGTGCATAACAAACTTTTAAAACAAATTTTTTTTATGGTTAAGAACTATTACCCACGTCTTAAAAACCTTATCGGGTCGTTGGTTACAGGTATTACTGCATTTGGGCTGCTGAATGGCGGCCAGGTATTGGCTCAACCAACTATTACCAGCGTAGTATCGGCATCCCGCATTCCGGGCAGTACTGACACCATTAACGGTACTAACTTCAATGCGATACTGAACAAGAACATTGTAAGATATGGCGCTACAAAAGCTACCTTACTTTCGGGTTCTACAACGCGATTAGTTGTTACTGTGCCACTGGGTGCTACCAACGCACCTATTACGGTAACTGATACGTCTGCGTCGGTTCACACAACCGGCTTCCAGCAATATCCGAACGTACCGAAGTATGATAACAGCTGTTTCATACCGGGTCAGTTTAATTTTGCAGCAAAAATTGATTTAAGTGTACCAGCCGGCACTACGCCCCGACCATATATAGCCCAGGTCGGAGACCTTGACGGAGACGGCCTTGCCGACCTTGTTACAGCCAATCACGGAAGTAACCTGCTTTCAATATTTCGCAATACCAGCACTGGTCCCGGAAATATTTCTCAATCATGGGTTTCTAATATTAACCCTTCCTCATCTCCTGCCAATATTAAGTTTGCTGACTTTGATGGTGATGGAAGGTTGGATATGGTGGTAGCATTTGACAACAATGTGAATATTGCAATATACAGGAACACATCATCCCCGGGTTCTATTACATTTTCCTCGGTACGACTTGTCCAAATGATAACGTCTGCTACTCCTCCTCCATCAATTCAACAAGTTACCGTAGGCGACTTTGACAATGACGGCAGGCCTGACATAGCAGTTGCAGCAAAAGGTATTGATTCAATTTCAGTTATAAGAAATCAGATAGCGGTAATTCCAGCTACTCTTTTTGTTGCAGGTTCTTTTAGTGCCCACAAATCTTTTTATGTCGGCAGCGGCACTGCGCCTGGCAGCTTATTTGCTTCTGATATTAACGGTGATGGCAAAACAGATATCGTAACCTGCAATGCTGGAAGTATTTCTGTTTTCGCTGATACCTCTACTGTAGCTGGCTCTATTGGATTTTCAACCCCATCAAGTTTTGCCACTGTGAGTGCTACAGCGTCAGTTGATGTTATTGCTACAGACCTTAACGGAGATGGAAAGCCAGACGTTGCGGTAACCATGAATGATGCGTCATATCTCGGTACATTATCCGTCTTTCGTAACACATCATCTTCAGGGGCAGTCAGTTTTGGAACACGTGTTGACTATGCAACAAGTACGTCAATACCTGACATTCTTGCCGGCCTTACCTCTGCGGACTTCGATGGCGATGGCAAAACCGATATTGTTGCAACCCAAAAATATGCCAACACGATTTACCTCTTCCGTAATGTATCATCTTCAGGCACTATTGCCCTAAGTGCAGCAGGAACATATACAACTGGTTTGTCGCCAACTGCCGTTACGGTCGGCGATATGGATAATGATAAACGCCCTGATATCATAGTTGGCAATTCGCCTACATCAGGAACAGTTGCTGGAGATATCTCCATCTTCCGTAACATCCCAATCCCTTATGTTGACGAAATTACCGGACCTACCACAATTTGTATGGGTTCGTTAACCGATACTTTACGCGATTCTACTTCAGGTGGATACTGGACATCGACCAACCCTTCAGTAGCTGTAATTAACGCTACAACTGGCGCAGTTTTACCAATAGCTCCGGGTGTTGATACCGCTATCTACACTTTCGTTTGCCAGGGCGATACCGCCAGCGTAATGAGGGCATTTACAGTAGCCGCAGCGCCAACTGTATTGCCTGTAGGTGGTGGCTCTTCAAGCATCTGCTCCGGCACTACATCTGCTGCCTTTACCGATTTTTCTGCGGGTGGCACATGGTCAGTTACACCAGCTTCTGTAGCAACAATTACCTCTGGTGGTGTTGTGCACGGCATCAGCGGTGGCACTGCAACTGTTTCGTATACTGTTTCAAGTGGCGTATGCGGTAGCGTATCTGCAACTTCAACCATTATTATTAACCAGACACCATCAGCAATAACCGGCGATGTACACCAGTGCGTAGGTACCTCTGACACTCTGGGTAATGCCTTTTCAGGTGGCACCTGGACCAGTTCGCCATCAACAATAGCATCTGTTACTGCTTCAACAGGTATTGTACGTGGTGTTACTACAGGTACTGCAACCATTACCTATACCTTACCAGGCGGTTGCTATGTAACCAGAGGTGATACTGTTTCATCAACACCATCTGTGGCTGCAATTACCGGCCCGACCGTTGTTTGCACAGGTAGCACCATTACACTGGCAACTACTACTACCGGTGGCAGCTGGAGCAGCGCAAACAACGCAATTGCAAGTGTGAATTCATTCGGCGTAGTTACCGGCAACTCTGCTGGTACCGTTAATATTACCTACTCTGTTACGAACAGCTGCGCTACTGCTTTCCAGATACGCACTCTTACTGTAAATACAACTCCTTCAGCTATTACTGGCACTTTCAACATTTGCTCTGGTACCAGCACAACATTAGGCAGTTCTCCATCAGGTGGCTCATGGTCATCAAGCGCTACAGGCACTGCATCTATCGGTTCTTCAAGTGGCATCATGTATGGTGGCAGCACATCTGGCTCAGCTACCATTACCTACACGCTTGCAGGTTGCTCAGTAACACAAGCGGTTACTGTTAACCCTGCGCCTCCGGGTATTTCCGGCAGTGCATCAGTTTGTGTTGGTTCATCTACCACACTTACTGACGGTGTTGCAGGTACATGGTCAAGCAGCAACCCTGCAGTAGCATCAATTGAATCTACAACCGGTGTTACTTATGGTGTTGCTACCGGTTCAGTTACCATTACATTTACCTCAACTGCTTATGGCTGCGGCATTACAAGTGCCTTCACTGTTAACCCATTGCCTGCGGCAATAGGCGGACCTGCAACTGTTTGCGCAGGCAGCACTATAACACTTACCGAATCAACTACTCCAGGTACCTGGAGCAGCAGCGCAACATCAGTTGCAACAGTTGTTGGTGCAGCTACAAGTGCAACCGTTTTTGGTAGCACAGGTGTTACTTCAACAAGTTTTGTTACCATTACCTTTACTTCAACGGCTACAGGTTGCCAGGCTTCAACAACAATAGCTGTTGAGCCAGTGCCTGCTGCTATTGCCGGTTCACATGCAGTTTGCGTCGGCAGCACTGACACATTATCATCTGCTACCACTGGCGGCACATGGAGTGTACTTTCTGGCGGCACTTTCGCTTCTGTAACTTCAGGTGGTGTTGTAATACCAACCGGAACACCAGGCACCGCTACTATTAAATATGCATTAACTGCAACCGGTTGTTTCGTTTCTTATGCGGTTACTGTTAACCCGGTTCCTGCCGCTATTACAGGTCTTTCTTCAGTATGCCCAGGTTATGCTATAGCACTTAACGATGCCACTACAGGCGGCACATGGTCGAGCGCTGACACTTCACTGGCTACAGTAGTAGCGGGATCAGGTAGCAGCTCTATCGTAACCGGTCGTGCTACTGGCAGCGATGTTATCTACTATACTTTATCTACAGGTTGCCGTGCACAAAAAACAATCACTATCCTTCCTGCACCAGCGCCGATTACAGGCTCTGCAACAGTTTGCGCTGGTTTTACTACCGGCCTTATCGATACGCCTACAACGGGTGGTATCTGGACCAGCAGCGCTCCTGGCATAGCACGCGTTGACACTTTCACCGGTTTAGTACATGGCGCTGCCGCTGGTACTGCGGTTATCACTTACACCACCAGCACTTATGGTTGCTCTGCATTCCTGCCGATTACTGTATTGCCAATATTGTTACCTTCAGTAGGTATTACGATGAGCACATCAACTTCAATTTGCGCAGGCACTTCGGTTACCTACACCGCATCACCTACAAATGGAGGCACCGCTCCGACTTATGTTTGGAAGGTTAATCGTGTTGTTATAGGTACCGGCGCAACACTTACATATACACCAAATAATGGTGATACAGTGCGAGTAGTAATGACCAATAATCTTACCTGTCCAGCGCATACGCGCGACAGTTCTTTCGTAAGAATGACAGTTAACCCATTACTTGTTCCTTCAGTTAATATTACTACCGGCATCGGCGATACAGTTTGTACCGGCTCTTCTATTACATTTAACCCTAACCCGGTTAATGGTGGTTCTACCCCTACATTTAACTGGACGGTTAACGGCGTATCTGTATGGACAGGCGCAACCTGGACTTACTATCCTGCAAATGGCGACGTTATCAGGGTATTGATGCACACCAGCGTAACCTGCAGAACAACCGATACCGTAAGCGATATACTGCATATTACAGTAAGCCCTTACCTTACACCTGCTGTGACCGTTACCGGTTCTGATACCGCTTGCGAAGGCTACCCTGTAGTTTTACATGCTAACCCTGCAAACGGCGGCTTTACACCTACTTATCAATGGCAGCTCAATGGTACCACAGCAATAGGCACCGGCAGCACACTTGCTTACATGGCAAGCAATGGCGACGCTATCCGCGTTAAGATGACCAGCAGCTTCCCTTGCGTGGTTACACCAACCGCTTACAGCAACCCTTATGATACCATAACTGTGGTTCCGGTTGATACCCCGGTTGTAACAGTGATTGTATTACCTGGCTACATACTTTCAGCAGGTTCTACTGCATGGTTTGCGGCAACTGTTGTTGGCGGTGGCTCTGCTCCTACTTTCCAATGGTACAGAATGGGCGGCATTATTCCTGGCGCAACACTTTCTACCTACCACACCAATGTATTTGCAAGTGGCGATTCATTTATCTGCCGCGTAACCAACCACGATTTCTGTAACGGAATTACCGGTTTCGACTACCAAAGGGTTTACATTGGCGATAACGTTGGCGTGAAAGAAGTTAATGCCGACAACAGCAATGTTACTTTAATGCCGAATCCGAACAACGGTTCGTTCACTATTAAGGCTGACCTTGCTGCAGCAATTGATGAAGATGTAGACGTTGAAATTACCAATATGCTGGGTCAGGTTATTTATAAAAATAAACTGAAGACCAGTCACGGTAGCTTTGAAGAACACATAACGCTTGATGGCACACCAGCCAGCGGAATGTATATGATAAACGTGCATTCAGAACACTTGTCAAAAGTGATCCGTTTCGCACTGGAAAAATAAAAAAAGGTAAGTACAAGTACGGGTTCCGGCTTTAGTCCAATCTTGAAGGGATAACACCCAACACGATGAAACTAAAGCCGGAACTTTTTTTATGAAGGGGCATCCGCTACTCGACAGGTGTTGGGTCAAGCCGAAATCGTCTGTCAAGAGAATACGTTTCGCACTTTTAGGTTTTGACTTTTTACTTTTGACTTAATACGGCTCAGTATTTCAATATAAAATGTAGCCTATAGCAATTTTTCTGCTACTTTTGTAAGAGACATAGTCAAAATTTGTCCGCCGGTATATGCACCGATATTTTAGTTTAACTCACCCCGTAATCGCAAAAACTTTATTTGCCTTCCTTATTGTTGCTTTCTCCATTTCCGCAGATAATGTATCAGCACAGCAGGGAACAATCTGGAGCCTGCAACGTTGTGTGCAATACGCTATCGACCACAATATTTCCATAAAACAAGATTCACTGAATGCGCGCCTTGCACGGTATACGGTTTTGCAAAGCCAATTATCTCAAATCCCGAGTGCCAGTGCATCCGCATCTTACGGCAAGAACTTTGGCCGTTCCATTAACCCGACCACTAACCAGTTCGTAGAAGGCAGCTACAATGCGCTGAGCCTTTCCGCGACTGCCAATGCCCTCCTTTTTGCAGGTTTGCAAACACGTAACAACATTGCCAGAAACAAACTGAACCTGGAAGCATCAATCGCCGACCTGGAACAATTAAAGGACAATGTATCACTGAGCGTTGCAAATGGCTTTTTGGTGGCCTTGCTTGCCCAGGAACAGATAAACATAAGCAAGAGCCAGGTTGAGGTAACCAAGGCGCAACTTAGCCAGACACGCGCCTTCGCTAACGCCGGCCGTCTGCCTGAGCTTAATGTAGCCCAATTGGAAAGCCAGCTGGCAACTGACAGCGCTAACCTTATCAATTCTATATCATCTTTCAATTCCGCAATACTGGATCTTAAAGCCTTGCTGAATCTCGATTTTGACGAACCATTCACGATACAGGTTCCGGATGCTGAAGTAAGTGGCCAGCTATTGGTTTCAGGCCTGCAACCAGCGGATATTTATGACAAGGCAAAAATGCATTTTGGATCCATAAGGGGAAGCCAACTAAGGGTGAGCGCAGCCGAAAAAAGCCTCGCGGCGGCAAAGGGCGGCATGTATCCGCAACTGAGCGCGGGCTACCAGGCAGGAACCAATTTCGCCAGCAATTACCAAACCTATAAATATACACTCGATGGTACCTATAACCAGGTAGGTACCGCCGGCTTCACCGCCGATAGTCCATTGCTGTTTGTTTATCAGCCCAATGTAGTTGCTGCTGGCACTACAGTGCCGTTCAACACACAATTTGACAATAATCTGCGCCACTTTGTGTATCTTAACCTTAACATACCCATTTTTAGCGGCTGGCAGTCAGGCTACAATGTAAAACAGGCCAAAATAAACCTGGCGTCGCAGGAGCTGAATGAATATAATGCAGCATTAACGCTGAAACAGGATGTTTATAAGGCACACAACAATGCACTGAATTCTATACAGAAGTACAGTGCAGCACGCAGGGCCTCAGAAGCGGCTAACAGGGCATTTGAGTTCGCTAAAAAGCGCTATGACCTTGGCCTTACCAGCACAGTAGACCTGCTGGTAACACAAAATAGCCAGTTCACCGCCGCTTCGAACATAGTTATTGCAAAATATGACCTTATCTTTAAGCTGAAAGTGATTGATTATTATTTAGGAAAAGAAATAAAGCTGTAGTGTATGAATGATATGAAAGAAGTGTTACTGAGAGCCACTGCCGAGGCGGGGAAGATCATCCAATATTATTTTAACGGCACCTTTAAAGTAAATAATAAAGAAGGCATCAACAACCTGGTAACAGAGGTTGACCAGCTTTCAGAAGATAAAATAATTGAAGTAATTAAAGCCAACTTCCCGGAGCACAGTATTATAAGCGAAGAAGTGGGCGAGCTATTGCAGCCTTCCGACTACCAATGGATAATTGACCCTATTGACGGCACGGTAAACTTCGCACATGGCATACCTATATGTTGCGTGAGTATTGCCCTCAAGTATAAAGATGATCTTATGCTGGGTGCAGTATTCAACCCAATGATGAATGAGATGTTCTTTGCTGAAAAAGGCAAGGGCGCAACGCTCAACGGGCTGCCAATATCGGTATCTACAAAAACAGATTTTAAGAAAGCATGCCTTGTAACCGGATTCCCCTATAAGTGGCCGGAATCAGAACAGCACCCTATTAAAGTATTTGAACGCTTTATTATGGAGGGTCTGCCTATCCGCCGCCTCGGTTCTGCCGCACTCGATCTTTGCTGGGTTGCCTGTGGTCGCTTCGATGGCTTCTGGGAATATAACCTCAGCTCTTGGGATGTTGCCGCCGGCTACCTTATAGTACAGGAAGCAGGGGGCATAATAACCAACTTTGAAGGTTCGCCGTACAATGTATTTGAGCGCGAAACGCTGGCAACAAATGGCCATATACATAACGCCATGCTCGAAGCTATAAACCGCAGAAAAGAAAACTAACAGCACACCCAATTTATACCCTGGAATATCCGCTCTTAAACCCCGGTGAATACCGTGTTTTTCTGTTGATGTAATTAACCCATGACGTATAAATTATCTACTTTACTTTGTTTGTTGTTGTTGGCTGCTACCAACAGTATGGCGCAATTATCGCCGGCTGAAGGCAGGGAACTGCACTACCGTATAATCGCTTTCTCCGGAGAGAAAGCAACCACTGGTTCCATGCTCGAAATTGCAACGGGAACCTACACCACCGCGGCCGATTTCCAGAAGAACATATCCATACATATACCCTGCACTGGCGCTGCTACCATTGCAGAAGTACCCGCTTTTGGCACCGCCTATACATGGCGGATATCAGCAGGCAAAACGGCAAAGACGGATGCAACGCTACATCACTTTACAACCCTCCGAAATCCAGTCTTAGATACTGCACAAAACAGGTTCCGCATTATTAAGAACAACGGAAAATATAACGGCGCCTACTTTATTGTTGATGGCACCCGGTGCATGTATAACAGCACGGGCTTGCCGGTATGGTATCTGCCCGATATTGATGGCTTCATTAATGCAGGCACTCAGGTGCGCGATATAAAAATTACACCGCAAGGCACCATTACACTCCTTGCCGGTGAAAATGCCTTTGAAATAAATTACGACGGCAAGCTACTGTGGTATAAGCCAACTACAACTAAGCTACGCGACCTGGAAATACCCGAAGCCCATCTGCACCATGAGTTTACCCGCTATAAAAACGGACATTACATGGTATTGGGTAACGAGATATACTGGTTTAAATTACCAACCCCTGAGGCGGATTCCTTCACCCGCATAAAGAAGACAGAGATGCTGCCTGATCCCGGTCATAAAAAATATGCCAGTGCGCAATTCGGCACCATACTGGAGTATGATAAAGCGGGCAAGCTCGTATGGTCGTGGAAAGCAGTAGATCACTTTAATACAGCAGACCTTTACTATCGCAAACTGCCGGGCGTAATGGGTAACCTCGACCTGCACCAGAATGCATTCTATTTTGATGAAGCGACAAAACACATTTATGTAAGTTTTAAGCCCATAAGCCAGGTATTAAAGATAAAATACCCTGAAGGCGATGTAGTGAATGCCTTTGGCAAAAGCTATATTGCCGGCGAAACCGGCGACAACTTTTTCTGCGAACAGCACAGTTGCAAACGCTCGAAAGAAGGCTACCTCTATGTTTTCAATAACAACCTTTGCGATTCGCTGGCGATACCCTCCATTGTTATGATGAAGGAGCCCGCAAATAACAATGAACGTTTAAAGAAAATATGGGAGTTTGAAGTTCCCGTAGAAGAAGCACAAAAAAATGAACTCCGTTCGCTGGACAAATCACACTTTGGTAGTGTGCTGGAGCTGCCGGACATGAACCTATTCGCGTCTGCCTGCAGCCCTTACGGGAATGTATTTATAGTAAACAGAAGCAAAGAAGTACTGTTCCATGCGGTATCAGAGAAATACGATTCTTCTTCAAACAAGTGGAACGCACAACCCACTTACCGTGCCAGTTTCATCGCATCACGCGCGGCGCTGAACAAGGTAATCGTGACCCACAAGAATTAATAATAACTGATCACTCGCTCCGTAATACTTACTGGTTTATCTTTCACAATTGTAGTTCGCTTTAACCAGTTACCCTGCTTATCGTAAACATCATACCGGTATTGCGTTACCCAACCCTCGTCATCATCTTCGCCAAACTTATGTTCTTCAATTTTATAACCGGTGTCGTTATAGGCATAAGTTACGCGCATAACAATGTTACTGTCCGCATTAAAAAAACTGCACGCTGCTTCCAGTCCCCTATCATTATAGGAATAAACATTTTTGCGCAATAATTTACCGTTTTCCCAGCGTGATATCTCTTCGGCTACATTACTATTTACATCGTAAAGAAACCGCATGGTCAAATTCAGGCTATCTCTGCCGTCATACTGATCTTGCCCGGTAACCAAGCCGTGCTCGTCATAAATAAATATCGTTTTATACGCAAAACTACTGTCATCATTGTATTTAATTGCTTGCAGCGGCCGACCCGAATTATCAAACTGGTACACGCATTTTTTCACATGATCATTCGCCAACCATATCAGTTCAACAGAAGTATTGCCGCGGTTATTAAATTGCCATGCGCTCTTATTAAGTAGGCTATCACCATCGTTTTTCGCTCTTGCCGGCTTCACTTTGTATTCGGTTTGCTCCAACGATTTCACCTTGCCTTTGAGACCCATTTTAACCAACGAATTCTTAGACCTGTCGTGAGAACAGGATACAAACAATACCGATGCAACTATGAGGACCAACCACTTCATTTTTTAAAGATATAAACATTGCAGCAAGAAAGGAAAAGCAGCACGGAATACCCGTTAGGCATGGAATACGATTCACAATTACCTAACCCTGTAATAGTATCGTCTCGCTGTGTTGCTTCGTTGTTCTGTAGCCAGCAACCTTACGCCAAAGACTTTGCGCTTTCCATTATCTCTGTAATTCGCTGAAAAACGATAGTATTTTTCGGGATAGTCAAATTGCCCGGCGAGTATTAATGCACCTACTTTAGCAGTATCGCCTGGTGCTATTGCTACCGTATGAAATTCATCTGAATTAAACATTCTATCGGCATGAACAACAACCTGTCGCCTGGTATCATTTACAAACCAGAAGTCCGATGAATAAACAGCCTCGGGCATCACTACTCTTTCATTTTGAATCGCAGGCCGTATGGTTGGTTCCTGCTTAGGGGAGAATACCCGAGGGCAATCATCATAGCTATTTTCTGTAAAACCGGTAACGCTACCGTCAATAGCAAACTTTGTAACTGACCTATACCACTGTATACCACCATCAGGCGCAGAACTCCATTCCGCTTTGCTTACAGCCCCATTATCATAATAAGAAAAATAAACCGAACTATGCCCACCAACCTTTCTTATCTCCTGCTCATAAATCACTTTACCATTGATGTCGTATGCAATCGCTTTCCCGAAATTGCTGTTAACATAACATTGAGTTGTTGATATTCTACCATTACTAAAATAATGTTTTTCGCAGCCGTCTTTACCCTGCGCGAAGAGGCATACTGCTGAAAACTGCAGACAAATAACTAAACAAATTCCTGGCCAATACTTCATAATGTACAAGTTCCCTGTATTGCGGTTGCCAAAATGCGTGCCAAAATAAAACTAATGAGATGAACACCCCACCCAAAGGTCACAACAAATTCATATAAAAACGGCAATACTGAACTCCTGTTTAATATAAATTTCCTAATTTTAGGTATTCAATCCCCCATGAACAGGTTATTTGTTATTCCCTTTGTATTTTCATTACTTGCCGCCGGGCGCAGCCTTGCTCAGGAAAAAGGTAACGTAGCTATACATACCGACCCGCGCCTGGCACTCGTGCTCAGCCGTAGCAAGGCAGTGGAAAGGGCTGATGATGACGAAGTAAAAATAGCTCCCGCAAAAAAAGTAAAAAATAAAACCGCAGCCAGCATTTCAATTAAACCGAGTAACAGGTCGGCTAATACTACTGTGACCACACAGGATAGGGAGCCCATAAAAAAGGCAAAGGCGGTCTACAATCCTGAAGAAGACGATGCTATCGTGGAAAAGCCAACCAGAGGGAAACATTCAGCCGAGAAGGACGACAAGCAGGAACGAATAGCCTATACCAGGGCTAAAGCAGCGGAAAAGGAAAACATAACTAACGAAAAATCGAATGAAGAAGAAATAAGGGCTTACCGCGAAGGCATAGAAAAGGAAAGAGGAGAAAAAGGCCCTTCAAAAAAAATAGGAAAGTCTGGAATTGCCGCCGATGAAGTAAGATACCTTACTACGAGCGTGAGCGGCACCAGCCGTGGTGGCAGGTATAATGGTAACGGCTTCCGGGTGCAGATATACTACGGCACCAGCCGCGAAGAAGCAATGCGCCGCAAAGCCGAATTTATGCGCCACTATCCCGGTGTACCAACCTACTTTTCATATGCTACCCCAACCTACCGCGTAAAAGTAGGCGACTACCGCCGCCGCGAAGACGCTATAAGCATGTTTCGCGAAGCGAATGGCACCTACAGCCCCTGTATGATAGTACCTGATAATGTAGCCATTCATTAGGAATTGGCAGTGTGCAGTTGACAGTTTGCAGTCTTCGGTTTTATCAAGGGCCATTCATCGAATGTTGACAGTATTCAGTTGGCAGTCTACAGTTATTTCATGGGCAATACTATTATGCAGTCGCCAGTCCGCGGTTGTTTCGTCAGAAGCCTGTAAATCGCAAAGTGATTGCATTTCGTTCAGCCCTGAAGGGGCGCAATATAGCATCGATGGGCAACGCCCATCGTGAAAGGGAATTGAAAACACAAGCCCAGAAAGGGCGAAATATAATGTTCCATTTGCACCGACTGTAACACAAAATGAGAAAAGCATTCACACCCAAGTATCCCTGAAAATTTCGGGACTATCACTTTGGAAAAAAATGTGCAAATACCACCCTACTTCTTCACCAGCTTTTCTACCAGTAACCGCTGACCGTTTTCATCGAATAATGCGATCATATACAAGCCCGGAGCCAAGGAAGCAATATCCATTTCGCTAACCGAATAACCCTCTAACAGCGTGCGCCCGTCAATACCCGAAACCACTGCATGTACAAGCACATCCGCTTTAATAAACACCTTATCAGTTGCCGGATTTGGATAGATAGTTGGCGCATCTACCGCATTGGCTTGTGCTACACCAAGGGTGAGTTTATGAAGTGGATATGTATTGGCAACAGAATGGCAGCCATTTGTATCGGTTACAATAACTGCATAATCACCGGTATCCGTAGGATGCAGCATATAAGTTGTTGCTCCGGGTATTATAGCGGAACCTTTGTACCACTGAAAGCTTGCGTAGCTGCTCAGCGTTCTTAAGTAACCGCCAATATAATTAATAGGTGGATTCACTAAAGGAAAAACATTTACGTAAACAGCAGCTGTTGTGCCTACGCAGCCGCCACCGATATTGATAAAGCAGGTGTAATAACCTGAAGCCATTGCATTGTACGTAGTGGATGTAGCTCCTGTTATATTAATACTATTGTGTTTCCACTGGTAGGTGATGCCCGAAGCAGACGAACTGATGGTCAGGTAAAGATTTACGCTACCACCCCAACAAAACGAGAGTGAACTGCCATACATAATCGCCGGTATGTCAACAACCGTAACCAAAACCGCCGAGGCCATTGAATTAGTTGTGCAACCCGCCGGAGTAGTAACTTTTACATAATAATAACCTGTTACTGCAGCGGTATATGCTGAAGCAGTTGCGCCGCTTATAGGTGTTGCTGTAGCTGCACTAGCGCCGAAATACCATTGGTAAGTATTACCACCGGCAGCTAACGTGCTGAGAGTAACATTACTACCCGTGCAGAAAGAAAGAGGCCCAGACGCAGTTATAGCAGATACCGGGGCAACGTTTACCACAACTACAAATGCGCCCGACGCAGTAGTATCAGAACAGCCAAAGCTATTGGTAACTTTTAAACGATAGTTATGTGTGCCGGGAGTGCGCGCAGTATATGTTGTATTTGTGGCTCCAGCAAGTACGGTAGTACCATCCATCCATTGATAGCTATATCCGGCAGATGTAGTAGCCGTAAGTACTACACTATCGTAAGAACAAAAAGTGAGCGCACCCGATGCCGTGATAACCGCGGTAGGGGCAGGATTCACAACAACAGCAACAGATGCCGATGTATCTTTACAGCCGGTAGTCGCCGTTATTTCCACTTTATAATTGCTGGTGGTTGATGCCGTATAACTTATAGAAGTTGAGCCAGTAATTACACCAGCAGTATTAAACCATCTATAAGTATAACCAGCACCGGTTGTTGCGTTGAGCAGAACCGTATTGGGAGAACAAACAGTAGTAGCTCCCGCAGGCGTAATTACCGCAGTTGGGGTAGCTAGTACAGTCACCGTAACTGCAGCTGTGCCCGTGCAGCCAGACGCACTGGTTACCAAAACAGAATAGCTGGTAGTCGCAGTTGGGGAAGCCGTATAAGTACTATTGGTAGCGCCTGCAATTGCAGATGCCCCGTTATACCATTGGTAGCTTACACCTATGCCCGATGTTTCTGACAACACAACACTCCCGCCCCTGCAAAACGATGTGCTGCCTGAAGTAGAAATTACAGGAGTGATACCCGGGTTTACAGTTACCGTTACAGCTGTTGTTGCAAGGCATACACCAGGACCATAACCGGTTACAGTGTAGGTGATAGTAGAACCAGGGCTCGATGTTACTGTTGCACCAGTTGTTGCACTTAAAGAAGAAGCCGGAGACCAGGTATAGGTTGGTGTACTGCCCGCGCCGGAAGCAGTAAGATTTACGCTGCCAATACCGCAGATAACCGGCGTTGGTGGCGTTACGGCGAGGCTAGGGTTACTACAGGTAGCTTTCAGATAGTAATCGTTGGCCTGACCCCACTTTGCAGAACAAGGAGGATTAATGGTAGTAATAGCACCACCACTTGAAGGTGGCTCCCCGAGGAATACACGCATGTGTATGTTACTATTGGTTACGATGCCCGTAAGCGGAATTGTGAAACTATAAGTGCCACCGCCGGTACCGGCTGGCAAAGTGAGCGTTGAACCGGCCTGTTCTGTAAGTTCGTAGGTGCCATTATCATTCCAGTCAACATATACCAGAAGGTATGCGTAATAGGTGGCCAACCTCGAAAAATTAATATTAACTGTTGTCCCGGTAGGCGCTGTAACGCCTTGCGTGGAGAACATATCAAAGTAACTGGATGTGCACGAGCTTCCTGAAAAACTGATAGTTGATGTTACGCCACTACCCGATGCGGTTACCGCGGTAAAATACTGCGAGGTGCAGCTAGAAGTAAAGCTGGGAGCAGTGCTTATAGCGCATTGGCCGAAGGCATTCCCACCAATGAAAAGTAAAAAGCTGGTCAATAGTAATAGGTTCTTCATTATTCAGTAGTCTTTTAAAATAGCGCCAAAAACAGGCGCAGGAACTTAAGGCAATCTATTATTATAATAATCTGCAAAGTTAGACCCACCGCCTGTTGGAGACCGGCCATAAATATTATCTGTGTGTTACCAAACAGTTAAGCCACTGTAGCCAAATAAAAATAAAAAGCATTGGATGCAGGCGTTGCATGTTGCGCAATAAAAAGCCCGCAACATTGCAATAAATGTTGCGGGCCGGATAACAAATTGATGCTTATTCTTTTACCAAACGTTGAACAACTTTTTCTTTACCTGAAGTAAGTTCAACCACGTAAATTCCGGGGGCAAACGTACTTAAAGAAACATTTGCCGATCCTTTTACCTGCATTCCCATATCCTGGTGGAATATACTTACTCCGGCAATATCAGTTATGCTCACGGTAACACCTGTTGCATTGGTTTGTGTATAATTAATAACCACTTCATCCGTTGCAGGGTTAGGGCTTAATGTAACCTTCAAACCTTCGGAACTAACTGTGTTCGCTGGTTTTGCAGCCAGCTCAAACCTGCCATCACCCTGCGTAGCTACATTGTTGCTCACGGTGAAACGATATTCCGTTCCGGCTTGTAATAACACATACTGTTGCAGTAACTTATCATGCAAGTATAACTTTGCGTCGGTCGGCAGTGCTATTATTTCCGCCTTAATTATATAATCCTGCGCAACGTTTGTGGTAACACCCAATGCTATAGTTTTCTCATTGTCGTAAGGCCTGCTATCGATAATTAATTTCTGATCATCAGAGGAAACGCTGTAGAAATTTAAACCAGCTCCACCGAATGGTTTAACCGCATCAAGCGCATAGTCATTAGCCGTTGTTGCTGCATCATTGAATTGTAAATACACCATATCATAAGGGTGATAATCAGCATCATAAATTTTCAATGAAATAAAGTCCTGCTGCGCTTTGAATAAATTGGCTGTTGCCGCAACACCCTTGTTATTTTCATTAAAGGTTAATGTGCTGCCGTTATATGCAGCCCTTATCTGGAAAGCATTACATGTTTGCAAGTAATATGGCACTGCTGTTGTCGTTGTAATAAATTGCGCCTGGAATTGTCCTGCGGTTCCCAAAGATGGATTCCATATAAAATATGCCGGGCCAACTACATTACCTGCAGCCAGACCATTATGTATAACCGTACCTATGTCGGTTGGTGAAGCGTAAGGGTTACCCACCATGTTGTAATCCTGGTAAGGGCTTGCTGATCCCTTTGAAAGGGTAACCGTTTGCGTGCCCTGGTTAACAGCGCCCCATTGGCCAATTGTTACTGCCGATGGCACGTAAGGCAAATAACCTAAACCTTCGCCTTTGGCTCCCCTATAGAACAACCTGATGCCCTGGTAAGGGTGTATACGGTTACTATCAGCCGTTGTATAAGCACTCGTAAATGGTTTCCAACCCGGATCTGAAGTTAAAGACGAATTTCCCACAAGCGGATTGTAACGGAAAGCAGAAGGTGATGCCGAGGCAGTATAGGTAAAACCATTTGACGGCCCACCAGCCCCCGAAACATCGATATAATTCAATACCTGTGTAAGACCAGTGTTACCGCTGAACGGATGCGACCAAAAACGGTAAGCACGACGGCCACCTTCTATATACGTGAGTACCTTTACATTGCCGGAGATTACAGCGCCAGACGCAGGTAACGGAGCAATACGTGCAGTGGATGCAGAGTCCGAATTAAGTACTACGCTATCACCAGTATTCAACGTACCTGTTGTTACGGAAAGGGTACTTTTAATAAGTATTCTTGCTGCGGCATCAACAGTTGAACCGGCAGCGTTATTCAGGTCAAAATTGTTAACTGAACCTATACCCTGTATGTGTTGTGCAGAAGAGCCGGACATAGACAAAGCACCACCACCGGTAACACTTCCATTGTTGATAAGATTCCCCTTAACTGCAAGCGTCGCATTTGAATTAACCACAACGGTAGCGCCGGAAGCGATTATTAAGTTCTTAACCGTTGCGCTGTCTGCTGTAGCCAGTGTCGGCTGGTATGTTGTACCTGCAGGTATAGTAGCATTGTCACCAATCCCTGGAACAAAACCACAAGCCCAGTTGGCTGCGGTATTCCAGTTTGTTTCGTTGCCTGCTGTACCGCCAACCCACTCCATTGGTGTAGGATTAATAGTTATCGTAGTATCTATTGTAGTTGCGCATACCGGGTTATGTGCATCGATCAGCCTGTAGGTATGCGATGAGGTAATAACACCTGTACTCAGCGTGTAAGTACCACCTGTTAATGTAGCATTGAAAGGGCTAGCGCCATCAATAGAATAAGCAATTATTGCGCCAGGCGTACCGGTAAAAGTAATATTTGTTGCATAACCAGAACACAGACCCGGAGCTGATGTGATAGCAGCATCAGGATGCGCGTAAACAGTTATGGTAAAGTTATAAGTGTTACTGGTACAATTTGCGTTGGCTACCGTTAATGCCCCGTGGAAAACACCCGTTGCGCCAGTAGGTAAACTTACCGATATTACTGACGGAAGACTGGCGCCGGTAATATTGCTGAAACCAGCCGCAAGTGTGGCAGCATCCCATGTAATGCTATAAGTAGTTGGGCTACCGGTAGCACTCGAGTAAGAAATATTAACACTTGTTGCCGGAAGGCAGATAGAAGGATTAGCACCCACCGCAATTGACGGAAGATAGTCGACCGTAACGGAAGGGCTGGTAACCGGAGCGCTTACGCAACCCGGCTCATTATAGGTAACAGTAAGGCTGTAAATGCCTGACTCTGCTGTTGTAGTAGGTGTAATTGTTCTGCTGCCTACAGTTGTAGCTGTGCCGGTTGAAAGATAAGAGTTTGGACCAGACCATGAATAAGACTGCAATGTAGCGCCTGAAGGTCCTGTTGGCGTACCCGTCTCCGAAAGAATCAGAGTAGCACCAGAACCCAAACAAATATTTGTAGCCGAGACACCGATGGTTCCTGCTGTTGGCAATGCATCAACAGTAACACTTGCAGTACCGGCGGTACAACCCAAAACTGAAACTGTGTAAATAGTGCTTACTGTTGGTATAGCGGTTGCAGTGAGGCCTGTTGCAATAGAGAGGCCTGCAGCTGGCGACCACGAATAAGCTGACGTAGGTGGAGTACCCGTTACCTTGGCGTTATCAACGGCAAAAAGGTAAGATGTTCCTGCAGATGCTTTGTCGTACCTGAACCTCATTTTAACGTTGCTGTTACCTACGTAGGCATTCAGCGAAACAGTGTATGCGCTCAGTGAATATGCGCCGCTTGAGGTCCAGTTATTGGTAGCATTGAAAACCGAAGTCCAGGTGGTGCCGCCATTCGTTGATATATCAACACCAGCGGTTTCTGAACTGCCCAGGTCAAAGAACGAATTGAAAGTTAAAGAAGCACTCGCTAAACCTACAAGCGAAAATGAAGGAGAAACAATGTGTGAAGATGTATTTGCGCTGATACCGTCGTTAAGAATATAAAATTTACCAGAGCTCGAAATAGAACTACTTGACCATGAATAAGTGGCACCTGTTGTTTGTGCCCATGCAACTGTAGTGTAGTCGGTTGTCCAGCCATCGCTGCTTATTGTACCATCAAAATTTTCATTTAAAATGGTAAGCGGTGCAGTACCCGGAGTTACCGTAAGCGCACGACCAGGGGAAGCGCAGATTGCTGTAGTTGCCGGTGTTACCGTAAATGAAGGTGCACCATAAACAATGGCACTGCCTGACATATTTAAAGCACAGCCCCCGCCAACACTTGCCTGCACAGTGTAAGAACCTAATGTTGAAATAGTACCAAAACTAATTGCAGCACCAGATCCCGTAACCGGACTTCCGGTTGCCAAACCATAATTATATAGTTGATAGCGTGCACCTGCATCAGTTGCCGAAACACCTATTGCCAGACCAGGAGAAGTACAACCAGTTCCGCCTGTAACGCTGTATGAATTGAGTGTGCTATAAATATCTGAACTGCCCGTCATTGTTTGTGTGCAGCTGCCAATAGTAGCTGATACGGTATAGGTGCCTGCTGTTGTAATTGCCGCACCACCATTAAATGTAATTGCGGCACCTGTACCTGCAACAGGGCTACCCAGCGGGCTTGCTCCCCTGTATAACTGATAGCTTACGCTCGGTTGGGAACTGCTTAATCCTATAATAAGACCCGGACTTGCGCAACCTGCTCCGCTGGCAACACCGCCACCGGTTACATTGTAGGTAGCAATAGTGTCGTAAATAACCGCACTGTCATTCATGTATTGCGAACAGCTGCCGTTATCGGCAAAAACAGTATAAACGCCAGGTGTAGTAAATGTTCCAAAGCTGAATGCACTTCCTGTGCCCAGGATAGCGGCTCCTACCGAACTGCCACCTCTTTGCAATTGGTACATAACACTGCCATCAGAATTTGAGATACCTATGTTAATTCCAGATGAAGCGCAACCAAAACCACCCGTAACACTATAAGCAGCTGGCGAAGCAACGTTCAGGGATACTGAAGAAGCAAGTGGCGCGCTAGTGCAACCGGGATAAGAATACGTTGCAGACACACTGTAAACCCCGCTCATCGCGCTGGTTGTTGGCGTAAAGGAAGTTGTTGCTGCAACACTGCTACTGGCATATGCTCCCGGACCAGTCCAGTTGTAGGCAACGAAAGTACCTGTACCCGAGCCAGATGTGCTACCGGTAAACGTAAGTGAAACCGATGAACCCGGACAAACGGTAGTAGGCGACAGCGCAAATGTGCCAGATATAGTTGGCTTAGGATTTACAGTAACGGTATCGCTAGCTGTTACTGCACACGAGCCATTAGTAGCTGTGGCAGTATACACTATTGTAGATGCAGCAGTGTCAGCCCCGGCATAAACGGTGTCGGCAATTGAGCCAGCGTAAGCAACAGTACCCGCAGCATTGTTGAAAAGCCTTGTTGTTGGCGACCAGGTTACTGACCTGTAATTGTAATTAAGGGTCAGAGACCAGTTGTTGAGTGTACCGCTTGGGTTAGCGAACGTAGTAGCCTGGTAAAAAACTATAGTCCAGTTACCATTAGGCGTACCTGTTAAGCCACTCCATGCCGTTACGTTCGATACGTATGGAGAACCGCCAACTGTATTAATAGCATCGGCCTGGAAGGTGGTCGACGCAGGTATTGTAGAACCACCACCGACAAACGGATTGGTGCTGTTTGAACTTATTGTAGTATTAGAGAAGCTACCACCACCAACACTATGTATACCTTTCTGATTAATCAGGTTAAACACATGTCCGTCAGGCGAAACAAGGTTTACTACATAGTCGTCCTGCCATGGCAGGCTTGCAGTGAGGTTCACCGACGCAGCTGTAATACTTGCACCCGCAGGTATACCGGTAACGGTTAATGTATGCGTAGTAGTTGCAAGCGCCCCGCCATTTACACTAAGGCTTATGGTGCCGCTGCTAGCTGTTGTTGGGCCTACACTACCACCTGAAACAACTATGCGCTGCGGCGTTGCACCGGGACACATTGTTATTGCCGACGGGCTTAATGAAATTGCCGACGGGCTGAGATTGTAAGTAACGGTAACAGTATTGGTGCCAATGCAACCAACAGAAGATGTGCCAGAAACAGTATAGGTTATTGTTGTGGTAGGTGTTGCAACCGTAGTTGCCGTCGCGGTAGCAGATAAACCTGTTGCAGGCGACCAGGTATAAGAACTCGCGCCAGAAGCAGTCATACTTAACCCACCGGCACCAGAGCAAACTGCCCCACCCGCTGGTGTAACAGCAATGGTGGGTAATGGGCTAATGGTAACCCTTGCACCCGTAGAGGTATTAGATAAACCTGAAACACTGCAAGTGGTAATAACGTGATAATATCTTGTTGAAGTCAGGGTTCCTGTTGCCAACGTAGCATTGGTAGCGCCCGACACAGCAGTCCATGTGCTGCTATCGCCCGATGATTCCCATTGGTAGCTGATACCGGCACCCGTAGACCCTGAAAAAGTAATAGTTGTCGATCCGCTTGCGCAAAACAAAGTAGTACCCGCTATAGCAGTACCTGCTGCCGGCGTACCCGAGCAGGTAACAGCCGGAACAGTAACCCTTTGCGTATCGGAAACAGAACAGGAGCCAATAGTTCCGGCATAAGTTATTATTGCTACCCCCGATGACACACCCGTAACATTGCCCGATGCATCGACAGAGGCTATTGTTGAGGCGCTGCTGGTCCATGAATCGCCTGTAATCGTGCCACCGGCAACACTTGCTGTTAAGGTAGTAGTAGAGCCTGCAATTACAGTGTAGGCACCTGTTACTGTCAGGCCCGGAACTGAAGTAGTATTTGTTGCAGCTGCTGTTCCGCCACAATAGTTAACGGTAACAGTTTTACTGCCAGTCGTCAGCCATTTAATGGTAACAGTATTGCTGGTATTGCTGGTACTGCCTGAAACCAATGTCCAGTCTGTACCTACTGTGCCTGGTACGCTCCAGCTATAATTGGTTTGTCCTGATTGTGTGGTATAAGTTACGTTGGTATTTAAGCATGTTGTAGAACCAGCTGATGCGGTAAAGGTTGGTGTTGCTGCTGCGCAACCGGCAATGGTTGGCGTAACGCTGATATTATCAAGCCCGATGCCCTGGCCGTTAGTGCTGCCGCCGGTACCTGTAGAGGTCCACCTGAAATAAAAACCAGCACCATTAGGTAAAGGCGACGCAAGTGTTATTGTAACTGATTTACTTGTAGTTGTTGGTGGGTTAACGACTGCGTTGGCGCCATCTACTCCATAAGATTGTGTACCTCCAGACATAGTGGCAAATGTTGTGCCGTTCCTGCCCGTATCAAAGGTCATGGTCCATGCTCTTGTGCCTGCGCGGTATTTTTCATAGTCGAACGCGACAGTGAAGGCTGTGATATTGCTGCCGGAATTATTTTGTACCCACATATACAAATAGCCGGGCGAAGCAAAGGAACCGGAATTTAACCAACCAACAGCCCTGTCAGACGAAGATGCGGTAACGCCGTTTGCAAAATTATAAAGCGCTCCACCAGATGACCCTGTGAGTGCTCCTGTACCGGTTGTACCTGCGGCAGCAGTCGTTGCTGTGCCAGCAGCAGTATAGTTGGTAGCGCCACTTCCCCCTATCTTAAATCCTGTAGGCAAGGTTGCGGCAGCGGTTGCTCCAAGGCTCGTGAAGTCTTGAGTAATTGCCGACCCCGATGTAATGCTTATCTGCCCGAATGCTGAAATTGCCGCGAGTTGCAGCACCAACGCAGTTAAAAACAACCGAAATACTTTGCCCAGTTGCTTTTGAAGCACATTCAGGAGGAAAAGAGTAGTAGGGTGAGATTGAAATAATTTGTTTTTCATGTGATTGATTTTACAGGCAGCAAAAGTCCACCACCAGTATTAACCAACTGAACCCTGAATATTATTATAAAATTACCATACAATTACCATACAATTACCACACATTAATCATACTTAAATGCATGCGCAAGGCTAAGCTATTATAGATAATAATCTTTTTACATTAGTTAAAAAATATTTCAACCATGTCAATCCATCAAAAAAAGAAGCCACTTTTGCTGAACTAAAATGCCTGAAACTATTGCCCGTATTAACTTCCAGGCAAATATGCCCTCTGAGAGATTTAAGTTATTTCTACAAGAAATGTAACGTGCCAGCTAAATACTAATATATATTTTTTGCAATCGTTATATTTTTTTAATTGAAAGTAATAAAATAGCTACTCAATACTAACCATCCTGGCATATCGAGGGTAATCACCAAAAAAAACAGAATGTCATTTAGATTCTCGCACATAAAAGGAATAAACATTACACTCTTTGCTTTGCACAGTATGGGAAAGGTTGCCGAGCCATCAAGGCTATTTTTGCTGTTCTATCTCGCTGATCTGAAACATCTTGCAAACTATGGCACACTCATCACCGGCGACAGATATGTAGCCATGAAGTATGGTCCGGCACCCAGCCAGATACTCGCGATATGCCAGCAAATAAAAAGCGATACCGAGGCCAATGAAAACAAATTCAAAAAAATGTCGCCTCTTGCAATAAATGAGCAACACCAGATAGTTGCAAGAGATACCTACAATATCAAATACCTGCAGGCAACTGAAGTAGAATGCATCTTTGAAATATTGCACCTTTATAAAAACGCATCGCAGGAAATGCTAAGCCATATTACCATGGGAAAAGCCTGGGCAAATGCAGATATTAACGGAGAGATCAGCATTGCTGAAATGGCGATGGAAAGTAGTGCAACGCCAGCGATGCTAGCCCGCATAGAACGAAATTGTACCGAAGAAATGCTTGCATTCAAATAACAGGTTGCTGCGCGAAAGCGCTCACCAGTTCATATTGCCGCGCCACTCGTCTGCGTTTGTAATGCGTACGCCCCGGAACAGCGATTATGATGCGTGTATAAAAAACACTCGTCCGCGTTTGTAACGCGGATGCCACGGATTGGCGTTTGTATCGCCCGTATAAAAACCCATCCACATCAATGTTAAGAACATTGGCCAAAAACACAAAAAGAAAAATCAAACAGAAGTTTACAAAAAAATACACCCATGCCAGATTTTACAAAAGCGCAGGGCAATTCTTGCTACACCATGATTCTCAATGCCTCCAATTCCCATTAATAACAATTAGTTAATGGCCGTTTTTCAGTAACAATTTGCTGCAATACACATAACACACCAAATGCAATTCGCCCCGTTTTTCCGTCTCAATTTTACGGCTCACTGTTAAAAACCAGTAAAAAATGAAACAGAAAAACTTTTTGAACCAGGACGCTGCAACTGCAGGCGCACTGAAAGAAAACAGGCAGGTAAAGCCCACAAGGCTTTCCGGTAAAATGGCATTGCTCAGCGGTGTGGTTATGATGTGCATGCAGCTGCTGGGCAGTAAAGCAAATGCACAAATTGCTACCTACACAGGTACCGGCGGCACCAGCACGGCTATTACCTATGTAGCCAATGAAACAGGTACAGTATTGCAAAAAACAGGCTTCGGCACAGCTACTCCATGCGGCAGTGGTGGCTTAAGTGGTATGACCAACAATGGTATTACTACTTATGCTTCAACTCACGCACATGCATTCTTCCAGGTACTCCCAAACACCGGCTTTCAACTAAATGTTACCTCTCTTTCTGTAAAAATCAGAAGGTCAGGTTCAGGTCTTGCTAAAGTACGTTTCGCTTATAGCCTCGACAATGGCGCGACATGGACCGATGATGGTGTTGACCATGCACCCGACAACGCATCTTGCGGTGCAGGTTCTACGGTATTTACATGGGGTGGCGGCACCTTACCTGTAGGTATCACCAGCACAACTAACGGCATCATATTTGGCTTCTACGCTTATGCTCCAATAGCAGCAGGCGGCGTGTTCCAGATCAATTCCATCACGGTAGGCGGCGCTGTAGTTGCAGCGGGCTCATGCACAGGCACTCCTTCTGCAGGTACTGCGGCCGGAAGCCCTGCAAGCCTTTGCGGCAGCGGCTCTTCTGTACTTTCACTGAGTGGTGCTACTGCAGGCACAGGTATTTCTTACCAGTGGCAGTCGTCTTCAGCAAGCTCTGGTCCGTTCTCCAATATTTCGGGCGAAACTAACCTTACTTACAATGCATCAGTATCAACAACAACTTACTATCGTTGCGTTACTACCTGCGCTTCTTTCGGTTCAGCAAATTCAACAGTTGCAAGTGTAACCGTTAACCCGCTGCCAGCTGGTATAACAGGTACAACTACAATACCACAACATACAACATCAACGTTAGCTGATGCTGATGCAGGTGGCACCTGGAGCAGCAGCGACGTTTATACTGCAACAGTTAACCCTTCAACGGGAGATGTATACGGTGTGGCTTCTGGCGCAGCTACAATTACCTACACACTGCCTACAGGTTGTGCAACAACAACTGGTGTAACCATCTCTAATATTCCTTTCAATACCTGCGCACGTAACCTTGTTGTGTTAACGGCTAACGGAACCAGCAGCGCTGCTGCATCAGTTACGTTGAGGGAGTATGACAACTTTACACTTAACCAATCAGCACCTATCAGCACTGACGCTATTCCATCAACCGGCGCAGGCAAGTTAACCATAAGTGGTTCTGCTTCAACTGAAGGCCACCTTGCATTAGACGCTGAATGGACACACCTTGTATTTGCAGGTTATGATGCCGCTCCGGGCACTGCCAATGTAGCAACTGCTGCCAGCATAAACAGGAAAATATATTCTGTTGACGCATCTGCAACTAACACACAGGTAGCTAACGATGGTCAGACAACAACCTTCAGAACATCAAACATCCGTAGCGCAGCTGCTAACGGTTCCAACTACTATTCATCTGGTAACAGCAGCACAGCCGGTACAGCAGGCATCCAGTTAAATGGAGCTACAACGTCTACACAAATCACCGCTACTACGCTTAACACACGTGTTGTAGGCATCTTCAATGGCCAGTTGTACTACACCAGCGCAAGCGCAGCCGGCATGGGTCTTCCTTTCGGTTTGTACAAAGTAGGTACCGGTATCCCAACTACTATTACCGCTTCTGCTAACGAGATCACTACTGATACTAATTCAAGTCCGCTTGGCTTCTCTGTTAGCCCTGATGGCAATACTGCTTACATCGCTGATGACAGGTCAACTGCAGGTAAAGGCATCTACAAGTATACACGCTCTGGTGCTACATGGTCTTTTGCATACAAATTGGCAAATGGCGTAGGTGCACGTTCAGTAGTTGTTGATTATTCTACAGTGCCTTATGCTACTGTTTATGCTACCACTGCAAGCAATACTGCAACAACACGCGATACACTTATCAAAATAGTAGACAGTAATGCAACTGCTGCTTATGTTAACCTTGCAACTTCTGATTCAGGTACCAGCTTCCGTGGTGTTACTTTCGCTCCGGGTTGCTGCGCTAAGATCTACGCAATAACTCCTGATACTATCTGCAATGGCGACAGCGCTATGGTTGTTATCTATGGCAACCCGGGTGCTACTGTTTACTACAACGATGGCACTACAACTTTCATGGTTACATTAAATGCAAGCGGTACTGATACTATCCGTACAGGCGCATTAGCTGCAACACTTACTTACAGCCTGGTGGCTATTACTACCAGCACCTGCGATTCAGTTTCACTTACCGGTTCTGCTACAATCACTGTAAATCATGCACCTGAGGTTGATGATATCTCTGCTGATTCCGGCACTTCTGTTTGCGAAGGCAGTACACTTGCTTTAGGTGACGCTTTCCCTGGTGGAGTATGGAGCAGCAGCGATAATGCTATTGCTACAGTTGACGCTGCTACTGGCTTAGTTACTGGCGTTAGCGCTGGTTCCGTTACTATTTCTTATACCGTAACTAACAGCTGCGGTTCTACTACCGTTACTATCGGCATTACCGTTGACGCAGCACCTCCAGTGGCTGCAATCTCTGGTGCTTCAAGTGTTGCTGTTGGCAGCACTATCACTTTAAGTGACGCTACCACAGGTGGCACATGGAGCAGCAGCGACGTTTTAGTTGCTACAGTTGACCCAATCTCTGGCGACGTTACAGGCGCATCTACAGGCCTCGTTACTATCACTTATACAGTTACCAACTCTTGCGGCAGCGCTTTCGCAACTTACGATGTTCAGGTAACAGGCTTATTGAAAGGTATTGCAGCAAACAATGCTACAACTACTGCTACTTCAAATATCAGCTTGTATCCTAACCCGGCCAACACTACTTTAAACATCAGCGCTACCGAAAAAGTAAACGTTACTATTCTCTGCGTTGACGGAAAAGTATTGATGGAACAGAAAGATGCTACTTCAATAAACGTTAGCAATCTTGCAAGCGGCGTTTACATGATCAAGATATACAACACAGAAAATGTGCTGATCAAAAACACTCGTTTCACCAAGAACTAATCATTGCTGAAAATTTGTGCTCATTGAGCCGCTCCATTTGGGGCGGCTCTTTTGCTGTTGAACAAATCGTGCATTGCAAGCTATGAAGCAACCTCACATCAACCCGGCAAATCAGCGCGCAAATTCTTTTGCTGCATTCTCATCGACCCATTTCTCCGATAAATCCACAATTGGCGCTTTAATCATAAAACTATACTTTTGAAAAACAACTTTCAATTGTACAATATGCTTCATAAAATACGCGAAAAAGCGCAACAGTACTTCCCCGATGTGCAGGCTATCCGTCACCATATTCATGCCAATCCCGAACTATCATTTATAGAATACAATACTTCAAAATACGTTTCCGGAAAGCTCACAGAATGGAATATTGCGCATGAAGCAGGAATTGCCGATACCGGTATCGTAGCGATTATAAAAGGTAAAAATCCGGAGAAAAAATGCATAGCTCTGCGCGCAGAACTGGATGCGCTCCCCATAAAAGAAGCGAATGAAGTGCCCTACAAATCGAAAAACGCAGGCGTTATGCACGCCTGCGGCCACGATGTGCATGCCAGTTGCCTGCTGGGTGCCGCACGCATCCTGTACGACCTGAAAGACGAATGGGAAGGGACCATTAAGTTGATATGGCAGCCGGGTGAAGAAAAGCATCCCGGTGGCGCCAGCCTCATGATAAAAGCCGGTGTGCTGGAAAACCCAAAACCAGAGGCAATATTTGCACTGCATGTTTACCCACACCTGCCAAGCGGCCAGACGGGTTTCAGGGCCGGCCAATATATGGCTAGCGCTGATGAGGTGTATATTACTATTGAGGGTAAAGGCGGCCATGCTGCCCTGCCCCACCAAACCATCGACCCAATCGCTATTTCAGCATTGGTTATTACTGGGTTGCAGCAGGTAATATCGCGAAAGGGCAATCCGCTTATCCCGTCCGTTCTTACGTTTGGCAGCATACAGGCAGGCTTTGCCACTAATGTTATACCTGATAAAGTAGAGATACTCGGCACCTTCCGCACCATGAATGAAAAATGGCGCTACGAAGCCCACCAATGGATAAAAGACTTTACTGAACAAACCTGTGCTGCATATGGCGCAAAAGCAACAGTAGAAATTCCAGTTGGCTACCCATCGCTTTTCAACGACCCGGCTCTCACAGCAAAAGCCGAAAACTGGGCAAAAGAATTTGTAGGTAACGAAAACGTGCACATGCTGGATATGCGCATGGCCGGCGAAGATTTCAGCTTTTATACACACGAAGTGCCTGGCTGCTTTTTCCGTATCGGCACGAGCAAAGCAGGGAAGGAGTTTCTTGCCCCTGTGCACAATGCCCACTTTGATATTGACGAACAGGCTATGGAAACAGGCATGGGCATTATGGCATGGATGGGTGTTAATGCTTTGCAGTAATGAAATAGTTGGGCCGACAACTAATGAATCATATTACAATCGCCCGAAATCCCCATTTTCCTTTGCCCGATACACAATTTACGACTTAAATGATTCGTATCCTTATGCATCGCTTACGACTTTCGACTTATGACTTACGACTAAAAACAAGTTGCACTAAAATTTGCAAAACCTTTCTTTTATATCCGCCAAGTTATATATTTGCAAGAGTTTGTGGTAAATTAATCACATTATAAATCGTTCAATAATGACAGGCCGTATATCGCTTTTACTTTTTTTACCTCTGTTTATACTTTGCTCCCTTACTTCAGGTGCTCAGGATCTGAATTACAATTCGCATAAAAAATATTTCGACCTGTGCTCTTATAAGAAAGAATGCTATTCCTGCGAGTCTTGCCCAAGGGAAATGTACAAGGTGAAGATCAAAAACAATACCGATAAAAAAATCAAGTCAGTATTCTACCAATATTATTCTCCGTTGTACCAAAAAAACCTGACTAAAGAAGCGGTACTGGAAGGCGACCAGATCGAAAAGAACGACATTGGCTATCTTTTCATTTGTGTTAAAAACAAGCTGCACTGGGCTATTACCAAAATAGTGTATAGCGATAACAGCGATGTTTCATTCGTAGTTGATGGTCCGCTTCGCACATACCACCAGGAACCTGATGAGTGCCCTTGCAACACCACCGCAAAAGAACGTAAATACTAATTATACATCTCATTTATTGAAAAATATCCACTCTTACATGGGTGGATATTTTTATTTTACATACTACACAACACAGCACTACAGCAATGCAGCAGGTTACACCACAGCAACTAAAAAACTGGACCGAGAACAAAAAAGACTTTGTACTGATCGATATTCGGGAAGGCTGGGAAAGAGTCGCTTTTAATATTGGCGGCACACACATACCTATGGGCGACCTTATGGCAAGTCTTAGTGAAATACCAAAAGATAAAGATGTGGTTATCTATTGCGAAAAAGGAATTCGCAGTGTAATTTCCATACAACGCCTCGAAGGTCAGGGCTTCAACAACCTTTTCAACCTGAATGGCGGTATGAGTGCATGGAAGTACGAATATGGCAACTAACCAACAGCCAGTACACTACCTTCGGCATTTACAGTCAGGCTATGTTCTAACCCAAGCGCCAGTGTATAGTTAACATCCTGGTGCCCGCAAGGGAAATTGAAACAAACCGGGTAGTCATACTCACTGACTTTATCCCAAATTATCTCTTCAATGGTTTGCCCGAAAGGCCGCTCAGTATCTTGCAAATCGGTAAACCCACCAACCACCAGAGCCCTTAATCCTTTTAGCTTCCCTGCTCGTTTAAGGTGCATCAGCATCCGGTCAATATGATACAAATGCTCGCCCAGGTCTTCGATAAATAAGATCTTCCCGTTAGTGTCAACTTCAGAAGCAGATGCGGTAAGATGCACCAGCAACGACAAATTACCCCCGGTCAGAATACCTTTCGCAACTCCATGCCTGTTAAAACCAGACGGAGGTGCAATATATTGCTGAGCTTCACCGGTAAGCGCCCGCTTTAGGGAAAGCAGATAATCTTCATGCTCCGTTTCCGGCTTAAAATGGCCGCACATAGGGCTATGAAGGGTTGGTATGCCAAAATTGGCTTGTATGTGGTTGTGTATAACGGTTATATCGCTAAATCCACTTACCCATTTCGGCTTTTGTTGGAATTTTGTAAAGTCAAGACCATCAATAATCCGGCTCATGCCATAACCACCCCGCCCCATCAGTATGGCATCAATAGCCGGGTCGTCCAGCATTAGCTGGAGGTCCGCCATTCTTTCCGCATCGGTACCAGAAAAATAATGGTGCTCTGAACCTATTGTTTTCCCTTTTTTTACCTCAAAACCCCAATCGTTGAGTACTTTAATAGCATAGCTTACGCGCTCCGCTGCAACATAGCCCGAAGGGCATGTTATACCAATTACCGACCCCTTTTTAAGATTCATGAGCCAAAAGTAAAATTTCAATTTGGTTTTTCTCGCCCGGCAATTAGATAAGACGTCCTAAATTTAACTTCCAGGTGATATTTCTTTGGCGGAATTGTGTTTATTTTGCTTGCTTTGCAATCCTGAAAAAAGTTATATCTTTAGAAATTATTACTATTTGATTGACGCTCAGTAGGGTTTAAACAAAATATTTAAATATGATGCAGTTAAAAAAAATATATATAATCTATTGCATTACCCACCTGGTTATATTTAGTGCTGTTGCACAGGCAGATAATTCAAATATTCAAAAATCAAAGGCATACGCTAGCAGGGGCAAGTTTCATTACGATCATGGCCGCTTTGACTCTGCTGTACTTTATTTTAATGCTGCTTTAAAACTGAATGCAAAAGATGCCGCCGCATTCTTTTACCGTGGTAATGCAAAGGAACAATTGAAGCGCTATGACGAGGCAATTGCAGATTTTAATGAAGCGATAAAACTCGATCCAAAGGACGCCAGCAACTATTGCAATCGTGGTATAGCAAAAACTGAACTGAAACAATACGACGAAGCAATAGCCGACTTTAATGCGGCCATTAAGGCCGACCCGAAATCAGCAAGTGCCTACTTCTACCGCGGCAATGCGCACGACGAATTGAAAAAATACAGCGAAGCGCTAACTGACTATAACATGGCCATAAAACTCGATGGCAAAAACGCAGCGGCATACAACCACAGGGGCATCACGCTTATTAACCTGAAAAAATACAAAGAAGCGGTTAATGATTTTAATGAAGCCATTAAGCTCAACCCTAAAAATGCAGCCAGTTACGACAATCGCGGTACTGCAAAATTTGAATTAAAGGAGCAGGCTGAAGCCATAAAAGATTTCGATGCGGCAATAAAACTCGACCCGAGGAATGCCAAGGCTTACGATAACCGTGGCCGTGCGAAAGATGACCTGAAGAAGCACAAAGAAGCAATTGCCGATTACAATCAGGCCCTGCAACTTGACCCTGAGAATGCAAATGCACTTAACAATCGAGGCTATGCAAAGGCCCAGTTAAAGGACTACAAAAACGCACTGAAAGACTTTGAGCAATCTATAGCGTTTGATGCTAATAACCCGATACCTTTCAATAATATCGGTTATGCTTATTACAAACTGGGCGATTGCAAAAAAGCAATTGCTAATTATGATAAGGCAACCACATTAGGCGGCAAAGACTACACTCCACACTTTCTGTACAGGGAAGACGCGGTAAAGGTGTGCAATGGCAAGAAATAGTTTGCTGGTAGGTAGTCGTTAGTATTTAGTAAATAGTACGCGGTGCTATTTTGTGCTATATTATTAGGAGTAATGGGTTTGTGCACCTACGCCGCCGTTACCTGACCTATTCTTGAAGCCGCCAATTTTTAACTTACCATTTATAATTTACAATTGAAGAACTTATCTTCGCTCTACAATATTCTATATGGCATTAATTAAATCTATTTCGGGTATACGGGGCACTATTGGCGGTAAAGCGGGTAAAGGCTTAACGCCACTTGATGTGGTTAAATTCACAACTGCATATGGTGCATGGGTGGCCGGACAAGGCACTAACAAAAAGATAATCATTGGTCGTGACGGCCGCATATCAGGTGAACTGGTACGCAACCTTGTTGTGGCTACATTACAAGGCGTTGGCTGCGATGTAATTGACCTGGGGCCAAGTACTACCCCAACGGTAGAGATGGCCGTTAAAATGGAAAATGCAGGTGGTGGCATTATACTCACTGCAAGCCATAACCCTAAAGAGTGGAATGCACTGAAACTCCTCAACCATAACGGTGAATTTTTGAATGCAGCGGAAGGCCAGTGGATACTGGACTATGCCGAAAAAGGTGAACACGAATATGCCCTTATTGACGAACTGGGAAAACTCACCATTGACGACTCTTACATTGCGAAGCACATTATGGAAATACTGGCACATCCGCTGGTTGACGTTGCCGCTATCCGCAAAATGAATTATAAAGTGGTGGTCGATGCTGTTAACTCTACCGGAGCAATATCAGTTCCACCAATGCTGCATGCACTCGGCGTTACCGATGTTATTGTAATAAATGAAGAAGTAACCGGGCATTTTGCACACAACCCAGAACCACTGCCTGAAAATCTGGTGGGCCTTTGTGATACCGTAAAAAGCAGCAATGCAACGCTCGGTATTGCGGTAGACCCTGATGTGGACAGGCTTTGTTTTGTTTGTGAAGATGGCCGCCTGTTCGGAGAAGAATATACGCTTGTAGCGGTAGCTGATTACATACTTTCACATAAAAAAGGAAATACGGTTTCCAACCTTTCTTCTACCCGTGCACTTAAAGATGTGACCGAAAAACACGGTGGGTCTTATTCGCCTAGCGCAGTAGGCGAAGTGAATGTGGTGAAACGCATGAAAGAAACCAACGCTGTTATTGGCGGTGAAGGTAATGGCGGTATAATTGTACCTGAATTGCACTATGGCCGCGATGCCTTAATAGGCATTGCATTGTTCCTTACGCACCTTGCAAAATCAGGGCTGAGTGTAAAAGCATTACGTAACACCTATCCTAACTACTTTATCTCTAAGAACAAGATAGAATTGAAGGAAGATGTGAACGTAAAAGCAATTTTCGAAGAGATTAAGAAGAAGTATGCAGCACAGCCGATCAACACCGAAGACGGACTGCGTATCGATTTTGATAATAACTGGGTGCACCTGCGCACATCAAATACAGAACCAATAATCCGCATCTACTCAGAAAGCCCGACAGAAGCCACCGCTAACGAACTGGCGCACAAAATAATGGACGACATCAGGGGATTGATGTAGTAACTGATTCATAATTTTTAGACAAAACCGGGAGCCGCTGCTCCCGGTTTTTTTATTACATTAGGGGATGAAAAAGATCCTTTCCATATTGCTCTTCAGTTTTTGCTTATCTGCCTACGGCACAACTGGTGCTCATCACTTTGAACAAAAGTTAGCTCAATTTATTAAGACCTACAAAAAAGGCATTCTGGATCGCGATTTTTGCGAGCATCAAAAAAAGCTGTGCGATAGCTTCTACGGGGAAGTGGAGCACTATAAAAAAGGCCCCGGGATAACTAACGAAGATATATCGGGCTGCGAAGCAATTCAAAAAAAGATATTTACACTGAGAAACTATATCGATGCAATAACTGTGTTTTGCCAGCCAATTACCGAAGCTGAATTTATGGCCGGCAATAACCTTGTAGGCGGCATAATAACAGAGGTGAACAAAGGAAAATACTGCATGCCGGTAGTTAAAATAGTGATTGGAAAATACATTGTATTCGCTGTGAAAAACAACTCATCGAAAAGCACGACAGTAGAATTTGACATAGTCGCTAAGGGTGTAAAGTCGTACGGTTCAGGCACGCTGGATGTGCCGGCTAATAGCCTTTGGTGGATCGACGACAACCACATGTATCCCGAGAAAAAACAATTTACAGTGAGTGTAATAAAATGCGGAGACTGACAACGTGCCCCCTGGTCTAAGCCTCCCGCTTCGTCCCAACATGCTGAAGCGTCTCGCTTCCGACACAAAAATTATACAGCTTGCAAGCGGAACGAATGAAATAGAGAAAAACTTAGATAGCCCGCCAAACCCCTAAAAACCCTTTCATAGTGGCGGCAGTAGTGTCGTCAGGATTGTCGTTGATAATTTCTTCCAGCATAACGAAATACTCAGATAAGGCCGTTTTCGTAGCATCGTAAAACTCACTTTTATCGAGAATAACATCTGTAAAAAAGCGCTCGCCTCTCACTTTGTTATCGGACGTAACGCCATTACGTAAAAATGAAAGCGACACATTTTCTGAAATTATTTTTACAGTTAACGAATGACCGCCGGTGGTAAGAACATTAACGCTATCGGTTGATTCTTCATCGAACCACGACGATGTTCTACCTTTTATCTTGTATAAAGCATGTAACAGAAAGGCGACTATCTTGCACAAATTGTAAAAATCAAGTGATCTGAAAATGACGCGGTATTCGTCAATTACAATTTCCAATCCCCCGCTTCGGCACCAGAAATTATCCGGTACATATTCTTCCTGCCCCATATAACTACTGCCTGCCAAAACGTCCCTCAAATAGACTTCGCGATTATCTCCTGTTAAATAGATAATTGACAACTCAGTACTTTTTTTACCGCTCTCCATTTTCGTTTTGTTAGTGAAGTAAAGATAAACATATACTTTCCCAGTAACAGTTTCTTTCTGGTCTACTTTACACTGGTCGAAGCGTACGCTGCGTCCCAACATGCCGAAGCGTCTCGCTTCCGTTAAAATTATGTGCAACTCGCAAGCGGGACGCTTGCATATAGTAAGAACAAGCGGGGCGCTTGGACTAGTTGGAATATCATTAAACCAGCTCTTCGCACGCAATCTCCGCTGTCCCCTTTCTATCCTACCAATTCCGCTTCCAACTCTTTAAAATACTCAACGGCTTGCAGCATACGGCTGCCATACCAACTGAACATTTCGCCATCAACCAGCCTTACTGCTGCGTGGGGAAGGGCCGCATTAATTTCAGCAATATGCTGTTCTTTAAAAGGGAAGGGTTCTGAGGAAAGGAGCACAAGGTCTACATCGAGCGCAGCTATTTCCTCAATTGATAAATGAGGATAGCGGAACCTGTTTTCAAGCACGTTAACCCAGCCCAGGCGACTGATCATATCGCTGATAAAGGTATCACCACCAACTGACATCCAAGGGTCGCGCCAAATGAAGTAGGCCACCTTCCGGGGGCGGCGCGTTTTAGCGAGGTTTCTGTAGGTACTTTTTAATACGCGGTCAAGCTCTATGGCATTAGTCATTGTGCCTGTAAGCACGCCAACATTGCGTATCATGCACATAGCATCACTCACCGTCTTTATATCAGATATCCATACAGGGAAAGACCGGGCCAGTTCTTCAATTTGTTCCTGAGTGTTTTCTTCTTTATTGGCCAGTATCAGGTCGGGCCTGAGGCTCTTAATAATATCGAGGTGCAGCGATTTGGTGCCGCCTACCCGCTTCTTTTCGCGAAACCACTTTTCGGGATGTACACAAAATTTGGTAATACCTATTACTTCATCCTGCAGGCCGAGGTAATGTAAAAGCTCTGTTTGCGATGGTACAAGCGACACGATTCTTTGAGGTGAAAGACTCACCTCAACTGGCCTGCCGGTCATATCTATAACCGAACGTTCCATTACCTGAATCGCTTAAAATAAAACATAATAAAAAAACTAAAAAGAAGATCAATAAGAAAAATTGGGCTACCATTGGATGGTCTATGGCCTACAGCATAAGCCATATACCAAACGACAATACTTACAACTGTAACCCCAATGTAGCCAAGTGCCCCCCATTTACGCAAGTCGGCTGTACCTACCCAAAAGAACGCGTATGCTGTCATCCAAAGCAATCCAAGATAAGTCGTATTACCTGGCTCCTTTATTGCAGTGTATAGGGTAATACATAGCAATACGATATGAAAAACTGCTACCAACGGAAATAATACCGGCGGCTTCCTGAAAATATCGCTGACAAATGTTTTTAGGTCGCGCAAATTGATATAGGTCTTTAGTCGTGTTTTAAGTTATCAGAAAAGCTAAAAATAACTGCATTCAGGTTGTTAGACAAGCAATTTATTAAATAAATATTTTGCATGTAGCTACACTAAAACCAATCATTAACCTTTCGAAAACGCATTCAAAATGTCATACTTTGTAAGAATATTGTATTGCCCGCTTTCATCGCGTACCAGCACAGCGCCATTGTCCTTATTAATGTAGTGTGTAAGGCGCTCCAGAGCTGTATCCATATCTACTTCAGGCAATTTATGTTCCATAACATCGCCCACCAACTGGTCGCGTACATCGGCAATTTCTATCAGCTTTTTAAACAGACCTGCCTGTGTGAGCGAACCTGTTACTTCGTTGTTCAGGGTTACCGGCAACTGCTCAATATCATACTTCTTCATCAGTTCCAGCGCATCTGTAACTTTGCTGTTCTGATCAATAGTCACCAGCCTTCTGCGGCCTAATCCACTCAGCAACTGACGAACGGTCTTCACTTCCAGGAAGCCCCTGTCCATCATCCACTCATCATTATAAACCTTAGCTACATAACGGCTGCCATGGTCATGAAAAATCACTACCACCAGGTCATCTTTTGTAAGCTGGTCTTTCAACTGGCGAAGGCCCGCAATTACTGACCCGGCAGAATAACCAATAAAAATACCTTCTTCCTTGGTTATACGGCGGGCCATAACGGCACCATCTTTATCGGTTACTTTTTCAAAGTGGTCAATAGCTGCACGGTCATAGTTTTCGGGTAAAAAATCTTCTCCGAATCCTTCTGATATGTAAGGGTGTACCTCGTTCATATCCAACTCCCCTGTTTCGTGCCATTTCTTCAGCAAGCTACCATAGGTATCAATTGCCCATACTTTAATGTTGGGATTTTGTTCTTTAAGATACCTTCCGGTACCTACCACTGTACCGCCGGTACCCGATGCAACTACCAGGTGGGTTACCTTACCTTCGGTTTGCTCCCATATTTCAGGGCCTGTTTGTTCGTAGTGGGCCTGGCGGTTAGCAAGGTTATCATACTGGTTTACGTACCATGAATTAGGTATCTCAGTCTGTAACCTGCGCGCAACCTGGTAGTAAGACCGTGGGTCTTCCGGATCAACGTTTGTTGGGCAAACAATAACTTCGGCGCCATGCGCTTTCAGTATATCCGCCTTTTCTTTACTTTGTTTATCAGTAGTTGCAAAAATGCATTTGTAACCTTTAATTATGGCAGCAAGCGCTAAACCCATACCGGTATTACCGCTGGTGCCTTCTATAATTGTGCCACCCGGCTTTATCTTTCCCTCTTTTTCGGCTGTTTCCAGCATCTTCAGGGCCATACGGTCTTTAATACTGTTACCGGGATTGAACGTTTCAACCTTGGCATATACTTTACATGGCAAGTCGGCAACAACCCTGTTCAGGCGTACAAGTGGTGTGTTACCAATAGTTTGCAATATATTGTCGTAAACGCGATTTGCCATAAACTTATTTTTTATTCGGCGGCGAAGATAATAAATAAAGCTGACGGCATATTGCACCTACCTGTTAAAAAAGAGCGCCCGAATCCAATTACCGACTCTTCAAAATCACTTCCGGGCGCTCTTAACCACACACACTTGTTCACATTTAAAATCCCCAACGTCAATTCGGGCTTCAAACTATCTTTTCACTTGTTTGCCAAATGCTATACTACAGCCGTCTCCGGCACCTTCTCAATTTCACTATCTGCATTTTTACCATGTGGCCCTAAAACTGCGTCTTCACTGTAAAAATGTATTTTGCCCGTAGCTATGTCGTACATAGCGGGTATAATACCTACCTGTCCGGATCTTACCAGTTCACGTATAATACTGCTGCTGTTAATAATTTCCTTTGCAGATTGCCTTGCATGCAGCCTGGCAACACTGTTAACAAAATCAGGATTAGTACCGGTCCTGTTGTGTTGTGTACTGCTTTCTTTGTGAATAGATGGTTCTATTTTTTCAAGTAGCCCGGTGAGGTTGCCCATTTTCACCTCGTTGCAGGCACCCGCTATTGCGCCGCAATTCGTATGCCCCAGCACCACTATCAGCTTTGAACCGGCAACACCGGTGGCGTATTCCAGCGAACCGAGTACATCTTGCGAAATAACATTACCGGCAACACGTATGCTGAAAATATCACCAAAACCCTGGTCGAATATCAGCTCCGCAGATGTGCGCGAATCCATGCAGCTTAATATTGCCGCAAAAGGACTCTGACCATCCTTGGTCTGATCAACCGTAAGCAGGTGGTCGCGGTCCATGCCAATGTTATTTATAAAACGGAAATTGCCGTGTTTCAGTATTTGCAACGCCATTGCGGGCGTCAGCGTTTCGTATGGTTGATTGAACGTTCTCATTGTTGTATGTTGTTAAAAGGCTTATCTGATTAAATTATTTTGTACCACCCGGCGCCGGGGTTTTCCTTAGCAAGCCCAGCAATTTTTCATATCCACCGGCTGTGCGCTGCGGCACCTCATTCACATTTACAAAATCAGAGACTATTTCGGACTCTGAAATTGTTTTGGGTAAGTTGTAGGTTTCCATAAACCCAACCAGCGACATCTTTATGTTGCGCTCCGGCGCCTTGGTGTTACTGAAATCTTTTATAATATCCAGAACATCAAAGTCAATGTATTTTGTGTTGCCAGCATCCAGTATCACGCTGCAATTGCCCGGCAGGTTGTCCAGCGTTTCTTTAATGCTCGCTTTGTTAAGGAACGAAACTTCTTCGGCAAGCGATATCTTTATCAATTCACCATTACTGAAGGTACTGCGCTGGAAATAGTAAGGGATGCGCATATTCTGGCGCAAAATATAGAAGATACTTATCAGTAGCCCCAGGCCTACGCCTTTCAGCAGATCAAGCGACACAACCGCAACAGCTGTTGCTACAAATGGCACAAACTGTGTCCAGCCCCCCTTCCACATATGCACAAACACCTGCGGCTTACACAATTTATAACCGGTGAATATCAATATCGCAGCCAGCGAGGCCTTAGGTATCATGTTTAGTACCATAGGTATTGAAGCCGCACAAACCAACAACAATGTACCGTGAATAATGGTGGAGAATTTCGATTGAGCACCTGCATTTACGTTAGCTGACGAGCGAACAATAACCGAGGTCATAGGTAAGCCGCCAACAAGGCCGCTAACCATATTACCTATACCCTGGGCAATCAGTTCCCGGTTGGTTGATGTATTCCGCTTGTGCGGGTCAAGTTTATCGGTTGCTTCTATACACAATAAGGTTTCAATTGACGCCACAATGGCAATTACGAACCCGGTTTCCCATACCGCAGGATTTTTAAAGCCTTCTATGTTAGGCAACGTAAACTGGCCGATAAATTCACTGAAAGAATGCGCTACTGGCAGGCTCACCAAAAAATTATTTTCCAGCATCAAAGATGAACCGTTCATTTTAAATAGCGAATTGATAGCAACTCCTACTAAAACAACAATCAGCCCTGCGGGTATCATTTGCGCCTTTTTAAACGCCTTGGTCTGCCACATAATAAGTATGAACAGGCCAACCGCAGCAATAATAAGCGCAGCAGGTTCAATATGCCTGAATAACTTTCCGAAATTATCGGCAAGGAAGCCATCGTCCGCATCAGTCATGCCGCCACCTTCTATTACAGCCTGCTTTAAAAAGCCAACCGCATCGGGCACCTGCTTAATAATAATAGTTAAACCTATACCCGCAAGCATACCTTCAATTACACTGGAGGGAATAAAGTTTGCAATGCCACCAGCCTTCACAAAGCCGAGCAGCATCTGCACCGCCCCTGCAATAATTACAGAGCACAGAAAAATATCGAAAGCATTCAATTTGGTAATGGCTGCCAGCACAATAGCTGTTAAACCTGCCGCCGGACCAGAAACGCTCAGTTGAGAGCCGCTCATGTAGCCGATAATAATACCACCAATAATGCCGCTGACAATACCGGCAAACAATGGTGCGTGTGAGGCCTGGGCTATTCCCAGGCATAAAGGAAGGGCTACCAGAAATACGATAAGGCCCGAAAAGAAATCTTTTTTAAAGTTAAATGACGTTGGAGTTGGCATAGAAAAATCTATGGAATATGGATGTGCAATAACAAGGGGGCATGTTGTAAAACATGTTCCGCGATGCTAAAAAACGACATACCGGGTTAAATGAATGGTCCGCTGGCAGTGTATGGGTGCCCAGCTTTGGAAAGCGGATTTGCCTGTACAGCGCACAAAGAAGCCATAGCAATACTATAGCATGCGCAAAAGGTCAAAATTCCGCAATCGAATTATTCATTAACAAACGTCGGGAGGAGGGGTCGGGATACTGGAAACGAAGTGGTCGGGCAAGGCTGATGCCTGGTGTATGGCCACCCGTACTTTGTGATTGAATGACCGCACTGCTACAATTACCTCATGAGGCGCGTATTCAGTAAACGGGTCAACTTCCTTTTTTATTTTACACATACCATCATCATCACCACCTGGACAATCTTCGGAATGTACCTCTTCAGTAGTTTGCGCCTTACCCAACAACTTGCCTATTTCCCGTAGCGGAGCTATGGACAACAGCAGTGTTAAAATAAATAAGACAGCAATTACTTTTTTCACTATTACAAAGAAAGGGGAAACTTGTTAAGTTTCCCCTTTTTATAGCGATAATAAATTGTTAATTGAACATTAAACTACTCCCGCATCATAAGCCTGCTCACCATGTATAGCTGCATCGAGGCCTTCTTCTTCGGCTACTTCATCAACCTTAACTTTTGTTACCATGTTAATAAGTGCAAGCATGCCATAAGTGAAAATATAAGCATATATACAAGTTGCTACTACTGCCAGTGTCTGGTACAGGAAGAATTTAGTGCCTCCGTATATAAGGCCGTCAGCACCCGTTGCATTAATAGTCTTTGATGCGAATACACCCAGCAGAATAGAGCCAAGGCAACCACCTATACCATGCACGCCCCAAACATCAAGGGCATCATCCCAACCCATCCTGTTTTTAAGGTGCACTGCAAGGTAACATACTGCACCGGCAGCAATACCTATAGTTACTGCTGAAGTAAGCGAAACATAACCAGCAGCTGGTGTTATGGTAGCCAGGCCCGCAACCGCACCGGTAAGCAAACCAACAAATTTAGGCTTCTTAACCAGGCTCCACTCTATGGCCAGCCACGTAACAGCAGCGAAAGAAGCGGCTACGTCGGTATTGATAAAAGCCTGTGCGGTAATACCATCAACATCTAACTCGCTACCTGCATTAAAGCCATACCAGCCAAACCACAATAAACCTGTACCTATGGCTATAAGTGGTATACTGTTCGGGGGCGATTCCCTGTCCCTTCTCTTACCTACATACATAACTGATGCTAATGCCGCAAAACCAGCGGTAGCATGCACCACTATTCCGCCCGCAAAATCCCGCACCCCAAGCTGGAACAGCAGACCGCCACCCCAAACCATGTGTACGAACGGATAATATACCAGCACCTGCCACAATACCAGGAAAACCAGGTATGATTTAAAGGTTACCCTGTTCACAAACGCACCCGTTATTAATGCAGGGGTAATAATAGCGAACATCATCTGGTATGCAAAAAATACAAATTCAGGAATTTTACGTCCTTCACCACCAACAGCATAGGCCGAATTGAGGTCAACCCCATTCATAAATGCTTTATGCATATCTCCTATAACACCCCCCATTTCATTGCCACTAAAACACAACGAATAACCAAACATATACCACAGTATAGTGGTTATACCCATCGATACGAAACTCTGTATCATTATACCCAGTATGTTACGCTTACCTGCAAGCCCGCCGTAAAAGAAGGCCAGCCCGGGTGTCATTAACATTACCAAACTTGTGGCGAGTAGCATAAAAGCGGTACTGCCGGTGTCGAAGTTAGCCATAGCTGTATTGGTTTTAAAAGATTAGTTAGTCTTATTTTGTATGCGTAACCACTCCCTTCAACATGTCGAACGTAATACCGGCATGCAACATCACCTCAAACCTGTTATTTTGTGCTGCGCCATTGTAACGGAATATCCACTGGTCCTGGTCCATCTGCAATACCCTTCCTTCTAACTTTACATAAGAACCGGTAGTAGGTTTGTATTCTGCACCAAGGGTTGCACCGGTAAGTTTATAGCCGGTAAATTTGTTTGCCTGATCCCTGATAACACCTGTCATAATGCCATCGGCATCGTTAAGCATTTCGCCACGCGCATAAATACCAAATAATTTTGTTGCCTGGAATTTTACCGTAAGCAATGCACTATACATATTTGCAGCCTTGGTACTGTTTTCTATTCCTGAATTCTCCTGTATGCAATAGTCGCCACCAGCCTGTACTCTCCATTTCTTTTTCTGGTAATTCACATAGGCATTCTGATGCACGCGCAGCTTAGATATACCACCCACAATGTTGTCATCGCCTATGTAATTAGTATAGCCAATATTCCAGTTATCATTAAAGGTGTAGGTTACTGCCGCCCCAAAAGATTTTGTTTCATTATTATCGGTATAAATACCATAACCGTTCAGCAAATAAAGGTTGATATCCAGTTTACTGGTTGGGCTATAGTTAAGCCTGAGGCCACTTTCGTAGTAAGGCTCATAATAAGTACCTACTGCAACCGAGCTGGCAATATTTTCAGAAGGCAGTAAATATTCAGTGCCGAAGTGAGTACGGAACATACCGGCATCCAGCCACAGGTTTTTACGGATCTTAACACCCGCATGTGCCTCCATCAGTGGTCCGTATTCGTTTGACCATGTGCTGTTGGCAATATCACCTACATGCAACGCAACCATAGTACGCATTTTGTTACCGTTGTATTGGAACGATAACATAGCGGTATTCAGCGACGGGCTGTTACTGCGTGGCGATACCGAAGGAAACTTCTGGAATTTACCTGGGTCAACATCATCAGTATACATTGCATAGTAAGCATCCACATAACCCGTAAGAGAATAGGTGGCCACTGTTTCAACTTTAGGAGTTTCATCCTTATCTTCTTTCGCGTTTAATGCCGCCGGAGGCACAGTAACATCAAGAGAAGGATTTTGGGCGTAAGTGTTACCAGCAGTTAGTAAAAGCGCCGGCAAAGCTGTGATGAGAAAACGTTTTATCACGAATAGTGTGTTTAGTTCCAACAAACATATTCAAAAAGTTCTAAAAAGTCAATAGGCAGAAAAATATAATTCAGGCGTCATGGTTAATGAGCTGAATACCAGGAAAAATAACCCCTAATACGTTAGTGCAGCCTCTTTTCAACTATTTTGGTACGGCGGCAGATATACACTTAAAGGCATTACATCTAAATTATTCTTTCCGGACTGCAAATTTCGGAACCAGGATTTGAACCCTAAGTTCGCAGAGGCGTCAAAAAGAATGCCCAAAGGCAACGATATTTATGCCAAATTCGCACGTTTAATTGACATGAGAATGATTCCCCCTTGGACTCCGTCAAAACAGCATCCACTAGCCATAGCTTCTTTCATTCACCATTCACCATTCCCATTCACCATTCACCATTCACCATTCCCATTCCCATTCCCATTCACCATTCACCATTCACCATTCACCATTCCCATTCACCATTCCCATTCCCATTCACCATTCCCATTCACCATTCACCATTCACCATTCCCATTCACCATTCACCATTCACCATTCACCATTCACCATTCACCATTCCCATTCCCATTCCCATTCCCATTCACCATTCACCATTCATCATTCATCATTCACCATTCACCATTCACCATTCACCATTTGCCATTTGCCATTCCCATTAAAACGCCCGGTTCACACCAACCACATACCGTACAGCGAGGTAGTTATTATTGCTGTAAGGCGCGCGGTTAATAAAGAATGGGAAATCGAGCCGAAGCGTAAGCGGGCGGGCTTTTTCAAAAACACCAAAGCTCTTAATAGTAAATGCGGTGCCCAGACCTGCATCTATGTGCAAGTCTCCCCACTTTGAAGTAGGGCTAATGGCATAGACATTAGTACTGGTGAACGTGCTCAGTTCCATTGCGCCCGCATCAGCGAATGCATATACATTTGCATGGAGCCATTTGCGGGTAAGGCGTGGCTTCAGCGGGATATAGTTTTCGAATGCAACCTCAATGTTCGCCGAGGCACCACTACGGCCCTTATAGCCTTCCAGAACCTGTCCGTTGCGCTCATCAGGTGCATTATAACCTGCGTAACCGCGAAGGTTTAAACCACCACCCTGCTGAAAATGATTTACGTCGTAGCGGGAAATACCCTGCCAGTCTGCCGGCACAAAGCCAGCGCTACGCGTATACTTGTTCTCATTCTGTTCCTCAGGGCTCGCGCCAGCCATGTACAGCAAACTCTCGTTCGGGAACCGTGCCCCCATTCCGAAACGACCAAATACGCGGGTGCGCACTTCCAGCTTAGCGACATTGCGGTTATTTATTGATTCCAGTTGGGCATAAGAATAATTGCTTGCTGCACCATTCGCATTCAGGAATGGGGCACGCACACTTAATGTGTAGTTACCATTGCCGTTGAAATAGTTATAGCTGTGGGTCCAGGCTACATTCAGCGAAGTATTCGGCTTAGACCATACACTACTCCAATCTCCCGGAGCAAGTAAATAATCCGCCGAATTACCGTTCGACCGCCACATACTCTGGGCATAACCCTGTATTAAATTCTTCTCCGTCACCATCCAGTTAAAACCACCGCGCTGGTACCATCTGCCATCAATAAACCGGCTATTGATCTGCATTTGCAGCTTTGGATAATTGCGGCTTACCGGGCTTATGTAGTTAACCGAATAGTTAACCGGCGCATACCTTAAATAAGGTGCATCGCCGGTATATGACAAATAAGCGTCTTCCTGCAACACATGGGTATTCCACCATACTGTAGCATCGATTTTATTCATGGTATTCAGGTAGTCGCCTTCAAAATGTATGCCTGCTTTAATGCCATCAAGCGGGTTCCACCAAAGGTCAGGGCGCACATACAGTCGGTAATTGCGCCTATCCGTTACATTGGCTAGTCCTCCATCCAGTTTCACCTTCACGGCTCCCGGAAAAGAAAATAAACTATTATTCCTGTGGTTATCTACCACATCCCTGTCGCCCAGGCGGTAGGTAGTATCTATCTGCACACTTTTTATACCACCCGGCACATTCACTTTTGCCGTATAGGTTGTGCCAAGCTTACCCCAGCCATACCATTTTGGCAATACTGTAGCAGGCGAGTTTTTTGCGAACCAGGTATTGGGTATATTGAAGTTATAGGTTTTGCCTGTTTTAGATGTCACGGTAAAATCAATCGGCATCTGCATTTCGCCTCTGCGCCTGAATTTTACGGCGAAGTTGTCACCGCTTTCTTTGCGAATACCTGTTACACTGTAGTCGAGAGATTTGGTTGTCTCGAACCACTCATCGAAAAACCAGGAAAGGTCAACATGTGTGAACTGGATAACAGAAGCGCGGAAGTCTTCGAAATAAGGGTGGGCGAATTTCCACTGTTCAAAATAATGATGCATAGCCGCCTTGAACAAGGAATCACCGAGCGTGTATTCCAGGTTATAAAGCATATTGCCTGTTTTGTAATAAACGGTGCCATAACCACCGCCCTGACCCAACGCACTATGAAAATCGTCAGAATGTGTATTCAATGGCAGCTCATTCTGGTTCAGCTGGTTTATGGCATAAGAATTAGCGAGGGTGCGGTCAAATACCATAACCGGCTCAGCAAAATGCCTTCTGTATCGCGATTTGGCTGGCTGCGTCATTACCGTATCGCCATCTATTACCTTAGTACCTAAAACCGTCAGGTACTGGGTAAACCCCTCGTCCATTGCAGCGCGATAAGTTTCGTTGCTGCCTACCTGTCCGTAAAACCAGTTGTGCCCTATCTCATGCACCAGTAATCCCCTGTAACCAGGCTCTGCGCCGCCATCCATCGTAATCATCGGGTATTCCATGCCATCCGCTGCATCTGCTGCTACTATTTTCGGGTAACGATACAAACCTATGTTTTCAGAAAAAGCCTTAATGATCTTGGTGATATAATCAGGTGCATTTTGCCAGCCGGAAGCATGCGGCTCTTGTACTAGGGCAACGCACTCTATACCATTCCAGTAAGCTGTGCCAATACGGTACGATGGGTCTGCCGTAAAAGCGAAGTCATGCACATTGTTGGCTATAAAATGCCATTGTTTGCGCTCGCCTTTCGTGTAAGGAATAATGGTCGATGGCGCTTCATCCCACTTTTTGGTTGCGAAATTTTTAATATCCAGTTTTGCCCTCAGCGTATCCGGCAGCATCTCCTTGCGGTTCTGCAATTCACCAGACGCCTCCAGAATGTAATTTGATGGAAAATCGAGTGTTACGTCATACAAGCCATAGTCGCCATAAAACTCCCGGTTCAGGTGTTGGTAAGTGTCCCACCCGTGCATACGGTCGTAAACCGATATTTTCGGGAACCACTGGCAGCCATTATAATGCTTAAAGCCCCAGGCATCATACATTTTCATACGGCGACGGGTATTGCCATTATCGTAATAAGTATTGAAATTCATCTTTATCACGATCTTGCCACCCGGTTTAAGACTTACCGGCAAGTATACTTTCATTATCGTATTATCCAGCTCTGTTCTGGCTGCGTTACCATCAACCTGTATATTATCTAACACAATACCGAGGCCGGCGGCCTCTTTTTTGCCCATATTGGTCTTTACCTTATTCGCAATTTCAAGGTCATGCAAATGCGAGCCTGCGATAAATGCGTTCTGGTAGAGGTGAAAATAAACGCAGGCAAGGGTGTCCGGCGAATTATTCCAATAGGTAAGCTCTTCTGTGCCTTCCACTTTGTTTTCTTCTTCGCGCATAGTAGCATTAATCTTATAGGCTACATCCTGCTGCCAGTAGGCAGCATCAGGCTTGCGGTTTTGCCAGTAGTGCTCATTGCTGGTGCTGCGGTGCGCATTATCATTCAATTGCCCTGAAGCGTGTAATACAATAGTGGTTGATAATATAGAAAAAAGTACCCTTAGGTTCATATACCAGATTTGGCGATAAAAATACTTTTAAAAATCGGATTAGTGCTACTCTAACAATTTTCCAACTTACGCAAATTTCGAAGCAACTATTGTCAATACACCTGCACCACGGTGCAGAATTAAATCTCCCTTCTCTATGGGAGAAGGGCCGGGGATGAGGCCCCACCGGGCGAATCGTCCAATTCAGTATGCAACAATGCTGCGCGTACTTGCAAGCGGGACGCTTGCAGAAAGTAAGACCAACTAAGACACTTGCACCGCGAGTGATTGGCTTAGCGGAAACCGACTATAGCATAATATCGAAAATCAGCGCACGACTACCATAAAATCCGCACATCATATAGCGGAATGATATTATCTTTTGTAATAAACGTCAAGTCTTCACTAATGGCCTGCGCTATTAAAAGCCTGTCAAACGGGTCCTTATGATGATAAGGTAGCGACGCTAGCCTAAGAAGATGATCGCTTCGTACAGGTAATTCGGTAAAACCGGTTTTTTTAATGATATCAAAACAATCACTCAAACTCATTTCCAAATCAAGGGCTTTCAACGAAAATTTTATAGTTATTTCCCAAAGTGACACAATGCTAAAGAAACAAACATTTTTGGTGTCGGAAATATGAGTGCGAGCAACCCGCGAGAGTTGACTGCTATCCTGAATAGCCCAAAGCAGTGTATGTGTGTCGAGAAGAAATGGCATGGGTTATAAATATGCTTCCATGCCAGGAATAGGATCGTCAAAATTATCCTTAATAGTAATCTTTCCTTTTGCCAATCCCAACGGGCGAGATCTTTTTTCGCCTGGTTGTACTTTTTGCTTCAAAAAGGCAATAAAATCAACCACTTCCTGTTTTAAGTTTTCAGGAAGCGATGACAACTCGTTATATAACTGCAAATCAGTCATGCAACAAATTTAATGAATTTTTGTTTAGAAAATCATCGCATAGTGCAGTACCAACTATAAAATCAGAAACTTGAAAGGGTATCTGCATTGGACAATAAAACTATTTCAATAGAGAAGATAACATTTTCTATCCCTTACTTTTGCAGGCTTTTTATATCTTTATCTCTGTATGAATGAAATTCTGTTCTGGATGCAGCCTGTCACATCAGCTTTTATTGGCTGGTTCACTACGTGGCTGGCTTTTTATATGTTGTTTCATCCGCGCAACCCCATCCGTATTTTCGGAATCACCATCCAGGGAATTTTCCCTAAACGGCAAACTGTTTTTGCCGCAAAACTAGGTGCTGTAGTGGGTAAGGAGCTGATTCATTTCGATGAAATTGCCCGCCAGATAAAAGACCCCGAAGCACTCGCTAAAGTAATGCCCGGTATTGAAGCCCATATTGATACCTTCCTGAATGAAAAACTTAAAGAGAAATTACCTATTATAGGCATGTTCGTTGGCCAGGGTACCATGGTAAAAATAAAAGAAGGGTTGCTGGAAGAAATTAACCTGATGCTGCCGGAAGTAATAGGGCAATATGCTGATAACCTTTCTCAGAAAATTGATGTAGAGAAAATGGTCACCGAAAAGATAAACCAATTTTCATCTGATAAACTGGAAGAAATCCTCCATTCTGTACTCAAAAAAGAATTTCGCCTTGTTGAGCTTATTTGCGGCGTATTTGGCTTTGTAATTGGTTGCATTCAATTGCTGCTCGCCTGGATAAGTATGAAGTAGGTAGTGGCAGCAAATTGCGAGAGCGCGATGAGCGTACCGTATTTAAGTGAATATTTTTTTATAGTCTGGAGTTACTTGCTGCATCTTCCACCACTACCGAACTTCCTCATAGTCAAATTCAATTACTATCAGGGCAACAGAAACACCAAAGCAACGTAAACCAACATAAGGCCATCGCCTAATAAAGCATATCTTCTTTCGGTGGGGTGCCGCCTCAAATAAAGCGCTACATAGTGGGTAAGCACCGCTGTAATAAAGCTGCCTGCAAATCGTTCCCATACAGGGTAGCGAAAATATTGCAGAAGGCTCAGGGCAATGAAAATGAGAATAGAAATATCTATAAGCCTGTAACTATTTTTGAGACCAATCGTATTGGGAAGAGTCTGGATATTTTCGGCAGCATCTCTGCGCACATCCCTCAAGTCAAAAATAATACACAATGTAAAAATGAAGGCAAACCGGAGTAGTATCTCGAAAGGATATTTTGAAACGGTATGGTGCCAGTAAAGTACCGGCAAAACGGACGTTACAACGGTCCAGACGCCTGCAAGCGCTAAAATTTTAAGCCAGCCATATTCCCGCAGGCGTTTTCTGTTCTTAAATGGTAGAATAGGCAACGAATAGGCGAATGACAGCACACCCAGCACAAGGCAACCCTCTATCATGGCCGGGGTAAAAATAGTAAAACCTGTTAACGCAAGCACCAGGCCTGCTGCCCCTGTAACAAAATAAACAAATTGAGGCAAGCGCACACCCGGCTGCTGCCCTGCCCGCCGCGACCTGAAGATTTTTGCGATACTATGTATATTGTAAACCAACAGAGAGCAACCAAACACAAACAGATGAAGTGCATTAAAAATTGCCGGCGTTTCATTATTAACCAATTTCTCCGTGGCCATGCAAAGGCATACTGCGCACAATGCAGTAAGCGCTGAGGAGAACAGGAAAAGGTCAGCTAAAAAACGAATTTGCTTCACGCAACAAAGGTAGCCTGCGGCATGCTTACCGCAGCTTATTTTTTAAGAGCCATTGTTGCAGCGTTTCTATTTCAACAGTTTCGTTCTGGTCAATGGTTTCCGCCAACTGCTTTAAAAACGGCGACTGACAATTGTGAACGATCATATCCGCAAGGTCTATTCCACACTGCCTTTGCGGCAAAATAAGAATGGCAAAATCGTAGTCGTTATTATCCTTAATCAACTGCAGGTCTGCCGTATGCTGCATTTTATCAATGGTGCGTTTCACCTCGGCATAATTGCCTGATATGGTCGATACTGGTTTGTAATTGTTTAAAAAGGAATCTATAACCAATAGCTCGTGTTTGTCATTTTCAAGTATGGCCGATGCTATTTGCTTCATAACAGCGTTTTTGGCGTGCTCCATTTCGTATTGCGCCAATTCTACAGAACACTCGTGGTGAAGTTTTAGTGCGGCTGCAAGGTCGTAATCGTCATCGCCCTTGTATACATACTTATCAATAGACATAGCACTATCCAGTATCTTCATTTCCTGGCAGTTATCGTGCTGCTCATAATAGGTTACCTTCTGCGAAGGTTCGTGGCACGCACAAACAATTACTGACAATACTGCAAATAATACTTTCTTCATCCTGCTTTAAAGTTAAGGCAATTTGCTATCGGTATCTTCCTCATAATGCGCTGTGTTTACAAATTGATCTTCAATCCACCATTGGCAATAAATCCATCAAGCGGCGCATAAATATCGCGGAAGGAAGGGTTGTCAATTGTGCCGGAATAAATATGATCAAAGCGGGTTTGACGGGCATCCAGCATATTTTCAAAGTTGACGTACACTGAAAATTTCTTCCACAATTTTTCAACCATAAAGCCACACAATACATAGTCTTTACCCAACAAACCATCGCTCAGGTGCTGCGAACTGTAGTAGTAGGCCTCCAGGCCAATTTTTATTTTATTTTCCACTTCATACATCAGTACAGAATTGGTATGGTGGCGCGGCGTAAGCGGCGTTTCTACAAAAATGCCCTCATTATGCCTGTGCGAATGCGTATAGGTATACCCTAAAAATAATTTAAAGTGCTTGTAGCCCAGCTTTATATTTGTTTCCGCTCCCTTGGCTTCAATTACCGCAGGCGAATTTTCGAAGCGGTAAAGGTTATTCAGCTGCGGCGTAAGCAGCAGCGGGTCGCGGATAATGGTATAGAAAAAAAGCTGGTTGATACTGAAGGTGATTTTGCCTTCAGCAAATGTTCTTTTATAATTTACGTCCCAGTTGGCGCCATAACTGTGCTCCAGTTTATTAGAATCTGGCTTTACAGGCAGTACATCTTTATAACTGATGCGCTCACTTTCTTCGGTAAATATACTCGGGGCCTTGTAGCCCAGACCACCACCTAACCGCGATGTTATGCCCATTCCGGGCTTGAATAAGAATGATATTTTAGGCAAGGCAACAAACCCATACTGATTTACGTAATCGCCCCGCAACCCGGCCTCCAGCACAAATTTAGGACTAACATCCCAGGTGTTTTGCACAAACGCACCGAACGTGGATAGCTGGTAATTGCGCAGCCCTACAATGGTAAGCGCCTTTTCTTTAAAGCCATCGGTATACACATTCGCACCACCTATCCACTCCATCTTGCCTTTGTGTATCACATAACTCAATTCCGAGAACGATGCCGTTTGGGTGCCGTCAAAACTGTTATCTGAGGCCGCTATAATACGGTTAAAGTGGTTAATGCTGTTTTTGAGCGTTAAGGAGCCGCCATTGGCAAGTCGTTTCCTTACATCGAAAGTAGTGCTGATACGCTCACTGTTATTGTCTTCAAAATACCGGTGCAAGCTATCGCCGCGACCCTGTATGTATTGTATATCCCCGCCTTTACGCTTTTCCGTCAACGCATTTACACCAAACGACACATCGACTGTTGAATTAGGATACCAGAAAATTTTAGGATTAAGGGTATACCGGCTGAACCTCGGAATTGCAGTGAACAAAGTTTGGACAGGTGCATAAGCCTCATTGCCATTAAATGCAGCATAAAGCGTTATACCGAATTTGCCCCACAACTTGCTGTAAAAACTGCTGACATCAAAACCCTTGGCAGTGGTGCCGTTTAAAATAAAACGCAGCTCACGCGTAGCAGATGGTGTTTTTGAAATGAGATTAATTAGCCCCGCAATTGCCCCACCGCCATACAAGGTTGACGATGCACCCTTAATAATTTCTACCCGTTTAAGATCAAGCGGGGGAGTTTGCATTAATCCCAACCCACCGGAAAAACCCGCAAATAGCGGGTACCCATCTTTCAGCACCTGCGAATAGCGCCCATCCATGCCCTGGATTCTTATACTGGAATTACCCGATGTAGCCGATGTCTGCAAAGTTTGTATACCCGTGCTTTCGCTGAGCACCATCCTTATATCACCTGGCTTCATATTGGCTTTTTCACCCAGTTCTTCGCCTGCAATTAGTTCAATTCTTGTGGGCACATCGTTAATGGTGCGGCTGCTTCGCGTACTGCTCACGGTTACTTCTTCCAGCGCCTCTTCATCCTGCTCCATAAACACCACTGCTGTATCCTTGCTGCTAAAGGGCAGATTAAGCGTATCCAGACGCTCGTTATACCCCACCGCCTGGTATTGCATAATTACCCGACCTTCCGGCACATCTTTCAACACAACTATCCCCCTGCCATCGCTTGCAGAACCTAATGTGGTATTTACAATATGGGCAACAACACCGGCAAGCGGCTCATTAGTTTTAGCGTCTTTAACAATTACATAAAAATCATAGCTTCCGCCGAAGGAAATGAAATTAAAACAGCAGAAAAACAATGACAGAAAGAGGTACTTCATGCAACAGGTATTAACAAATGTCCCCGGAAACGCATATGCTTTGTCCGGTTTAGCTTAAATGGTATTTCTAAGGTAGCAATTAAAACGTAAAAAGTGCACAATTAATTATTGTGCACTTTACATTTCTTTATTTAATGCCCATTAAAGCAACTTTTTACAAACCGTCAGAAGATAATTTTCACCATCAATTTGAAATAATCCCCTGAGTTCTGGAACTGGAATCCCACCCCTTAAAATTTAGAATTTCTCGTCAGGGACTTCACTCCAGAACTGAGCATTTTTATTTTTTACTTCTAATTTTTACTTTTTATCCCCTCCCCTCACGAGCATTTTTATTTTTTACTTTTAATTTTTACTTTTTACAAAGGGATGTTTCCATGCTTGCGCCTTGGGTTCACCACAACCTTGTTTTCCAGCATCTTAAACGCCTTTATCAGTTTCAAGCGGGTATCAGCCGGCATAATTACCTCATCAATAAACCCTCTTGCAGCCGCACTATATGGGTTGGCGAACTTATCAATATACTCCGCTTCCTTTTCAGCAAGCTTCGAATATTGGTCTGTAGCCTCCGATATTTCCTTTTTGAAAATGATCTCCGTCGCGCCCTTTGCACCCATTACCGCAATCTCAGCAGTTGGCCATGCATAGTTCAGGTCTGCACCTATATGCTTGGAATTCATTACATCATACGCACCGCCATAAGCCTTACGGGTAATGACCGTGATACGCGGCACCGTAGCCTCGCTAAACGCATAAAGCAACTTAGCGCCCTCAGTAATAACACCATGCCATTCCTGATCAGTGCCCGGCAAAAAGCCCGGAACATCGACCAACACCAGCAGCGGAATATTAAAACTATCGCAGAACCGCACAAATCTTGCACCCTTCTTGCTCGAATTAATATCCAGCACCCCAGCCAGGTAAGCGGGCTGATTGGCAACTATGCCTATACTGCGGCCGCCAAGGCGCGCAAAACCGACTACAATGTTTTCTGCATAACTTTTATGCACCTCCATAAAAGAATTGCTATCCGCCAATGCGTCAATCACTTCTTTTACATCATAAGGCTGATTAGGGTTTTCCGGAATTATTTTATCAAGTTCCGGTCTTGCCTCATTGCCTGCTTCATAGGCATACATTGGGGCATCATCTTCGCAATTCTGAGGTATGTAGCTGATAATGCGCTTAATATTTTCAATGCACTCCACCTCGTTAGCGCACGCAAAATGAGTTACGCCCGATTTTGCCGCATGCGTATGTGCACCACCCAGCTCTTCGCTGGTTACCGTTTCATGGGTTACCGTTTTTACCACATTCGGACCCGTTACAAACATGTAAGAGGTATTTTCAACCATCAGGATAAAGTCAGTAATGGCAGGCGAATATACCGCACCACCAGCGCACGGACCCAGTATGGCCGATATCTGTGGCACGACACCCGAGGCTTTCACATTCCTGTAAAAAATATCAGCATAGCCGCCCAGCGAAACAACACCTTCCTGTATACGGGCGCCGCCGCTATCATTCAGACCTATTATTGGCGCGCCATTCTGCAGCGCGAGGTCCATTATTTTTACGATTTTTTCCGCGTGGGTTTCCGAGAGGCTGCCGCCAAACACAGTAAAATCCTGTGCATAAACATATACCAGGCGGCCGTTTACGGTACCATAACCGGTAACTACGCCATCACCCAGGTACACCTCTTTTTCCATGTTGAAATCCACGCTGCGGTGGGTCACCATCATCCCGATTTCCTCAAACGAACCCTCATCAAGTAACAATTGCAGCCTTTCACGGGCAGTAAGTTTATTCTTTTTGTGTTGCGACTCCATACGCTTCACACCTCCACCCAGCAGGGCCTCTTTTTGTTTCTCTTTAAGAATAGTAAACTTATTCATGTATGTTCTGTAGAATTGACGTTGCAAACGTACTGCAAAAAAGCAAATAAAAAAGGTTAGTTAGAAAACCTCACGCAAACTCAAAAGACGCCGGTCATTGCGAGGCCCTTCGCCGAAGCAACCTCACATTAACCACTATTAAAAAACACTTTGTCATCCTGACGTAGGAAGGATCTAATCACACTAGCCGCTCTCCACACTCGCTCTTCGCCCTATCATGGCGTGCCCCAGCCTGCGGTAGGCCAGCCTGTCCCGCTTTTTCAGCGGGAGGCTATCCGCTACTACTCCGCGCCCTCGACACCTCGGGCTTGCGGGGTATCCGCTACCGTCACTGCGAAGTATGAAGCAGACTCACGCAAAAAACACGCCCTGTCCCGCCCCTTCCGGCGGGAGTCATTGCGAGCGCAGCGAAGCAACCTCACATCGCGTTCTTGCTCGCCATCAGGTGAGATTGCTTCGTACCTCGCAAAGACCCACACGAGAGCAACAAAAACACGAGTCTTTGCGAGCGCAGCGAAGCAACCTCACATCGCGTTCTTGCTCGCCATCAGGTGAGATTGCTTCGTTCCTCGCAAAGACCCACACGAGAGCAACAAAAACACGAGTCATTGCGAGCGTAGCGAAGCAACCTCACTTCACGTTCTTGCACAGACCCACATAAGATTGTTTCGTACCTAGCAAAGACCCAAACGGGAACAACAAAAACACGGGTCATTGCGAGCGTAGCGAAGCAACCTCACATCAACCCCTAGCAAAAACACGAGTCATTGCGAGCCCGCCCCTTCCGGCGGGAGAAGCAACCTCACAAAACACGAGCGTCATTGCGAACGCAGTGAAGCAACCTCACATCACGTTCTTGCTCGCCATCTGGTGAGATTGCTTCGTACCTCGCAAAGACCCACCTTGATTAAACCATATCTTCACCCAAGTCCCTCCAGTCATGATTAAACGTATTAATCAGGTCCTCTTTCTGTTTTCTGCTACCTCCTTTAATTCGCTTCTCCTCAGCAATAGCGTCTTCTACACGCACAAACTGCTGGTAATAAACAAGCATAACGCAATTGTATTTTGCCGTAAAACTCTCAGGATGAAATTTAGTCTTGTGTTGCCACACCCTCTTTACCAAATCAGACGTTACGCCGGTATACAGGACGTTCCCATTTGGCGATGCCATAATATAAACCGTACCACCTTTCTGCATACCTAAAAATAAAAACTTTTCACAAAAAACGAGTCATTGCGAACGCAGTGAAGCAACCTCACTTCACGTTCTTGCACAGACCCACATAAGATTGTTTCGTACCTCGCAACGACCCACACGAGGAACAACAAAAACACGGGTCATTGCGAGGCCCTTCGCCGAAGCAACCTCACTTCACATTCTTGCACAGACCCACGTAAGATTGCTTCGTACCTCGCAAAGACCCACACGGGGAGTTGGTTAAGCTACAAACCTGCTGCCATCCACATTATTTTTAATATACTCCGGAATCAGCACCCGTAGCTCCTTCGATAGCTGGCGAAAACTATCGCCATTAGGATGGGTATTGAGCAAAGCCAGGTTGCCGCTCTCTATTATTTCCCGGAAACCATCATCAGTGAGGTAGGTTTTAAAAAAGTTCTTGGCATAAACAAAATACGCCTCATCAGGCAGGTATCGCGAATCAAACTTATCAAACTCTTCTTCCGATAAGTCATTCATATTCTTATAATAAGGTATCAGCCCCATTATTTTTTCTATAACCTCACGCATCGTTAGCCGCCTGTCAAGGCCTACTGCTTTGCGCAGTTTGCCCAGATTGTAATATTCATCCGGTTTATCAAAATAGTTATCTCTTATATAAGCTTCTATGGCTTCATAATCGCTCACCCGCATCAGTTGGTGCACAGTGTCGTCAGCCCTCACCTTTTCTTCAAAATGATCGTAATAAAGCATACGGTCAATCTTCATGCCATCTTCACCTATCTCATTTACCTGCAGGGTTTGCAGCAGGTCAGCTTTATTACTTTTATAATCATCCGGCCTTATATAAGTTGCTTCCCGTCCGCCATCTTTTGCCGATGGCTGCGCAGGCAATTTAAGCACCTCGTCATAATTAAATTCTTCCTCAAAATATTCGCAGTTCGCAAAAAAATCAAACAGCTTAAACTTCTTCTTATCGGGGTGCAGCACCGTTACCGCCGCCTCTTTATCTATATATTCTTCTAGGAAATTATGCTTGCGTGTTCCCCTGCCTTTAATCTGTATAAAATCAGTCGGCGAGAATATCGGGCGCATCAGGCATACATTCAGCAGGTCAGGGCAATCATAGCCTGTGGTCATCATCCCCACGGTTACGCAAACCCGTGTCTTGCTTGTTTTGTATAACTCATCAAAATTACCGGTGCCACCCAATTTGTTATTGGTAAAATTGATGGTCATCTGTTGCGCATCCATCACCTGCGACGTCACCTGCATAGCAAAATCAGACTGATATTTCCGGGGGAATATGATATGAGCAAACTCGTTCAGAATCTGCGTCACCTTCGCCGCATGATTCTGGCTCACGCAAAATACTATGGTCTTCCCAATCTCGCCGGTTACCGGGTCACGGAAAGCGTTTTCCAGGAAAGTTTTACAGAAAATTTTATTGGTATTCTCGCTAAAAAACTTCTTCTCAAAATCGCGCTGAAAAAACGATTCCTCTTCCTCATCGCCCTCATCGTTAGTCGTGGTAATGCTATAGCCCTTATCCGACAATAATTGGGTGGTAATTTCAGAACGCGCATTAACCACCGTCGGATTTATCAAAAACCCTTCCTTAACACCATGCAGCAAGCTATACTGGAAAGTCGGCTTCCCATCAGCACAGCCAAATATGCGGTAGGTGTCCAGCAGCATGCGCCTTTCCAGTTCGCGAGGGTCGCGCTCACTCAGTTGCAGCGTATCAATCTTCTTTAAATAATCCTTCGGGGTTGCTGTAAGCCCCAGTTTATACCCTATAAAATATTCAAATACAGCCCTGCTGTTGCCGCCTATACTGCGGTGAGCCTCATCTGATATTACAAGGTCAAAATCCGTTGGCTTAAAAATACGCTTGTACTTATTTTTGAACAAAAATGACTGTACCGTCGATACCACAATTTCAGCCTTGCGCCAATCATCCCGGTTTTCTTTGTAAACAACCGATGTGTAATCATTCTTTAAATATTGGGTAAATGCTTTATTGGCCTGATCTTCCAGTTCCAGCCTGTCCACAAGAAATAAAACACGGCGGGCGTTGCTGGTCCTTAAAAACAATTTTATTACAGCAGCGGAGGTTAGTGTTTTACCTGTGCCTGTAGCCATCTCAAACAGGAACCTGTCTTTACCTGCCTTCACTTCTTCCTGTATTCTTTCTATAGCCCTGACTTGGTAATGCCGCAAAAAGCGCAGTTTGGTTTCCTCTATGTATGCCTTGCGTTGCGCCGCGTCCGCATAGCGCGGATCCTTCGCATAATCTGGGTTCTGTGTAAGGGCAATATAATTATCTGCTACAACTTCACTTACCAAACGTTGAGGGTCGGGTGTAAACTCACTATAATTATTCGCTGTCTCAGGTGTAGGAAAACGGGTAATAATATTAGGATTGCCCCTTTCCAGGTCCCAGAAATAATGCTCATTACCATTCGAAAGTATGATAAACCTGCACTTTTGGGCTACTGCATACTTTCGGGTCTGCTCTTTTGCAGAAAGCGGATTAACTCCTTCCTTCTTAGCCTCCAGAACTATAAATGGGAAACCGTTGCCATCAAGCAACAGATAATCAGTAAAGCCGTTCTTGGTTTGTTCAAAATCATCCCCAAACTCATCAAGCAAGGTTTGCGTGATTTTTACATTATTCTCCAAAATAATATTAGCCGGTCCTTGCTCTTCATCAAAGAATCGCCACCCCGCTTCTTCAAGCAGTTTATTAATTTTAATCCGGGCATGGGCTTCCTTCGGTGGCATTGAATATCAAATGTATAGAAAAACCAGTTGTAGTTATATTTATTTATGAAGTTTACTTTTCTGCAATGTTCTTGATAACCCGAACGATGATTTCTCAATGCAAATAATCCGTAAACATTCCTATTATTCGTACCTCCAACAAATAACTCACATCACAAAAACACACCACATCGCCTCATAAAAAACTACAAACCAACCTCCTACCCACAAACTAAAAATCACATGTGCAAACAGCGGGTATAACGGTTGGCTGGGTCATTATAAAACAGAAACTTTGTAGAAAATCATGCCCAAAATGGATGCAAAGCAAAAGGATATTCCGTTCGCAAAACGTTACGCAAAGCAGTTGCGGCAGCATGCACACTGCTATATGCACGCTTCATCACTACAATCTGCAAAAGTATTTTTGAATTTTGCAGGCAGCAGTTAACAACCCAATAACGTACACCCGGTAAAAAGTAATTTCATTTTTTCAGGCACCACTTAACAAACCAATAACCCAAAAAAACATGCTACACACCAACTCTCACCACCATATGTACAACTCGTTGGCGGATTCACAATTCACCATTCACCATTCACAATTCACCACCGTGTCCCTAACTCGTTGGCGGCCTCACCATTTATCATTAACCATTCACCATTCACCATTCAAAATCACCTCCATCTTACTGCCCCGCGAACCCTTCACCAAAATAGAACTGTTTTGGGGTGCATTTTGGGCAACGTAATGTGCAGCATCAACTGATGTTTCAAACCAGCGGTAGGCGCCTTCGAGGCCTTTAAACTCTTTGCCTACAAGTATTACGTCGGCCCATGTGTAGGTGGCTATCAGGTCCACCAGTTGCTGGTGTTCTTCGTGCTCGGCATCGCCCATTTCGCGCATGCCACCTATCCATAGCATTTTATTCGGTAGGTCAGCAGCGGCGAAATTCTGAATGGCGGCCTTCATGCTGGTAGGGTTAGCATTGTAGGCATCCAGTATAACTTTATTGCTGCCCTTCTGCAACCATTGCGATCTGCTGTTATCCGGATTGTAGGCTTCAATTGCCGCCTTAATTTCTTCCATATCTATCCCGAACGCCCGGCCGGTAGCTAACGCAGCCATCACGTTAGGGAAATTATATACACCAACAAGATTTGTATTTATGGTAACATCACCACTACCCACAACTACTTTTAAAAACACCCCATCCATCAGCGGAGCGCCTGTATACTTGCCTTCAGTAGTGCCATAGGTTATCTGCTTTGCAATGCCCTTGGCCATATCGTGCAAATAATCAAGGTCAGTATTTATGAAAATTGAACCATTATTATGCCTCAGGAAATCAAACAATTCACCCTTACCTTTTCTTACACCCTCTATGCCGCCAAACCCTTCAATATGGGCCTTGCCGCAATTGGTAATAAGTCCAAAATCAGGCAATGCTATATCACAGTACGAAGCAATTTCTTTCTGGTGGTTGGCGCCCATTTCAATTATGACCATTTCCGCATCGCTCCTTATCTTCAGCAGGGTAAGCGGCACGCCAATATGGTTATTCAAATTGCCCGAGGTAGCATAGGTAACATATTTACGGCTCAGCACGGCCGCAATCAACTCCTTGGTAGTAGTCTTGCCATTAGACCCCGTAATAGCGATAAAAGGTATCTTAAACTGCTGCCGGTGGTGCCTTGACAATGCCTGCAGAGTCTGCAAAACGTCAGCAACCACTATACACCTCTCATTTATGGCCAGGTCCGGGTTACTCATTACAACATAAGCCGCACCTTTATCGAGGGCTTCTGCGGCAAAAGTATTGCCATTAAAATTGGGGCCGCTCAGTGCAAAAAAAAGTACGCCGGGCTTAAGCTTGCGCGTATCAGTTTCAATTTCAGGGTGCTGAAGATATAATTGGTAAAGTGCTGAAAGATCCACGTTCATTACAATTTAGGTCTAAAAATAATTAACCCCTTTCTTATGGGAAAGGGGTTAATTAAAAATTTATGCTGTTGAGCTATTATCTTTTGTGTTTTTTCTGAGCACCGAAGTTGTTACCAGCTGGCTCATTGTTACCACTTGGGCTACCTAAACGGTCAACAACGCAACGGAAACCGATAGTGTTGCTGGCAAGGTTACCCTGCATGTAACGGCGTGTACCAGGAGACATCCAGTAAGCTCTGTCAGCCCATGAACCACCCTTGTAAACTTTAGTAGAGTCGTTCACCAATGTGTTCTCACCATATTTGTAGAAACCTCTGTCCATAGAGTTACCAGTATAAGAAGTATCACCATCTTTGTAGTTATACAAATTTGCGGTACGTACCTGATAGCGGCCATTAGCAGCTAATTCAGCGTTAGTAACCCTCTGGTAAGGAATGTGACCAGTAGAATCTCTTTCTTCAACTGTACCATCTTCCTGATACTGAGGCCTCATCCAGTCACCTGCACGAGCACCACGGAATTCGTTAACATCTTCGTGAGAGTTAGGACGGTAAGTATCCATTACCCACTCATTTACGTTACCGGCCATGTTATACAAACCCCATGCATTCGGCTGGTAGCTTTTTACTGGCGCTGTAATGTCAGCATTATCGTTCAAGGCACCTGCAACGCCCATTACGTCACCTTTACCCCTCATGAAGTTACCCATGATTTCACCCTGATATGCATTATGTATGTCATAACGTGCAGTGTTTCTTGGGCCCCATGGCAAAGTATTACGGTCAGTAAATACTTCCTCGCCACGACGACGCTTAGTTTCAGGAGCTGGGTTGTTACCTACTATACCCAAAGCTGCGTATTCCCACTCAGCTTCTGTTGGTAAACGGAAATCAGGCATAAATATACCGTCAGCTTTCTGGTAGTTACGAGTACCGGCACCGTTCTTATCGAGATCCCTTTTCAGGTTACGACCTAAAGTACCCTGATACTGGCCATTCAGGTAAGTTTCAGTAGTAAATACGTCTTCACCGGTCTGGTTCCAGTTTGGCGCTAAGCCACCCTGTTGAATCAGCAAGAACTCATTCACACGGTCAGTACGCCATGTGCAAAAGTTTGCTGCCTGATACCAGCTAACACCAACAACCGGATAGCTGTTGTATGCTGCGTGCCTCAGGTAATCTTTAACGTAAACTTCGTTATAGCCAAGAGGAGAACGCCAAACAGTTGAGTCAGGAAGCGCTGCTGAGCATATCTCAGGTAAGTCATTACCATAAGCGCGGCCTAACCAGTACAGATATTCGCGATAACTAACGTTTGCGATTTCCGTCTCATCCATGTAGAAAGAAGACACAGAAACTGTACGCCTAACGTTGTTATTCTCTAAAGTCGGCATTTCGTCATCATTCGCACCCATCGTGAACCTGCCACCTTGTATCAAAACCATACCTACAGGTGTTTGCTGGCCCGGATAATCAGCTACATCGTAACCCCCATAACGTGAATCGTTATAAAACCATCCGGTAACAGGAGATACCCCTTCACCCTTGCCCTTTTTACGGGAAGAAGATTCGCAGGAAGAGAGGAAAGTAGCAGCCCCAACGCAAAGCAAAGTGATTCCTAATAATTTTCGTTTCATAAGTAAACTAAAATATTTAACAGTATTCGATTGATAAACCTAAAAGAAGGAACAATGTTAGTACTTTCTTTTGAAAGTTTCAAGCATTCGCCTCAGAAAAACAAAAAACCGTTAAATTTTTATCCACAACTTATGAAATATACGGTAAAAAATTACGTTGTTGTGTTTGTACAGTTGCCTGTTGTAACAGTTTCTTAATAAAGTTTAGGTTAACTTTGGTAAGAATTTTTATTTTTAGCAACTGACCCTTTCTTTTAACCGTATATATATTAACTGATGAAAACAACGAAGCGCAAATTTATAGCACTTTTTCTTACTGCATGCTCGTTTACGGCAGGGGCGATAGCTGACCCTGTTAATTATACAGTTGCCGCAAAAGAGGTGCACGGTGGCTTTTTTGTGCAAAAAATATGGTTAAGCAATTATGCCATACCTACGGTTAAATTAACTAACCTATCCTATATTAATAATGTACCCCTTCCTGGTGACGCAAAATCAGTAGAAATAAACGAGGTAGAAACCATTTTAGGTATGGAACGTAAAAGGCCATTCATGCTGGTACGCGTTCCCGTGTTCAGCCGCCTGGGCGACGGCTACCGGAAATTAGATGCATTTACGCTCGATTTTACTGAGAAGCCGTTAAATGAAATTAAAGCCGCACAAAAAACTACCGATGTAACAGGTTCCGCACTTGCAACCGGCACCTGGTATAAAATTGCTACTACCCAAACCGGATTTTATAAGCTGGATTTCAACTTTTTCAAGTCTTTGGGCATAGACCCTGCAACAATTAACCCGGCTAACATCCGTGTATTTGGCAACGGCGGCTACATGCTCTCTGAAAACAATGCAGTGCCGCGCATAAGCGACCTTGCTGAAAACGCTATTATTGTTAATGATGGCGGCGACAATGCCTTTAATAATGGTGACTACGCTCTTTTTTATGCCTTAGGTACCACCGAATGGGTTAAAGACAGTGTGAACCAGAAATTCAAACACATAAAAAACCTGTATGCTGATACTGCCTATTATTTTATAACCGTTAACAATGGCGCTGGTTTAAGGGTGGTACAGCAGGCTGCTGCGCCAACAGCAAACATAACATCGACCGGCTTTAACTATTATGATGTACATGAGGCTGATCTGGTCAACCCTACTACTTATGGTAAATCATGGTTCGGCGAGCAGTTTTATACCGATGCCGCAAGTAACTCACAATCTTTTAGTTTTAACCTGGGTGATAATGTTACCCTACTCACTACCCGTATAGGTTTTGCAGGCACACAGCAGACTGGCGGAAGCGGCCTGAGCGTTACTCTGAATGGCTCGCCATTAGGTTCAAGCGCTTTACAAAATGTAACAGCGGGCGACGTAATACTTACGCACATTTCCCCGGAATTTACCGGCAACTGTAACAGTGCTGTAGCAAACATAGGGCTTAATTTTACCCCGTCAGCCGACGGACATGGCTATCTTGATTATATTGAAGTCTTCGGCCGTCGTAGTTTAAATATTACCGGTACACAGCTTAATTTCCGCGACTGGCAAACCGTAGGCGCAGGCAAAATTGCAGCTTTTGCAATGGCAGGCGCTAATTCAGGCACCCGCGTTTGGGATATTACTAACCCTCACGTACCCGTGCAAATGGCAGGTACACTATCTGGTAGCACATACTCTTTTGCACAGGATGCGTCTTATTTGCACGAATATGCGGCCTTTAACAGCGCAGATGTTTTCGTACCTAAGTTCATAGCGCCGGTAAGTAACCAGAACTTACATGCCCTTGGAACGGCAGATCTTATTGTAGTTACTGCACCAGAATTTGTGGAAGGTGCCACTAAAATTGCAGAATATCACCAGTCTCACGATAAAATGCGTGTGGTAGTGGCTACAACAACACAGATTTACAACGAATTTTCGTCAGGCGCACAAGATATTAGCGCCATCCGCGATTTTGCCCGCATGTTCTATAAAAAGGCAGGTACTGATGTTTCAAAAATGCCGAAGTACCTCTTAATGATGGGCAATGGCTCTTATGACTATAAAAACAGGATTCCTAATAACGCAAACTATGTGCCTACATTTGAATCTGCCAACGATTCGAACGACATCTACAGCTTCGTAACTGATGACTTTTTTGGATTTCTTGACGACAACGAAAATTCAGAAAGTACTACTGTAATTAATGCGCTTGACCTGGGTGTTGGCCGTATACCGGTTCGTAATAGCACTGATGCACTTACAGTAGCTGATAAAATTGTTAATTATCAGTCGGCTGCTACGCTGGGCCCATGGCGCACATTATCTATGTTTGTAGCTGATGACAATGATGGTGCCGGCAACCACATGGATGATGCCGAAACCATGGCTTCACAGATCAACCAGTCGGGCAAAAACCTTTATAACGAACAAAAAGTATACGTTAATGGCATACCTGTAATTTCGACCCCGGCCGGCCCGAGGTGCCCAAATGCCAATGCCTCTATTAATGAACAGATATATAAGGGTGCTTTCATGGTGAACTACAACGGCCATGGCAACCCGCAGGTATGGACATCAGAACGTATACTTACTGCCGACGATTTCAATAACTGGAACAATAAAAATATGCTCCCGTTCATGATAACGGCAACATGCGATTTTGGTCAGTACGATCATCCGCAATATGTGTCAGCCGCCGAGCAATTGATGATAAAAGAAGGCGGTGGCGCTATTGCACTCGTTACTACTACCGGTGCTGTATATTCAGGTTATAATTCCCCAATGAACCAAACCTTTCTTTCTGCCCAGTTCACGAAAAATACCGATGGCAGCTGGAACACCTTTGGTGATGCATTGAGAATAGGAAAGAACAATGTGTATGCTACCTCGCATAGTGCAGATGAGATAACTAACTTCCGCAAGTTTGTATTATTGGGCGACCCTGCCCTTACTCCCGATTTCCCTAAAGACAATATCAGGCTGGATAGTGTTTTTGATGGTACTACCATGAAAATTACTGACAGCATAAAGGCTTTGGGTAAGTACATACTGCGCGGCAGCGTGCGTGATAATAACAATGCTATTCTGACCAACTTTAATGGCACTGTATTTGTTACCTTCTTTGATAAAGCACGTAGCATAACTGTCGATTGTTATGACCGCACTACCCGCACGTACAAAATGCAGGATAACCTTATATATAAGGGTAAAGTATCCGTTACCAACGGCATTTTCAACCTCACCTTTATAACGCCTAAAGATATTAACTACTATTTCGGCAAGGGCAAAGTAAGCACCTATGCTGAAAACGGCAGTAGCGATGCTGCGGGTGCAGATACCAACATTGCAGTTGGCGGCTTTTCAGCTGACCCTATACTCAATTCAGAACCACCGGTGGTAAGGGCCTTTATTAACGATAGTTCTTTTATTACGGGTGGTATAACCGGCACTAATACATCTTTATTTGCGGTTCTAAATTCAGTTACGGGTATCAATGTATCGGGTTTCAGCATTGGGCACAATCTTACGGCAGTGCTCGATGATAATAACGATGCACCTTATATTTTGAATGACTATTATGAGACTGCACCAAATACCTATCAGTTAGGCTACGTGCGCTTCCCGGTTACGGGTCTTGCAAATGGCAAACATATACTTACTGTTAAAGCCTGGGATGTAAATAATAATTCCGGCGAAGGCAGCGTTGAGTTTGAAGTGGTGGACGGTAAAATTGCTGCTATCAATAACCTTGGCAACTACCCTAACCCATTCGCAAACAGCACACATTTCGTTTTTGAACATAACCACCCTGATGAAGAAATTAAAGCACAGATATACATTTACAGTACTGAAGGAAAATTGGTTAAAGTAATAAACGAAACTTTTACCGCGGGCAATAGCCGCAGCACAGAGCTTACGTGGGATGGAACTGACAATAACAGCATACCTTTACCGCCTGGAATCTATGTTTATAAATTAAATATAGAAACCGATAAAGGATTTAAGGCCTCTGCATACCAAAAGCTTGTAATTGTGCGTTAGTAGCAATAAACCGGCCGATATAATTGTGTGGCTGGGTAAAAAAGAATATTTTTGCAAAACTTAATTAGAAATAATAATAACAGAATGACGAAACATTTTGCGATCGCCGGACTATCTGTCCTGGCTGCCATAGGCAGCCTTGATGCCTCGGCACAAGCAGCTAAAACAACTAAAACAACAGCAGTAAATAGCAACGGTACTTCTTCGGACTTTGTTACAACCGCGGTTCCATTCCTGAGAATCACTCCGGATGCACGTTCAGGCGCAATGGGCGATGTAGGTGTGGCTATCAGCCCAGATGCCAATGCCCAGTACTGGAATGTTGCTAAAATTCCTTTTTGCGAGAAGAATTACGGCATTTCAGCTACCTATACTCCATGGTTAAAAGACCTGGTTCCGGATATATTCCTGGCTTATGTTGCTGGCTATGCTAAATTCGGTAAAGATAATGACCAGGCAGTAAGTGCATCTATGCGCTATTTCTCTCTTGGTAATATCAACTATACTACCATTACCGGCGAATCAGCCGGTACAGGTATGCCACGTGAGTATTCGTTCGATTTCGGCTATTCCCGTAAACTTTCTGAATACCTGTCTACCGGTCTTACGTTGCGTTATATTCACTCTGCAATTGCATCGGGTGTTAACTACAGCCCGGGCAATAACTACAAGCCGGGTAATGCAGCAAGTGCTGACCTTGGTGTTTATTACAGCAAAAGGAAAGAACTGACAGACGGTAAAGCCCGCACATTGAACCTCGGCGCCGTTGTAAGCAATCTGGGTACTAAAATTTCTTATAACTCAACAAGAAAAGATTTCATACCGATGAATCTTGGTATAGGCGCAGCATATACTACCGAACTGGATGAGTATAACAAATTTACTGTAGCGTTTGATGTAAATAAACTCTTGGTTCCGGCGTTAAACTCAAGCGATACGCAGTTATCAGTAGTAAGCGGTGTATTTTCTTCATTCAGCAAAGGTGACCAGATAAAAAAGCTCGACCTTTCTTTGGGTCTGGAATACTGGTATCAGAACCAGTTTGCAGTAAGGGCAGGTTATTTTTATGAAGATAAAGCTAACGGCGATCGTCAGTATCTTACCTGCGGTTTAGGTATCCGCTACAACGTATTCGAGTTAAACCTCGCATACCTCGTGCCACAGGGTGCAGGCATTACCCGTAACCCACTTTCAAACACACTGCGTTTCTCGTTGTTATTTAACTTCGACAAGATTGAAGGCGGCTCAACTCCTGATGATACATCAAACGATGCGCCTCCAACTCCGGCAGGCACACCACCACCTCCTCCAAACAACTAGTACTTATTTCTATAAAAGCAAAACAGGCTGCCACAAATGTGACAGCCTGTTTTGCTTTTATGATGTGCCCTGAGAAATATAGATCGGTGCTTTTATAATAAACCGCCATCAAAATTATTAAAATAATAATTTACTATCTTTGGTTCAAATAGGGAGCTATGCGAACCTTACAGTTGGTAAATCATCTTACAGATGTTCAATTAAAAGAAAGGCTTGCCTCAACAACCGGCAAGCCGGAGT
>CANFKC010000027.1 GCA_947447265.1 Chitinophagaceae bacterium
ATTGGGTGGATGGCTCTTTGGCCGGATTGCCGACAGAACCGGCAGAAAGCAAAGCATGACCCTATCTGTGTTGATTATGTCGCTGGGTTCCTTACTTATTGCCTGCACACCAACATACAGCAGCATTGGCATTGCCGCCCCTATAGTGCAGTATCTCTACTAACCGGGTAATGTTGCCATCCCCAACCCTTGCCACCATTTTATCCGATACCTTTTCAAAGTTGTTTTGCTCCACCACCTCAAGGATTTGTTTATCAAGGTATATGTCGCCACCTTTTGACCGTGATGCAGGTACGATTACCTTAAAATAATTGCCCTGCTTAAAGAAGGAAATCCCGGTATTGGTATGGATATGCCCGTTGTACGTTAGTGATTTGATGAGCGTTAATGCCTTAATAATAGGAACAACCACCTTATCCTGTATCTGCTCTCCAGGATTCCAGTTTTCCGGCATCAGAATACCCTTAACCGTTTTACCATCTATAGTGGTGTAGCTGACCAGCTTGCCTTTAAAATCGCTGAATGCCTGTAACAGGTTTCCGGTAATAGTGTGCCTGATTTTGCGGTCAACATGGTTTTGTTGGGTGTATTTTCCCCATTGTTCCAGCAAGGTTTCCTTATCCAGTTGGCGTATGTCCGAACTTACCCCGATAATAGCCATTATATCCTCAGAATAAGAAGCAGGTATAGAGAGATACTTGCTGCTGTTGGCTATAGCAAAACGTAGCTTTATCAAAGATGGTGCATACGGGTTTTTCTTCTTCATATCAATGCTGTACCCAATAAAAACAGCAGGTATCAATTCGTTCCCGGCAGAAAAGGTTTCAATAGCGTATTTGATACCCCTGCCTACATGGAAAAACTTAAATATTCGTTCAAGGTATTGCTTGCGGTTGGTTGATTTTACACGGAGCATTTTAAGCTGCCCTTCCTGAGCATCCCGCAATTCCTGCTCCCGTTCCTTGATGGCTGCCATGCGCTCCGCTTCATTGGCAATCTTCTTTATTTTCTTCTCCGTGACAATGTTTCGGATGAGTTCTTCATACTTGGTATTGGCTTCCGCTTGCTCCTCTGATAACCTACGTTGGCTGTCCTCATGATATTCAGCTATCAATTCCTGCTGCAATACAAGGGCATCCTTGCCCTTTAAAGATTCATTGAGTAGATTATTCAATTCAATGGTGGTAAACGGCTTTTTGAGTACGTTTGCCCGGATGGTTTCTAAAATGCTGTCTTCCCCAAAGGCACTATCCGAACCTTTACCCATTTTCACCACTTTTGAACTGACGGTTTCCGCATCCAAATTCATGGCTTCCACTTCCAAATCATACTCCCCAACCTGCCGTAAGTAGGCTTCATAGTCAATATACCGCTCCGCCACCTCGTTATAAAAATCCTGCTGCATCTTGGTGGACAAAACAGCTACCCGGCCACTAACCTTATGTGCCGCTTCTTCAATCACAGTACCTTCACCACTATCCGCCTTGCTGTCATTCATTTTTAACGGGTCGTCCAGCATTTCGTTAATGTCCGGGTTCTCAATCAAATATTCCTTGACAATCTTATCCCCGTATTTATTCAGAAAATCAGGCACATCCAAAATCTTGGTGGATTGCTTTTGGTTGGAAGTGGTATTGGCATCCAATGATTTCAACTTTTTCTGCAACATCATCATTAACCGTTTTTCAGCGGGGATAGCCGAAGTAACATAATCATATATGGGTTTCATGATTTGCCCGGTACGGTTAATCCTACCCCTTTTCTGTACCTCTGTATTAATGTCCAGTTCTGCCTGTAAGACAATCATTACCCTTTGCTTGATTTGTGATGCAGGTACTTTGGCTGTTGGTATTGCATGAGCGGATGCACCCGTACTGCCAGACTGGTTTATCATCAGTACATCTACCTCATTATTGTTGAATTTACGGAACGCATCATTGGTATTGAGCTTTTTCCTTGACATAACAAGGGCTTTAGTCCCCTTATTGTTCATCTGCAATTCATACTTGCGTCCGGTAACTTCGGCAACGGAATATCCGGCATCCTGCAATTTCTTGATGATAACGTCAATGGGGGATATTGTTATCCCGGTGGACACGGACTGAATGCGTTCGTAAATACGGTTATACTCCGCTTGGGCTTCCGGTGGCAGTTCGCTGACCTCAAATTTTTTGTAAACAGAATTACCGTCCACATCTTTTTCGGTATAGCGCAATATCCCATCCAACCCCCGTTTCAACACTTCGGTAAAGTCGGCATTGATAGTATCCCCATCGCTCACCGGAAAACCATGCTCATTTTCAATGCTCTCAATAAAGCTGCCCATTGTAGATGCAAAGGCAATAACAGGCTTTTTGCCCTCCTGTAACCGCATGATTGCCCGCTGCGCTACCGATTCCGCTTTCAGGCTGAACAACATTTGGTTAATTACCTGAAAGACTTTGGAGAAATAGGGTTGGTTATCCACCCCTGCCTGTGATGTACCCTCCCTTACCCCGATTTCCTTTCCCTCTGCCACAGCAATTTTATCGAGTTCCTCTACGGCTTCATTGACATACTTGCCCTGAAAAGTAATAATGTCCCTGAGTATGCCTGTAATATTGTCGGCAATAGCCCTGTGTTCCTCTGTCTTTTCATCAAGGCTGATGTAATTGACCTCTATACCTTCAAAGCTGCGTTCCCTGCGGAGCATCTGCCCTTCTGCTACCAATTGGGAGGAAAGTACCTCTTGTAACGCTACGCCACCCCTTGTAATGGCATCCACCAATTCATCCTTGCTCATGTTACAGTCGGCTATGGCGGTTTTCATGGCGTATATCGGCATATTGTCGGGACGCTTGGCAAATGTTGCCGATAAGAATATGATACCCTTTGTATTGCGGACAACCCCCTGTAAAAACTCCCCGGTATTGGAAGAACCGGAACTGTTGTGCGCTTCGTCCATGATGAAAATATTACCTTCCGCTATGGCTTGCAGGAACAATGGTTTTTCCGGTTTCTTTTCCGGGCTGTTGAATTGGGAGTAGGTCGCCACCACAAAATCATATTTTGCCGGGATCTCCCGTTCTTTAAAAATTGCCTGTTGTTCGGTTACGGATGGTGCGGAATAAATGACATTGCCATCTTCATCCTTAATATCGGTTTTAGGTTCACGGCTATTGACAATGAGTGGTTTTAAATGACCTGAACCGATAGCGTATAAATCCCTGTAAATGTCTGAAAACAGGTTAGCCTTTTCAGTAAGGAATACAGGCTTTAATCCCTGACATACGCCGTAGCGTATCATGGAAGCGGCAATACGCCCTTTGCCGATACCCGTCTGGTCGCCAATAATCATGCCCTGCCCCCTTGCTTCAATATTGTAGATTGCCATTGCCACCGCATCAATCTGCTCCGCTGAAAGGGCTTTGCAAAGGGCAGTTTGAGACGGGAATTGCAGCCTGTTGCGCACAAAGTGGTCAATATCCCCACCAACCTCTTCTTTTATCTGTGCAATGGCTGATTGCGTTTCAAAGGACATGCTGTCGGGTACTTGCGTGTTGAGTACCACACAGCTTTCTGATGCAGGGAGGTAGGGTGCGCCAAACCCATTGAAATCCGCACCCAACATACGCTGCAATTCCAACGCTTCCCTTTCCAATTCATGTAGCTTGTTCAAACCTGTATCTTTTTTTACTGAATAATCCGGTACATATTCCATCGCATCCAAAACCCTGTCATATAAATCATCAAAAGTGGATACCACTTTATTACTTTCCTTATCCAGTACGGGTGCAGCTCCTTCAGGAAACCGTTTTTTGCCATTGATAAGGATAAGCCGGGTATTGAATGCTGTACCCTGCCTTGAATACAGCCTATGCCCGTCAATAGGGATTACATCGACAACGTAATACCGGCTATACAGGTAGTTGAAAAAAATCCTGTTTTTACCTGCCTGTATCCGTCCTTTATCGTCATATTGGGTATGCCCGCCAATTATGATGGCTGCCTTTCCGGTACGGTTCATTGTTTCCAATGCCCGTAAAGCCATAACATGGTCGAGTGTGTCTATTTTGAACGTGTCGAATTGTACAGGTTTGTCCAGCTTGCCAAAGGGAGGGTTGGTAATGACCGCCTGATAAGTTCCCGATACATCAAAAAATGCTTTGGATGCGTCCCTGTCCCATACATTAGCAAATCCCTGTGTCTTCAGATTGCTATTCCTGAAATGGTCAATTTCATTGACATACATCCGTTCGGGTTTGGCAGCAACGGTCAACAACCCATTCCCGGCAGAGGGTTCAAACCCAAACCCGCCTGTAAATTGCAGTTTGTCCAACCCACAAAAAATACCCGCAATAAACCCTATCGGTGCAGGGGTGGAATACTGTTGCAGCAACATGGATTGGCTTGTCCGGTGCGATAGGTTCACTTGGTTGTAGTACAATTCAACAATTTTGTCAAAACGTTCTTTGAGGTTTTGATTCTCGTATCCATACCCTCCGCTTTGCGCTATATCCCTTGCTACTTCTACAATTGCCAGTTCCGTCAGTTCCTTGACCTCCGTTTTATCGGTAATGCCATAAGTCGCCGCCAGTTTTTCAATGGAGATTTTATTGTACTTCTTAGCACCCCGTAAATCGGTTTTTACTTTTTCAATATAGTTGCGGTAGTCCATAATCGTTTATAAAAGGCATTAAAAAGGCGACATCATTCCCGTATCATTTGTGTGGCTTTAATTGACTGCCAATGGTGCGTAAGCCAAGCTATACCTGTTATTCCAAATCTGGTTAAACGCCTGACTGCCATTAGCCCATAGTTCAACCGTATTGCCATTGGTGGTTATCGTTTTTTTGATAGCCCATGCCGCTACTGAAACAGCGGTAGTTGGCACGGAGTAACCGAAGTAAACAATGCCTGCCTGCGCAACATCGGAAACCAACGCCTGGCCTAACCCGCCGACAAGGTTATTGTTTGGTGCTAACCCAGTTTTTATGTTTTGCAGAAGCCCTATCATGGTTTCCAATTTAGCAATCTCTTCATCCTGTTTCGTTTCAGTAGCGGTATCAGAATAATCCTTCATCCATATTTGTACAAGGAAATCCCTCAATTCCTTTGAATCGCTGAATGTATGAGGGTTGCTTACATCACTTGTACGTAGCAGGATGTGTTTTAGTGGCCCCTCCCCGATATTTATGCGTACAATTTCCCCTTTGGGATTATCTATGACTTTGATTTGCTGTTTATTGATAACAATAACACTTTCACTGGTGTTGTCGGCTATTGTTATTCTGATACACCGCTCCTCATTAGCAATCATTGTTGGCATGGTAGTCTGTTTTTATGGCTGTTTCTTCTTTACTTGGTCTGCAATCCCTTCGCCAATAATTGAACCGACAAAACCACCCAACATGACAAGGGGCGCTGCGTCCTTACCTGCTGCTTTTGCGTACCAGTAAGCAACAAGGGAGGTAACCAATGTTGCTGTGGAAATAATTGTCTTTTCTCTCATTGCTTGTTTGATTAGTTGTGATGTAAAAGCCCGTAGGTGGCTATCCCCGAAAGGATGAACAGCCCAGCCGATAGCAATTTATTCTTTGCCTTAAACCGCTTGAGCTGCTGCTGGTAGTCATTACTCTGGCCGGATAACAATTGCTGCTGCACAAGGCTTTGGTCAAAGGATAGCTTTTGGCACAGATACTCCTGTTGCAATACACCAATTACACTATCCTTATTTGCAATCCGGCTGCTGAGTGTGGTTGACAAGTCTTCGTAAAGGCTGTCTTTGATACTTGCTGATAAGACTAAATCCTTAACTGCCGATTGCAGGGTATCACAATCAGCAAGTTTTTGAGGTGTGTCCGCTTCATTTGCCGTTTGCACCATTAATGTATCTACTAATTCGAGCAATACTTTGTTGTCATGCTTTGCCTTTTGCAAAGCGGATTGGGTATTGAAAATTTTACCGGATAAAGCAGCATTGGTCTGCTGTAAGGAATCCAGCTTGTTCTGAAAGTGGGTTTCTAAAACCACACTTTTCAGTTTCATATCGGTTGGCAACTCAAAGGTTTTCGTTAGTGGTTGTTTTGAGGTGTTGGCGTTCCTGCCACCAAAAAACATTGCGCCGCCAATACCTGCTATCAAGCCAAGCACTAAGAGGATAAAGGACTTTAGATAATTTGTTTTTGTTCGCATTTGCTTTGTTTTAAGTGAAAATGAAAAGAGAAAATGATAGGGTTTATAGGAGGTTGTTGTTGCTATTGCCCTGCCCCGGCATCTTGTTCTATGGCAGCTTTCTTCTCAAAGCTGTAACCAAAGCAACCTGCCGCAATCAGGCTTGCAAAAGTGTAGAACATAAACTCCGGTACATCCCTGTGGAAAAACTGTTGGGCTACCCAGCTTATGACAAGAACTATCAGCAAAATGCCGATAACAAATTCCCTCATGCTGTAACTGCCCAGCTTGTCTTTAAGTAATTGTTGAAAAAACTGTTTCATCTGCTTTGTTTAAGTGTTTGATAATCTGATACGTCATGATGCTAATGGCAGTAGCTATAACAATGCCCACTACGTCTAAAACAGGATGTTTTCAGGCTGCAAGGCTCAAGGCTGGTGTTTCGTGTAACAGCGTATAGGTAAAGCTGTTGCCGTATAACTGCTGATGCCTGTCGCATAACGACATGAATCTGTTGAAATCAGTAGCGTTGGCGATTACTTGGCATCCGGCTGAAAACTTATCAATGTACTTTGTCGTACCCTCCTGCAATGCCCTGTGGATATTGATGCCAAATATCCCGGTATCTTCCTTGCCGCTGAAATCAAACGTGCCGTCCCTTTTTGTTTCCCTGATAACAGTAACGGGGGCACGTTGTACCAATGCAAGGTATCTGCTGCGGTGCAAGCCAATAATGTGGGAATTAAGGTATTGCCCCTCTTTTAAAACAGCAGTACCCTGCGGGTTCAACGGGTTTTTCAGCCAAAACTGTCCGGGGTCGGTTGTTGCCGGAAAACTATGCAGTTGCCAGTTCCCTTTATCATCCTTGTACATTACGTTGACGCTATCGTTAAACGTATTGGACAAAAGGTTTTGGCTCCTGATTCCGATAATATTGAGTTCAAAAGGGCGTGTAAATACCCTGTAGCCATGCCCGATGAGGGCTGCTATTAGTTTTTCTGTCATTTTGAAATGAGATTGTAAAATGAGAAATGGAATTATGCTGCTTCGAGAAATGCAGGGATGTAACTACCCAGCCATTCCTTGATGTCAAAGCCGGGATTGGCAAAGGCATACAAATAGAGTTCATCTGCACCGATAATATTGGCTTCGGTAAATTGTTCGGATAGCACGACCAATGTATTGAACATGGTCTCCTTTTGTTCTTCCGTCCGATTGTCCACATGCTTGCCAACCCTGTCAAGCCCACCGAGCCATGCTATTTCAACCGTGGTGTCTTGTGGTTGTATTGGCTTGATGCTAATCAGCCTGCCGCTCCTTGTTATCAAAAAATGATAGGGCAGCCTGTCCAGTTCTTTGAGCATCATGTTCACCCTTGTAGCCGTGGCGTGCAGGACGATGTGTTTAATTTCCTTCATACGCTTCATTGTGTTCTGTTTCATCTTTAGAGATATTTGATTGATTGTGTTTTGATTAAGAAATACTTGTTGTTGTTTTCAAATAGGGTGTAATCAAGGCGTTTGGTAACTTCATTCCCAAGCACCATACGGGCAGGGACTTCTACGCTTTCTGTAGCGGTTACCCAAACGGTTGCTGCTTCTTTGGTAACTATGGCTTGCCCGTCAAATCCCGACAAGCTCCACTTATTGCCGTCATACTGCAATCCCATTCGGATAAACTCAAACCTGATTTTCTGTTTCTGCGCTTCGCTGCTAAAACTGTTGAGCAAGCCGTTCACCAATGTTTGCCGTACCCCATGCAAGCGGTGCTGCATAAAACTGTTACTCACCTGCTGGTAATCGTCCTTGTTCTTAATGCTTTTAAGCAGGGAAAGGACGGTATCTAATTTCTGCGCAACGGTGGCATTGTATAATTTTTCCGCAAGGGCTAAGATTGCTGATGTGGTTGCGCTCCCTTCTGCTGCCCCTCCCTGCGTAATCACATTAAAAGTGCTTTCGCTGACAATGGTTGGCATTCCGTTTTTCTTCAGGGCTGCCTGTGTTTCTGAACCGAAGTCCCCGTCCGCACCATACTTGGGTAAGACGCTGCTGCCATACTTGCCTATCAATGCCTGTTGCAGTTGCCGTACTTTATCTCCCTTGCTGCCTTTCTTCAATGGAAAACCATTGTCCGTGCTGGTGTCCCTGTCCCTTCTTGTCCTGCCACCTCCTTTTGTGGTATCTACCGGAGGTTTGTAAGTAGTATGGGTGTCTCCCGGATTGTTCTTCGTGCTATCCGGTACAGGGTTCAGCTTGAGTATCTCATCGTCAAGGTTGGTTTTGGACGACTTCTTTTTCTTAAAATATTGCCAGCCAAAGTAACCTGCCACCCCTGCTACGCCAACCGAAAGTGTAGTCAGAAAAATATTAGCTGCACTGCTTTTTGCTGCCTTTTTGGGGGTATTGGCATTTATATCCCTGACTTTCACCTGCTTGGTCGTTTTGGCAGGTTTGGGTGGCTTGCTTTTATCGGCTACCTTCTTAGCTACCTTTCGCTTAATTTTTGCTATCATGATTTAATTGTTTGGTTTGCTGTTGATGATTTGCAGCATCGGGTCATATTCCCAAAATTCAAGCTCGCCTTTCAGGTCTTCAATCAGGCTTGCCCCGTACAAGGATTGGTAAACTGCCGCTACTTGGTTAAAAACTGTTTTGGTCGGTATTTCAAGGAATACAGCTTTTATGGCAGGTTCGTCAGTACCGGGGATACCTGCATAAGAAATATCAAATGCCGCTTTCAACCGTTTAGCCCAGCCCTGTAAACTATCTATGGATATTTGCCTTTGCGTGTTGGGGTTATAGGTTTCAGGCTTTACGGAAATGATGGATAAAAACTCGCTGTACTCCGTGCTTTTAAGTTCATCCTGCATATCCGCCAGCAGGTTGCTGTTATACAGTTTTTTGTAGGAAGCCATTACCTTTCTGAAATCGCCCTTGCTTGGTATCGCCCTGATTGCACCCCTCAAAGCATCTTTATCTGTTCCCCACCAACCGTCATTGTCAAATGCCATTTTGATTTGTTTGGCATAAGCAGGTGCGCTGCCTTCCTCCAACGTTTTGTTCTGCTCATTTTTCGCAATCGCATTCTTGACTATTTTCCTACCGATAATTACAGTCCCACCTAACAGGATAATGCCTAACATTGAATACTGGATTTTTTCTTTTGCCGTAAAGCCGGGCTGTGCTGATACCCCTGTCATCGCTGTTTTGTTGTATCCGTTACGCATTGTGTTTGTTATTACTGTACTGTTGCAGTCCCTATCTACCTACACGCCCAAATAGGCTTTTGCCATTGCTTTTTTTACAGGGTCATTGGCTACAACGTGCGCCAGCTTTGTGAGTTCCTTTGCCGATAATTTGGCTGATAGTATGGTCAATGCCCTTACTTTTTCGTCTGCAACCGCTTCTTCTTTTGCTGAAATGGTTATTGTGTAATCATACTTCTTCATACTGGTTTCGATTTTAGATTTCTACGTTAAGTAATTGTGCTACCGTTATTAGTTGGTCAGGGTGGTACATCAGGGTTTCCATAACAAGGTTCATCAGCAACATTTGCTCTTCATTAAATGCTTGTTCCATTTTCTGAATACTGCTGAGTATGTGGACGAGGCGCAAAAAATAAAAACACCGGGTACGTTAATAACATCTGCATGTAAAGCACTTAAAGCTGATTTTAAAATAGCCATGACAGGTACACCTGTGGAAAATACATTGGTTGATTTATGGTGCATTATGGATTTTTCCGTTTCCGGTCTTTTGGGTACTACCAAAGAATTTGCAAAAGAATTTCAAAATCCATTAAAAAATTCAGAGACAGATGTAGCACAATTATGTGAAGCACTTAGAAATAAAATTGGCATCTTCATAAAGCGGAGACTTAAAAAAGATGTCGCTAAAGATTTACCGGAAAAGTTTGATAACGCACAGTCTCGGATTGAAAAGCAAATGCCCCCTGTTCAGTTAGAACGGTATAAAGTTGAAATGGATAGGGCGAAGAATACGGACATGGAGAGCGAAAATAGAGGGGCATTGATTCTAAAATCATTGCAAGCGATAAGGGATATTTCCGACCATCCGTATTTGGCAGATAAGCAGGTTTTAAGCTATCCTTCAAATGAATTGGTCGCTACTTCAGCAAAGTTGCAAATATTGCTTGATATTTTAGAAAACATCCGCTCAAAGGAAGAAAAAGTCATCGTTTTTGCAGACAGAAAAGATACTCAAAAAATGCTGCAAAAGGTTGTTTACGAATATTATCGCATAAGTTCAAGTATCATTAATGGCGACACACCTGCGACAAAGCAAGCCGAGGGTAAAATAAAATTAAGTCGCCAGCAAACCATTGACAAGTACCAATCTGTAAAAGGGTTTAACGTAATAATTATGTCCCCCATAGCAGCAGGTGTTGGTTTGAACGTAACTGGGGCTAACCATATTATTCATTATTCACGGCACTGGAACCCGGCTAAAGAAGAACAAGCAACGGACAGGGCATATCGTATCGGACAGCAAAAAGATGTTCATGTGTATTATCCAATGGCAGTTGCTGATTTTGATTCATTCGACTTGATACTTGATAGGTTGCTTGCCAGAAAAAAGGCACTGGCGGCAAGCACACTTTACCCTACAGAGCAAATTGAATTGAAACTTGATGAAACCTACAATAGCATTTTTGGTTTTAATGCTGAAAGTTCTGAATCCCCTTTATCTACAAGCGACATCAATAGTTTGCAACCGCATTTATTTGAAGCATTCATTGCTGCCTTGTATTCAAAAAAGGGGTTTAATACACATCTTACACCATATTCAAATGATAAAGGCGTTGATGTAATTGCTTTTAAGGACGGTGAAAACTATCTAATTCAGGCAAAACAAAGTAAGTCTGTAATTGGCAACGATGGAGTGCAGGAAATTGCTGCGGCAAAACATTATTTTGATGCTAAATATGGTTTAGAATTTAAGCTGATTTTACTATCAAATAATGATTTCACATCGGCAGCGGAATTATTAGCTAAACCCAATAAAATTAGCTTAGTAAACAGATTGCTACTCGAAAGAATGATAATTGATAATGTAGTAACAATTCAAGATGTCCATAAATATGAAGCTATGCGGATGAAAATTGTGTAGCAATACTGCGATTAATTTTACAGTTATAACACGCCTAATTTTTTCAGCTTAGCGCATGTCCTATTGTTTGTTTAGAAATAAATATCTCAATTTTTGGAGAGTAAATTGCAGCTATCAGGTAGAAAAATGGAAAATGAAAGTAATGAGGGTAGGGAAAGTATAGGGCTTAAACATTAAAATAATAATCAAATATCCATTGTTTTATTGACTGCAAATTTGGTGACATTTTACTAAACGGGTTCAAAATGTCATTAAACGCATTTTTGACACATTTTCATGGAAAATATTTGAAACTTTTTTTGAAAAATTGAAAATGAAATTATAGTTTTGTACCGAAAACTAAAAGTGGATATTTTGATTAATAAGAACATGATTGTTTTAGCAAGGGAATCACGAGGGATAACTCAACTCGACTTGGCAAATAAAATTGCTATGTCTAAAGCTAATTTAAGCAAAATTGAAAGCGGAGATATTGGGGTTAGTGCTGATTCAATTGAATTGATTGCACAAGCTACCCATTATCCGGTATCGTTTTTTGAGCAAAATAATGACGTTTATCCTGAGCATCTAATTTATCGCAAACGGGATAACGTAGCACAGAAATTACTAACCCCACTAAATGCAAAGGTTAATGTGGTGAGATTGAACATCCAGTACCTTTTAAAGATGTTGAAATTAGATAACCCTGCTTTGCCTATGTATGAAGTGGATGAGCAAAACACACCTGCTATCATTGCGCAAAAAGTGAGAAAGGCATGGAAAATAACTTTGCCCGTTATTGATAATACCACCAAACTTTTAGAAGAGAAGGGAATAGCGGTTACAAGTTTTGATTTCGGGACGGAAAGGGTAGATAGCCGATGTACGCTTACTGAAAATAAGTACCCTATTATCATCTTCAATAACACTTTGTATGGAGATAGGCAGCGGTTTTCATTAATATTTCAATTGGCGCATCTTGTTATGCACACAACCGGAAGTATTAGTTGGGATAGGGATGTGGCACATGAAGCAAACCTGTTTGCGGCAGAGTTTTTAATGCCGGAAAAAGATATTAGACCGGATTTTGAAAATGGCATCAACCTCCCTTTACTTGGTGAATTGAAACGTAAATGGAAAGTATCAATGATTTCATTGCTATACCGGGCTGACGATTTGGGCTTTTTAACACCAAACCAAAAAAAGTACCTGATACAGCAGTTCAATGAACAAAAAATGAGAAGACGAGAACCTGTAGAGCTTGATGTACCCGTGGAAAAACCAGCAATGGTCAGAAAGTGGATTGCTGATTTCAAAACAAAACAAAAGCTGGACGTGAAAGATGTAGCGTCCCATTTTCATTTGAATACTGATGAATTTATAGAACTATACAATTAACAATCCCCCAAACTAATGTTATGGCAACAATTACATTTATAAGTGAGATAAGACCATATTCCGCCAAAGAACTTGCGGATATATATGGCGTATGCGACAAGACGGTAAAGAAATGGATAAAACCATTTATTGAGCAAATTGGCGAAAAGCACGGCAGGTACTATAATGTAGCTCAGGTCAAGATAATATTTGAACGGTTAGGAGTGCCGTGCAAAATGAAAGAGATAGCAGCTTAAAACAACCGTGTTCTACTCATGTAAGCCGGATACTACTCATAAAAATGGCACTCGACCTAAAGCAGGAAAGCAGTTTTTTTCACACAGGTAGCTTTGGTCTCAAATGAGACAAACTATGACAATTAATGAATTAAAGGCTTACCCTAATTGCGACCATTATACTGATGAGCAAGCTGAAAATATCCTACGCACACTCGATAAAATATCAGGCATCCTTTTTGATTATACATGCCAACAATATGGCATAGTAATTGACAATAAAATTGGGGTGCAGGTAAACAATAATCAGATAAACACATTAAAAATTGCAGCATGAGTAATAACGAACTATTTCAGAAGTTTACGAAAACATCAACTGTACCATTTACCGCAAATCTTAAACAAGCGGTTGTTTATACTCGTGTATCCTCAAAGGAACAGGCTGACAAGAACCTTAGCCTTGATTTTCAGATGCGGACAATTGTAGAGTATGCAAAGAAAAATGGGGTTGATGTTTTATCGTTCTTCGGTGGTACTTATGAAAGTGCTAAAACAGATGGCCGCAAGGAGTTCCAGCGTATGCTTGAATACATCAAAAAGAATAAAGGCAGGGTAAGCCATATTCTTGTATATACGCTCGATAGGTTTAGCCGTACAGGTGGAGGTGCTATTAAGTTAGCACAGGACTTGAGAGATAAGTATGGTGTTACCGTGTTTGCCGTTACACAGCCTACTGATACGACAAATGTAAGCGGTGTATTCCAGCAGAATATTCAATTCCTGTTTAGCGAATTTGATAACCAGCTTAGGAAACAACGTGCCGTAGCAGGCATGAAGGAGAAATTTGAGAAAGGAATATGGTGCTTAAAACCACCTTTGGGTTACGATGTGGTTAAGGTGAACGGTGAAAGGAAAATTGTCATTAATAAAATAGGGCAGCACCTTAAAAAAGCCTTTCAATGGAAGTTGCAGGGTATGAAGAATGAAGAAATACTGATAAAGCTTAAAGCATTAGGGTTGACTACCTACAAGCAAAAGCTATCACAAATCTTCTCCAACCCATTCTATTGCGGCATCATAGTCAACAAAATGCTTAATGGGAAATCTATTACAGGTGTCCATCCGGCTATTGTATCAGAGAAAGATTTCTTAGCGGTCAATGATATTCGCAAATCAGCTAACAAATTTGGAGTACCGCATAAAGACGAAATAGAGGCATTGCCGTTAAAAGTGTTTATGAAGTGCGACCATTGTAGCAAGAGCTATACAGGTTACGTTGTCAAAAAGAAGAACCTCTACTATTACAAGTGCAGGACGCAAGGCTGTAACTGTAATAAAAATGCGAAAGACTTAAACAACGATTTTCAAGCCTTCTTGGATACATATACGGTTCACCCTGATTTGATTGAGCCATTGTACAAGCTAATGGGTGAAAAATTTGAAGCCCTGAACTCAACCCATGATGAGCAACTAAAACAGCTTAAAGGGCAAAAGTCGGCTCTACAGGTGAAGATTGACAACTTGGAGGAAAGTTACTTCATTACTAAGGAAATGAGCGAAGAAACGTATAAGAAGTTCATGGGCAAATACAGCGAAGAAAGGGCTAAAATCCTTGATGCTGTGGACACTTGCGGCAAAGACAGTTCGAACCTATCAGAATACTATATTGCAGCACTAAGATTTTCAACGAAACTCCCTACAGTATGGGCTTCCAGCCCTGTTTCAGTAAAAGAGAAAATCCAACAAACCATCTTTCCTGAAGGAATCCTGTATAATCACAAAAATCAGGCATTTCGAACCACAAAAGTAAATGAAGTATTTTATCATATCGCAAGCCTATCAAGCGATACAGGCGGAAATAAAAAAGGACAACCCAATAAAATTATTGAGTTGTCCAGTCAAGTCGGGGAGACAGGATTCGAACCTGCGACCCCCTGGTCCCAAACCAGGTGCGCTACCGGCCTGCGCTACTCCCCGGGTAATGATGTTGATATGTTACTATCAACTGCCGACATTTTGCTTTTTGAGCGGTGAAGGAGGGATTCGAACCCTCGGTACATCTTAACGACGCACGCCAGTTTAGCAAACTAGTGGATTCGGCCTCTCTCCCACCTCACCTTGCTAATTAAAGCATCTTGTTCCTTTTTCTAAGGGAGTGCAAAGATATGTGTTAATACCAAAAAACAAAAAAAAACTGAGATTTTTTTTACCTTTTTTTTCTTTGCATTTGAAAGAACTTCTTTTACTGTATTTCTAAGCTACTTATGCTGCCTATCAAAGCTCTGCATTCCTTAAACACGAGGCCAGATTTGCCATTTAAATGCTGAAATTTCGCCGTTAACGTGATTCCCAACCCCAATGTCCGGCCGAATTACTTCTGCCGTAAAAACAGGCAATTTTAGATGCTGGCCAATTGTACCTTCTGCAATATCTCCATCAGGTTTTCTTTGTACTCAGAATCGGTGTCCATCAGGTTTTCTACCGTCTGGCAACTGTGAATCACGGTTGTGTGGTCGAACCCGCCAAAGTGGTCACCAATTGTCTTTAACGACTGCTTGGTAAACTTCTTAGCGAAGTACATGGTTATCTGGCGGGCCAGCACCACTTCACGCTTACGCGTTTTTGTGAGCAACCTTTCGTAAGGCACATGATAGTATTCGCATACCAGCTTCTGTATATTTTCAATGGTCATCTCGCGCGCTGCGGTCTTCACGAAATTCTTCATGACGCGCTTGGCAAGGTCCATATCAATTTCTTTCTTGTTTAGTGTAGCCTGGGCAAACAATGCTATCAGGGCGCCTTCGAGTTCCCTTACGTTTGTTTGCACATTGTAGGCCATATACTTCACCACTTCGTCAGGTATTTCCAGACCTTCCTGGCGCATTTTAACGCGCAGTATCGCCTGCCTGGTTTCGAAGTCCGGCGCCTGTATATCGGCATTTAAACCCCAGCGGAAACGGCTTAATAAACGTTCCTGCATACCTTCCATATCTCTTGGCGCGGTATCGCTGGTAAGTATTATCTGCTTGCCACTCTGGTGCAGGTGATTAAATATAGCAAAGAAAACATCCTGCGTTTTTGCAGCAGAAACGAACAAATGAATATCATCCATTATCAGCACATCAATAAGCTGGTAGAAGTGGATAAAATCATTGATCTCGTTATTCTTTGCGTGATCAATAAACTGGTTAATGAATTTTTCAGCGCTTACATACAGTACCGATTTGTTAGGGTGCAACCTGCGCACCTCGTTACCGATAGCCTGTGCAAGGTGGGTTTTTCCCCAGCCTACTCCGCCAAATACCACCAATGGATTAAATGATGTTGCGCCTGGCTTTTGTGCCACGTGCAAACCCGCTGAACGGGCCACCCTGTTGCAATCGCCTTCTACATAATTATCAAAAGTATAGTTAGCATTAAGCTGCGGGTCAATCTGTGTGCGTTTAAGTCCTGGTATTGCGTATGGCGTCTTTATGTTGAACGGATCGTCCCATTTCAGGGGCATGTCAACATAATTATTTTCTTTCGGAGTTCTGTTATGCGTACTGCCCGGCATATTAATAGAAGCGGGATTGCGCTGGGTTGCGCTCCCTTCCATAAGTATGCGGTATTCCAAACGTGCAGGTTTACCCAACACGCGTTTTATTGTTTTTCCCAACAATTCAACATAATGCTCTTCAAGCCACTCATAAAAGAATTGGCTTGGCACTTGCAACGTAACTATATTATCATTCAGGCTAACGGCTTTAATAGGCTCAAACCAGGTTTGGTAAGTGCGCCAGTTAACGTTATCCTTAATGATAGCGAGGCATTGTCCCCAAAGCTGCTCCGCATTAGTTGACGTATTGGGATGGTTATTAAAAATGTCTTTATTCATATTGTTATAGAGCACTCAACTGTTTATCGTATTGTTTTCCTACCTGCCTGATGCCGACAATTTGTTAACCTGAAAAATGATTGAATTCAGCTAAACCAATTGCCATACAATTTAAGGCATTTTTCCGGAGTATTTTGTTATTTATTTACCCGTTTGCCCAATGTTTCACAGCCCTGTATCACTTTCTTTATTGGGAGGACGAAATTGCTAACATTTTGTTGAAAAAAAAAATCAAAACACTATTGTTATTTCGAAATGGATTACAGATTGGGCATTCAAGTTTTTGGCTTCATTTTTGCACCTTCACAACTCCACTAAAAATACCCCGGCAAGGTTTGAATTCTTTTTAAACTTTGTATTTTTTCGCCATTCTACTTTTGAACTTAAAATGGATGAAACCCTTTACTGTAGCGAGTTTCAGGCAATTACCGCGAAAAAATAAGTGCTCAAAACAGGTGTTTATAACTACAAAGTAAAAATACGATTTTTTAACCGTTCTTTCACGTCAACATTAACAATTTTATGGAAATTCTTTTTTGTAAAACACAAAAATTAAGCTTACGTGGCGCGCAAAATCAGCAAAAAAAGCTACACTTATCCACATTTGCAAAGCACGGAAAAAGCAGGCCCAAAAATACGTGAAAAACACCCTTTTTCTGGCTAAAAACAGCCCCCAGCAATGCTATCAGGCCGTAGCGAAAAACCTTGTAAAATTTCTTTAGAAACGACTGTAAAAAGGCAGGCGAAATGCAGTTAAGAACAACCGTAACTTCTTGCTTAATTTGCCGTAAGAAGGCTGCTGCGTCCAGTGAAGTTAATTCACTCGATATACTGCTGCAACAAATACACCGGCAGGGGTTATACGGTTTATACACGAAATCCCAGCTAAAGAATTTCAACGCAAAGAACGCAGAGGGATCGCAAAGGAGGCGCAAAGTCGACCAGATCTGTGCCGAGTATAATAGCTTAAATGCCACTACCAATTTATAGTGTACAAATGGTTATCGCACCCGTTGAAATTTCACGAAACGAAAAAGGATGCCCGTTTCGGAGCATCTTTTTATTATAGTGCATTTTGTTTAGTAGTTATACTGCCCTGCTGCCATCAAATGCTTCGAGCGCATCTGCTACTGCAGTAAGGAAGCTGGCACCCAAAGAACCATCAACAACACGGTGGTCATAGCTGAGTGACAAATACATCATGTGGCGGATAGCGATTACATCGCCGTCCTTTGTTTCCAGTACCATTGGCCTTTTCTTTATTGCACCAACAGCAAGTATAGCTACCTGTGGCTGGTTAATAATAGGCGTACCCATAAGGCTGCCGAAAGTACCAACATTGGTCATAGTAAATGTACCACCCTGCGTATCATCTACCTTCAATTTATTATTGCGGGCAGCGTTAGCGAGAGCGTTTACATCCTTAGCGAGGCCCAAGAGGTTTTTGGTATCTGCATTCTTAATTACAGGTACAATCAGGTTGCCGCTAGGCAATGCTGTAGCCATACCTATGTTCACATCTTTCTTTACAATAATGCGGTCGCCATCAACACTTACATTGATCATTGGGAAACGACGAATGCTGTTCACTACCGCTTCAATGAAGATTGGTGTAAAAGTGATCTTTTCACCGTATTTCTTTTCAAACGGACCTTTAACCTTATCGCGCCATTTTACAATGTTAGTGACATCAGCCTCTGTGAAACTGGTTACGTGCGGAGAGGTAGCTTTACTGCGCACCATATGGTCGGCAATAAGCTTACGCATACGGTCCATTTCAATAATTTCAACATTACCGCCAATAACGTTGGTTGCGGCCGGCATAGGCGCATCAACAGCCGGAGCGGAACTTGCAGCTGGCGCAGCAGCAACTTGTGCAGCTGGTTGCGCTGCGGCTGATTGCGCACCGCCTTTAGCGCGGTTGCTTACATAATCTAAAATATCTTTCTTGGTTACACGGCCTTCGTTACCTGAACCTGGTATAGTTTCCAGTTCAGCCATGCCTATACCTTCTTTACCTGCAATATTTAATACCAGCGGCGAATAGAAACGGGCTCCGTTACTAGCTACAGCAGCTGCAACAGGTGCTGCCGGCGCTGCATTTTGTATTGGCGCAGCAGCTTTAGGAGCTTGCGCTTCAGCAGCAGGCGAGGCCGCAGGTTTTGCAGTAGCTGCACCACCCGCCGAATCGATACGTGCAATTACTGCACCAACTGGCACTACGTCGTTTTCTTTAAACAACAATTCGGTAATTGTACCTGCAGCGGTTGAAGGCACTTCGCTATCTACCTTATCGGTAGCAATATCGAGCAGTGTTTCGTCCATTTTAATAGCGTCGCCTACACTTTTGTGCCATTTAAGCACAGTAGCTTCCATTATACTTTCGCCCATTTTAGGCATTACCAAATCAACTATTGCCATAATAATATATTATTATTTGAATAAAACCGCTGCAAAAATAATCAATTGCAGGGAATAATGATTGCCGATTTTAACGGAACAAATAATGGTGGATAACTTGCCAATAAACCTTTGGGAGCAAAACCAATACCTTTCCCGGATAGCCTCAAAAAAGGTGAACTTGCAGGTATTGCTATAACCGTAACTGCCACAACTGCACCGACATCCCAACTACTTCGTTAATGCACGGAAAACATCTTCAAGCGTATTCACCTGCGTTTGCATGGATGTAATGCTGAGGTCGTTTTTAAGCGCCATCTGCATGATCTCGCGACGCAATTCATCGGCGTTCTTGCTAAGCAGCTTCCAGGAATTATTGCCGGTCGATTCAACGCTCTCCGCACTTGGCAGTGCATTAAGCTGGGCCGCACTAACAGTTTTGTCGAATGTAACCACTATCAGGTCAGCGGAAGAATTTACCTCCTGTAGTTTTGTGATAGCATCATCTGCGGCAATTGTGCCGTTATTAATAATAATAACACGGCTGCACATAGCTGCTACTTCCTGCATAATATGGGTGGAAAGTAAAACTGTCTTTTCTTTACCTATTTCGCGCACCAGGTCCCTTATCTCCACTATCTGGTTAGGGTCGAGGCCGGTAGTCGGTTCATCAAGTATCAATACTTCGGGATTGTGCAACATGGCCTGTGCAAGGCCAACACGCTGCTTGTATCCTTTTGAAAGTGCGGTGATCTTCTTATGCGCTTCTTTGCCTAAACCCGTCATTTCTATCATCTGCTCTATTCTGGCTTTACTCCCTTTGCCCAGTTTGTGCACACCTGCAGAAAATTCCAGGTATTCCCGCACATACATTTCGTAGTACAGTGGGTTAGACTCTGCAAGATAACCTACCCTGCGGCGAACTTCCATTGGGTGCGTCTGCACATCAAAACCGCAAACCGAAGCCGTTCCGCTGGTGGGTGGCAGGTAGCTGGTAATAATTTTCATGGTTGTTGATTTACCAGCGCCGTTCGGCCCGAGAAAACCAACTATCTCCCCTTTTTTCAGTTCGAATGAAATATTATCAACCGCCTTTTGGGTATCGTATATTTTGCTGAGCGAGGATACAATTATGGACATGAAGCAAATCTAAGCTAAAAATAAAAACATACGTAGCAGGCTGCTATATTATAACGCAACATTTAGAACTACCGGAAAACAGGCACTCCTAATTGAGATCGAGCTTTACATCGAACAAACCATTGGTTACCGAAACTCCGCCCGATAAAAACTCGAACGATCCTTTTATGCTGGTTTGGGTGTTGCTGCTCTGTACATTCGAGGTAATAATTATTTTCCCAGATGAAGCATCGTGGTTCTGGTTACCGCCAACACCGAAACTATAGTATGATGCGGTATTACCGGTATCAGAAATAACATAAGTGCCCGTGCCGTGATAGTTATCAATATGCAACTTTATCCTGGAATTGGTTGAATCGGCAAGGATATTAAGCTTCAGACCGGGGCCTTTATCGATAGTAATCGTTGATGAATACGACCTCCACGGATAGCTGTTAATGGTAGCCGACATCTGCAGATCTGCCGACGCCGTTTTTTCCTTTTTACAGGCACCCACTACTACCAGCAATCCGAACAATAAAAATACTGCAATACGTTTCATAGTCATTGAATAATTACATCATCATCATGTCTTTTTCCTTTTGCTTTTTAGGCTTTATGCGCAGGTTTGCGCCAAGGTAAAGACTGAGGTTATTAATACTGTTAGAAGTGGCTAATTGAAATAAAGAACCAGAGCCTACATAGACAGGGCCTACGTAAACAACTGCACCCAGGAAGCCCTGTTTCTGCGCATTGAAAGAAAACGGCAACGCAACAGTAATATCCTTTGTAAGCAGGTAACGCGGTGTAACCGTTGCCGTAGAAATGTAATGATTGGCATATTTATCGGCAGATGGCCTGCGTAAATTAATGAGCACATTACCATTTACAAAAAAGCGTGGTTGTATCTTAAAATCGCCGTTCAGGTGCAATGCGGTCGGCAAGCCAACGGTCATTTTCTTCTTGCTGGCTGTTGGCCTTGCTACTGAATCTATAATATAGTCGTTAAATATACGGTTGCCGTAAGTAACGTCATTGTTATTCATAATGTTCCGGTATACAATAACGGTATCCTTCACCTGATAACTGCCTGAAGTAGATGATGCGGTATAGTTAATACTGCCTATATCGGTAATAGAGGCTGCAAAACGGGTGACGTATCCTTTTTTTATCTGAAAGCCTTCATTCGGGTTCATATAGTATACCGCACCAATATCCAGACCCACACCCAAATTGTTGCTGGCAACACCCATTGCCCTGAAAGGGTTATTAGATATCGCCCATTTATTAGCGTTCGGCGTAAAAGCAATGTTAGCAATACCGTTAGCCGCATACGCTACCCCATCGTTCTTATATATCTTGAATGAGGCATCTGGTATACCCATGCCTGCCGCACCAACACCATTTAATATTTTCACTGTTGCTCCGCCCAGTAACTTGTACTCTTCTGATTCGAAGAAAAAGCCTGCATAGCTCAGGTTCAGTTCCTGGAAAACCTGCCCTGTAATACTGTAATTGTGCACTTTAAAAGAGTCGACGATGTTAGAATCTAACCTTGGATTAACGCCCATCAGGTTAAATACTTTATCAGAGAGATTATCAGAATTAAGCAAGTAGCGCGTACCCACACTTGCGGTGAAAAAATACCTCTTTTGAATACGGAAAGACACCCCGGGGCCCATTAATTCCAGGTTTGCAAAAAACATTTTGTCGGGCTGGTCATTATGGTTGCGGAAATAATTCTTATCCATCGTCGCAGTGCCGGTAGTAAGGAAGTTGAAAATATTCCTTTTAAACAGCAGGCTGTTGCCCCCAACTTCGGCACCCACACCAAAAAAGTTGAGTTGCATCCTGTCTTCGTGCCATGCAAAAGCCGGATTTTCCCGTACCTGGGTTACAGAATTTTCGGTACCATAAAGCCCCAAAAACGCCTGCGCTTTGCTGTTGGTACAGATGCAGAAACAAATTAGGGATAGCAATATTACTTTCATGATGGTGCAAAAGTAAGAATAAAAGAGGCACTAAAATTCTAAATTCAAATTGAATGCCATGAATTTAAATTTTTAAGCCTATGAAGCGATTTTGGGGATTATAAAATAGCTGCCTAATCTATAACACGTCCAGGTTGCAGTATTATAATTTAGTTCAAACAGCAAATTTCAGCGTTAGGGTTTTAACGCAAAGTACGCCAGGGGGTCGCAAAGAAGGCACAAAGCAAACGCGAGGTAAACTGAGTTTCGGAGATTAAATGATATACTGCAGATGCTGAAGGTTATTAAAATCACTTTTCAACATTAATAACGCTGCCCTAAAATAAAACGAGCCCGGAAGAACCGGGCCCGATGACAAGTATTGCTTATTGGTTGCTTAGGCAACCATAAAATTACATAATTTGAAAAGAACCCTCGCACCAACTATGGCATCTATGCCATCGCCGGGATGGTAACCACACGAAACTTCGTTGAGGTCGAAGCCTATGAGTTCGCGGCCTGATTGTTTAATCATTTTGAACAGGTAAAATATCTGCTCCGTCTCAAAGCCACCAGGAACCGGTGTACCGGTATTAGGGCAAAGTTTTGGGTCCAACCCGTCAATATCAAAACTGATATAGACCTTTTGTGGCAGCGCATCTATTATATCCTGGCATATCTGCTTCCAGGTAGCACCTTCGTATTGCTGCGCCTTAATATCGCGATCAAAGAAAGTATGTATACGGCCTTTGCTTTCGTTGATGATACCCAGTTCCTCATCGCAATAGTCGCGAATACCCACCTGCACCAGCTTTTCCACTTGCGGAACCTCGTTAAGTACATTGTACATTATGGAAGCATGCGAGTAAGTAAAACCCTCGTAAGCAATCCTCAGGTCAGCATGGGCATCAATCTGCAATATCCCAAAATTGCCGTGCTTCTCTCCCAATGCTTTAATATAACCCAGAGGTGTGCTATGGTCGCCACCAATAAGGCCTACTTTCTTACCCTTTTTCAGTAATGAGCTGGTCATTTCATAAACCCATTCGCTCATTTTTTTACCCTGCTCATTAATTTCATTGAGCTTGTGCGTCAGTTGTTCGTTTTCAGAAACCTGGCCGCCTTCCACCATGTGCGAAAGGATAAGTTCTGTACACTGGCGCAGGTAGTCACTTTTTTTACGGATGTTACGATCAACCGGTAACATGTGAAAGCCCTTCTTCCAGCCGTCTTTTACATCAGGGTCAAAAAGATCGACCTGCATTGCCGCTTCAAAAATACTTTCAGGGCCCATTGCAGTACCTACCCTGTAAGATACGGTCACTTCCCATGGCACAGGTAACAAGATAAGTTCTGATTCCTCTTCAGTGAAGGGTAAGCCGAATATATTATTTGATTTGAGCCCTACGGAATTGGGATCGAACTGAACTGGATTTTGCATATACTAAAAGAAAAGTCTGATGTTATTTATATCCAAAAGTAGAACGCTGCTTTTGTGGCAGCAAAAATATGTGGCAAAAAGATATTTTGTTAGGGTATGACCAAAATATTAACAGTGGCTGCACCAAAATGAAGTACATTCTGGCCACCAGTAATAAAATTCAGGCTGCTTTGTAGAAAATTTGCAGAATAGCTAATTAATTGATGACACACGTCCATTTTTCGCCGGTTACAGTAGTATCGTAACTAGAACACGCATCTTCGGCATCGGCATTGGTCATCTGGCCAAGGTCCTTGATCATTTTTATCTGGTTCTGGTATGAACACTGGCAATGGTAATCTTTCCTGCAGGAGGTTAAAAAACAAACACCTAAAACAAATACTACCATTACCTGGAAAATACCTTTTTTCATTTCCTGAAATTATTGACCGTTAAAAATTTACCTTGTTATTCTACCTTTGAGCAGTTTCAATTGCAACTAAAAGCAATCTTTCCGGTCAAAAATAAGTTTTTCGCGGGAAGTAAAAAAGCCCCCGACCTGTAAATATATAGCCAAGCTGACTAATAACATAAAAAAAGACCAAAACAAACTGAAATCGGCCAAGATATGCTACGAATAACAAATGCAACTGTAAACGATATACCAACTATCAGGGAGTTGACCTTCAGTATCTGGCCCGATACCTACTACCCTATTATAGGGGAGCAGCAAGTAGCTTATATGCTCCATCTATTCTATACGCCAGAGGCCCTTACCGGACAAATGCAAAATGGCCAGCAATATATTTTGTGCTATGATGGCGATAATCCCGTTGGTTTTGGGTCTTACTCATTGGTTGAACCCGGTATTTACAAACTGAACAAGCTTTACGTACGCACCAACCAGCAAGGGAAAGGAACGGGCAAATTTATGCTTGCACACATCTGCAACGCGATAAAAGAAGCAGGCGCCACCCATTTGCGGCTAAACGTAAATATCTACAATAAAAGCGCCATTGCTTTCTACGGAAAGATAGGCTTCTACCAGCTTAAAGACGAAGATATTGATATTGGCGGCGGATACTTCATGAACGATCATGTGTTGGAAATGGCCCTTTAGCGCTCACTCCTCTCTTCTACATCCAGCTTATTATCGAACGGGCTCTTGGTGAAAGGGTAAACCAACTGCTTCAGGTAACCTTTCGGATAATTGCTTTCATGCAAACCTGTCCTTTCCGGCCATACTTTACCCGGCAGGTAGTAGGTGCCGAACAATCTATCAATGAAGGGAAATATTGTAGCAAAATTTTTACCATAGTAGCGCGGGTCTTCGCAATGGTGCCAGTGATGGTATTGCGGTGTAGCGATAATATATTTCAGGAAGCCGAAATTGATGCGCGTATTAGCATGTATCAGTACTGCATGTATGGCCATGAACACGATATAGGTATTGAAAGTTATTTCAGAGAACCCAAAAACATAGAGCGGTATGAAAGCCATGGACCGGGTTACGAAAATGTCAATGAAGTGCGTACGGGAACCCGCCAGCCAATCCATATTTTTTGTAGAGTGATGCACGGAATGGAAGCGCCAAAAATACGTATGGCTATGAAAAAACCGGTGTGCCCAATACTGGAAAAAATCTGTCAAAAAGAACGCCAGCAGTAACTCTGCCACATAGGGCAGGCTACGCACCCAGGCATGCAAGCCACCAAGCCCCAGCCAACCAAAAAATAACGTAGCAGGCTTTTGCGTAATTACTCCAAAAAACTGGATGAACAGATGGCTGACCACGAAGTATACCAGGTCTGTACGCCATTCTTCGTGAAATTTGCTCTGATCTTTATTTTTTGGAAATGCCATCTCGATCGGTACGAAAATTACCGCCATCAGCAGCAGATCCAGCAACAGCCAGTCCAGCCCCAGGTGCCAACTGGTCTTTTCAACCGACCTACCCTGCACTGTAAATCCACCCATTACAATAGACACTGCGCTTATAATTATGGCTGTCGCAGCCCACTTTTTCTGCCGGCTTAATATAAAGCTGAGCAATGCAAAAAAGAACGAAGCAATAATAACCGAGGTGAGCAATATTTTCATTGACTCCCCGGTATATACATTTCTGAATTCCGGAGTAGTGAGCCATTCAGGATAGCGGAAGCATACCACACCCAATAAAGCGAGTAATGCAAGAAATATGGCACTGTAGCCACTTATTTTGCCTTCTCCAATAACAAAACCATCAGATATATCTTTCATAAAATTTTCTGTTGCTCCGCAATATTATGCTTTTTTACGAGGTATTTACGACTAAGCCCAAGGTCGCGTTTACCAAAAATAAATTTGCCTATCTATTAGAAGGTAGATAACTTCGTGTTTTAGATGTCGACAAAAAGCGAGATAATACGGTTGGGCGATGCGCTGGTTAAAGAAAAAGGCTTTAATGGCTTTAGCTTCTCTGACATCTCAAAAAAGCTGGGCATTAAAAACGCATCGGTCCATTACTATTTCCCTGCTAAAAGCAATCTGGGTGTAGCGATAATTGACGATGAACTAGAACGACTGCATGATGCAATAGCCGAAGTTAAAGATAAGCAGCCAGATGAACAACTAAAGAAATTTCTGTCCATTTACGTAGGCATAAAGGGAGAAAACAATATTTGCATTGTAGGCTCTTTTGCATCTGATCTCAGTACGCTGGACGATGATATGGCTGCCCATCTGAAAACGCTGGTTACTGAAATTCTAAACTGGGTAACCTCCATTCTTGCAGAAGGATTGCGAATAGGCACTTTTAAATTTGAGACCGAACCCAGAACAAAAGCATTACTGATAATAACCAATATGCTGGCTTCGCTGCAGCTTACAAGGCTCACGGAACCGGGAGATTTTGAAACCATACATAATACCATAATTAAAGAACTAAAACCATGAAAAGAGTTGTTGTAACCGGGCTGGGGGCATTAACACCAATAGGCAATGATATAGATACGTACTGGAACAGTGCAATAAACGGAATGAGCGGCGCAGCCAGGATAACCAAATTTGACCCAATACTCTTTAAGACGCAATTCGCATGCGAACTGAAAGGCGTTACACTGGAAAAATATCTGGATCGTAACGAAATAAAACGCAGCGACCCATTTACACAGTATGCTATTTATGCAGCATCAGAAGCGCTGGCAGACAGCGGACTGGATATTAAAGCGATGGACCCATTTGACATTGGTGTTATCTGGGGCTCAGGACAAGGCGGTATGGCCACCTTTGAAGAGGAAGTAAAGGCTTATGCTTTAGGCAACGGCACACCACGCTTCAGTCCGTTTTTTGTACCAAGGCTAATTACCAATATGGCTTCGGGGCTCATTTCCATGAAGTTCGGCTTAATGGGTATAAACTACACAGCAGTATCAGCCTGCGCTACTTCTAACACCGCTATAATGGACGCATTCAACTACATACGCTTGGGCAAGGCTAAAGTATTTGTAACAGGCGGTTCAGAATCACCAGTTACAGAGGCTTCCATTGGTGGCTTTACTTCAATGAAGGCAATGTCTGGCCGCAATGATGACCCGCAGGGTGCATCGCGCCCGTTTGATGTAGACCGTGATGGTTTTGTTATGGGCGAAGGCGCCGGAGCCATAATACTGGAAGAGTACGAACACGCAAAAAAACGCGGGGCAAAAATATATGCCGAAGTAATTGGCGCATCTATGACCGCTGACGCATACCACATGACGGCCACCCATCCTGAAGGACTTGGGGCATCAAAAGCCATGCATCTGGCTATGGAAGAAGCAGGCATAAATCCTGATGATGTGGACTACCTGAACACCCACGCAACATCGACCCCTGTAGGCGATATCAGCGAGGTGAAAGCCATGGTAAAAGTATTTGGCGACGCCCCTAAAAACCTTTCTGTAAGCGCAACCAAATCAATGACCGGCCATTTGCTTGGCGCTGCTGGTGCTATAGAAAGCATCCTCTGCATAAAGGCAATTCAGCATGGCATCATTCCACCAACCATCAATACCACCAATATTGACCCGGAGATACCAAAAGGTCTGCATATAGTTACCAAAGAAGCTATTTCAAAACCGGTAAATATTGCCATGAACAACAACTTCGGTTTCGGTGGTCACAATGCTATTGTGATCTTCAGGAAAGCGTAAATCAATTGTAAATTATAAACTATAAATTATAAATTGGTCGGATAGCGCGAGACAATTTTGAGTCTTTAATTAGAAAATCGTTACTGCTGAGCTTAATGCGTATGCAGCAAATTGTGCGGGCTTGTAACAAGTGGAGTGTATTGGAAGTAGTTATACTCTTTGGGTAGCACCATTTCTGTTGCCTTCCACTTTGTTACCTTGCCGGTTAGGTGGTTTTTCTGTGTAAATGAAAATTCAAGACCAGTTTTGCTATCTACATCAACCACTATATTTTCAATCAGCTTCAGTTTTATACCGTTCCATTTCTGCTTTTTTGCTTCACCTCCTCCGGAGGCGATGTAATAGGAAACAACCTCCCGCTTTTTAAAATAAAAGGTAGGGTTGACAAGCCGGATTGACTGACGGGCATCGAAAGTTTTTTTTGCAGGATCATACATAATGAGATCTACCCCATTTTTCAGTCCGGTTCCGGCACCGTAATAAAACTCGACTATAATGTCGTCATAGCCGTCACCATTCATATCCATTAATGAATCATGCGCTTCAGCCGGGTCATAGTCGTGCAGGTGTGCATGCAGCAGTGCTTTTGCTTTTTTCCTCATTTCCGCATCGGCCTTTGCATGCGATGTGGCGGGAAAGAGCAATGCAGCAAAAAAAATAACAAAACCGGTTCTAATCATACAAGCCATTCGTTTACAACACTAAGGAAAAAAATCATAAACAAAGTATAAGCCAGTAAAAAATGAGATTTGAATCGATTAGGGAGCAAATATCGTATGTACAAGATTAAGAGGTTGCAACACGATACATTTGTTAGAAGTAATTTACCTTATCTGCCTATGCTTTTCGAAGAAGTTAAAGCTTTTATGCTGCACAAATTGGTAAAAGAACTACCAGAAACCCTTACTTACCACAGCATAAACCACGTTAAGGACGTTTATGAATCGGCTGAACGGCTTGCGGAAGAGGAAGGCATACCGGAATATGAAATCCGGCTGCTGCTTACGGCGGCTTTATTTCACGATTCCGGATTCACGGTAAGTCCCAAGGGCCACGAAGGGCTTGGCTGCCAGATAGCACGGTTGCACTTGCCGGACTTTGAATACACAGAAGAAGAAATAATGCGGATATGTGGTATGATAATGGCGACTATGATACCGCAAACGCCTACTAACCTGCTGGAAGAAATTATTTGCGACGCTGACCTTGACTATCTTGGCCGGTCAGACTTTCCGCGGGTGGGCAACCTGCTCTTTAAAGAGCTAAAAGACAATAATGTTGTGCAGACAGAGGAAGAATGGGACCTGCTGCAGATAAAATTCCTGACACAACACCATTATTTTACCGCGTCGGCTATCCGTACCCGGGGTCCGGTAAAAGAAATGTACCTCAATTACTTAAAGTCACTGGTAAAGAAAGATAAAAATGAAGTGGAGTGAGAATGTAGTCAGTGCTGTAAAGGATATTGTTTATATGGCAGCGGGCATTATTATTGCTGCGTTCGCATTGGAAAGTTTTCTGGTACCCAATAATTTCCTCGATGGTGGTGTTTCCGGGGTCTCGTTGCTGTTGCATGAGGTGTACCATCTTAATTTGAGCCTTGTACTCATACTGGTGAATATACCCTTCTTACTGCTGGGAGGCTTCCAGCTTAACTGGCCGTTTGCGTTCAAAACTTTTGCATGTATCATTATACTTGCGGTGTGTATCCAGTTCCTGCATTTCCCTATTGTGAGCCACGATAAGCTGATCGCATCGTTATTTGGCGGATTTTTCATGGGGCTTGGCGTGGGCCTGGTAATGCGTGCAGGTTGCTCGCTCGATGGGCTGGAAGTATTGGCATTGTACACCCTTAAAAAAAGTGCATTTACCATCAGCGAAATAATACTTGCCTTTAACGCCGTAATATTTGGTTTTGCAGCCTTCCATTTTGGATTAGAAATAGCATTGTACGCTATGCTCACCTACTATGTTGCTTCGCGAACAATAGATTATGTAATTGAGGGGCTGGAAGAATATACTGGGGTGACCATTATATCTCAAAAAAGTGAAGAAATTAAACATACGCTGGTTATGAAACTCGGCCGCGGTATTACCATTTACAAGGGCGAGCGTGGCTTTATGAAAGAGAGCTACGATGTAAGCGTGGACTGCGACATCGTATTTACCGTTATTACGCGGCTAGAAGTGCGCCGACTCAGGAATGCCGTTCATGCGATTGACCCTAAAGCCTTTGTATTTACGAATACCATTAAAGAAACCGCCGGCGGCGTGCTGAAACGCAGAAAAGAACATTAGATGAATGGTGAATGGTGAATGGTGAATTATAAATTGCGGGCTAATTTAGCAGTGCTTTTTAGTGCGTGTCGGCAACAAGTTAGGTTGCAACTTCATACAGGCAATTCACTTGAATCCAAAAAGTGTAACACCACAGAATGGCCGCTTCCCTAATTTATCCTAATTTTGAGACCAACAACCTTAACTTTAAACCAATTCACAATTCACCATTCACAATTCACCATTCGGATTCATGTCTCTTTTTACAGCATCAATTAATTCAGGCAGCAACGGCAATTGTTACTATATCGGTAACGAAAGCGAAGCCGTACTGATAGATGCAGGCATATCTTGCCGGGAAACAGAGAAACGGATGAAACAGATGGGACTGAAAATAGAAATGGTGAAGGCCGTCTTTATTTCGCACGAGCATGGCGACCATATCAGAGGCGTAGAAAGCATTGCCAGCAAGCATAAATTACCCATTTACTTTACCCCGGCTACTTTTACGCAAAGCAAGCTGCGCGTAGCGGCTGAGCAGGTGATTATATTTAAAGCCTATGAACCGGTGCAGATTGGGGGACTCTCCGTTCTTGCTTTCCCTAAGTTGCACGATGCCATTGACCCGCACAGCTTCGTAGTTTCCGGCAATGGAGTGAACATTGGCGTATTTACTGACATTGGCGCACCATGCGAACATGTTATTAAAAATTTCAAGCACTGCCACGCTATTTTCCTGGAAGCCAACTACGATGATGTTATGCTTGAAAATGGCCGCTATCCCTACCACCTTAAACGCCGTATTATGGGCGAACACGGGCACCTATCGAACCTGCAGGCACGCGAATTATTTGCCGCGCACCGCCCCACGCACATGCAGCAGGTTTATCTTTCGCACCTATCCAAAGACAATAACGACCCGGAAGAAGCCCTCCGCGCCTTCAGCGACTGGGCGATGCAGTTGCATATTTCTGTTGCTTCCAGGTATGAGGCCGGGCCGGTATACCAGGTGACCTGTCATAGCAACTATAAAATGCCTGCTGTAGCAGTCCGTAGAAAGCAGCAGTCTGTGCAGATATCACTATTTTAACCTCAGCGGAAGGAAAAAATACATTCCATCGTCAAAATAACATTCTTAAATCCATAATAAACAATGAAACAATTACTGTTAGTTACTGCACTCTTTTTTGCCGGCAGTTCTTTTGGGCAAACTATACCTAATGCAGGTTTCGAAACATGGGCTGCAAGTGGCCCGTTTAACGCACCAACAAGCTGGGCTGTAAGTCCGGGAGTCCGCCAGAGTAACCAGGCACACAGCGGCAGCTGGGCTATTCAGTGCACCGTCGATACATTTACCAATCCGTTTTCTTCTACGCTGGATACGGTTGCTGGCCTCGCTTACAGTGGCGCCATGGTTATGGGCCCGCCAACGCCAGGAGCCAACTTGCCCGGCTATGCATTTACCTCAAGACCAGACAGCCTTACCGGGTTTTATAAATACCATGCAATGGGCCCCGACACCTGCAATGTAACGGTTCTGCTCAGCAAGTGGAACAGCGCTAGCGGCACTCGTACACCCATCGCTGAGGGGAGGTTTAATTCAGCTACAAACGATTCTGTGTATCGTAGGTTCAGCACGAATTTAGTGTATTCTGATACCGCTACACCTGATACCTGTGTCATTGTAATCAACTCCGCCAACAACGGCCCCGGCCCTAAACATATGGGCACCAGCGTTTGGGTTGATGACCTTGCCTTTGCTAACCGTAATACAACAAGCATAGGTGCACTTATAGCCAATAATAATTTCAGTGTTTACCCTAATCCGGTTGGCAATACGTTGACTATTTCTGAAGCAGGCAACTTTAAGGTTGAGCGCATGATGCTGATGAACATGCTGGGTCAGGTAGTGCTGCAAACCAACAGTAAAACTTTAAACACCGCCGAAGTTGCCAACGGTAGTTATATTTTGCAGGTAGTGGGTATTGATGGCTCCGTTACATCACAACAAGTTGTGAAACGGTAAAATTCCGGACAAATAATCATTTTATACCAAAAAGGCGATCGCGTGCGGTCGCCTTTTTTTATGTTTTTTCGGGGGCTCTGATACATGTCGTTGCCGTGCGGCTTCAATCTCCAATACGTTAGTGCAGCTAAAGAAAACAGAGATGCATCATCATGCTTTTAAGATTCGTTTGCACTGTTTTTAATGAGGTGTTAGCGGCCTAGTATTACGCAGTGCACCATAGGTGCTACCGCTCTGTAGAAATTTGAGATTGATAGATCACAATGCTCCGCTGGGAGCTACCCAATCGCTGGTGTATTTAGGATACACTACTGCAATAATCCACTTCAATTGGGTAGCACCTGCGGTGCATAGAAAACGCCTGCTTTAAGTGCTACAGAGCGGTAGCTCCTAACGGAGCAATTCATATAATTCCGACGGCCTTCAAAAATTTAGCGAAAATTATAGCTAATACCGTTTTGACATTAAAATCAAACCATGTAAAATATGCTTAGCGCCTACCCTCTTACTTACTTTTCTTTGTGCTGCCGCAAAGAAAAGTAACAAAAGAAAGCGGCACTTTGGGCAATCGCTCCGCTGCCCAAAGAAGCCCCCCCGGCGTGGCCTGTTGAAGCATGTTACTCTAATGTCCGCGCCGGGGCGGCGTCGCGGGTGATAGACAGATCAAAGTTTCGACAGTCGTTTGGTTTCGATGTCTAACTGGCATAAGCTAAGATACATGTCGACCGAAACAAGGACTCGCAGAATTCTTGGAGGAAAGTGTTGGATACAATTCTACTCCAAAGTCCAATCGAAATAACTCCATATTGTTGCTATATTAGCAATTAAAAAACGTTACTCCAATACCTCGCTATAATTATGAACATCACAGCACACCGGCTATACAACCAGTTTATCTCCCGCGCATTTGATGGGAGCCTTAGCGAGTTGGTAGAGCATATGGGAGCTGTGCAGGCGCAAGATTATGCTGGTTGTAAATGGGCCATTGTGTTGCGGATGCAGGGACTAAATGAGCAAGATGTAGAGCAGGCCATTAATGATGGCACTTTAGTGCGCACACATGTGTTGCGGCCCACCTGGCAACTGGTTTCGCCTAAAGACATCCGCTGGATGCTGGCATTGACCGCCCCAAGGGTTAACGCATTCAACTCATCGCAATACCGTAAACTGGAACTCGATGACACCATATTCAAGCAGAGTAATAAGATTATTGTTAAAGCACTGTCTGCAGAAAAATACCTCACACGCGCCGCAATAGAAATAGATCTGAAAAATAAAGGCATTGCTACAAACGACATCAGGGTAACCTGCATTATGATGTATGCCGAACTTGCAGGGCTTATTTGTAACGGACCGAGACAAGGGAAGCAATTCACCTATACACTGCTTGACGACCGCATACCAACAACACATCCCCTGCAGTATGAGGAAGCGCTCGCCGAATTGACTAAACGATATCTTACGAGCCACGGCCCAGCAACGGTTCATGATTTTGCGTGGTGGTCGGGCTTAACTATTACTGATGCAAAGCGGGGTATTGAAAGCGTGAAAGAAAATTTTGTAAGCGTGTTTGTTGACGGTGCCACTTATTGGATGCCTGATGCAGAGGGCAATTTCACCGCAACAAAAAATGCAGTGTATCTGCTGCCTGCATTTGATGAATATACTGTTGCTTACCGCGACCGTACTACCCTGCTCGCTGCTGCACATCACGAGAAAACCGCCCTCGAAATATTGAACCCGGTCATTGTAGTTGACGGCCATGTAGCAGGCACCTGGCGAAGAACGCTTAAAAAAGAAACCGTGGAAATTGAATTAATAAAGCCATTCACAAAATTTACAGCAACGGCACTAAAAGCCATAAACAAAGCCGCCAAAAACTATGGTGCGTTCCTGGCGGCTGAAGTGAAAATTATTATTGATTAGAATTTTTTCTCGAAACGATGGCAATACGGTGTACCACCTCCTTTATTGTAATAGTCCTGGTGGTAACCTTCGGCCTTCCAGAATGTGGTAGCCTGCGTAATTTCGGTAGCCACTTTGTACCCTTTGTTCTTTAGCTGCGCTACAAGGTCTTCAGCCGTTTTCTTTTGCTCGGGGCTGGTATAAAAAATACCCGAACGGTATTGATTGCCCAGGTCAGGACCTTGTCCGTCTGTCTGGCCCTGGTCGTGGGTTTCAAAGAATATCTTGGCCAGTTCTTCGTAAGTAATAATGGTTGGGTCAAAGATAACTTCTACTGCCTCTGCATGCCCGGTGCGGCCTGTGCAAACCTGCTGATAAGTAGGGTTTTCAACGCTTCCGCCAATATAGCCTGACGTAGTGAGTAGAACGCCTTGCGCCTGCTTCAAAAAATACTCAGTTCCCCAAAAGCAACCGGAGGCAAAAATAGCGCGTTCCGTTTTTGGTGTTACTTCATTTACATCAGGAATGAACTTCATGGAAATAGAGTTGACGCAGTGGCGGGTATCTTTTTCGGTAAAGCCCTCGCCTGTAAATACGTGGCCCAGGTGACCACCGCAATTGGCACAAACAATTTCCACCCTGTGACCGTCTGCATCGCGAATGCGCTTCACCGCTCCGGCAATCTCATCATCAAAGCTTGGCCAGCCACAGTGCGAATCAAATTTATCTTTAGAATGGTAAAGCGGTGCATTACACTGGCGGCATACGTAAGTACCACTCTCTTTATTGCTGGTGTATTCGCCTGTAAACGGGCGTTCTGTTCCTTTATGAATAATTACCCTTGCTTCTTCGGGCGTCAGTTCATTATAATTCATTGTAGTTTTTTTTGGCGTGTGAAAGATCCTGTTAAAGAAACTGTTTAGCATAGGTTAAAATTACGTAGAGAATGTATAATTTGGTTTTACCGCACAGAGTATTAACAAATTGTAGGAGGGAGAGGTTGGCAGTGATACCATGAACATGTCAACGCAAAGTACGCAGAGGGTTCGCAAAGAAGGCGCAGAGCCGGCGAGAAGTTTAAATGGGGCCAACGCAGTCGCCGCGCCTGGGGATGCATATAAAAAGGCGGCCAAACAGCCGCCTTTCAATTTGAATTATCTGGTTTTCTTATCTTATCAGTGTTACATCACCACGCTTGTTTTCTATAGTGCCGTCTGGCTTTTCCAGAATGATGTGGTAGTAGTAAGTGCCAATTTCCTGTGGCTCTCCATTGTAGGTGCCATCCCAGCCCTTGGTCTTATCGGTTGTCTGGAACAACAGCTTACCCCAACGGTTATACACCCCGAATTCCAGCAGACGCTGTGTGTGCATATTCACGATCCTGAAAATATCGTTCTTTCCATCAGCATTAGGCGTGAATGAAGAAGGCACAAAATCATTTATGTTAGGGTCAACAATTACCAATGCGGTATCTACACCACGGCAACCCCACGGATTACGTACATCTAGCGTATACTTTGTTGTTACCAACGGCGACGCAACAGGGTTATTGATGTTGGTATTTTCCAGCGAGCCATCAAACTTATCCCATTTATAAATAAGGGGGTAAGGGCTTGTTGTTGTTGCCGTTAACTGCACCTGACCACCAAATTTAATAGTAGAGACATGCGGTGTAATAGCTATATTAAGCGGAGGTAATATTCTGATAGTGTAGGTCACAGTTTGTGAACCCGGCAGCGGACAACCATTGTCAGTATAGGTAACGTAGAAGGTATAAGTACCCGGAACCAATCCAATAGTATTCCATGTAAAAATCGCAGTTGCATCAGGAGTACCATTGTTGGTTACAATAAGGCTGCTATTAACGGGTATACCTGCCGGCGTTATAGTAACAGAATTGGTCTTGATCTCTTGTTTAGGAACAATATTCAAACTGAAGGTTTGTGTTTCAGCGCAAATTTCAAAGTGCGTAGGGTCGTTAACCAACCCCTGCGAAGAAGTACCAAAAACACCAGTGGGCGGAGTGCGGGTGCACGGAACAACCAGGAACGTCATTTCGCGCTGGCATGCACCAATAAAAACGCCGGCCCTGTATTCCTGCACATTATATACTACCAGCGAACGCTGCAATATATTGGGGGTAAAAACTATCTGTCCGGTATTACTGTTGAATGAGTAGGTGCCGGGATTATAAGCCAGAGGATTGCTGCCGGAATAACCACCTACATAGGTAACCGGGCCACCAGAGCCACAAGCAGCAGCATTACCATTCTGCCCATCTATCAGTGAAAATACAAGGCTGTCGCCATCAGCATCTACAGCGCCGGGGCCATAACCATTGTCATTATTCAGACAAAAGAAAGGAGTTGGCACAACAGTAAGCCTTGGGCTTGAATTATTTGCGAAAGTATTGTCCAGTGTATCTTCCACCTGTATTACAGAAGAGCCTGCAGAAATAATATTTGTTATGGCTGCTGCTCTACCTGAAGCCGCGGCTGTGCCGCCATTGTTGCCACCATATACAAAGCGCCAGTAGTGCGATGTATTGGGGAGCGTATAAATGCCGCTGTAAACGAATTTCTTAATTCCAGGTGTTAGCGATGCGGGGTTAGAGCACTGCGTATGGCCAACAGAATCGGGGCAAACCGGGGTTATTTCCACGCCATTTAAGGGGGGCTCAATAGCCAGGCTCATATTGGTAACAAAGGTATTGGCATCATAAATGCAGATAACGGGTGCAGCAGAATCCAGCGTACTAAATGAGGAAGCAGAAGCAGGACCACAGTCACCGTAAAGTATGCAGGTTATTTTATAATCGTTGCCGGATACCCAAGTGTAATACAGATCGACACCCACAATATGAGAGGCACGAGCCGAAACACCTATGCAACACAACAATACCGCAGTTAACAAATATTTCATCTTATGGTAACAATTTGCGGCAAAAATAGCTTTTTTAATCATGGAATTTTACTTTACTGCGACACTTTTCAACACTTTTTGCCCATAGAACCCATTAATTATTAGCGTGATCGCGCAGAAAAGCTGCTGGATTAACCAGAAGTTATTGGATTAACCGGGACGCGATAAACATTATCGCTTACAAAACCATTTGCTCAAATAACCTTTCCAGAATAGCCGTAGGGCTTTCGCACAGGCCGGGATGGACCTTAGAGCATTGCACGACGGTACTGCGAGTCGCAGTCAACCACCGGAAACGTTCGGAATGTGGTAAAAGACCTATGTTACCGCTCCCCTTTTCCCCTTTGCAAATCCTTTCGAAGGCACAGAGGTAGGTTTCTATTTCCGTTATATCCAATTTGGGTGCAAAGGCGGCCAACCGCTCCCGGTTCAGCATATACTTCACCTGCAGGAATTTGGGCCGCATACAAAATACGACCACACCCACATTCATAAATTCTTCGCGTTCTACCTGCGGCACTACGCGAATGATGGCATACTCAAATAAGTGCTGCTCTGGCATCTTGCGCGGCTTTTACAAAGGTTTCAGAATTGGCGATACGGGTAGTAATAAACTTATAGTAAGCTTCCCTGTGTTCAGCAACAGTAGTAAACGGAGCATCTTCGAGCAACCACTCCTCCGGCACCAGGTTCACGATATCGCGTACTAATGCCTCAGGTAATAATTTTGGTAACTCTTTATTTACCGCCTCCAGTTCGCTCGCCTGCGGCAGCAATACATGGTCTTTTGAATTGAAGAAAGGCGACAGCGCTTTTTCTTCCCAGTTTTGCCATGAATGGTGAAAATACAGGGATGCGCCGTGGTCAATCAGCCATAATTCTTTATACCACAACAACATATTGGTGTTGCGGCATGTGCGGTCTACGTTCATCAGCAGGCAATCCAACCATAATATTTTAGATGCCAGTAATGAATCAACTTTTGTTACAGTAGGGTCAAACGTAATGGAACCGGATAAATAGTGAACAGCCAGGTTGAGACCGACGCTAGCCTTCAGCAGGTCTTGTATCTCCTCATCGGGCTCCGTGCGCCCAAATGCTGAATCAAGGTTTGCAAATACTATCTCCGGCATTTTTAAACCCAGAGCCCGGGCTATTTCACCGCCTATCAATTCTGCGATAAGCGCTTTTTTACCCTGACCGGCCCCACGGAATTTAAGTACATACAAAAACAGATCATCAGCCTCCGCTATAGCTGGCATTGACCCGCCCTCCCGCAAGGTGGTGACATAGCGGGTTACATTAACGCTCCGCAGTTCAGGCTTATTATAGCTCATGGTATAAGGTCATTAATTTAAAGAAAAAGCGGCACGCAAAGTCGCAAAGCCGCATTTTTGATGTCATTCAAGATTTAAGAGGCGCAACTAAAAACGTTGAAAAAGTCTAAGTTAACAACATTGGCTCATGATATTAAATGAGATGGAAAATTACTGTAAAATTGTTTGAGAAATTATAATGCAACTGTAATAAAAACGGGCGCTAAAAGCGCCCGTTCACAAATTTTGTATGGAAGGTAACACTACTTAGCAATAGTAAACGGTTCGGTAACAATTTTTGCGTTGTTGCAGTTAGTAACGCTCAGGAAGTAGTTGCCGTTAGCAACATTATCGCCTAAAGTAACATGTACTGCACCTGCTTTCATTTCTATAGCCCCTGCCTGTATGGTTTTACCGCTCATGTCAGTAACAAAATACTGGCCGCCAGTTACATCTTTGCCGTTGATCAGCAAATTAACTTCACTGCCGTTAGCCGGGTTAGGGAAAAGTACGGTTGAAAATGCGATATCATTTACTTCGTTCACGCCTACGTTTGCAGGAATAATGTTATCAGAATGCATATACTTAGCTGTTGGCGTAGTGTATGTAGCATCGTTACCGTAGTTAAAAGTCATAAGGTAATTGAATGATGTTTTACGGTAGAAGTTGTACCTGTACGAACTGTCTGTAAACTGGCCCTGATGAACTCCGAAAAATGTAAGTACAGTAGGAGATGCAGGTGCACCACTCAGGTAAAAGCTATCAACAGCATACTGCGCGCTCTTATCCATCAGTACATCATACTGTATACTTGGGCCTGAAGTGGTATAAACCCTCATTTTGCCCCAACCTATTATACTGTCGGTTCTATGTATATCATAACGATGTTCTGCCGGTGTATGGCTCATCATAGCGCTGGCAACGGTAAGATAGAAAGTGATAGCGCGATGACTTACCGAACTCCAGTTAGTACCAGCGGTGAAAGGAAACCGAACAATTTCTCTGGCAGAAGTTAAAATTGTCTTCTGAACAGGGATAGTAAGGCTATCAGATGCGCCTGTCGTCATTGCCGTAAGGCTGTAACCCTGGGCAGGCACATCTGTACCAGCATCTTTTACATTTGATGCGTTAAAGTCTAATTCAGCATAGTAGTTATAACCCAAACCGCTTATTAACGATTTGAATGCAGCATAGTAAACGTCAATACCTGCAGTTGTGAAGAAAGTATCCGTTTCTGCAGTATAAGTGTTTGTCGTTGGTGTGCCGGCATAAGCACTGTAGTCCCACGATGTGCTTGCGCCAATAGTTGGATTGGCAGCGGCTGAAGTCGAAATGTCTCTCAGGTTGTATGCAGCCGTAGGTACAGGCATATCGGCCGCATTAATAGTAATTTGCCCGAAAACGGTTGACGCAACTGGCAAAAGAGCAAGAAGTGTAAAGATTTTTTTCATGTTGTTTTTTTTGATGTGCAAATGTACGTAAGCTGCGTATTAATGTCAAAAATCCGAGAGTACGCCTAATTGTACCGTTGCTAGCCTTTTAGCTTGACCGAGGCCTCGCTTCCAAACAATACCGTTTAAACAACTAATTTCGAAATAAGAATTTCAACGCAGAGGACGCAAAATGTCCTCGAAGTAGGCGCAAAGCAAGGCCGTGTTATGCCCAGTTTTGAAGTTTCACGGATACAGGCTAAACCCATTGGCGAGTACAAATAAAAATGCCCGGTGACAGCAGCCACCGGACATTACCATGTACAACTATTCAATCTAAACTATCTATTTAGCGACAGTAAATTGCTCTGTGGCAATTTTTGCCTTGTTGTTATCGAGGATAGTAATAAAGTAGTTACCAGCAGCTAAAACGCTGTTCAGGCTAACGTGTATTGAACCATTTGAAAACTCGTTGCTACCTGCCTGAATTGTTTTACCTGTTGCATCGCAAACCCGATAGCTTCCGCCATCAACATTTTTACCCATGACCATCACGTTTATCTCGCTACCCGCTGACGGATTAGGGAATACCACAGTTGAGTAGGTTGCGTTACCAAGTTCATTTACGCCAACATTTGCCGGAATTAGATTGTCCGTATTTACAAATTTACTTTGTGGAGTAGTGTAAGTTGCATTGCTGCCGTAATAAAAGGTAAGCAGGTAGTTAAAGCTGGTTTTACGGTAAAAATTATACCTGTAATTGGAATCTGTTTTTTGCCCCTGCGACATACCGAAAGCCGAAAGCAATGTTGCCGGCGCAGGCGAGCCACCCATGTAAAAGCTATCCACCGCATACTGGCCAATACGGTCCATCAGCACATCGTATTGTATGCTCGGGCCTGATGTTGTATATACCGACATTTTACCCCAACCTACTATAGTATCTTTCCTGTTTACATAATAGACATGATCAATCGGTGTATGGCTCAGGCTATAGGCGGCAACAGAAAGATTAAACGTAACCTTTCTGCGGCTTGAAGAAGTCCACGAACTGTTGGCAGTAAAAGGGAAATGAATCACCTCTTTCGGCACAGCCAACAAACTGCGCTGAGCAGGAATAATAAGGCTATCGGCAGTACCACCTGTCATTGAAGATATATCATAACCCTGGTCCTGTACATCAATACCGGATTCCTTTACGTTGGCTGTATTAAAATCAAATTCGTTATACACGTTATAACCTAAGCCGGGAATCAACGATTTAAAACCCAACAGGTAAACATCAATTCCCGCACCAGTAAAATAGGTGTCGGTTTCCGTAACGTAGGTATTTGAAGACGCAGAGCCGGTATAGCTGCCGTAGTTCCAGGTGGCATTTGTAGCGGGTGTTGGGTTCGCCGCCGCAGTAGCCGAAATATCAGCAAGATTATAAGGTACAGTTGGCACCGGCATGTCGGCGGCATTAATCGTTATTTGCCCAAAGGCAGTAGAAGCCAGAGGAGCAAGTGCAAGCAGTGTAAAAATCTTTTTCATGTTACGTTTGTTTAGATTGTTATTGATGGTACAAAAATCTCCCAATGCAATAACCCATACAATAGTGGTTAACCACTATTCGCACCCTAAACATTATACCATTCCAATGCTGCTACAACAGCCCCTGATACTGCATAGCAAACTTAAGCAGCGAATTTTTACCCTCCAGCTTCAACTTACGGGCTATGTTTGCCCTATGGCTATCAACAGTATTGGGGCTAATAAAAATGCTATCGGCAATCTCTTGCGAAGTCTTACTCTGAGCCACCAATTTTAAAATTACTTTCTCTGTTGGTGTAAGCGTAGCATGCAGTTCTTTTACGGCTGCCGGCAGTTGCTGTTTCGCGCGATGTTCTACGAGGTAGTTTTCTATTCCCGGGCTTACATATTCTTCGCCTGCACCGACTGTTTTTATGCACTTTACGAGTTCATCGATAGCATTATCTTTCAGCAGGTAACCCATAACGCCGCTCGTCATAGCATCTTCAAAGAAATGCCGGTCTTTGTGCATCGTGAGGATAATAAATTTCGTGAAGTGCTTCTCGCTCCGCACTTTTTTACACACGTCCAGCCCACTCAGCAATGGCATTTCCAGGTCCATTACCGCAATATCAGGAACGGTGCTTATTATCAGTTTATACGCCTCCAGTCCATCGGCTGCTTCGCCCAGCAGGTCAGCCTCCGGTATGCCATTTACTATCTCTCGTATGCCGGTCCTGAATATCGGATGGTCGTCGGCAATTACTATTTTATACCTCATGGCTCACGGGTATTGTTACCATAATTTTTGTACCTGCATCGCTGCTTTCCAACTCCATTTTTCCACCCATCATTTTGGCGCGTTCTTCCATATTCAACACCCCGAAGGAGGTCTGCGCCTTACCGCCCAACGCGGCCTTATCAAATCCTTTTCCATTGTCCATAATCACCACCACTATTTTACCTTTTACCAATTCTCCGGTTATGCGCACTGCCTTTGCTGCAGCATGTTTTATTATGTTGTTCAACGACTCCTGCACAATACGATACAGGTTAATTTTTGCATCCCGATCCAGATATTTTTCAATATCTATCATATCAGCGCTTACGAAAAGACCGGTAGCTGCGGCTGCCTTCTCAGCCAGCCCTTCCACTGCCGCCGACAATCCATATTTTTCAAGTTGGTTTGGGTACAGTTCTTTCGATATATTGCGAATTTCATCGATAGTCGCAGCAATGGTTTCCATTACTGGCTCCAGGTCGGCAGCTTTAGCTGACAGCTGATTTTTAATAAAGAGTACGTTTTGTCCCACACTGTCATGCAATTCGCGGGATATGCGCTGGCGTTCCATCTCCTGGTTTTGCATAAGCGAACGTGAAAATGCGACTTGCAATTGCTTCGTCTTCCGCTGCATCCAGCTCATGAACAGCAATGCAACCATGGCAAGAAGGAGCAGAGAACAAACAATGATGACATTGCGTTGAAATATTTTCCGAGCTATGTTGGCCTTGCTCAGTTCATTATCTTTTTCCAGTAAAGATATCTGGGCCTGCTTCCGTTCCAGATCATAAACTGCAGCCATAGCCGCCACCTTATTTTCATAATCGCGCTTAAACACAGAGTCTTTAAGCTCCAGGTAGGTTTTGTGTGCGGCCAAAGCTTCCTTATACTGCCCTGTGCCTTCTGCAATGAGCGACTGCAATTTGTAGCATTCAAAAAGCCAGTCGTTGGAATTAATCAACTTCGCATACCTGAATGTTTCAGTGAGATATTTTTTAGCATTATCCCATTGCCGCAATAGAACATATAATTCAGCAAGGTGTTCATTGTAGCCGGTTTTGCGATAATTACTTTTAAATCCTTCCGGGTATTTGGCTATAGCCAGCATATTCTGAAGCGCAACTTCTATCTTTCCGTCTTCCGCATATACGTTTGCCAGGTTGTCGTAACCCAGCACTATGGCTGCGCTATCATTCATTGCAATCGCTGCATCCAGATTCTCTTTAATTATGCTTATTCCCTTTTTATTGTTCTGCGAAGCGATACAATTAAAACCCAATTCGTAATTAACGAAAACAGTATCCCTGTATGACTTTGCTGCAATAAAATCCTGTCTGGCACGCAGGAGCAGGTCATCGCTTTTTTTAAAGTCGGCCAGCGTTTGGAAGACCATTCCCATCTGGTACAAGTTTATCGCGGAGAGCCTGTATGCCTTTATTTTTTCTGCGCGGTTAAGCGCCGCATAGTACTCTTTCAGCGCCAGGTCAATAAAGCCAAGTATAGCCAGGCTCTGACCTTTGTTTATCTGTGCCCTTATTAAAAGCGTATCGGCATTCAAGCGAGTGGCTATCAATTGTTGCCGTGTGCTTATCCTTATGCCCTCTGCAGGATTATTTTCATGCTCTGCATCATAAAGTGAGTCAAGGCGCTGAAATACAATAAGCGAATCGGCGCCGGCCGTTTGCGCATGTAATCTTACAGCAATAAAAAATGCCAAGAGTGGCAAACAATACTTCACCACACTTCTGAATTGCATACGCTACGTGGATATGATGGTGATACTATGGCAGTTTCCTTACTGCTTTCAAACAGCCAACATATTGCTGCAGCGCTGTAGCCATTTCCGGACTAACGGTTGCCTCGGCTTTGGCAAGATAGAATTTCGCAATCTTCTTTGTGGTGAGCGTGGTAATATTTTCTTTACTTACCGCAAAGTATACAATGCGTGCAGCGGAACCACTTTCGCGTCGGTCGTGAGTAACCATGATGGTATCATTCTTGATCTTCGACTTATCGTCAAACTCAATCACGATACCTGTTTCCTCTTTCTCTGATTCTCCGCCATCGGCACCCTTTACGAGGAAATCGCCAAACTCGCAGGGAATAAAGAAAATGAGATTAAAATTATCAAATTCGAGGTCAGAATTTGTGGTGTAATTTCTAACTACACGCACTGCCGGAGGGGCATCCTCGGCATAGGGCGACTCATAAGAGAATGATGTATTATTTTCGGTTACTTCCTTTTTTATTTGCTTGCAATAGTCTTGCGCAAATGTGAGGTTACCCCAAAAAATGGCTGACAACAATAATACCTTTTTCATAATTCAGTTATTTTGAAATTGAGTGCCTTATTTACAGCGAATTCAATAATTAGTTATAAATATACAAAAAGGAAGGAATTATGAAAGTGCAAAGCAACTTCTACGCCATGGCATCATGGATAAAAAAAGCGGAGCATGAACAACGCGACAGCTAACTTGTTAATAGTGGTCTTTCAGGGAGAATATCTCTACAGCACTATCAGTTACGGCATATATTATGCGATGTTCCCGGTTTATTCGCCGAGACCAGCAACCAGAAAATTCATGTTTAAATAACTCTGGCTTTCCAACTCCGCTGAAAAGGTCAGAAGCTATCGCTTGTAGCAATTCTGTAATTTTCTTCTGTATCTTAGTATTGCCTGACGATTTCCAATATTTCAAATCATTCAGTGCTTTAGGAGCGAAGATTATTTCCATAAATCCTTCAGATCAACTTTCACTCCCTTGCCAGCTTTTATTTCTTCCCGTGCTTCTCTAACTTTTTTAAGCATTTCCGGCTTTGACATTAGCCTGTCCGTCTCATCCATCTTTGCTTTCGGCATAAGTATTGCTTTCAGTTTCTTAATAATCGTTTCATTATCGACGTCCGCAAGGCGCTTGATAAGTTCTATTTTTTCAAGTTGGATATCCATAGTACAAAATTAGCTAAAGAGATTCAATAAAGAACATTACAATTAATGCATCCTGTCTCCACGAGTGGGTAGCTGAGGTAGTATCTCTGCTTCTATACGCAGCCACTCTGCCCAGGCCTCGCGCACTTTTGCTACCGGGAAGTAAAGTTCTGCGAGATCAATGAACATGCGGTAGTGCCCGGCTTCGCTTACCATAAATTTATGATAGAATTCCCGTAAAGACGCTTCCTCCAGATTCTCGGAAAGCAGCCGGAAACGTTCGCAACTCCTTGCTTCAATAAGCGCAGAAAACATGAGCTTGTGTAAAAGCCGCTCATGGCCCTCCCCTTTGGGTGCATACTTCAGTACAAGATTCACATATTCATCCTTGCGCTGCCTTCCCAGTTTGTAGCCACGTTTCTTCATTTCCGCCCATACCATCCGGAAGTGTCCCCATTCTTCTGTAACCAGGGGCGCCAGAGCATTTACCAGATCAGGAAGTTCGGCATAAGCCTGGATGAGGGTAATACCCTGCGTCGCTGCCTTTTGTTCACAAAACGCATGATCGGTTAATATTTCTTCCAGCGATACGGAAGCGAGATCGACCCACCTCGGGTCAGAAGGCAGCTTTAGGCCAAGGATACTATTTTCTGCTGTACTCATTTCGTTAATTAGCCAATTTGGCAATTCGACAATTGTGTTACGCTATATGATAAAATTCTATTTTTTCCCGGAGGCAATATTACTTTGCTCTTGCAAATGGTTAATCTATTGACCAATTACTTCCACTATGCTAGTGCGAACGCTTCTTTGCCCTCAGGTTCAGCATTTCTACTAAAATAGAAAAGCCCATAGCAAAGTAAACATAACCTTTAGGTATTTCCTGGTCCAGCCCTTCTGCAATCAGCGAGATGCCAATAAGCAGTAAGAAGGACAGTGCCAGCATTTTTACAGTCGGGTGTTTATTCACGAAATCGCTTACCGCGCTTGCGGCCATCAGCATAATACCCACCGCTATAACAACCGCAGCTATCATTACCCCGACATGCTTGGCCATACCCACAGCGGTGATAACAGAGTCCAGCGAGAAAACAACATCAAGCACTAATATTTGTATAATGGTGGCGGTAAACGAAAGTGTCTTTTTAGGAGCCTTCGGGTGCTCATCGCCTTCCATCTTCTCGTGTATTTCAGCAGTGCTTTTATATATTAAAAACAAACCACCCACAATAAGTATAAGGTCACGACCCGAAATAGCGAATTTTTCAAGGGAAGCTTTATCCGTCATGCCGAAAATTTCGGCAACATTGAATAAAGGTGTGGTCAGCGTCATTACCCATGAAATGGACAACAATAATAATATGCGGGTAACCATGGCCAGGCTAAGGCCTACCTGCCGTCCTTTTTTTTGTTGATTACGGGGTAATTTGCCCGTAAGAATAGAGATAAAAACTATATTATCAATTCCGAGTACAATTTCCAAAACTGTTAAGGTAACGAGGGAAAGCCATATACTTGGGTCTGTAATCCAGGCCATTTAATTTGCTAGTGAGCTATTTAGTGTTATGCAAACATAAATAAAATATTTTAAAGGCTAGGGCGGCCTTCGTTACGATATTGCTAATCAATGAAAAAGTATTTTAATTTTCAATAAATATCATTGGCGTATAGCTTTACCGTTTTGGTTGAATTGCCTTAACTTTGCGGCTCATAGAATTTTATGAAAAAAACACATGTTGCTTTATTAGTGCTGGTTGTAGTGGCTATTTCAGTTATATCTGCCACCTTCCTCGATTTCAGTACCTATGAAACGTTTAGTTCGGCGGCTAAGGTGCCGGGCAAATCATTCCACGTTATTGGCTTTTTTGATAAGGCCCAAGGTATACAATATGATGCCAAGACCGACCCAAACCAATTCTCTTTCCATGCTAAAGACAAATCTGGCGCCATGACAAAAGTGATATTTACCAATGGTGCACCTCCGCGCGACATTGACAAATCAGAACAATTGGTAATGAAGGGATATGTGAAAGGCGATGTGTTCTACTGCAGTGGCATACAAATGAAATGCCCTTCCAAGTACAAAAAAGATATGGTTGTAGGCGAAAAAGTTTAGTGCACCGCCCAGACCATTATTATTACCTAAACCACCAAAATAGTTTTACTACCAGCATAAACAGATGGCTACAGAATTTACAGGCGAGCATTTATTACCCGGGCAAATAGGATATTTCTGTGTCATTTTATCTTTCGTTGCGGCTTTATTCAGTTCTATAAGTTATTTGTTTGCAGTAAGGACCGAAACTACCGACCCTGAAGCCAGCAAGTCCTGGGTTAATATGGCCCGCATGGGTTTCTTTACCCATACCGCAGGCATTATAGCTATTTTCGTTGCGCTCTATTATGTAATTGCCAATCATCTGTTCGAATACCATTACGCATGGTCGCATTCCTCGCTTGACCTTCCGGGCAAATACCTGCTTTCCTGTTTTTGGGAAGGTCAGGAAGGTAGCTTTATGCTGTGGATGTTCTGGCACAGTATACTGGGCATCATAGTCATGAAAACTGCCAAAAGCATGGAAACCCGCACCATGACCATTATTGCTATGGTACAGGTAATATTGGGCACCATGCTGCTTGGTCTTTATCTGGGACAAGACATTAAAATAGGTAGCACTCCGTTCCTGCTGTTGCGCCATGCAATGCAGAACGCGCCGATTTTCTCCATGCCAAACTATATGTCGTTTGTAAAAGATGGAAACGGCCTAAATGTTTCATTGCAGAATTACTGGATGGTGATACACCCGCCGGTATTGTTCCTTGGCTTTGCATTGTCGCTTATCCCATTCGCATATTGCATAGCAGCACTCTGGAAAGGTGATTACAAAACTTTTATAAAACCAACCATAGCGTGGTCTTTAGTGGGCGGCGCAGTATTAGGTACTGGTATTATGATGGGGGGCCGCTGGGCATACGAGTCGCTCAACTTTGGCGGCTACTGGGCGTGGGATCCGGTTGAAAATGCATCACTGGTGCCATGGCTTACGCTGGTTGCCGGCCTGCATACCCTTATCGTTTACAAGAGCACAGGCAGGGCGTTTATCATTACTATTATATTCCTGCTGCTTACCCATTTACTGGTGTGGTATTCTACGTTCCTTACCCGTACCGGCATATTGGGTAAAACATCGGTACACGCTTTTACCGGAGATGGACAAGCGCTTTATTACCACTTACTGGTAGTGCTGGCCTGGCTGGTACTGGTAGCTAAGCTGCCGCTTCTATTCCGTTGGAAATCGCTGCCGCGGGTAAATAAAGAAGAAGCCACGCTTTCGCGCGAATTCTGGATGTTCATTGGTGCAGCCGTTATATTCATTTCCAGCATCATGATCATTTTCAGCACCTCTCAACCTGTTTGGGCACCGCTGGCTAAATGGATCACCAAAAAAGATATTGCTCCGCCGGTAGATGTTATTAAACACTACAATGACACCCAGGTGTGGATAGCTATTATTATTGGCTTCCTTTCGGGAGTTACGATGTACATGAAGTACAAGAATACCGATGCCAGGAAGCTATGGATGAACCTCGGTTTCGTAGCCCTTACTTCGGGAATTATGGCCTTTGCAATTGCTTACCTGCAGCGCATTACCACATGGCAGTATTGCTTTATGTTGTATTCGGCATGTTTCAGTATAGTTGGCAGCATATCTTATGGCATTTCCGTACAAAAATCGAAGTTTAAAAACCTGGGGCCGGTTACAGGGCATCTGGGTTTTGCCCTGATACTTTTAGGTATACTCCTCTCATCTTACAACAAACACGCTATTTCATTCAACAGCATGGGTGTACGGTTTGGGTTCGATAAAGGGTCTGAGGAAAAGAACATTACTGAGAACCGGGAAAACGAACTGCTCTCTCTGGGCCGCAAAGTAGCTATGGGCGATTACTATGCTACATACATTGGTGATAGCAGTGTGCCAGGTAAAGATAAGCGGGTATACTATAAGGTGAAGTTTGAAAAAATTGATTCCACAACGCACAAGGTGAAGGAGCAATTCATGCTGTATCCTGATGCATTTATAAACCCTAAAGGCAATGAAAGCGGGCTGAGCGCCAACCCTGATACCAAGCACTACCTGACGAATGATATTTATACTTTCATCAGCAGCGCCACCGATAAAGCGAAGTCGGACACCAGCACTTATATTAGTCATATTGCACAAAAAGTGGGCGATACCATCTACCTGAATGAGGGCTATATGATATTTAACGGCTTCAGTAAAGATGTTAAAGATGCCCGCTACGAACCTGTAGAAGGCGACATAGCGGTATCTGCAAAACTTACTGTGCATGATAAATTCGGCGGCATACACGAAATGGCCCCGGTTTATGTTGTGCGTAACAAGGAGTACATCAGCTATGTAGAAGATACAGTACGCGATATGGATCTGTATGCAAGGCTTGGCAACATTATTGTGAAAAGTACCGATTCTGCCTACGCAGAAATTATGGTGCGCCAGACCAACCCTATGGACGACTACATAGTGCTGAAAGCATTGGTATTTCCTTACATCAATGTGCTTTGGGCAGGTGTTATTATCATGGTGTTTGGCTTTTTCATAAGCCTGGGCAAATTACTTTCGCGCAAGAGCAAGCAGGAAATAGCTCACCCGGTTGCATCTATCGATAATGCGGATGAATTGCCGGAAATAGTAGCTTAGTGCTAACCAGACATTTACATTCTTACATACCTTTCTTTAAACTCAATTGGGAATTAACTTACCCTATATTAACGAGTATTTGTGGCAGACTATGCACTAATTAGGGCAATGTCATTGACTTGAGGAACTAATACTAATTGAATATCAAAACTCGGTATAAATCTCGTTGACTTAGCGCCTTCTTTGCGAACACTGCGCGCTCTTTGCGTTTAAATTTGCATGCCGAAATTTGTTGTCTAAATGGCATAACAATAGTACTTCGCACTTATAGGGCTTGTGGAATAATAAAATTGCAGCACAGGGCTGCTCCCACAAATATTCGAAACACTGTTTCTTGCACATTTTCCGGTCAGAAATTGGGTAGTCCCTATGGGACATGAACCCATTATTGTTACATTTTGCTACAGAGCGGTAGTCCCTAACGGGACATTTCCAACTACAATGAAGGGTTTCGAACACTTGTGGGCGAAACCCTGTACTGACGTGTTCAGGTCTTTCAGACCTTCAAAATCTTTAAGTCAAGATATTAGGCATTACGGGCATATCGCTTCATTGGTTGCGAACGTCTTTAAGCCTGTGGTCATATCCAGCTGGTCGGGGAAAGCGTAATATGCGGTATCTGTAGCTACCATTTTTGTACAGGTAGTGGTGGTTGGTACAAGGTAGAGATATGTTGATGTATCAATTATTTTGCCTGTAGCTGTTTTAAACGAAATGGCCACATTGTATTTGTAGTCGGTCTGCATCGCACCGCTGGAATTGCGCCCCATCCAGGCAACGGAATGGTCATTGGTCTGGAACACAGTTGTGCCCGCCATTGTAGTAATAGTAAGGCTGTAATTTGTATTGGTAATATGCATCCCCATCGGGGCGTACACATCATTGACCCCGTCACCATTGGGCGTGAATGCCGTTGGCAGTGTTAACAGAAATGAGCTGTCAGTATAAGTCAGCATTTTTTTCGTCTTGAAATCGGCTACCGGAGTAACAGGTGTCGGGCTTGGATTATTATCTTTTTTAGAGCAGGAAAATATAGCAACAACAGCAATAGTAAAAACGACCAGACCAGGCAATAATTTTCGGCAAGACATAAGGGTGAGTTTTGCAGGCGAATTTAAGATAATTAAGGATTGGGTGGCTTACCCAAAGCGCCCCTGGTGCATATTTTATAGTTCAAACCGTCGCCCACTATAATTTCTGAAACCGTTGCCGGAAGTGCAGGAAGGGTGCTATCAAGGTCGGCCATGGAGTTCATACCGTATATAGGAATTTGCAGCCTCATATCGTATGCCGGGAATGTTTTAACCAGCCAGGTTATTGGCTCGGGTTCGCCACCCGGATTGGCGCCCACCTCGTATGGTTGCGACAGGCCACTGGTGACAAGCATGGGTAAATTTGATTGGCTGGCATCTTTAATTGCCTTTTCCGTTGCCAGGTAAACAGCCATTTGTATTTTGTGCTCGTCGGAAAGGAAATAATTGATATGAGCAGTAAACACATTGCCTGCCAGACCAACACATAATAATGCAGGTAGCGCTAACCGGGAAAAATTACGCCTCACATTGAAATCGATGTCGGTTAGTAAATTAATAATAAGCATAGCCACCGCAGGCAGCGTAAAGGTGTTTAACCTTGGATTACCTAATGGTAACTTGCCTGCAAAGAACAAGACAAACGCCACTACTAAAACAAGACAACTATACAACAACAATTGCGCTGGCAAAGATTTTTCCGCCAACCGGTAATTACGGACAATAGCACGAATTGCCCACGGAAAACTGACGCAACCCAGCACACCAACTATATTTTCGAACAAGTCACCTGCGCCCCACTGTGCGAAAAGGCGATAGCCGCAATTAAAAGATGAAGACAAGGGATGCTGTCGGTCGAAACTCAGGAAACTCCAGAAGGTATACATAGCACTATCGGCCATGAGTTGCTTTACGTCAAAAACATAAAACACGGCCAGACTAAAAGCACTTAGTAGTAGCGGCAGGACGATCATAATTATTAAAGTGGTTCTGGCTTGCGCGGACTTCTCTCTAATAAGTGAAACCAATCGGGGAAAAGCAAGGAAAAAAACCGGTGCGATGGCCATTGGGTATTCGTAGCTAAAAAATGGCACAACAATACAACTTAAGCACAGCAAAAGATATTTAAGTGTAAACATGGGCGGCCCTTGCCGCAGTTGCCAAAACTCGATAACCTGCCACAGTGCAACAAGAACAGCCAGTAAGTCCATAGTATACTGTTTGCTCTGCACCATGTATTCTGTGAATGGGTAGGAGGAGATTACAAACAATATCAGGAGATACCGCTGCCAAACACGGATACCAAATATCACTTTCGCAAGGTGCATGCACAATGCCATAACTAGTAAACTAACCAAAAAAGCGGGTAGCCGCAGTGAAAAATAGCTGTAGTTGAAGGCTGCCGTAAACCATTTAACCAGCACAAGGTAAATGCGCGGAAATTGCTGCATAAGATCCAACTTACCCAAAAGCGCCGGGGCTGTTTTTGTTTTCAGATTGTAAATGATGAACCATTCATCGAGCCCAAAAGGCCTAATTTCAAAAAGGACGGATGAGATGCCCACAATAGCAGAAAACAGTACTGCTGTTATGGTGAGTAGCCACAAGGCTTTGTCAAGCTTTTGAGCGCTTAATTTCATAAAGTGGATTTAGAGGGTTTATAATGTATGGCTACCAATATGGGATATAGCCAACCATACACAAGTCAATCAACTCATTAATAATGAATTTATTGTGTTTAAATGTAAAGAAAAATGACCCGCCCCATGCTATAATGGACTAGTTAGGTTGGCAGGTTGCGTTTTGCGTGGCAGCTACACTTTAAATCACGGTTACGCATTACCCAGTCTCACTTAGTTTTTATATTTTTGATACAACACAATAATAGAACACCAGTGAGTAAACCGAATCAAAGACCATCGCAACCAGTACAGCCCATAAAAGTATCTGCTAAACCAACTGAAACTTCTGCTAACATCATTGGTGGCGACCAACCACTTGTTATCAGGTTTGCTGCTTTGTGGCTGGCGCTGTTGGCATTTGTTTTATACTACCCTTCCATTTCTTATACCTTCACTGAACTGGATGACTCTATTTTCATCCGCGATTTTGCTGAGTATAACGAGAACCTTAAAAATATTGTTGCTGCCTTTGGCCGCGGCTTATTCAACGCCACCAAAGATCCCTACTACCGCCCTGTTTTCAGCGATAGTATGATAGTGAACTACCACCTTGCTGGCGTTGAGAAGATAGGCAGCTATCACTTCGTAAATGTGCTGTTACATATTGGCTCGGTTTTGCTGCTTTACAAACTGTTTTTAAAATTACACATCCGCCAGCTACATGCCTTTTTACTAGCCGCTCTATTTGCTGTAATACCTGTACTTACACAGGCCGTGGCATGGATACCTGGCAGGAATGATACCTTACTGGCAGTCTTTACCCTGAGCTTTTTCATATTTGCGATCTCCTATTCGGAAGAAGGTAAAAAGAATCATTTAGCACTTTCTGTATTGTTTTTGCTGCTGGCGTTATTCACCAAAGAAACAGCAGTATTTTCCGCTCCGGCAGCGTTTATTTTATTGATATTCGCACTCGGCACACCATTGAAAAGTAAGAATAATCTTACCCTCTATGGCTCATGGGTGGCTTGCTTTGCGATATGGTATCTTGCGCGCGCAGCCGCGACTGTGCACATCACTACTACTATAGGTACCGGGCAAATGGTAACTGACTTTTTGCACCGCCTGCCTATTATTATTCAATACCTCGGCAAGATATTCTTCCCTTTCAACCTGAGCGTATTCCCGATACAGGAAGATACCGTTTATTATTTCGGGCTGGCGGCTGTGGCATTAATCACAGCCTTATTGTTCCTTTCTAAAAACGTAAACTGGAAGGTTGTTGGTGCTGGTTTTGCGTTGTTCATCTTCTTCCTTTTACCGGCATTGTTAGTTCCGGGTAATTTGAATGAACAGGTTTTCGAACATCGTTTATACCTGCCGGTTGTGGGTATTCTAATTGTGCTTTCGCAAACTGCACTGTTCAAAAAACTGGCCGACAAGCAATTGCTGATTGCTGTATTGGCGGTGTGCGGTGTTTTTTCAGTGGTTACATTTAACCATGAAAAGAACTTTTCTGATGCGTTTGCCTTCTGGCATCAGGCAGCCTCTACCTCGCCTCATTCCGCTTATGCCAATATGATGCTGGGTGCGCGTGAAGACAAAGCAATACAGGAAAAATCGTTCGAGATGATTAGCTCAGACGAAAGGAAAAACTGGATAAAAGAACCGGGTGAAAACCTGCAAAAATCTTTCGAGCTATTCCACAAAGCTTACCAGCTCAACCCGCAAGAGAAATACCTTAACTTCTATTATGGCTGCATGCTGCAGAAGAAAGATTCTGTAATGGCATCGGAAGCTTATTTTTTGAAGGAAAAGAAAATATCCGACTACTACGAGTGTGATTTCTATCTCGCCCGTATTTCCATGATGAAGCAGGATACTGTAGGCGCCATGAATTACCTGAAAAGTTACCTACAAAAAGACCCTGCCAATCCGCAAGCCAGCAATAACCTGTTGCTGATGTATTTCTCGCGCGGTCAATTCAAAGAAGCTAAAGACCTCGCCACCAGGATGCGTATGTCTAACCTACCGGTTCCTGCTGAAATACAGCAAAGGTTAAATGCGATGCCGTTGTAGTAGGCAGTTTACAATTGGCAATTGGCAGTCGATCGTGTTGATCTGCAGTAATCAGTCGGCAGTCGATCGTATTGTTGGTAGTTGGCCGTTGACAGAGGGCTGTGGGCGAAAATTTCTCTACCACCTATTTTTTTAGGTCAATCAAAAAATCTTCGGAAATCTTTAGGTTGTAGCCGCCTTTCCATTTTACATCCTGCCAGGTATCGGTCGGGTTAATGGTCACTTTCGTTTTGCCGGCAGTTATAGGTATGGGTAGCGTAAAGCCGCTTTCTACTTTATTAAATTTAAAGAAAAGCTTACCGTCTTTAATGTAATACTCCAGTTCTGGTATATTGGTTGTGCGGAGGTATTGGTTGAAGAAGGCAGCCAGATTTAATCCTGTGTTCTTCGCTATATAGGCTTCCACTTCGGCAGTGGTTACCTGGCGGTGATAAAAGTCTTTACCCAAACCGCGCAACATTTTCCGGAACCGTTCGTCGTCACGGGTCATTGTCCGTATCATGTGCATGATAGCGCCACCCTTATCATACATATCGCCGGAACCTTCTTCGTTCACGCCATAGGGTCCTATTATGGGTTTGTCATTCTTTATGTTCTTCCATTCACCCCTGCAATATGCGTCTGCCTTTTCTTTTCCCAGGCTACATTCCGCGAATAGTTTTTCACTGTACACCGTTATGCCTTCATGTATCCAGTTATCGGCAATGTCCGCAGCGGTAACATTGTTACCAAACCACTCATGACCACTTTCGTGTACAACAATATAATCGAAGTTCAATCCAACTCCCGTACCGGAACGGTCGCTACCCAGGTAACCCTTCTTGTATTCGTTGCCATAAGCAATAGCGCCCTGGTGCTCCATACCCAGGTAAGGTGCTTCTACCAGTTTATAGCCATCTTCGTAAAAAGGATACGGTCCCATCCAGTATTCAAAGCAATGCAGCATCTGTTTTACTACTGCAAACTGTTTGCGTGCTTTTTCTTCATTGTAATGCAACACCCAGAAATCTAGATCAAGCGGTCCGTTTTCGCCTTTGAGCGTATCGTGCCAGTGGTTAAATTTACCGATGTAGAAAGTTGCATCATAGGTATTAATAGGGTTCTTCACCTTCCAGTAGCTGGTAGTGCCGCTATCGTTCATCATCTGGTTCACCATCTGGCCATTGCTTACGCTTACAAGGTCATTGGGCGCGGTAATGGCAATGCTCATGCCGTAGTCTGGCTCGTCCCATTGAGCGTCTTTACATGGCCACCAAACACTTGAACCCAAACCCTGGCAGGAAACAGCCACGAAGGGCGCTCCATTTTTATCTGTCTTCCACGATATACCGCCATCCCAGGGCGGATTAACTGCTACCCTTGGCGTGCCATGATAAGTAACGGTTATGCAGTCAGTGGTATCTTTATTCCAGTTAATTCCGCTGCACTTCAGCCACCATACGTTGCCGTTTTTTACGGCCTTAAGCTTGTCGTCGCCATGTAGTATCTCATCAATAATCAGCGGGTCCTGGAGATCAATCTGCATACTGTCACCAACCGGCCCTGTAACCTTAAACCATATTTTGTTGCTGCCCTTTATGGTATGCTCATTTATATCCAGGCTCGCCCAGAGGTCGTAGTGCTGCACATCCCACCAACTGCGGCCGGAGCCATTGCTGCCCCTCAATGTATCCGCATACGTAAAAGCAAAAGTGGTATTCACATCAAGCAAATACCACGTAAATAAAACAACTGCAAGCAATCTCTTAGTCATGTTTCTGTATGTCTACAAGTTCTACATCAAATAGTAAAATAGCATTGGCCGGCACCACTGCACTCGCCTGCCTGCCATAGGCCAGACCCGAAGGTATGAACAGCGTGGCCTTTGTACCTTTTTTGAGTAAGGTAAAAGCTTCGTCCCATGCTGGTATTACCTGCCGCTCACCGAGGGTAAAAGTGAATGGTGCCGCTGCTTCAACGTTGCTGTCAAATTTCTTGCCATCCATAAAAGTGCCGGTATACCTTACCAGTACTTTTTCGCCTCTCAATGGTTTTCTGCCCTCGCCATCTTTTAAAATAGTGTAGTAGAGGCCTGATGAGGTTTTCTTAGCGCTTATTTTTTTGTCTGCCAGATACTTCTGTATTTGCTTATCATCATAACCATCCTGCTCCATCACCTTCACTATTTCAATATCAAATACCAATATTGAATTGGGTGGAATAGTAGGGCTCCTGTCCTGACTGCCGTAGGCGAGATAAGATGGAATGTAGATTGTTCCCCGACCACCCTTTTTGTATAGTGTTAAGGCTTCGTCCCAACCCTTGATAACACCGCCTGCACCTACGTTTACCGCATAGGGTTCCACATGACGAAATTCCGGGTCGGTATTCGAATCAAAAGCACGGCTTTCGCCCAACAGGCGGCCTGTATAATTTACACTGGCATACTGCCCTGGCTTTACCAGTTCGCCTTTACCCTTTTTATCAACTGTATAATATATACCCGATTCGGTACGCTTAGCTTCTATGTTGTGGGCCTGAAAATAAGCCTTCAGATTATTCTCGTCAATTACGCGCTGGCGCGATGTTTTTTCAGACTGGTCTTTCTTGTAATCGGTATCGCTCATTACTGATACGAGCACCATATCATATTCCTGCACATCACCTTCCTTCATACCCGGCATTACCTGCTTGCCCTGCTTTAATATACTGTCAACAGGCAGCCTTATCAGTGCGCTATCACCCGCAACCAATTGCATAAAGCCTTCAATAGGGTCGCCCCTGTAGGTTGGCTCCTGCACCTGGAAGGGTACGGGTTTATTATTATTCATTTTACGGGAATCGAACATTACGCTATCCTTAATGTGGACGTGTATATGCATTTCAATATGGTCGTTCACCTGCGGGTGGCGGGTGCCGGTACCATGCTGTATTATTTTAAATTTCAGCCCGCTTTCCAGCGTAGTAAACCCGACGGTATCCATAACGTAAACCGGCGGAGGAACGGGCACAGGCTTGGGCATTAATGCAGTATCCACATCAATAACACCGGAATTACCATTGGTAACCTGCGCATGTAGCGAGATGCAATAACACACTGTAAAAACAAACACCGCAAACGAAATCCGGGCAAACCTCTTCATAATATCTGTTTAGGGGAATGGGGTCCTATAAAAAAGACATCAACAAAATAAGGCTATTTTGTTGATGTCTTTTAAAATTCTTAGTTAATTACTTTTCAGTTACAATATCCACAACTTCCACGTCAAATATCAGCACAGAGTTAGGACCTATTTTAGGACCTGCACCGCGCGCGCCATATGCAAGTGGAGAAATGATATACAGTGTAGCCTTAGTACCTTTATTGAACAACGCAATACCTTCATCCCAACCTGCGATAACCTGGTGGCCACCTACAGGGAATTTGAATGGTTCTTTGTGGTTAAATGAAGGATCAACGTTAGAATCGAAAGGTGTACCATCAAGCAACTTACCGGTGTAGTTCATAGAAACCGTCATACCGTTGGTTACCTTAGGTCCTTTACCTTCTTCGTTGATCTTGTAGTACAAGCCTGACGCTGTTTTAGTAGCCTTGATGTTATTCTTCTTGAAATAATCCTGAAGAATTTTGTCATCAGTTTCTACTTGTTTCAGCGCATTAGCCTGCGCTTCTTTTGCAGCAGCTTCCTGTGCAGCTTTAGCCTTCTCTGCTTCTTTTTCCATATCCTCTTTCGATTTTACAGAAACAACTGACAGATAGATAGAAACACGGTTACCACTCTTTAACCATGGTGGCAACTGACTGCGCTGCTCAGCCGGAACTGTAGAAAGAATTGTATCGCAGGAAATAGACATCAGTACGCTATCGCCAGCAGAAAGCATCGGGAAAACTGACTGGAACTGAGCAGTCTGGTCAACCGCTTGTACCGGTGCGGTAACAGGCTTTCCGCCGTTCTGCGTTCTTGAATCGCCCAATACCAGTGTATCACACTTGGCAATCAGGTTAAATTCAAGACCACCACCAATTTCAGCGTTCTTGCCGGGTACATCCCTTACTATTTTGTAAGATACACCCTTAATCATCTTAAAAGTACCATCAACTTTAATTCCGCCACCCGTAGCTTTTTTAGCTGTAGCAGGCTTTGCAGCTGCTGGCTTTACGGCTGGTTTCTTTTTAGCCTGGGCAGAAACGGATTGCGACTGGAGCACCAGGCTTCCGGCAACAACTAATGGTATTATGGCAAACCTTTTCATTTACTGTCTGTTTATAAGGTATAATTGAAAATATAGAGTTAACATTCGGTCGCTATCGACTAGTGCTGCGGAGCAGGTACCGGTGTTGGCTGACCAGCTGGTGATGGAGCGGCAGCAGCTGCAACGTCAACAACTTCAACATCAAACATCAAAGTAGAGTTCGCAGGCAAAAGCGGACCCATTGCACGATCGCCATAAGCTAATGGAGATACAACGAATAAGGTAGCTTTTGAACCTTTCTTCAACAACATAACGCCTTCGTCCCAACCTGGAATAACCTGGTGTGCACCTACAGGGAATTTGAACAATTCTTTGTGTTTGAATGCGCTATCCAGGTTAGAATCAAATGTTGTGCCATTTAATAATTTACCGGTGTAGTTCATTGAAACCATCTGGCCAGCAGCTATGTTAGCGCCTGTACCTTCTTTGCTAATAATGTAGTAAAGGCCAGAAGCCGTTTTGGTTGGCTTCAGGTTGTTCTTTGTGAAGTAATCCTGTAAAGCCTTATCTTCTTCAGCAGCTTGTTTAGAAGAAGCAGCTTTAGCGTCAGCTTCAGCTTGTTCTTTAGATTTAACTGATACCATAGAGATAGTAACGGTAACTTTGTTACCAGCTTTCAACCATGGTGGTAATTGTGATTGGTTAGGGTTAGTTTTCTTAATTACAGCAAGCATAGTATCGCAAGAAATGGTTACTACCGCGCTGTCACCAGCTGAAAGGAATGGGAATACTGACTGGAACTGAGCTACATCGGTAGTTTCCTGCACCTGCATAGGTACTGGTTTGCCGTTGTTATCTCTTCTTGAATCACCAAGGGTAAGTGTATCACACTTAGCCAAAATGTGGAATTCGATCATGTCGCCCACTTTTGCGTTAGGGCCTGGTACATCTTTCAGTATTTTGTACTCGATACCTTTAACTTTCTTTACTTCTGCTTCATGTTTACAGCTTGTATTTCCTAGGATGGCTGCACTCAGCATTGCGATTGGTAAAATTCTTTTGATCATGTTTATTTTTTATTGGGGGTGAATATCCGACAAAATTTTCTTAAAATATGCAATTGTTTCCTTAAAACTTGTTTTTGTACGTCCGCCAGAGGCATTAAAGTGACCTCCACCGTCAAAATACTGGCGCGCGAAGGAGCTTACATCAAAGCTTCCCTTACTGCGAAAAGACATCTTCACCTCATCATTACGCTCGGTAATTAATGTGGCAAATTTTATATTGGCAATGCTCAACGGGTAATTTACCAGCCCTTCACTATCGCCACTCTGCACACCATAAGTACCCATATCTTTCTTAGAAAGGCATATCAATGCAGCATGATAGTTATGGAATACTTCCATTTTTTCGAGCAGCACATAACCCAGGAAACGCATCCTGCCCTCGCTCCATGAATCATAAATGTTTTCATGAATCTTGGTATGATCAAGGCCGTGTTGTAAAAGGTTACTAATCATTAAATGCACACTGGCACTCGTAACCGGGAAGCGGAAAGAGCCGGTATCGGTCATAACACCTGTATACAGGCATTCGGCAATATCGGTATCTATTAATGCATTATCGTTAAACAGATTAATAAAGTCAAACACCATTTCGCAGGTGCTGCTTTTTTCAGGTATGCTCATGCCATAGTCCCAATATGGTTTTGGGAACAGATGGTGGTCAATGAGTATTTTCGGTTGGGTCGCTTCCGCAAGCGCAGTTTCAAGATGTTTGGTACGGCTGTAATCGTTAAAATCGAGGCAGAATATCAATTCCGCATCTTTAAGTGCAGCCAGCGATTCCTTCGGCTTCGCTTCGTAATTCAGCATCTCTTTCACGCCGGGTATCCATTCCAGAAACTCCGGTATTTCGCCCGGAGAAACCGGCGTTACCTTGTGCCCCTTCTTAACCAGGTAGTGGTACAAACCCAGCATACTACCAATCGCATCGCCATCAGGCTTATGATGCGTGGTAATGAAAATCCTCCTCGGGGTTTGCAATAAAGGGAAAGCGTCTTGAATGGAGCGCATTATAAAAGTAAAAATGTAAAAAATAAAACCTCAAAACACCTTTTTACAGGCTCTTTTGAAAAAGAGTGCAAAGGTATAGAAAAAACGCAATAGAAGGGATAGGAGTAAAAGTTAAAATGTGAAGTGCGTTTAAATGAGGTAAAATATACCTCACCGACGCCACATAAGCGGAATGGTCAATTTAATTAATTCAATAGTTTTCGTTATTACCGATTGCCTCTGTGCCTTCGGCGTTGATCTTTTGATTTTTGTCTCCCCGTTTTCCTCGCCGACTATTCCTATAAACCTATAGAGCGATGTTGCCACTGAGGGATTCTAAAAGTGGTGCGTCTATACGCCCTTTTCATTTTTATTTTTACTTACACCGATCTTACCGGGCTTCCACCCCAATTGGTATTCGGTTGCAGGTTTTCACCTTTCATTACCAACGACAGTGGGTCAATGCCAACATTATCGCCTATCTCGCTATCGTACAGAATAATGGTACGGGTACCGATATTACAGCGCTTGCCTATTTTAATAGGGCCTACCTTCATAACCCTGTCTTCAAAAAGGTGGGTCTGCGGGCCGCAATCTTCGTTCATAGCAGTATCGTCGCCTATTTCTACCATGTCATATTCGGTTACATCGGTGGTGTTCATCCATACCCGCTTACCGGTTTTTATGCCGAGCAACCTGAGCAAAATAGGTAACCATGGTGTACCGCGCATATAGTCAAGCACGAAGGGAACTGAAAGGGCTTCGTAGGTTGAAGTAATAGCCTCGCTGAACCACACTTTAGAGGTCCACATCGGCTTTTGCTCCGGCTTGTATTTTTGTACCAGCAACCATTTAAGCAGCACCGTTACCGCAAAAGCAGGAAGGCCCATGTAATAGAGGTAGTATATAGGTAGTGTGTAGGCTATTTTAAACCAGTTCATTTCCACCAGCAGATCGTGCGAGTAGGCGATGAACAGCGTACTGCAAATAATGATGACTGTTTCCGGCAGAATGATGCGGATGAACTCCACCACGCTGCGTCCTAATATGCGCGAAGGTGACGGCTTAAACGTTTGCTCAGCCGGGAAGGTGCGGCTTTCCTGCCTGCGTGGCAATGAAATAGCCGGGGAACCGAACCAGTCGCCACCACCCTTTTTAGCGGCTAGCTGTTCGTCGTCTGGCGGTGTAGAAAGTACGCCAATCAGCATCCTGCCCGGTAACTTATAACCTTGTGGTATAAGGGCGCTGTTACCTACAAAACTATTATTGCCAATGGTTGTTTTATCGAGTATCAGTTGCTGACCGCGCACATCAGCTTCGCCCAAGGTAACGGCATCTGCAACGAATGCGTTCTTGCCTATTTCCAGCAAAGGATGCGTTACACTGCTTGCGGTTGATATTTCGGTATTCTTGCCCACTTTAGCGCCCAGTGCCCTGAACCACAACGAAACGAAAACCGTGGCATAGATGGGGTGCATAACTATAAGCGAAAGGCTTATTAACTGATCGGCAAACCACTTACGCAGATAGAAGCCGCTGTATATCGGGTATTTACCCGGCTTAATGCCCCGTTGCAAAATGCGCGTCAGCACTAATATTACCAATGCGAAGATGATGATGTAGCTGAGTGCCAGCGATGGGGTAACTATAAGGTAGCTAAAGTCATAGTCTGCTGTGGAGTTATCGAGGTCGTTAAGTATTATTACAGTCGGCAACAACGGCAGCAGCACCACAAACGGGAATAATAGTAACAGGAAGGAGAATATACCCGTATAAGCAAACCGCCTGGCCTTTGAAACATATATTGGCTGCGGCAATTCTGAAATTGGCTTGGTTTCTTTCAGCGCGGCCGGGCTACCCTGCCATATCTCGCCACCCTTTATTGTTTTGCCATCTTGTAAATAACTGAGGTCCATTAATTCGCCCCACGCTTCAATAGTAGCGCCCCCGCTTACAATAGCACTACTGCCTATGTAGGCATGGTCGCCCAGGTGTATCTTGCGCAGTTTCAACAGCCCATCTTCAACAAATGCATTATTCAGCACTGCCTGAGAGCTGATGCTGACGTCGCTGCCTATAGTAACCAGGTCTTCAGCGCCAATGGTTAATGCCGCAAGTTGGGCATCGTTGGCTACTTTAACGCCCATCCTTTTCAGGTAGGCATTATATAAAGGTGTGCCGTTCAAAAACTCAGAAGGCAACAAGCGCTGGAATGTTTTAACAAACCACCACCGGAAATAGTACGTACCCCAAAGCGGGTAATCGCCTTCTTTCATTTTACCTATCACCAGCCACTTTACAATAAGACTGAGCGTTGCAAATAGCGGTGGTATAAAAAAGTACAAACCTAGCGCCATACCTATACCCAGGCCAATGTTCTTCGTTTCTTCCTTTACATAATAATAACCCAGGTAAGGGAAGAATATCTGCACCGCAAACAAACCGTAAATAAGCAATAGGGAAAGCGTCTGTGCCGCCCAGCAGGCATAAAAACGGCCTTTGGGTATTTCGTTAAATACTTTCTTGGCTTTATTATCGGGCGCTGGTTTGGTTTCCCAATATTGTACCAACGCACTTAGCGGCCTGTTCAGGTAAATATCTTTCAATGATGCCTGTGGAATATTGGCATCTTTACGCAAGCGCGAAACAAACGAAGCCGCAAGCAGGGAATGCCCGCCCAGGTCAGTAAAAAAGTCGTTGGAGAGCTCTATTACCCGGTTCGGGAAATTTTTGCGTAAAGCGGCTATTACCCGGTCGCCAATCGGCGCATCAATATCAATAATGTCATCCGTAGCTGATACTGAATTTTCCATCAGCATGGCAGGCACAGGCAGAGCCTTTTTATTTATTTTACCGCTCGGCAGACGCGGCATTTCCGAGAGCACTACAATAACACTCGGCACCATATAAGTGGGCAATACTTTTGCAAGCGCCTCCCTTATGTGTTGCTGGTTCATATTTACAGGGTCATCGCAAACAACGTAGCCTGCAAGATGGTCTTGCCCGTTAATATCTTTCTTTACAGCTACGGCGGCCGCAGTAACATCAGCCAGCGCACTTAGTTGCATTTCTATTTCGCCCAGCTCAATGCGGTAGCCTCTCAGCTTTACCTGGTCATCGAGCCTTCCCTGAAAATCGATACTTCCATCGGCATTTATAATTGCGGCATCGCCGGTACGGTAAACCGTATCTCCCGGTAATATAGATAGTGAGCCAGACTTGGCAACAAACTTTTCCTGGGTAAGGTCTGGCCGGTTTACATAACCATGCGATACACCCGGACCAGTTACAACCAGCTCTCCCCTGTCGCCAATTTGCAACAGGTTAAGCTGCTCATCCACAACCGCAAGGTTGTAGTTCGGCAGGGGTTGACCAATGGTGATGGGCTGACCCGGCACCAGCGAAGTAATGGTTGCTGTTACTGTTGTTTCGGTAGGTCCGTAACTGTTAAAAAACTGCCTTGACGGCACTGACCAGCGGGACACAACCTGTGCAGTGCACGCTTCACCTCCGGCATTTACCAGCCGAACGCCGGGCACATCATCATTCATTACCGCAAGCAGGCTGGGCACCGCATGGAAAACAGTGATGTGCTGTTTACGCAGTACTTCATCCAGCTCGTCAATCGATTTTGTAGTTGCAGCATCTGCCACCCACAAGGTAGCACCGGCAAGATAGCTTATCCAAACCTCCTCGCACCACATATCGAATGATACCGAGAAACCCTGGTATACTTTGTCTTCCGGAACTATGTTGAGTATGGTTTGTTCAGAACGCACGAAATGACAGATCATGCGGTGCGTAATAGGGATACCTTTGGGTTTACCTGTGCTGCCTGAAGTATATAACACATAAGCCCAATTATCAGGCTGTGGGCCGGCAGTAGGAACTACTTTTTCAGTTGATGCCGGACGCGGAATTACCTTTAAAACAGGTATGCCCAACGCCAGTTTTTCATCACTTATATAAGCTTTGGCATTTACCTCAGTAAGTACTGTTTCCACCCTTTCGGCAGGCATTTCCCTATCGAGCGGCACATACGCTGCCCCGGCCTTTACTATACCTAAAACCGCAACATGTAGTTCAAGGCTCCTTGGCCACCAAAGCCCTACGGAATCTCCCGGTACAATGCCATTGGCGACAAGGTGCTGAGCCATCGCGTCGCTCCACCTGTCCAGCTCGGCATAAGTAACAACAGCGTCTTCAAATATCAGCGCGACCTTTGAAGCATTGTTCTTCGCAGACAAACGGAATATGTCTGCCAGAGTTTCCTCGAGCAGCAGGTCAGGACGGTTAGCGCCAAGTACAATTGCTGGGTTCATTCAATCAATTTCAAAAATTCCCTTATCTGAGCATCAAAAAAGGGTTTGCAATTCGGGGTGAAAAGTACGACAATATCTCCAGCCCGAAAGTGATTTCTATTGCAAAATTCACGCCAAAATCTATGTACATTCAAAGCACTCTTTGTTTCATATTCTAAAGTATGGCCTATATTTGGTTGAAATATACTTTACATTCTGCAGTTCCAGCCCACTTTGACAGGAGTGTAAACCTGGCATCAATGTTACTGACGAATAACAATGATACTGGTCAGTTAAAGACGATAACAGGAAAATAATTTCGCTTGTTTTATTGAATTTTAAACAGCTATTGTTAACTTGTTGCGGTAAATTAATTCAATCATTTTCAAAAACACATTATGTCCACAGAAGCACAACCAGCGAAATTCCCGTCAGATATTGAGATATCAAGAGCTGCCAAGCTACTTCCTATCGCTAAAATAGCCGAAAAAATAGGAATTGACCCTGAGGATATTATCCCTTACGGAAAATACAAAGCTAAAATACCGCTAAGTTATATTAATGAAGAAAAAGTAAAACAGAGCAACCTGATATTGGTTACCGCTGTAACTCCAAATAAAGCAGGTGTTGGTAAAACAGTTACCAGCGTGGCATTATCACTTGGTCTGAACTATATCGGTAAAAAAGCCGCGGTGGCATTACGCGAGCCAAGCCTCGGCCCTTGCTTCGGCATGAAGGGCGGTGCTGCCGGTGGTGGTTATTCTCAGGTTTTACCAATGGATGAGATAAACCTGCACTTTACCGGCGACTTCCATGCTATTACCTGCGCCAACAATATGATTGCCGCGCTGCTGGATAACTACCAATATCAGAACCGTAAAAATGATAAAGGACTGGAGCGCATAGTATGGCGCCGCGTGTTAGACGTTAACGACCGCTCATTGCGTGAAATAATTACCGGCCTCGGCGGCACCGGAAACGGCATACCGTCAGAAGCAGGTTTTGATATTACTACTGCCTCTGAAATTATGGCATTGCTTTGCCTCGCTTCTGACCTTGATGACCTTCAGGCGAGGATAGAACGCATTGTATTAGGCTACCGTTTCGACAAGACACCTTTTACAGTAAAAGATCTGGGAGTTGCTGAAGCAATTACCGTTTTATTGAAGGATGCTATTATGCCAAACCTGGTGCAAACAACCGAGAATACTACGGCATTTGTACATGGTGGACCGTTCGCAAATATTGCACATGGTTGTAACTCCGTAATCGCCACTAAAATGGCTATGAGCAGTAACGATTATGTGGTTACAGAATCAGGATTCGGCAGCGACCTCGGTGCTGAAAAATTCCTGGACATTAAATGCCGCGCAACTGGCTTAAGGCCGAAAGCGACAGTGATAGTTGTTACATCAGGTGCCCTGAAACTGCATGGTGGCGTGGCTGACAGCGAAATATCAAAACCAAATATGGAGGCGATGATAACTGGTCTGGGCAACCTGAGAAGGCATGTGCAGAACATGAAAAACTTCGGACAGAGTGTTGTTGTTTCTTTCAATAAACACAAGCACGATACCGACGAAACGATCGATTACCTGAGCAAATGGTGCGATGAATTGGGCGTTGTTTTCGCGGTAAATAATGGCTTTACAGCAGGTGGCGAAGGTGCTGCAAGCCTTGCACAAAAAGTGGTTGATTTGATAGAAAGTAACCCATCGAAAGACATCAATTTCTCTTACGATCTTACAGATGCTATAGGTACCAAAATTGAAAAAATCGCTAAGAAAGTATACCTCGCAGGCGATGTTACTTTTAGCCAGACTGTTGAAAATAAAATAAAATCATACACTAAAAACGGCTGGGGTAACCTACCCGTTTGCATTGCAAAAACGCAATATTCTTTCAGCGACGACCCTAAAAAAGTGAATGCTCCTGAAGGGTTTAACCTGCATATCCGCGACATCGTTATTAACGCAGGCGCTGGTTTTATAGTTGCTGTTGCCGGTGAAATTATGCGTATGCCGGGCCTTCCTGAAGACCCTCAGGCCTTCCGTATTAAATTAGTCAACGGAGAAATTGAGGGCTTGAGTTAAGCTGAATTCTGAAGAAAATAATTTGCAATCCCTGCCGAAAGGCGGGGATTGTTTTTGCCTGAAAAAAACAAGCTATGTAATCCTTTGTAAAGAATCGCATCCACAAAAGAGATACTTTTGCTGATATATTTAACCATCAATGAAATTATCTACCGCAAGCCTCTTCTTCAGCGCAACGGTTTTACTCACCACGTTTGTATGCACAACACTGCAAGGCCAAACGATCAGGCTATATCACGATGCACAAATGATGCAGGTGCCGGAAAGCGAGGCGAGGTTCTATGCTGAATGTAAAAAGCAAGACAACATCTATTCGGTAGAAGAATATAATCTACAACACCAGCTTCAGTTCACCGGGTACATTACTGACACCAACAATAATTTTGTGATGAACCGCCAGGGGCATTTCGTTTATTTTGACGGGCAAAAAAAGAAAATTAATGAAGGCGACTTTAATAACGGAGCGCGGGAAGGTATATGGACTTACTACCTGAAGAGCACTACAATAGTTGCAAAGAAGATAACTTACGGCAACAGCAGCATACAGAAGGTGGTATCATTTGATTCTTCCGGGCAGCTTGAAAGTGAACAATATTATTCAGATGGCATACCGGATAAAATGCTGAGGTATGACAAGGCTGGAAAAATTACAGAAGAGGTTATTTACGAAAGTGGTAAACCAATTTCAACAAAGAAGTATGAGAATTCCATATTGATGCAAAAGAAATTGGTTGATGGCATGGAGACAAACTATTATAAAAATGGCAAGATAAAAAGTGAGAAAAAATACGACAGCAAAGGTAATCTTGCCGAAAGCCATTATTATAATGAGAAAGGAACTGAAATACCCAAAAGTTCAGTTACAGATACCACTAAAACATACCAGTATGTTGAACAGATGCCCGCAGCCCCATATAATGTAGGCGAGTATCTGGGGGAACACTTACATTATCCTGATCAGGCACGCGAAAAAGGAATAATCGGCAGGGTAATAGTAAAATTCATTGTCTACGAAGATGGTAGCATTAATGATATTGTGATACTAAAGGGTGTGCACCCCTTGATAGATGAGGCGGCAATACAGGTAATTTCGGAAATGCCGAAATGGAAGCCAGGTTTAGTTAATGGCAAACCTGTAAAAGTATACTACAATCAACCCATCAGGTTTACCCTCGAATAACCCACTTACAAATCAGATACATTTACGCTGCACTTCAGCGTACTTAGAAAGGCAATGATTTCCCTTCTTTTTTACGATGAGGTATAAATTAACACCTACCCTGAAACCAAAGCCTGATTTCTCCCGGCTATAGGTAACTGATGTCTGATTCATCTGAACATCCTGTATGTACGTCTGCTTGTAAAAGGGACCAGCATTAATATCAAAATAACCTGTTACCAAACCTACCAAAATGCCGGAAGAATACTGCCATTCATCATATTTAATCTGAGAAGTAGTATACCCTTCCTGATAATGGTAATCATTTTTGCCATAGCGCAGGAAGGGCGAAATATATGTTAAGGTACCAGAAGGTAAAACTTTATCTAGTTTTTTCTTAACCCACGTTCCTTCCATGGACATATATCTTCTGTAATTGAGGAAATACCCGCGGTTAACGCTGAATTTTCTTGGCCCTGGCTTTTCCTGATGCGCAAGTGAATCGTAAACCTCGTGCGTGAAACTATAATCGTTATAGACAAAATCGACACCAATCGAGTTCATCTTATTGAAACCGTATTCTATACCGACTGTGTAATTTACCCCAGAACAAATAAAAGCCGTCCACGGGAGCACTTTTCCTTTTATTACCCAGGAACTATTGCTAGCCTTGAGTTGGAATTCAGTGGAATTTTGAGCGGCGACTGTAAATGAAAACAATATTGCCAGTATAGAAGTAGATAACTTTTGCATGAGAAAGGTGTTCGGTTATGATTTCTTTAACAAAATCCGTGCCAACAACCATAAATTGAGACAATGAAATAATTCAGCCGAATTGGAAAGCGCAGGGAGATTCGCAGAAAACAGCAAACTAATAGTAACTTGCCACATACAGCATCCAACTTTAACAAAGCATGTTAGCTAGAAACAACCCAGACTTTGATAAAATACTACTCACAATAGAAATATCAGAGGGTGGCTGGGCTTATTTGACCCTCCGCGATGCTGAAAACGAAGAGACGCTCCGCATATCTCATATTTTTGATGGGATAGAAAGGCTAGTTACTGCTATTCTGTTACTCAACAAAGGAATTCAAACAACAGAATGTACTCTCTTCAGCGAACCAGGAGGATATTATATACTTTTCGAGCGTAAATCACCCGAAATTGTCACGATAAAAATATACGAAACCGAGCGGTGGACAGATATGCCGTTGAAAGATGTAATCCACAAAAGCACGACATTGTTCATTACTGCGTGTAAACTAAAGCAACTCAACAATCAATTCATTAATGCACTACATACTTTGCTGCAAGAATATAGTATAGAAGAATATAAAAGAAGATGGCATAATGAATTCCCAACCAGGAAATACGCCGAGCTCCAGCAATTCGTGAAAACGGATGCGCAAATCTAACGTCTAGATCCAACATCGACTACCTTTTCGTAAACAAAAACGTCCCAACTTACGTTGAGGCGTTTAAAAGAATATGGTTGTCGCAGCACCTGGGGGGAGGAACTAGTGTAAAAGCAAAAAGTCCTTCACGTAAACGTGAAGGACTTTTAAAAGAATATGGCAACTACCTACTCTCCCGTCCCGACCTCCGGTTGGGATTGTGCAGTAGCATCGGCCCGATTGAGCGCATAAAAAAAGTCCCTCACGTAAACGTGAAGGACTTTTAAAAGAATATGGCAACTACCTACTCTCCCGCATTGTTGTGCAGTACCATCGGCCATGGGGGGCTTAACTTCTCTGTTCGGAATGGGAAGAGG